>QHXI01000064.1 GCA_003222895.1 Acidobacteriota bacterium | reverse complement strand
ATGTTCGAACCTACCTAGGGACCTTACAACGACTGCCAATCAGCGCGTATTTCATGAGTATGAGTGATTACACACCCTTTACCCTGACCTTACGCCCAAAGTTGAACACGAGGATTTGTACGGCACACACGAGCACTCATTTAGTCGCACCGAGCGAACGCGTAAACATGCGCACGAGCGCGAAAAAGAAGTGAGTCAAGACCACTTGATTTGATCTTTTGCATTTACAAACCAACCGCACCGATCAATAACAAGAACGCCGGTAGACATCACACGGAAACTTTGCTTTCCGCAGGAAAGCAAAGTTTCCGAAGCAGCTGTTGACCTTTTATCACACCTCGCGTTTTCACTACTAAGTGGTCCCTTCCTGGCGATTGTTCTAGGAAATTGCAGCGAACACGGCTGGGGCTGACTTCATCCCTAAGCCTCCCGCTTGCAAAGATGACCTCACTCATCAGGTCCCGACGTGCGCTCGCAAGCAAAACTCCTAAGAAAAACCGCAGAAATCGCAGAAATCAATGCGGCATAGCTTCTGCAAGGTCGCTGTCGCCGAGCAATCCAAGGGATTCTCCGGCGATGGTTTGATTACTTCCATGAGAGGCACTCTAGAGATGAGCGTACCGAGAAAAAAGCCAGAATTCCAGCCGAGGAAACGGTAGCGTCCCACGAGTTTTTCGAGATACCGAAAAACGCAAAAGAACGCGAGGAATTTGAGAGACAATATATGACACCAAAGGAACTCGCCGACCGATGGAAAGTCTCCGAAAGCGCCATCCACCATCGAAAGGCAAATTCGAACAAGGTTCCGCGCTATCGCTTCGGCAGAGCGATTCGATTCATCCGGCAAGAAATCTATGAGTTTGAGAAAAGCTTGCCTGCTCAATAAATCGCAGTAGAATCCGCTCAAAAAATTAGCGGCTTGAATGTTGCTGACACCAATGGAAAAGAAAAATCGGAAGCCTAGAGGGACTCGACAAGTCAGGCAAGAAAAGCGCTCGGGCAAGTTAACGTGGGGATATCACGCCTGACTCCGACAGCCTGACGGATCTCGAAAGCAAGTCAGGGATTTCAGCTTCAACATAAGAGACGAAGCAAAAGAAGCCTTGCGTGCTATTCAAACAGCAGGCCGCAAAGAACGCTAGGCAAACTGAAGCCAAGAAACAAGAACCGACCTCCATTGAAACAGCGATCGCTTGATACAAGGATCTGGCGGACTCCAAACGAACCTCCCGCCGTTCAGAAGACACAACGTATTGGCGCGACAACCCGGGACACATTCTGACGCTCGAACGCTTTGGCCGTTGGGCTGCAACAGCACGAAAAATTAAGTACGTGGCTGACGTGGACGACGACATAATTCAGTTTTGGATGGCCGCCGAAGTACGACGGGCACGAGACAATGGCAGCACAATAAGACGAGAATCGGAACCACTCCTTAATGACAGATGTGGCTTTCTCGCTTTCGCCGGTAAGCGAGCGTTGTGGGCGCTCAGTTACCGGACGACAGCTGAGCCCAATGCCCAGGCGCTGATTCTTAATTACCAGGGCATACGTATGACAACAAGAGCGGTAGGACGAATGGTTGAGAAATACGTTCGCCTTTCCTCTCAGATTCATGACATAAGTCCGCACGCGCTGCGGCATTCCTTCGCGACCCATCTACTTGACAGTGGTGCTGATTTGCGAGACATCCAGGAACTCTTGGGCCACGCGCGGCTATCCACAACTCATATATATACGCAGGTTTCAATCGCGAAGCTCATAGAATCATAGAAGTATACGACCGTGCGCACCCAGTACCTGTCCGATCCTCCCAATAGCCCCTGTCCGTACCTCTCTACCTTCGCCGAGCACAACCCCTCCGCCTCTCAGCCACCGCCAATCGCTGATCAATCCGGCCCTTAACCAAGTAGGACTTTTGGTCACAGTCCGCCCAGTGTCTCTCAAGAACCACTCGCATTTCACGGGGATTTTACCGTCTCTCCCACGGCACACAACATGCACATTCCCAAGCCTGGAGGAGCAACTTTCCACTGGAAGATCTTCTCACAAATCTAAGGACATTCGTCGACCAATGATCAGAAAGAAAATCACAACCAAACAGGTCAGTGAAATCACAGGGTTGGCCGAGTCAACCATTCGAGGGAAAAAAGCCGGCACCCAGGTACTGAGACGCACAAAACATGGCCGCTCGACTCGCTACTATCTTGATGAAGCCCTAGCATTCGCCTCGGGCCAGCCTGTGATTAAGCGGACCATTCAACACAGTATTCTGAAGCCCGCGTTGAGCGAATAATCCCATCACCGGCCTGTATTAATGTAAACTGTCGTTCCTTTGAGCACTGCCACGATAATGGGAAAACAAAGCTGCAGGCATTTACGCATTTTGATACGTCAACTTCATAGCAAAGTTAGCCGCCGCCCGCAAAAGCGATCAACTGAGTGAAGAACTTCTATCCCTACACAGACGAACACGGCCAAAAGCTCTACGGCTACGAGCGCCGGTATAAGAAGCGCCAGTTGCGCAAGCGTGGCTTCACTACAAAAGGCGCAGCCGAGACCGACTTACGGCAAGCAATGGACGACATCGACGCCGAGCTACGGGGCGAGATTCGCGTCAAACCAACAACCATGCGTGAGGCGCTCGAAATCTACCGCCGCAAGCTTAAAGTCCGAGGCCGCGATAAATCTGCTAACTTCAACCGGCACGCTGACTCAGTCTGCCGAACACTACAAGCATTTGTGGATCGCTTCGGCGCAGATCGTCTCATACGCGAAGTCACCCAAACCGACTTGAGAGAGTTTTATCAAACGCTCTGCTTCCAGATCAGTCGCAACAGTGCAGGCGTAACTATTGGATACGCCCAGGGGATGCTCAAAGCGGCACAAGAGGCAAAAGCGGACTTGGTTAACTGGCTCCGCCCCACACTAACCGTTAAGCGTGAGACGGAATTCGAGCGTCGAGTTGTAGAACCTTGGGAATACGCGAAACTGATACAGACACTACTCACGCCTCCACCGAAAGCCACACATCGTGGAGATAAAGCACGCAAAGCTCTTTGGCGCGACGCAGGAGACACTGTACAGCTACTCCGGTTAACAGGCGGACGGCTCAATGAAGTACTCCGCCTGCGACTCAATCAATTCTACTGGGATCGCTGGCTTGATGGTGTCCACGGCTTCGTTCGTCTAAAAGCGACCAAAACTGAAACCGAACGCGATATACCCTTATGGGGAGACATCCGCGAGATAGTTAACCGGCGCATCCTGGAAGGGCTAACGAGCGAAGAGTTTGTTTTCGCCAGAGCAGCAACAGAAGATTTCGATCGCAACATATCAAGTGCCTGCCGTCTCGCCGGGAAAGCTGCTGAACTTAATTATGGCCGCGCACACGGATTCACCTGCCACAGCTTCCGGCACACCTTCACCACCGACCTAATGGAGAAGACCGCTAACGATGTCGGAACCGTTATGCGATACACCGGCCACAAAACAATTGAGAGCCTTTCGATTTATCTACAACCAACCGATAACGGCCGTTTACTTGCTACACAAGCCATGACTGACGTTGCGCTGATCTTGCGCTCTTCTGAGAACGCTGGGAACATTCGGAACGCTGAGAACGCACTATCCACCGACTCTAAAGTACTAAACCTACGGCAAGTAAGCGGATAACCTAGACTTAGCTAAATATACTGGTATTATAGTCCGCTAAAACGACCAGCAATTCAACGGACGAACGCGGTTGGCTTCTGCTCGAATCGAAGCGAGCAGTTACGGAAGGTTATCGATGGCTCTCGAAGAACTCGAAGACGTTGATGAATGGCACGAGACGGGGCTGCGCGTGCGCTATGCCGAAACGGACAAGATGGGCGTCGTCTATCACGCCAACTATCTTATCTGGTTCGAGATCGGCCGTACTGAATTCTGCCGCGCACGCGGTTTTTCGTATCGTGACATGGAAGAAAGCGAGAATGCCTTCCTCGTGGTTGCCGAAAGTTATTGCCGCTATAAAGCGCCCGCGTATTACGACGACGTGCTGTTCGTGAGAACTCACATTACTGAGCTGCGTCGCCGCTCTCTCCGTTTTGGCTATGAGATTGTTCGCGAGTCAGACGGAGTGGTGATTGCGGAAGGCGAAACTGGCCACGTAGTGACTGATTCCAGTGGTCGCGTTCGCTCGTTCCCGCCAGGATTCGCCGAGTTGCTGCTGTCTTCGCCGAATCAACCAGACGCTGCCGGCGAACCCGTTCCGACTGACGAAGCACCGCTGTAGACAGTGGGCAGTTGCCTGTGAGCAGTGCGCAGTCAATAACACAAGTTGAACTCCCGAAGCCGCAGTGCCTTACTTCCAACGTCACTTCCAAAGGAGACTCCTAATGACAGTGAGAAACTATCAAGAACTGATTGTTTGGCAACGCGCCATGGATCTCGTCGAAGACGTGTACAAAACAACCAAAGATTTTCCTCGCGAGGAGCTTTATGCTCTGACGGGACAGATTAGACGGGCCGCTGTTTCAATCCCGTCGAACATCGCCGAGGGTCAAGGCAGACGAACGACCGCTGATTTCCTTCGCCACCTTTCGATCGCGTATGGTTCGTTGCGCGAAGTTGAGACTCAAGCGCTGATCGCTCGAAGATTGAATTACATTGTTCAGGCACGGTTGGAAGAAGTAATGAATCGCGCTGGCGAGGTTGGCAGATTGCTCAATGGTTTGATGGCATCGCTCGCTTAACGTAATGGTCCAAGGCGTCCGCCCACTGCCCACTGCACACTATTGATTGTGCGGAAGATTTATCCGCTCGATCGATCGCGCGCGACCCGTCTCTTCATCAACATCAATGACAACGCCACAGATGCGTACTTCACTCTTCGAATGATCAGGCTTGCAACGAAGCGGTGACATGAAGCGGCTGATGATGTCGCCTTTCTTCATGCCAATCACGCCGCCGTAACTTCCCGTCATGCCGAGGTCCGTGATGTAGGCAGTGCCTTCGTGCAGGATTCTTTCATCGGCGGTCTGCACGTGCGTGTGCGTGCCATAGACGACTGAAACTCTTCCGTCCAGGTACCAGCCCATCGCAGCTTTCTCGGCCGTGGCTTCAGCGTGCATATCAACGATTCGCACCGTGACGTCTGCGGACAACGACCCAATCAATTCATTTCCAATGCGAAACGGATCGTCCGACGGTTGCATAAAAACGCGACCCAGCAAATTGAGCACGGCGACGCGGGTGCCTTTCACATTGCCTACCCATATGCCGTTACCGGGCGTGTCAGGCGGATAATTCGCCGGCCGCAGCAAGCGCGGCTGTTTCTTTATGTATTCGATGACTTCGTACTTGTCGAAGATGTGATTGCCTGAGGTCATCACGTCGATGCCGGACGAGAAAAGCAAATCAGCAATGGCCGCAGTGATGGAAAAGCCGCCCGCGACGTTCTCGGCATTCATCACGGTGAAATCGATCTCGTGCTGCTCTTTCAAATCCTGCAGCCGATCGAGCAAAGCCGCGCGGCCCGGCTTACCAACGACATCGCCAATCAGGAGAAGCTTCATGAGAACGTGAATCGTAAATCGTGAATTGAAAATAGAAAAGCCGTAAACCGAAAATCACCAATCGCGAGTAGACAAAATCTATTTACGATTTACGATTTACGATTTACGGCTTTCAATTGACAGAGGGAAAACCGTTGGGCCGCTCCGAAGTCGTAATTGAACCTGAGTAATCAGGTGGGTGGCCTTTTTGTCACCGCAACCTTTCGGCTTCTCTTAACGATGAAGAAAAGCACTAGCTCGCGATGTCGGCCTCCCTTGTGAACGACGTTGGCTCAACCATCGTAATCGGTGACGAACCCCGCAGAAAACTTCCCTCTGCCGCCGAGATAGTAACACAAAATTCGGACGGTAGTTAAGTGAGAATTTGTGCCCAGATTTCGCAGATTACGCAGACAAAAGGCGGTCTCGACAACGAGCTTCAGCAGACGGAACCTGCGAGGTTTCCTGATTGTTCTCTGCGTAATCTGTGTAATCTGCGTAATCTGCGGATGGAATTAACTTGTGGATGCAGAGACGCTTCGTGGAACTTTCAAAACTCGATCGAGCATCTCTGCGCATTCGACGCTGCGACTCGCCAGTTGCTCATCGGCTTGTTCGTGGGCTTTTCTCAGTTGATGTAACTCGTCAGCGATATAAAGCGCGGCGAGGATCGCCACTTTCCGCGAGTCGACTGTCAGCGTACCCGACGAGATCTCTCGCATGCGCTGGTCGACATACTCGGCCAGCTGCCTTAGGTATTCGGGATCGCCGTCGGAGCGCACCGTGTACGCCTGATCGTAGATTTCGACTTTGATTGTTGGTGATTCTTCGACGGTCATCCGCGTATAGCCTCCGCAATTTCCGGATCGGCGAGGGCCAACGCTTCGAGGACCTTTTGCACCCTGGTGCGAACTGCTTCACGCTCAGCTAAGAGCAAATCTATCTGCGCCGCGAGTTCATGCGGACTGCCAGACGTGCCGCGTTTTGACGCGAGCTGGCGTGCAAGGTCTTCCTTTTCCTGACGCAGAGTCTTGGTCAGCTCGATCGTGCGATAGATTTTGTCTTCGAGGTGCGAGAATTTTTCGAGTCCGTTGGTCGCCGCCATAGTCACTCCGGCTGAAAAAATTATTTCGCGGTGATTATGCGATGTAGTGAGCGCGAGCGCAAGAGAGAAGTGTCAGAAGCCCGCGCGTGAGCAAGGACCCGCTCCCCAAGCTCGCCCTCCCTGACGGTCGGGCTTCTGACACGCTCGCTACCTAACTTCACCGCCGAACCTTTCCTTTAGCGTTTCCACCAGCGGCCAGTGTATCGCGTCAACCTCTTCATCACGCATCGTGCGATCGTCGGCGCGATATTCAAAGCGCAGCGTCACCGATCGTTTGCTGTCGGGAATTCCCTCGCCTTCGTAAGTCCCGACGAAGGTCACGCCAACAAAGTGGGGTACGCTTTGGTCTGTGGCGGCTTTCGACAGTTCCGCAACCGTCACGGTCCGATCGACCAGCAGCGAAACATCGCGCACAATTGCAGGAAAGCGCGGTAGCGGCGCATAAAACACCGGCTGTACTTTCACTTCAAGCAGCGTCGTTAGATCCAACTCTGCGACAAAAACCGGCTGACGGAATTTGTATTCGGCTGAAATTGAATCTGCCAGGCGCCCGATTGATCCGACGCGCCCGCCGTTCGCGCTGATTGAGGCGGATTGCCCGGGACGCAAATGCTTGATCGTGGCGGCTGCAAAACTCAACGGCGGCAGATTAATTCCATCGACTGCTGCTTCGACCGCGCCTTTCAGATCAAAGAAATCAAGTTCGCGCGCCGGCTGCGCGCGGTTCGCTTCCAACAGTCCGCCGGTCGCAACCAGCGCGAATGTTTCGTGCTCAAGGGGCAGCGTGCCTGCTTCGTTGCTGCCAAAAACGCGGCCAAGCTCAAACAGAGACACATCACGAATGCCATAATTAAGATTATGACGAATCGAATTCAAGAGCCCTGGCAGAAGAGTCCGACGCATCCCCGACGCCTCTTCGATAATCGGATTCGTCAGGGTGACGGGTGCAGTCTCAGCATTGAGCGCAGGAATTAGGTCAAAATCATCGGTCAGCTCAGTGAAGCTCAGATTGATCGCTTCGCCAAAACCTTGCGAGATCAAAGCGAGCCGCAGCGCACGTTTGCGCTCTTCGCTCGAATGATATTCACCAGCGTGACGGGCGGGCGGCAGCGACGTTTCAATCTTGTCATAGCCAGTGTGACGCGCGACTTCTTCTACCAGGTCTTCTTCGATCGAAACATCGTGACGCCACGACGGCACAGTGAACGAAAGCACGGAAGCTTCTTTGACGCGGAGTTCGAACCCGAGCCCCGTTAGGATTCTCTTAATTTCGTCGAGCTCGACTTGCAGACTCGTAATTGACTCAACTCGCTCAGGTCGCAGCGCGACTGCTTTTGTCTCAATCGGATTCGGATAAACGTCCAACGCGTCTTCCGTCGCCACGCCGCCGGCAAGTTCACAAATCAAAGCGACACACCGCTCCTGCGCAGCGATTACTCCGGCGGGATCAGTGCCTCGTTCGAATCGATGCGACGCTTCCGTGTGCAGGCCGAGAAATTTTGCGGTGCGCCGTACGGATGAAGCGTCGAAGTAAGCGCTCTCGATCAGCACGTCCGTGGTCAGGTTTGAAATCTCGGACAATTCACCGCCCATCACGCCGGCGAGGGCCACTGGTTCTTTCGCGTCAGCGATGACGAGCATCTGCTCATCGAGTTTTCGATCAACTCCGTCGAGCGTCCTGATTGATTCACCTTTCGTCGCGCGGCGGACAATGATCTTTTTCTCTGTCAGCCTGGCCAGATCGAATGCGTGCAGCGGCTGCCCGAATTCATGAAGCACGTAATTCGTGATGTCCGCGACGTTGTTGATAGGCCGCTGCCCGATGGTTTCGAGTTTCTTCACCAGCCAATCAGGCGACGGAGCAATCTTGACGCCGCGCACAGTTCGCGCCGCATATCGCGGACATAGATCGGGATCGCGAATTTCGACCGAAGCAAACTCGCCTGTTTTTCCGTTCGTCGCTTTAACTTGAAACTTGAAACTTGAAACTTGAGACTTTTCAATTACCGCCAGCTCGCGCGCAATGCCGATGTGAGATAGACAATCGCCACGATTCGAGGGCACTTCGACATCGAGGACGGAATCGTCGCCACGCGCTTCGACTGCATCGACAGCCAGACCAACATTCGTCAGCCGATCCCTGATCTCTTCAGGCGACAGCTTCGTGCCGATCAATTCGCGCAGCCAGTTGCAGGAAATAAGCATGAGAATCGGAAATGGTAAATCGTGATAGAAAAACCTGCCGTCTTGCTATTAACGATTCACGATTTACTAATCATCTAAACTGCGCCAGGAACCTGACATCGTTCTCAAACAGCAAACGAATATCGTCGAGCTGATAAATACGCGCGCAGGTGCGATCGATGCCGAGGCCGAACGCAAAGCCGGTGAATTCTGACGTGTCGACATTCGCCGTGCGCAAAACATTCGGATGCACCATGCCTGAGCCGCCCAGCTCGATCCATCCCGAATGTTTGCAGATGCGACAGCCCGAACCACCGCAACTGAAGCAACTGTAATCGACTTCGGCGCTCGGCTCAGTGAACGGAAAGTAGGACGGGCGAAAGCGCGTCTTCGTCTCTGGGCCGAACAAGCGATGGACGAATTCAGCCAGCGTGCCTTTCAAATGCGCCATCGTGATTCCTCGATCAACGCACAAGCCCTCGACTTGAAAGAACATCGGATTGTGGGTTGGATCGGGCGTGTCGCGACGAAAGACTCGGCCGGGCGCGATCATTCGCACCGGTGCACCGCGACGCTGCATCGCATGAATCTGCACGGTCGAGGTTTGCGAACGGAGGGCAAATCCCTCGGTTGTGTAGAACGTGTCCTGGGGATCGCGCGCCGGGTGACCTTCCGGAATATTAAGCGCGTCGAAGTTATAAAAGTCAGTTTCGATCTCTCGATCGTCTTCAACCGCGTAACCCAGCGAGACGAAAATGTCTTCGATCCGCTGCCGCATCAAAGTGATCGGATGCAAATGACCCGGTTGGGGGCGACGTCCGGGGATTGTCACGTCGATGCTCTCGCGGGCGGTGCGCAGAACCTTTATTGTCTTTTCAAGGCTTAACCTCGCGTTTTCGAGACGGTCAGTCATCGACACTTCGAGAAAAAGCAAGTGTTGTCCTGCCGATGCGCGTTGAAGACCGTCGGCAATTCTGCCGATCAGCTTTTTCGCAGCCGCCCAGTCACTTTTTTTGCCGGTGTACCGAGTTCTTAGTGTCGTTAAGTCGTTGAGAGCATCCTCTGCGGCGGTAAGCGAATACCCTTCTAACTGAAGCTGGCGGATCAGATTCGGCACCGACTCGGCGTAAAAACGATCGACGGAAAAGCGCTCGAAGCGTCTGAACTCTTGATTAAACGTTTCGTATATCTCGTCTGAACGACGCTTCAACTCCGCAAAGGTGACGCTATCTGGCATGTGCTTAAGTGAACGATAGTTATTCCGGCATTCGTCCGCGCAGCGGAGGCTTGAAAATAGCCCAGCACTTAAGTGCTGGGTACCGACGAAACAAATATTCAAAAAGCCCGCGAAGCGGGCGACAAATTTGGAGTGCGGTGGCAAGCGCTAGCGCGACACCGCTTTGGATTGGCTGATCATCTATTCGTTAAGATTCATCCAAAGCGCCGTCGCCGCTACGCTCTGCCGGCGCACTCCACAATTTCTGTCGTCCGCTGGCGCGGACTGACTTCATCAAAATCTGAATCATGATCCCACCGATGAATCGGTGGGCGATTTTCAAACGTCCGCTGCGCGGACTTGGAATCAATGTCTTATCCGCGATCCCACCGATGAATCGGTGGGCTATTCTCAAACGTCCGCTGCGCGGACTCGGAATCAAACATCTTAACCGCATTCCCACCGATGAATCGGCTGGGCTATTTTCAATCGTCCGCTGCGCGGTCAAAGACCCGTCATTTCTTTTTGGTTGCAACCCACTTACCCGAAGTCTGACCGGCGAAATCGTAATCACCCGAAAGTTTTCCTTCGACCATCGTTGCTATTAGAGCGATTTGGCCGCTTCCTGATTCCAACATGATTGCTAACTTGCCGTCCTTCCACGTGCCCGTGGAAATGTTTGATGTGCCCAACTGCGAACTGCTCGAGCCGCTTACTTTGTCGCCATCCAACTTCAGCGACAGGCTAAACGGAAAAGGCTGTCCTTGAGCGTCAGCGACAGCGTCCCATTCGCCGGCGATTTCATCCTTCACTGCTTTTCGGAGTTCGATGTCCGACGTCTTTACGCCGTCCCAGAGCGTGCCTGCCAGCTTGTCATCTTTCAGTCGCAGCGAGAGCCTGGGGCTGGGGCGAGGGGGCACCCGAGACTTCGTTATTTCCAATTCGAACGACAAAAGCCCATCAGCCATTTGACCCTTGACTAACTTGAATATTCCAAGCTGAGTTGCAAACGTGCCTGAGAATTTTCCAGACTCGTCCACGAGGTCCAAGGTCACCTTCGTCTCGCCGGTCGAATCCTTTGCAGTGCCTTCGTATTTACCGGTTAGTGAGCCCTGAGCGTTCGGCTGAACGGTGCTCAACTGCTGGCCAGTGACAGTCAATGCCATAAGACCGATTACAGCCAGCGGGACGAGCAATCTGAGCGTTGCGAGGAGGTTTAACTTCATGAGCGTTCCTTTCATCAGACACTCCTACGCGAATGTTAGAACTTAACTAAGCAGCCGCGCGTACTTGCGGTTTCGTCTCTAAAGCAGTCTTCGCTTGCGTTGCTAGTTCTGCAAACGCTTCAGGTTGCTTGGCGGCAAAGTCGGCGAGAATCTTTCGGTCAAGCTCAATTCCGGCAAGTTTCAATCCATGCATGAACTGTGAATAGTTCAATCCGTTCAAGTGCGCCGCCGCGCCGATGCGCACAATCCAAAGCGAACGAAAATCTCGCTTCTTCAACTTGCGTCCAGTATAGGCAAAGTTCAATCCGCGCTCGACGGATTCTTTCGCCGATCGATAAAGCTTTGACTTAGTGCCTCGATAACCTTTGGCTAATTTCAGAATTTTCTTGCGCCGTTCGAGGACCATTGATTCATTTGTTCATTGATTCAATGGCTAAATGATTCAACGAGTCAATTTCTAATCTCTTCCGTACGGCAACATTCGCTCGACGCGTTTTTGATCGCCTTCTGAAACCATCACATCGACGTCCAGATATCGCTTTCGCTTATTCGTTTTCTTGGTCAAGATGTGTCGCGCATGTGAATGCCCGCGCTTGATCTTGCCGGACGCGGTCGTGCGAAATCGCTTCGCCGCGCCTCTGTGTGTTTTTAGTTTTGGCATAGTTCTCCTTAGTAAATCGCAAATCGTATGTCGCAAGTCGTAAGTCGTATTGATCAGGCCGCGGGATTTGGGTTCCCAATTGCCGGCCCCTGGCTCTTGGTTTCTGACTCCTGACTCCTGCCTTCTGCCGGCGGTCTGCTGGCCTCTGGCTTCTTATGTCGCTTCGGCATAAAGATCGTGAACATCTGATTGCCTTCCATGCGGGGCCGCATCTCGACATCGCCGACGTCGGCTAGATCTTTTTCGAGCTGTTCGAGAATGCGCGCGCCCAGCTCGCGGTGCGTCATTTCGCGGCCGCGGAACCAAATGGTCGCTTTAACTTTATCGCCTCCCGTTAGCCATTCGCGCGCGTGCTTCATGCGATAGCTGTAGTCGTGCACGTCTGTGCCGGGGCGAAACTTAACTTCTTTGACCGTGATGACGACTTGTTTCTTCTTCGCCTCGTTGGCTTTCTTTTTCGCCTCGTACTGAAACTTGCCGAAATCGATAATCTTACAAACGGGCGGCTCTGCGTTCGGCGCAACCTCGACCAGGTCCATGCCTCGTTCACGCGCCGTGCGAATCGCTTCACGCGTCTCCATGACTCCGAGCGGTTCGCCTTCGTCAGTGACCACGCGCACTTGCGGCACGCGGATCCGTTCGTTAATCCGAGTAACTGGCGCGCGCCGAAAGTCCGGGCGACCGCGGCCTCGAAAACCTGTAGCTATGTGTGCACCTCCTAAGTTAGGGTTTCAAGTTCCAAGTTTCAGGTTTCAAGTTGTTCGCGTCCTTAACTTGAAACTCTAAACTTGAAACTTGAAACTATTGATTCGTCAGCGCTCGCGTCGTCACCAGACGTGTCGCCATCTCCTTGAATTCATCCAGCGACATCGCGCCGATGTCACCTTTGGCCCGCTCGCGTACAGCGACCTTTCCATCTTCGAGCTCTCGATCGCCGAGCACGAGCATGAATGGAATCTTCTGCAATTGAGCATCGCGAATCTTCGCGCCAATCTTGTCGCTGCGCACATTCGATTCCACCCGCAGTCCGGCGTCGCGCAACCGCTGCGTGACGTTGCCGGCGTAATCGTTAACTCGATCAGTAATCGGCAGCACGGCCACCTGCACGGGCGCCAACCACATCGGAAACGCGCCGGCATAATGTTCGATCAAGACACCAAAGAAACGCTCCATCGAGCCAAACAAAGCGCGATGGATCATGATGGGCTGATGCGGCCTGTTGTCTTCGCCGATATATTCGAGCTGAAAACGTTTCGGTAAATTGAAATCAAACTGCACCGTCGTCAACTGCCACAGCCGGCCAATTGAATCCTTCACCTTGATGTCGATCTTCGGCCCATAGAAGGCTGCTTCATCTTCCATGCGCTCGTACGGAAGATTCTGCGCTTCTAATGCATCAACCAGCGCACGTTCCGCATTGTCCCATTCTTCATCAGAACCGAGATACTTCTTGCTGGTGTCGGAACCGCGGACGGAAAGTTCAATCTTGAATTCGTCAAACCCGAACGCGCGTAGCAAATCGAAAGCAAAGTTAACACAATTAATTATCTCACCGCGCACCTGGTCCGGAGTACAGAAAATGTGAGCGTCATCCTGAGTAAAGCCGCGCACTCTCATCAGCCCATGAAGAGTTCCGGACAGCTCGGCACGATAGCACGTTCCCAATTCGGCATAGCGAAGCGGCAAATCGCGATAAGAATGCTGCGCCGATTTGTACACGCCGATATGGAACGGACAGTTCATCGGCTTCAAACGGAACTCCGTCTCTTCCAATTCCGTCGGGGCAAACATGACGTCCGCGTAATTCTCTTCGTGTCCGCTAACCCGCCACAGGTCGCGCTTCGCGATATGCGGCGTATAGACCAACCCATATCCTCGCTGCGCGAGTTCGGCGCGAAGATAGTTCTCCATTTGAGTGCGAATCGCGCCACCCTTCGGATGCCACAGCACGAGACCCTGCCCGTAATCCTCCTGAATCGAAAACAGATCAAGCTCGCGGCCGAGTCTACGATGGTCGCGCTTCTCAGCTTCTTCGCGCTGCTTGAGCCACCCGTCTAATTCTTCCTGAGTGAAGAAAGCCGTTCCATAGATGCGCTGCATCTGCGGACGCTCGGCATCGCCCTTCCAGTAAGCGCCGGCCAGCGAGAGCAGCTTGAAGGCTTTCAAGCGATTCGTGTTCGGCACATGCGGTCCCAGACAGAAGTCGATGAAGGGCGAGCCATCGATATAATAGACGCTGACGGTTTCACCGGCTTTTTCATCGATTAGTTCACGCTTCAGCGGCTCGTCGCGCTCGTTGAAAATGCGCAACGCTTCCGCTTTCGGAATTTCATCGCGACGATAAGGCATGTTGCGCTTAGCAATGTCGCGCATCTTCTTTTCGATCAGCGGTAGATCGGTTTCAGTCAAAGCTCGCGGCGCAATCACATCATAGAAAAATCCATAGCGAGGATCCTCGAGCAGCGCTGGCCCAATTCCCAATTTCGTTCCCGGAAACAAATCGAGCACCGCGGCCGCAAGCAGATGCGCCGTCGAATGGCGCAGCACATCAAGGCCTTCGAGCGTCTGAGGCAGCACCGGCTCGATCTCAAGCGCCCTGCCGCGGAGCTCTGCAACACGTTGTCTCAACTCCGGAGCTTCTAGCGAGCAACTAAGATCAACTTCAACGCCACGGACCCTAGCAGCAAGGGCTTTCTTTGCAAGATCGCGATCAAGCTTTTTCAAGGCTTCCGCGATGGTCATCGAGCTTGACACGGAGACCGAAGGGCCATCATGAAGTTGTACGCTTATCTCACTCATCTTCGGGATGTAATCATCAAACTTCTTCGCTCCGTCAGGAGCGAAATATTTATAGCACCGTCGATAATTAGTGAATTCTAAGCTCCTTTAGGAGCGCAATTCTTTCTGAATTCATTTTGCTCCTAAAGGAGCTTTAAGGTCTTTAGAGTATTCGCGAACTATAAATATTTCGCCCTTACGGGGCGAATACTCTTGTTCGCTAAAAGCCGAACTCCACGCCAAACACAACCGCACGAAACACCGAAAATGCCGGCGCTTCCTATTCACGATTTACGATTCACTATTTACTAACTGCAAATGATCGGATTCGATAGGAGCGCCTTCGCCGCGCCCGCTGTTTCGGGCGCAACTAAAATGTGAACCGAGTTCTTCTCGTTCGATTCGTCACGAAGGTCTTCCGGAGCTTCCTATCAAAAGTTCGAACCAGATGTACGAGCCATCTGTCGTAATAATTACGAACCCGAATAATAACAAAGCAATTTGGCGACGCGCAAGCTGGCACGTTTTGCGTTAGTATACCGGCCCGTCAGTCCAGACCTTGCTGGGAGCCCCGCATGATTCCTTTTCGCCGCTCGCTAATTCTTATCGCTGTCATCGCAATTTTCAGCGCCGCCGGATTTCAGTTCCACAGTTCAGCTCAAAAACAAAAACCCGCAGCCGTCGCCGAAGCGCCCGATGACTCGCCCAGCGAGATGCGGCCAATCATCGAATACTACTTAGCTGATCGCGGCAGCTTGCAACGATCATTCTTCGTCAATAATTCCCCGGCGCGACGCGAACGCTTCCGCAAGTTTTATTCAGACGCGCTGGAGCGGATTCAGAAGCTGAACTTCGATGCGATGAGCGAGGAAGGCAAAGTCGATTACATCCTGTTTCGTAATCATCTCGAGCATGAACTGCGACAACTCGAGATCGAGGGGAAACAACAAGCCGAGATCGAGCCGCTCGTTCCGTTCGGCAAAACCATTGTCGACCTGGAAGAAACCCGCCGGCACATAGAGCCAATTGACTCTGCGAAGACGGCCGCGACTCTGAGCGATCTCAAAAAGCAAGTTGATGAGACGCGGCGAAAAATCGAAGCCTGGTTGCGATCAGGAGACAGCACCGACGCGATTCGCGTGAAGAAGACTGTCGCCTTTCGTGGCGTCAACGCGATCAATTCGCTGCGCGGCAATCTGCACAACTGGTACACGTTCTATAACGGCTACGATCCTGTGTTTACCTGGTGGAACGAAGAACCCTACAAAGCGCTCGATGAAGCGTTAACCAGCTACGCCTCGTTCATCAGCGAACGCCTGGTTGGCTTGAGATCTATGACCGGCAGCGCACCACAAGGTCAACCAGGAACCGGCCAGCGTCCGGGCGGTGGCGGCGGTCAAGGCGGTGGCGCTGGTCAAAGTGCAGGGCAACGGTCGACTGCGGCGCCAGCGCGCGCCGGCGACACCAGCGACATCGTCGGCGATCCGATTGGACGCGAAGCGCTGCTGAGTGAACTTCAATCCGAGATGATTCCTTATACGCCGGAAGAATTGATCGCTATCGCGAACAAGGAGATGGCCTGGTGCGAGAACGAGATGAAGAAGGCTTCGCGTGATCTAGGCTACGGCGACGAATGGAAGAAAGCGCTTGAGCATGTGAAGAACACGTACGTCGAGCCGGGCAAACAACCCGAGATGATTCGCGACCTCGCGCTCGAAGCCATCAAGTTCGTCGACGATCACGATCTCGTGACGGTGCCCCAACTCGCTCGCGACACCTGGCGCATGGAAATGATGACGCCCGAGCGCCAACTCGTAAGTCCGTTCTTCCTCGGCGGCGAAACAATTCTCGTTTCGTATCCAACTAACACCATGTCGCACGAGCAAAAGATGATGAGCATGCGCGGTAACAATCCTCATTTCTCGCGCGCAACTGTCTTTCATGAATTGATTCCGGGCCATCATTTGCAGGGCTTCATGTCGGCGCGCTACAAACCTTATCGAGCGCTATTTGGCACGCCTTTTTGGACAGAAGGTAACGCGCTCTATTGGGAATTGCTTTTCTGGGATTTGAAATTTCCGAAGACACCAGAGAATCGCATCGGCATGTTGTTCTGGCGCATGCATCGCTGCGCGCGCATCATCTTCTCGCTCAGCTTTCATCTGGAAAAGATGACGCCACAGCAGTGTATCGATTTCCTCGTCGATCGCGTCGGACACGAGCGCGACAACGCTACCGCGGAAGTTCGCAGATCGTTCGATGGAAGTTACGGACCGCTCTATCAAATCGCATATTTGATTGGAGGATTACAGCAGTACTCGCTGCATCACGATCTGGTCGATTCCGGCAAGATGACGAACCGGCAATTCAACGACGCACTGCTGCATGAGAATCGAATTCCGATTGAAATGATTCGCGCGGTTTTGACGAACCAGAAACTGACGCGGGATTACAAGACGAGCTGGAGATTCTATGGCGGGCTGGGTTGGACTAGGGCGCGATCGAAAACGGCGGTGGCTTGATTGCGCTGGCGGTTGATTTATTTTGGCGCGCCCGACGTTTAGATGTTTCGTTTTGATGATTTGTTTCGGGAGTCGGCGACGCCGGGGTTGGTTTCACGATTGCGGGCTTCGTCGCCGCCCCTTCGTTTCTCGCCCGCCGAATGGAAGACGTACCGCTCGTTTCCTTGATCGCATTCGCATTTCGCGAGTCCAAAACGCGAGCGAACGAATCGAGCAGCCAAGCCGGATACGATGCGGTGATTACGATCAGAATGGTTGCGATCGCGATGGCGAACACCAGTGGCTTTCGATTTGCGCGCGGCACTCGAAAGACTTCATCCTCAGGTTTCAGAATCGAATAGCTGTCGAACGGATCAGTTGGCCTCGTGTTCTTCATGGGCGTCACCGGTCGCGCGACCGATTCGATCTGACGCGACGAACTTTGAACTTCTCTCGGCTCGAACGCTCTTCGACCCAAACGCCGCAACGCGTCGCGAAATTCGTTCGCGCTCGCAAAACGATCAGCGGCGTTCAGCGCCATCGCCTTGTTCAGAATCACCGCGATGTCGGCGCCGACTGCCCGATGAATTTCGTGCGCTGGTCGCAGGGGATCGGCTTCCGAATTCGCGACCCCCGCAGCACGCGCCAACGCGTCCGGCGGTTTGATTCCCGTCAACAGATGATAAAGCGTCGCGCCCAAGGCATAGATGTCGCTGCGCGGCGAAGTGCCTTCGTCCTGAATCTGTTCAAGCGGCGAATAGCGTCGCGTGAAGCCGAACACGCTGTGCGCGGATTGCGTCGTCGAATGATCGTTCGAGTACGTCTTGGCCAACCCGAAATCGAGCAGCGCGATTTGTCCCGACGCTGTCAGCTTCAGATTGTGCGGCTTGATGTCGCGATGAATGATTTGACGATCCCGAGTGTGCAGATAGATCAGAGCGTCCAATAATTGATCGGCCCAGGCGATTACCTGATTCGTCGGAAATGGTCCGGGCTGTTGTGAAATGATCTGCGCGAGATCGTTCCCGGCGATGAATTGCATGACGAGGAATGCCCGGCCTTCTTCAGTGAAGTAATCGCTGACGCGCGGCAGATTGGGATGATGAAGCTGAGCGAGCAGCCGCGCCTCTTGTTCGAACTGACGACGCAAACGATCGTCCACGGAAAAAGTCTCTTTGATAGCGACCGTTGCATCAAGACGCTGATCGACGGCTTCGTAGACCGCACCCATTCCGCCCGAGCCAAGCTGGTGCAGGATGCGATAGCGATTCTGAAGCACCGCACCCGCAGCTAATAGCGGACGACGATCTGTTTTTGTGTTGGGCGACGAAGGATTTTCCATGCGACGCGATTATTTGAATCAGAATCCGAAAGCTCTGGCGAACCGAAGGGCTGATTGTCGTCGTGGCTTTGAGAGGATGCTTTTGGGCGACAGCCAATTCGCTGTCCGGGAAGTCGGGGCGAGATTGAACTTCCTACTTTCGACTATACGACACCGCCGCAGCCGAAAACAAGACTTTGATAGCCGCGGGCGCTAAATCTTCTTTCTCAGCAGACTGAGCAGGAATAGAATCGTGGCCATCGCAATGATTGCCGGGCCCAGCGTGAGGTTGAGCCTAACGTTCGCAATCGTGAAATGCGGATAAAATCGGCTAATCGTGAAACCCAGCAGCACCGAAAGCACGCTGGCTGCTGACGACGCCATCAGAAAAGCGCTGAGCGTGTGAGTCAACTGCCGGCCAATCGCCGCGGGAATAATGATCAGCGCGCCCACCAGCATCGCGCCGAGAAATCTTAAGCCCAGTAAAACCGTCAGCGAGAACACGAGCAGAAAATAAAGATTTAGTCGCGAGACTTTCACACCTGTCGCTGCCGCGAGTTCCGGCGAGAAGAGGGACAGGATCAACTGGTGACGAAACCTCCAGATGAACGCCACAATCACGCTCACGGCGAGCAATCCGATCGCAAACCATGGCGGCGTCAAGCTTTGAAATCCACCGAAGAGTGCTTCGATCAAATCTTCACTCGGCGTCAAAACGATCCCGATCGCCAGCGCGGCTGTGAAGATCACACCGATGGCTACGTCAGTCGTCATCGTCGCGCTCTCTTGCAAACGCCAAATCAGAATCGTGCCGCAGAACAAAGCGACCGCGGCGCCGACCAACGGATTCATATTGAACAGAAGCGCTAGACCTAAACCCGGCAGCGCGATGTGCGACACGACATCGCCGGCGAGACTCATGCGCTTCATCAGCGCGAAACTCCCGACCAGGCCGGCGGCGAGCGCGGTCAAGAGGACGAGCACAAGTGAATATATTTCCGGCGCAGTCACGATTGAACAGGTTGCGAAACTGACACGTGATGATCGTGAGCGTAGAAACCGACCGATTCTCCGTAGAGTTTTTCGAGCACGTCATGCGACAACGCATCTCGCGGACTGCCAAAACAGACGCGCTGGCGATTCAAACACAAAACGGTGGTGGCATAACGAAATACAAAACTCAGATCGTGCGACACCATGATGCTCGCGAGGTTTCGCTCTTCCTGCAGTCGATGAATCAATTCATAGATGTGCTCTTCGCCCGGCTCATCGACGCTTGCGGTCGGCTCATCCAGCAGCAGAACGTTCGGCTCGCCAATCAACGCAAATCCAATTAAGCCGCGTTGAAATTGGCCGCCGGAAAGATGGCCCACCGGCGTGGCCAAAATATCCTTCGTCAGGCCGACGCTCTCTGCGACGTTTCTCGCATCGTGAATCGAAACTCTCAACGTGCTGCACTTGGCCTGAAACAGATCGTTGAAAGTTAACGGCAGGTGGATCTCGGCATCGATCTTTTGTGGAACGTAACCGATTCGCGCTTCCGGACTCCACCCGATCTTGCCGGTCGACGGAATTAGGTTTAACAGAGCTTTAAGCAGGACGGTCTTGCCGGCGCCGTTTGGACCGAGGATGCTCAGACGCTCTCGCTCCGACAAATCGAAGCTCACGTCATCCACGATCAGCTTGTCTTCGATCCGAACAGATAAATTCTTAACGGTAAGCAGGCTCATGCGATGGAGAGTCTTAACACGAATGCTGTTCGCTGGGAAGCGAAGAAGTTTTCCTCGATCGCCAAGCCGCGCGGCGTTCGTGTCAGAACCCGGAGCGGTAGCGATGGGATCATCCACTCAAGTTGCGCTTTGATCGGGTCGCTACCGCTCCCCGTTCTGACAAAGCGAAGCGCGCGATCAAGCGTTATTCATATCTGAGCGCATCGATCGGATCCAGCGCTGCGGCTTTGCGCGCCGGGTAATAACCGAAGAAGATTCCTACCGCGACTGAGAAGATCACAGAACCGATTATTGCCATCGTTGAGATCAGCGTCGGCCAACCAAGCATTTTGGGAATGGCGAGCGAAACATCAGTGGCAGAAATTTCAGCAGATGCGAAATGAGATGCGGCCGCGGCATGACGGTCCCGAGCGGCCATGATCAATGGTCAGAGAATTTGCCGGAACAATCACTCGTTAGCTGCACGAATTGCCTCTTCAAGTGTGAATCGTTTTTCGTAAATTGCCCGGCCAACGATTAGTGAGTCAACGCCTGAATCCTCTAATTTCTTCAGACGCTTAATGTCTTCAAGTGAAGAAACGCCGCCTGATGCGGTTACCGACGCGCCACTCTCGTGCGCCATCATCCGCGTCATTTCAAAATTCGGTCCGTCGAGCATACCGTCCCGCGCCACATCGGTATAGATGATTCGTTTCACTCCCGCTCGAACAACATCCCGCGCGAGGTCGAGCGCGCTAATCGGTTGCGATTCCTCCCATCCACGAATTACAACCTGATCGCTCTTCGCATCGATCCCGACAACAAGGCGATCCGATCCGAATGAATCGAGCAGCGTTCTTAAAATCTCGGGAGATTCAACCGCGAGCGTGCCGATGACGACACGGGATACACCGAGTTGCAGCGCCTGTTCGACGTCAGTGAAGCGCCGCAATCCTCCGCCGAATTGAACGGGAACGTTCACCGCTTCGACGATCGACTTCAGCTTTTGCCGATTCGTCGAATTACTTTCAGCGAATGCTCCATCGAGATCGACCACATGCAGCCATTGCGCGCCTTGATTTTGAAATCCTTTTGCGACCTCAATCGGATCGCCCTCATATTCCGTGACGTCATCCTTGCGCCCCTGTTTCAGACGCACACACCGACCATCGCGAAGATCAATTGCGGGAATAATCAGCATTCGTTAATGACCGACATTACTTCATCGAACAACACGCCGTTTGTCGCGATCGCGTTTCCTCCATAGATTGTTTTTTTGCCGCGCCAGTCCGTGAAATTACCGCCGGCCTCTTCGAGAATTGGCGCGAGGGCAGCGCAATCCCAAACATTCATAACCGGATCGAGCATGATCTCGGCCCGGCCAGTCGCAACCAGAACATATCCGTACGCATCTCCCCAAGTGCGCCGCGCCTCGACCCGCTGCTGCAAACGTTCGCACGCCGCGCCGAAGCCGTGCTGATAACACGTGCCGAAATCCGTGCACAGCAAGAGTGCTTCGTTGAGCGACTTTGTCGTAGAAACTCGCGCCGGCTGGTCGTTGTGAAAACAGCCGAGGCCCTTAGCCGCGAAAACGATCTCGTTCAGTTCGGGCAGATTCACCACGCCAATGGTTGCTTCATTGTCGATCTCCAGCGCCAGCAGAATTGCATAAAGCGGTACGCCGTGAACGAACGAGTAAGTACCGTCGATCGGATCGATGATCCAACGTCGTCCGGACCTGCTGTCTTTCTCGCCTTCTTCTTCGCCAAGGATGCCGTCGTCGGGAAAAGCTTTCTCGATGCGCGCGCGAATGTGGCGTTCCGCTTCACGATCGGCAATGGTGACGAAAGAGTTGTCGGCCTTCCGCTCTACAGCAATCGATTTTTTGAAATAGCCGGAAGTGATCGCGCCTGCTTCTTCCGCAATTCGTACGGTGAAATCGAGAAGTTGTTTCGCCTCGTCTGTTTTCAAGATGCTTCCTTGCGTGTGCCGCCGCGCTTTGCCAATTCGTCGCTGATTTCCTTTAGCGTGACGCCCCGTTCGACTAACAAGACAACGAGGTGATAGAGCAGATCGGATGCTTCATTAATAAGCGCTTCGCGATCGTCATTCTTTGCTGCGACGATCGTTTCCGTAGCTTCTTCGCCAAGCTTTTTCAGAATCTTGTCAATGCCCTGATCGAACAAGTACGTTGTGTAGGAACCTTCAGGCCGTTCGCGTTGTCTCGACGCGATTAATTCGTAAAGGCGTGTCAGCGTCTCACCCAAGTTGGCTTCTGTCTGCGTATTCTGATCAAACAAGGTGTTGAAGAAACATGATTCCGCGCCGGTATGACAAGCCGGGCCCTTCGGCGTAACGCTGACCAGCAAAGCATCAGCATCACAATCCATCGAGATTTTTTCCACGCGTTGCGTGTAGCCGGAAGTTTCGCCTTTGTGCCAAAGCTTTTGACGCGAACGAGACCAAAACCAGGTCTCGCCGGTCTCCAGCGTGCGTTGCAGGCTTTCGTTGTTCATGTAGGCGAGCGTGAGCACGCGCCGCGTCTGAGCGTCCTGCACGATCGCGGGCGCCAGACCCTGCTTGTCCAACTTTATCTCGTTGATGTTCATCGCACTACCACTCCTCGCTCGCGCAGATAATTCTTCACGTCTTCAATTTTGTAATCACCGAAATGAAACAGGGAAGCGGCCAGCACTGCGCTCGCTCCTCCAACCGTCAGTGCTTCAAAAAAGTGTTCGAGCTTTCCCGCACCGCCGGACGCAATCACAGGAATACGAACCGAGGAACTGATCGCGCGCGTCAATTCGAGATCATAACCGTCACGCGTGCCATCGCGATCCATGCTCGTCAAAAGAATTTCCCCGGCACCCAAATCTTCGGCTCGATTCGCCCATTCAATCGCATCCAGATCGACTCTCTTTCGGCCACCATGGGTGAAAACCTCCCAGCCTTGCGAGACATCGTTTGCATTTCTGCGGCGCGCATCGATCGCGAGGACTACGCATTGGCTACCGAAGGTTTCCGCGGCCGCCGGAATCAATTCCGGCCGTTCAACCGCGGCGGTGTTCACCGAAACTTTATCCGCTCCCGCGCGCAACACCGCGCGAATGTCTTCCACCGAACTCAGGCCACCACCAATCGTCAAAGGAATGAATACTTCGTCGGCGACACGGCGCGCCATTCCGATCATGATCGCGCGTTTGTCCGACGACGCGGTGATATCGAGGAACGTAAGTTCGTCCGCGCTCTGCGCATCGTAAGCACGCGCTTGCTCGACGGGATCGCCGGCGTCAACAAGTGAAACAAACTTGATTCCCTTGACCACGCGACCGCGATCGACATCGAGACACGGAATGATTCGTTTCGCCAACATGAGTTCAGCTTATCTGATCACTGATCGCAAAATTCCTAAGCAGGCGCAGCCCGTCCTGCTGACTCTTCTCGGGATGAAACTGCACGCCACAAATATTCTTGCGCGCTACGATCGACGCGAAGTGTGAACCGTATTCAGTCTCGCCGATGACAACATCCTCCTCCGTCGGCTCGCAAAAGAACGAGTGAACAAAATAGAAAAACGAGCGATCGCCAATCCCTTCGAACAACTGATGCGCTTTCTTGTGTCGAACCAGGTTCCACCCAACATGAGGGATCGGCAGATCCGTTTTGAAAGCTCGCACACGGCCTGGCAACAACGCCAAGCCCCGCGTGCGCCCGAACTCTTCCGACTCTTCAAACAACATTTGCATTCCGACGCATACACCGAGTAGCGGCACGCCTTCGGCCGCGCGCTGTCGCACCACTTCATCAAAGCCGCGTTGCGATAGCTCTTTCATGCATGCCGCGAAGGCGCCGACGCCCGGCAACACTAATCGTTCGGCTTTCATGAGAATGTCTCGATCGGAACTAACGACGGCGTCGCATCCGGCCGCGACAAACGCTTTCTCAACCGAACGCAGATTGCCGACTCCGTAATCGATGATTGCGACGCGCGTCATTGAGTGTTACAGAATTCCTTTCGTGCTCGGCACCCCTTGAATACGCGGGTCGCGCGCGACCGCTTGTTTCAGCGCGCGCGCTGTCGCCTTGAACGTTCCTTCGAGGATGTGATGAGTGTTTCGCCCGCGTAAACAATCGATGTGCAGATTGAACTTTGCCGTTTCGGCGAACGAGCGCCAGAAATGTTCCGCGAGTTCGACTGAGAAATTCCCGATCTTCTGGCGCTTGGTTTGCACTTCATAGACCAGATAGAAACGGCCTGACAGGTCGATAACTGAACGACATAACGCTTCATCCATCGGGACGACCGCTTCGCCGTAACGATTGATTCCCGCTTTGTCATCCAACGCTTCGCGTAAAGCTTGGCCCAGCGTTAGCGCGATGTCTTCGACCGAATGATGATCGTCAATCTCCAGGTCGCCTTGGCAAACTATTTCGAGGTCAAACAGTCCATGCCGAGCGAAGAGCGAAAGCATGTGATCGAGAAACGGCAAGCCAGTCTCGATACGCTCGCGGCCGCGGCCATCCAGATTCAATTTGACGCGGACATCGGTCTCTTTCGTCCGCCGATTGACCGCGGCAGATCGCGTTGTGGTCTTCTTCGTTGTCGCCATGCTTTCGTTCACTCCTGTTTGAAAATATCTCGCAAGGCCGCAATCAATTTGTCGTTCTCTTCCGGCGTCCCGACGCTTACGCGAAAGTAGTCCGACAGCATCGGATAACCGCTGACATCGCGGATCAGAATGTCGCGTTTCAGCAATTGATCGAAGACCTCTCGCGGACTTATTCGCGAACGCACGACTATGAAATTCGCGTTCGACTTAACTGGCGCCAGACCATCAATGTTTTCAAGTTCAGTAAATAGCCGATCGCGCTCGACAATGATCGCGCGCACCAGCGGCCGCACTTCAGCTTCGTAGAATTCGATCGCAACTTCCGCCGCCGTCTGCGAAATCACGTTTAGGTTATAAGGCAGAAGTGCTTTGCCAATTTCGCGCGTCAACTCCGGCGCCGCCAGTAAATAACCAACTCGCAATCCGGCCATGGCCATCGCTTTTGAAAATGTTCGCAGGACAATGAGGTTCGGATGATCCTTCAACAATGAAACTACCGAATGCTCGCTGAATTCGTGATAAGCCTCATCGACCACAACAAAACCATTCGAGGCGTTAAGCAGATCACCCAAATCGTCATCATCGATCAGGCAACCAGTCGGATTGTTTGGCGAGCAGATGATCGTTACATCGGGTTTGGAGTCAGCCACCGCGCTTCGCAACCGGTCCGGGTCATATTCAAGACTTTCATTCAGCGGCACGCTCAACACTTCGCCATCGAGCACGGTTGCGATTTGCCGGTAGAGTGTGAATGTGGGCTCCGAAATCAGCACGCGCTTTCCCTGGCCGACCGTTACCATCAGAAGCGCCTGGATTAATTCATTTGATCCATTTCCGGCGAGTACCCCTGCGGCGGTCCAATTCGAAAACGTTGCTAATCGTTCGTGCAAGGCAATGGGAACAAAGTCCGGATAACGCGACCACTTTCGCTCTGATAACCGGCGCTCCGTTTCTTGTTTGATTCGCGCGGGCACGTCCCACGGGTTTTCGTTCTGATTGATTTTCACCGTCGCGCGATGCGGTGAAAGTGTGTACGCGCGCAACTCGCGAACGCTCGGTTTGATGATGTCGATCGGCTTGCTCATTTCATTTCACTCTGATCATTGCCGAACGCGCGTGCCCGGCGAGCCCTTCGGCGCTTGCCAACGTCGAGATCTTATCAGCGCACTCCGCGAGGGCTTCGCGTGAATATCGCAGCATGCTGGTTCGTTTCATGAAGTCGTAGACGCCCAACGCAGAAGAAAATCGGGCGGCGCCACCCGTCGGCAGAACATGATTCGGCCCGGCGAAATAATCGCCCACAGCTTCCGGCGTGTAGGAACCAAAGAAGATTGCGCCCGAGTTTTTGATTTTCGCGGCGATTGCCTCGTCCTCACCGGTTACGATTTCCAGATGTTCCGGAGCGAGATCGTTGATGATCGAAACTCCTTCATCCAAATCCGAAACAACGATCAGCGCGCCAAATTGGGCCAGCGATTTTTCGGCGATAGCTTTTCGCGGAAGCGCCGAGAGTTGTCGATCCAGCTCCGCTGCAACTTCACGCGCCAATGTTTCGCTGGTTGTAATCAGCACCGACGACGCGTCTTCATCGTGTTCGGCTTGTGCGAGCAAATCAGCCGCGATGAAATCGGCGCGCGCGTTGTCGTCCGCGAGGATCACCACCTCGCTGGGGCCCGCGATTGAATCGATGCCCACGACGCCAAACACGAGCTTTTTCGCTGCGGCGACGTAGCGATTGCCAGCACCAGTGATTTTGTCGACGGCGGCGACCGTTTCCGTTCCGTAGGCCAGCGCAGCGATGGCCTGAGCGCCGCCGACTGCGTAAACCTCGGTCACGCCAAGTTCGATCAACGCTGCCGCAATCGCCGGATTCTGTTGTAGCGCGTTCGGCGGTGTCGCCACAACGATTCGTTCCACGCCCGCGACCTGCGCCGGTACGACGTTCATGATCAGCGACGATGGATAACTCGCGGTTCCGCCCGGCACGTACAATCCGGCTTTGCTGATGGGCATGATTCGTTGGCCCAGGCGCACGCCATTGGTCGGCGCAATCTCCCACGACGACTCGCGCTGCCGCTCGTGGAAAGCGCGCACGTTCGCGATTCCGTCGCGCAGCGCGCTCAATAACTTCTCATCAATTTGCTTCGACAGCTCACTCAGTTTCGCTTCATCCATGCGAAGCTCAGATTGATTCATCGTCACGCCGTCAAACAGCGCTGCGTATTCAATCAACGCGGCATCGCCTTCTATTCGCACGTTGTGGATGATTTTGGCGACGTCATTCATCAGTTGCGCGTTCAACGCCACGCTTCGTTCGCGGATGCGCTTGAGCTTCGTCGCCCACGTCTGGCGATCGTTGCTGTTGATAGTTTCAATCATCCGCCTTAACTCCTTCACGGACCGCACATCTCACTGCATCGAGCAACTTCATCATCGACTCCGCTTTCAATTGATAACTCGCGCGATTAGATATTAGACGAGCGGTCGAAGAAAAGATCTCTTCGACGACTGCCAGGCCATTTTCACGCAACGTGCGGCCGGTCTCGACCAAATCGACGATGCAATCGGCGAGGCCAAGCACCGGCGCTAATTCTACCGAGCCCGAGAGTTGAATAATCTCGACGGGTTGTCCGCGCGAGCCGAAGTGGCGCGTCGCGATGCCCGGATATTTCGTCGCGACCTTCAGCATTCCATGGCCGTTCCCTGGCGCAGCTGCCAGCGCGGCGACAACCATGCGACAACGGCCAATCGTCAGATCGAGCGGTTGTAAAACGTCCGCGTTTGTTTCCAGCAAAACGTCGCGCCCAACAATCCCGCAATCAGCCACACCATGTTCGACATAGACGGCGACGTCGCCTGGTTTCGCAAAAAGAAATCTATACTCGCCGGTTTGATCTTCGACCGAGAGACGGCGGGATGTCTCAGTCGCATCTGTCAGATTTATGCCGATCCGCTTCAGCAACTCCAACGCGTCAAATTGCAGCCTGCCTTTAGCGATCGCAATCGTCAGTTGACTCATCGCTTTACCTCCTGCGGTGAAATCAGCACGCGCTCACCTCGCCATCGCGCGGCGATCGCTTCTTGAAACGTGGTGAGGCTGTCGTTCGATGTGACGCGGAGCATAGTCGCTTCCGCTTGCGCTTCCGGTTCTTGTCCATCGCGAGCAAGCATCACGTCAGTCAGAGCATCGAGATCGATTACGAAGCCAATTGCCGGTTCCGCTTTTCCGAGTTTCGCCGTTAGATGATCGTATCGGCCGCCGCTGCCGACGCGCACTCCGGCGCCTTTCAGATAAATCTTGAAGTTCAAAGCCGTGTAGTAATCCAGCGTCGAAACATCGCCCAAGTCGATCTCGAAACGATCCGTCAAGTTCAAAGACGTGATTATTTCCCAGACGCGCTCCAGGCGATCCAAAGCCGCCCGCGATCGCTCGTTCATAATCACCTGACGCGCCGCATCGAGCACATCACCTTTGCCCGACAGTTGAGTGAGGTCGGCAAAGCGTCTGCTTTCTTCAACCGAAGCGAATTGTGAAACCAGTCGTTCCAAGTCGGTTGCGTTGCGACTATCCACCAGCTCTCGCATAGCAGCGCGCTGCGTCGAATCGAGCTTTAGATTTTCAACAACACCATTAAAGACTTCCACGTCATTCAAAGTGATGACAAAATCATCTCGCAGTCCCAACCGATCAAAAATCTCGCCGGCGATTAAAAGAATTTCGAGTTCGGCCGGGCCGCCGCTGACTCCAAACAGCTCACAGCCAATCTGAGTCAGCTCTCGTCGGAACTCCGCTTGTGATTTTGCGTGCTGTCGAAAAACGGGTGCGACGTACCAAAGTCGCAGAGGCCTTTCGCGTCGATTAAGCAGCGTCACCGCCGCGCGCGCGACGCCTGAAGTCACGTCGGGCCGCAACGCGAGCAGCTTTCCGTCCCCATCCATGAAGCGGAACGAGTTGCTCGCTTCGCTGCCCATGCCTTGCTCGAACAGCGAGTAGTAATCGATCGTGGGCGTGGTTATTTCTTCGTAAGACCAGCCTGCGAACACAGCTAGCGCGGTGTCTTCGATCGTTCGGCGAACCTGCGCTTCGCGGCCAAAGAAGTAGCGCAAGCCGCTGGGAATTCCTGAAAGTGGATCGCTCATAAATCTCTCGCTAAAAACAAAAACCCCTGCCAAACATGGGTTCTGGCAGCGGGTCTAAAAATTCCGTTTGTGTTTTGGCTAAGCTCGATCAGTCCCTAGTCAACCATCCGGAACACGCTGCCACATGCCGATGATGAGCGGCATGGTGGTGATGTCCGTGATGATGATGGCAACTAAAACTCATTCAATCAGCCTTTTGCAACCCCGTGTATACGCGAGTCACGGCGCTGATGTCAAACGCCGGCCGTTCTTCGTCGTGTCTCAGTTATTGTTTTTCTCTGGTACCTCTGTGAAAACCTGCGGCCTCTGCGTTGAAGAGTCCCCCAGAAAATGATTTACCGCAGATTAAAAGAAGCCGTAAACGCAGAGACCGCAGAGAAGCAGTTGAGAATCTCAGATTAAGACAATCGCCTGTACGAACAAACCGTGACCATGTGTCCATTCATCTGCTAATCTGCCGCCGATGTTTTTTATGAAGTTGAGAATCAACATCGCCTATTAACCGTTGCTGCCTGGTTCGGCGTAGACTTTCTTGATTCACAACGGGCCGAGCCGTGGCATTGGGAATACATAAAGTAGACGCGCGTTTCGATCGTCAAGATTTGTAGAGCTGAATTCAGCCTTAAGCCTCTTGCAGACAACCGCCAGTAAACAAATAGCAGAAGTTATCGGTAGAGGATCCGCGGACGCCGATCTTTCATCGGCGGACTTGCGCGCGATCGTGGAGCAGTCGCTGATGAATGTCGGACCGGACGCGCGCGTCCTCGCAATCATTCCTGACAGGACTCGCGATGACAACACCGATGTTTTGTTTCCCTTCGCGGCCGAGATTCTGTCGGAACGCCAGGTTGTGCAATTCGACGCCCTCGTCGCTCAGGGAACGCACGTGGCAATGTCGGAAGCTGAAAAGCGTTTGAAGATCGGATCGTCGGAAGACAAGACACTGGCCGGGCTAGGCGAAATTTTCGATCACCGGTGGAACGATCCCCAAGAGCTGGCGACGATCGGTGAACTGAATCGTCGTCTGGCGCCGGGAATCTACGACACGATTCTGATTTTCAGCGCGACCGTGCCGCATGAAGTCGCCGGATTCGCCGGCGGCGCGAAATATCTTTTTCCCGGAGTTGCCGGTCCCGACCTCACGCACGCAACGCATTGGTTGGGCGCGCTCGCCAGCATCGAGAACGTCATTGGCCGCGTCGAAACTCCAACCCGTCACATGATTGAAGCGGCGGCGGATTTTGTCTCTGCTCAAATCATCACGCTGAACTCTGTCGTTTCGCGCGATGACAACGATCGGTTGCGTACGCACGCATTATTCGCGGGAGACTTTCGCGAAGCATTTCGCGCGGCCGCAGAAGTGAGCCGGCATGTTCACATCAAATATACCGGCCGCAAATATAAACGAGTCGTGGCTTTACTCGATGAGCATTACGACGAGCTTTGGGTTGGCGGCAAGGCGAGTTACAAGCTCGGCGGAATCATCGAGGAAGGCGGCGAGCTGATCATTTATGCGCCCCATCTTCGATCGATTTCCGAAACGCACGGGCGCTTAATTGAAAAGTACGGCTATGCTCCGTTGGATCGAGTTCGAGAAATGGTAGCGCTCTCGACCGAGCTACAAAGCAATCTTGCGGTCGCGGCGCATCTCGCGCATGTGTCCTATGCGGGCAAGCGCGATGAACAAGGCCGCGTAGTTCCGCGTTACCGGATTACGATGGCTTCGGCGCTCGACGAGGAAACGTGCCGGCGCGTGCATCTTGGATTCATGGACTATCGACAGTTTCGGCGTGAAGATTATGAAAACGATCCGGATACCCTGGTAGTGGAACGGGCGGGACGAGATTTGTATTTGGTTTGAGCCTCGCATGAGACTGACATCGACTCTAAAATCATCTTCCCATCCATCCGCCGTCAACCACCAGAATTTCGCCGTTTACGTAATCGCTCGCCGACGATGCCAGGAATACTGCCGCGCCGGCTAGATCGGAAGGTTCGCCCCAACGGCCGGCTGGAATGCGTTCAAGAATCTGGCGGTTGCGCGTTTCATCCTGCTGTAGCGCGCGCGTGTTATCGGTGCGCATGTAGCCGGGCGCGATTGCGTTGACGTTGATTCCCTTCCCGGCCCATTCGTTCGCCAGCGCCTTGGTCAATTGCGCGACGCCGCCTTTGGAAGCAGCGTAAGCGGGCACAGTGATGCCGCCTTGAAAGGAAAGCAGAGAAGCGATGTTGATAATTTTCCCGTTCCCTTGCTCGATCATCCGTCGGCCGGCGAGCTGTGAAAGACGAAAGACGGCAGAGAGGTTAACTTGGATTACGGTGGCCCAATCGTCTTCTGAATAATCTATTGCGGATGCTCGGCGAATCGTGCCGGCGTTGTTAACTAAAATGTCGAGCCGACCGAATTCCTTAATGGTTGCATCGATCAATTCGCGCGGCGTTTCCTTCTTGGACAGATCGCCCGTCACCCCCGACGCTTTCCTTCCAATCTGTGAAATCGCATCGCACGTTCCTTCGGGCGACCGAGTGTTCCCATGACAGGCGACGTCGGCGCCAGCTTCAGCCAATGCGATCGCAATCGCCTGGCCCAGCCCAGTCGAAGCTCCTGTCACGAGTGCGACTCGTCCATCAAGCTTGAATCGATCGAGAATCATTTAGTCGGGTAACGAGGCGACAGAAAGTCTTCGCGCAGAGGCGTGAAGATGTCTATAAGCACGACCTCTTCATCCATCATGGTCGCGCCGTGCAGACAGTTTGAAGGAAAGTGCAGAACGTCGCCCGGTGAAACGATTCGCTCTTCGCCCTCGACGAAGAAACGCACGCGGCCGCTAACCACCATCGACATTTGCTCGTGCGGATGACGATGTTCGGGAGTAACGAGCAAAGGCGCGAAGCGAAACCGGCAGATCATCATCTGCTGACCAACAACCATCTGGCGTTCGATTCCTTCCGCCGGATGTTCGACGGGAACGGTGGACCAGTTGAGGTGCTTCGCCTTGCTTAGTTCTTGAACCGCGGACATCTATTGTTTTCCCCTTCTGTTATACAGACCCGGTCGCTACTGCTCCCGGTACTGACCTCATTCGGGCTTTGCTTACGGCTTCGATAAAAGCACGCGCCGCTTTCGTAACTTTCTCTGGTTGACCTGCACGAATCGCTTTCACGTCTACCAGATCAGCGCCGACACCAATTGCTGCCGCACCGGCTTCAATGAAACTTGCAGCAGTCGCGAGCGTGACGCCGCCCGTCGGAACCAATTCGATTTGCGGCAGCGGCGCCTTCAACCACTTGATATAGTTCGCGCCGCCCATCGCACCGCACGGAAATACTTTTACGAAATCCGCTCCGGCATTCCATGCTTGAACAATTTCAGTCGGGGTGAGCGCGCCCGGCATCACCGGCACGTCCAATTCACGACAACAGGCGATCGTTTCGAGATTCAGCGCGGGACTAACGATAAACTTGGCTCCGGCGTTGATGCAGGCGCGGGCAGTTTCGGGATCGAGCACAGTTCCCGCGCCAACAATTGCTTCGTCAACGAAACGTTTCGTCAGCTGTTCAATTACCTGCACCGCGCCAGGGACGGTCATGGTGATTTCAAGCAACGAAACGCCGCCGGCTTTAATTGCTTCGACAACTTGAATTGCTTCGTCGGCAGACGATGCGCGCACCACCGGGATGACGCCGATATCACGGATGCGTTTGATGATTTCAATCTTCGTCATGAATTATCAGTCGAGAGGACAAACAATTTAGTTGGATGAAGCGGCTTTGCCGCCGCACAGTGCGGTCAGGCTCTGCCTTACCGATTCCTTCCTAATCTTTGAAGACGGCGAGGCTCAGCCTCGCCGCGAATCTGAAATTGGCATCGGCCGGAAAGACAAAGCCTTTCCGCACTGTGCGGCAGCATAGCTGCAACCTCACCTCGCGACTCGCGCCCCGCCACCCTTCATCAACTTCTCAACATCACTGAGTGTGGCCATCGTCGTATCTCCGGGCGTCGTCATCGCCAGCGCGCCGTGCGCCGCGCCGCAATCGACGGCGTATTGCACGCCTTGGTTCATCAAGAAGCCATAGATCAATCCTGACGCAAACGAATCGCCGCCGCCGACGCGATCATAGATTTCCAGGTTCTCTCGCGTCGTCGCTTGGTAAAACTCGCCACTGGCAAAACACACTGCGCCCCAATCGTTAATGGTCGCAGTCTTCGCATTTCTTAATGTCGTGGCGACAACTTTAAAGTTCGGGAATTCTTTGGTGGCCCGTTGGATCATTCGTCGGAAATTTTCGGTATCGAGTTTCGAAAGATTTGCGTCAACATCTTCGACTTCGAAGCCAAGACACGCCGTAAAGTCTTCTTCGTTGCCAAGCATCACATCGATCAGCGGAGCCAGCTCTCGATTCACTTTCTGCGCGCGCGCCTTGCCCCCGATTGATTTCCAGAGCGACTCGCGATAATTCAGATCGTAAGAAACGATCGTGCCGTGCTTTCTCGCGACTTCGATTGCTTCACGAGCAACCTGCGGCGTCGTCTCCGAAAGCGCGCAGAAGATTCCGCCGGTGTGAAACCACCGAGCGCCTTCATCGCCGAAGATCTTCTCCCAATCGATCTCGCCCGGCTGCAATTGCGACACGGCGGTGTGTCCGCGATCTGAACATCCAACTGCGCCGCGTACGCCGAACCCTCGCTCAGTAAAATTCAATCCATTGCGGACTTGTCGGCCGATTCCGTCGTACGCAACCCAGCGCAGGTGTGATTGATCGACACCGCCCTGATAAATTAAGTCCTGAACGAGTCGGCCCACCGGATTATCAGCCAGCGCAGTCACCACGGTAGTATCCATTCCAAAGCCTCGCTTCAATCCGCGTGCGACGTTGTATTCTCCGCCGCCCTCCCAGACGCGAAAGCTGCGCGTCGTCGCGACTCGACCATCACCAGGATCAAGACGCAGCATCACTTCGCCCAGGCTTACCAGGTCCCAACGGCAGTCTTCTTTTGGTTTTACGTTCAGAACGGTGCTCATCCTATTCTTAGGCCATTGCGTCTTCGACGTTCGCGGGTTCAAGGCGCGGCGCTAGTAAATGAATAATTCCCAGCGCGGCGAGATAGGCGCTCCCGGCAATCACGAAGATGGGAAGATAAGAGCCGGTGTATTGAAGTACCAACCCGACAGTAGAAGCGATCAGCATGCCGCCAATCGCTCCGGCCATGCCGCCGATACCAACCACCGAGCCGACTGCGCGACGTGGGAACATGTCGGACGCCATCGTGAAAATGTTTGCGCTCCAACCCTGGTGCGCCGCCGCTGCTAAACCAACGAAACCGACCGCGACCCAAAGGTTCGAAGCGCGCGCCGCAAACATGACCGGCACAACAGCCAGTGCGCACACGAGCATCGCGGTCTTCCGTGCTTTGTTCACTGACCAGTTGCGTTTGATAAGTGTCGACGAAAGCCAACCGCCACCGATCGAGCCGACATCGGCCGCAACGTAAATTACCACCAGCGGCAAACCGATTTGAGTGATCTTCAAGCCATAATTCGTGTTCAGAAATTTCGGCATCCAGAAGAGATAAACCCACCAGATCGGATCGGTCATGAACTTACCGACAGCGAACGCCCACGTCTGCCGGTGCGGAACGAGCCGGGCCCACGGAATTTTGCTCATCGGTTCGGCCGGGTCTGATTGGATGTACGCAAGCTCAGTTTTCGACAGTCGCGGATGCTCTTCGGGGCGTCGATAAACCAGCAACCAAAAAGCCAGCCAGATAAAACCCAGAGTGCCGGTGATGATGAAAGCCCATTGCCAGCCGTAATTGATCGCGATGAACGGCACGACCAAAGGCGCCACGATCGCGCCCACGTTCGAGCCGCTGTTAAAGATGCCGGTGGCTAGCGCTCGTTCTTTTTTTGGAAACCATTCGGCGATCGTCTTGATTGAAGCGGGAAAGTTGCCCGCTTCGCCGAGGCCCAATGCAAAGCGCGCCGTGCCGAAACCAAAGGCCGAACGCGCCAGCGAGTGACACATGGCCGCAACTGACCAGAAAACGATAGCGAGCGAGAAACCCTTGCGCGTGCCGAATCGATCCATCAGATTTCCGACGACGAGCAAGCCCAACGCATACGCAGCTTGAAATGCCGTATTAACATAGCCGTACTGAGCCTCGCTCCAACCGATCGTGTGTTTGAAAGTCTCGTCGGTCGCCAGAATGCCAAGAACCTGACGGTCTACATAATTTATCGTCGTGGCAAAGAAGAGCAGCGCACAGATCACCCAACGATAATTGCCTATCCTGGTATCGACAGTTTCAAAAACCGCCGCGACGGCGCCGGTTGCACTGGCGCCCGCTGCCTGAGACGGCGGAACACTTGATTGAGATTTCGGGAAGGCCGTTGATCTTACCGATTCGCTGATTTCATCCATGATCTTAAAACGGAAGCCAGTCTCAGAACCCTGAGCCGTAGCGACGGGATTGTATAGTCAACTTAACTTGCTGATCCCGGTCGCTACCGCTCCGGTTCTGACACAGCCTCCTATTGATTGACGCCGCTGGCGAAAAATCCGCCGTCGACAACCAGAATCTCGCCGGTCACAAAACTCGCTGCGTCTGATGCCAGAAATACCGCCGCACCGGCGAGCTCTTCGACGTTGCCGAATCTCTTCATCGGGGTGCGCATCAGGAACTCACGCCCGCGATCAGTTTCATCCAGAAGTTTTTGATTGAGCGCTGTGCGAAAGACTCCCGGAGCAATCGCGTTAACATTCACACCCCGTGGCGCCCACTCAATCGCCAGTGATTTCGTGAGCGATGCAACCGCTGCTTTGCTCGCGGAATACGCCGCGACTTCAAACAACGCGACGAATGTAGACAACGAAGCAATATTAATGATTCGTCCGTAAGCACGCTCAAGCATGTGCTCGCCGAAAATCTGACATGCTCGCAACGTTCCGGTGAGGTTCGTATCAAAGATGTCGTTCCAGTCAGTTTCAGCAAAATCAATCGTCGGCGCTCGTTTCGTCCGGCCCGCGCAGTTCACGAGAATATCGACCTTGCCGAATACTTCGATGCTTTTGTTTCTCAGTCGTTCAAGCGATTCACGATCGCCAACATCGGAAGTGACGAGCAGGGTTCGCCGTCCGCGTTCCTCAATCTCTTTCGCTGCGGCTTCAACCTGATCGGCGCGGCGCGACGTCGGCACAACATCCGCGCCGGCTTCGGCAAGTCCGTGCGCGATCGCGCGTCCAATGCCGGATGTGCCGCCGATGACGACAGCCGTCTTCCCGGTAAGTTCCAAGGACTTGTAACTCATTCAAGGTTTCTTTTTCAGCGGCTCAGCATAGATCTTAATCAGGATCATGGTGAGGTCTTTATTCTCTGTGCTGCGTTGATGCGGCGTGCCGCGCGGAACGATCACCAGATCGCCTTTCTTAATTTCAACCGTCTTCCCGTCAATGATGCGTGGACTGCGCCACTCGCCCGGATCGGTTTCTTTCGGCGAATCCAATTTTCCGCCGAGCACCAGCGTCGCTGACCCATCCAGTACGTAATAGACATCGTCTGAAGCATCGTGCAATTCCGCCGCCGCGCCCGTCTTGTCTTTCTCGTGCTGGACGGCAACCCGCAGTTGCATTCCACCGCTGTCGATGAGCTCTGACGTTTTGTTCTCCGGCCGAATTGTCTTCTGCAAATCATCGAGCGACTGTGCTGACATGACCACGAACGGCCGGCTTGCTTCGCTGGGTTTGCGTTGCGCGTACGCTGTTCCAGTCGCAATCATTAAAAAAACCGCAACCAGCATTATCCGCAATAGAGTCATCATCAGCCTCCGTTTATTTTCGACTTGCTTCCAACCCGCTGCCCGCTTGATCGAAACCGGGCTGCACTCTGACTACACCGAACTGCCGATCTTCCACTTCACGATGCGCGGCCATCATCCAAACAAAATTAATTGGATGGCCAGGCACAGAAACGTTTGGATGAAAACCCTTCGGCATAATCACCGCATCACCATCGCGCACGATGCCGATGAATTCTGGCTCATCCGGATTCGTGTAGACGAACTGCACGCCAAATGCCGGCGCCGGCATGTCATAGTAGACGTAAAGTTCTTCAAGGATCGACGCGTGTTCGTGCGGCGGCCAACTGGTCCAATGACCCGGTTCTGAAGTTGTAAAGCCCGCCAGGATGCGCCCCGCTTCGACGTTCTTTCCCAGCGTGATATTGACGGTGCGCGAGTTGGATGCGCCGCCAGTCTTGAATCTCAGCGAACCGTCCTTCTCAACGTCGGAATAGCGCACGACCTGCAGAGGATATTTCGTCTCGACATCCGCGGAACACTCAGCGAGATCGACCGCGCTTTCAGTCGCGACTTCGACCTGGCTGTCGCGTGGCAAATAGATCGAATCATATTGCTCAATCTGGGTCGCCTCTCGGTCGCACATGATCGTGCATTTGCCGGAGAGACAGATTAAGCCGGACTCCTGATTGCCGGTTGCAAAGCTCACCCGCGGCACTTCTTTGTCGAGAATTATGCGGCCGTAGGACAAGTGCTTCATCGAACTGTTTTCAGGCGTCACCGAAATCGTGCGGCCCTTCTGCGCGTTTGTCTTGCGAAAAACGAGTTGCTTGTCTTGCTCTTTCATTTGTGCGCTCATGATGGCTCTCCTTTTTTGTGGGCCCTCCCTTACGGTCGGGCTACTGCCCTATGCTCTTCCAGCCATAACAAATCTTCCAGCAGATAGTAATTTCCATAGACCAAACTCACATCGCTCGGGCGCGTGCTCGATCCGTGACGCAACACTCCCGGCGCCGTTTTGTCGCCGGCCGAAACCGGCGTCAGATATCGATCGATAAGCGACCGCGTGATGCGTTCGCCCTCGCGGCGATAAGTGGCGGCGCGTGTTTGGTCTGCGGTCTGTTCAGAAAGTCTCAGCAGCCCGCCGGCGATAATCGCTGCCGCGGAACTATCGCGATTGCGAAAGTGCACGCCTTCATCGATAAAGTCATACCATGGCACTCCGTCTTCAGGCAGATGATCCAGGATGTAATCGGCGACCTTCTCAGCCGTTGCCACCAGGCCCCGATTCTTCGTCTCGCTGTAGGCAACCGTGAACCCATAGAGAGCCCAGGCGGCGCCGCGAGACCAGGTCGTGTCTGCCGCGAAGCCCTGATGCGTATGCGTGAAAACCTTTTCGCCGGGCTTCGCCGAGTTTGGGTACTTGATTGAATTGTTTGTGCCCTGCGAAGAAGTGAACTCCTGACGATTGTCGCCGGGATTGTAATGAACGGATTGCGCCACCGAACCATCGCGTCGCACCAGCCAGTCCGCGGATTTCAGCGCATGCTTTAATCCCAGCTCGCGCCATTCTGCATCGCCGGTCTCGCGCGCGGCCCACCACCAGATTTGCAGGTTCATCATCGTGTCGATGATCGTGTCGTCGCCGTTAACGCCCCACGAAGCAGCGAGTTCCGTCGTCGGATTGTAGAGTTGCTTCAAGCGAGTCGCTGCACGCAAGCCGCCGTCGCGATACTTCGAATCCTTTATCGCGCGATAACCAAGGACTGATGAATAGAAGTTGAGAAAACCCGTATCATGATTCTCGTTTGCTTCCTTGCCGAGGAGCCGCGCGTTCCAAAGCTCGGCCCAACGGCGAAACCGCTCATCTTTTGTTTTGGCGTAGAGCTGCCATAACTCGCCAACCCAAAAACTGCCCGTCCAGAAAAAGCCTTTCTGCGATTTCCATTCACCGGTTTCATTATCGCCTTCGGTGAAAAAACCTTCGCCGGTGTCGCGATCCGTATCGGCCGGCGCGGTTCGGGAAATCAGCGGCTCGAATTTCTGCGCAGTGCGTTCCGCGGATTGCTTCAACAAGTCGATCGCTTCCGCATAAGTTTTCTTTTTCGCCGGTTGCAAGGTATCCGGCGGAGCCGATTGCGCCGATGCTGCGGATGAAAGAATAGCCACCCGCGCTGGGTTCGTCAGGCGAATGCTCGTGTCGTGAACAAAGTTTAGGAAATCATCGAGCGTCCTCGGCGTCGCGCGCGGCGACGCCAGGGAACCATAACGAATTCTCGCATCAGCAGTGCTGGCCGGTACGCTCAGGTTGTCGGTGTTCTCTTGATCCCAAACACCCGTAACATACCAATCGGCTTTGCCATTTTCGAACTGTGGCTGAACGAGCAAGTTGAGCGGATCATCAGCGATTGCCTTGCTCTGTTTACCGAGCGCGATTATTGCCAAACCTAAATTCTGACCAGGCAACATATGAATCGCCGTCGCCGGCGGACCTTCTTCTTCGACCTGATGTCCCCACCATGCACGCGTAAAGGCAGGCACGCTCTCTGATGGGTTGAAAATCTTTTCCTGCAGATCAGGCTGACGAACGATTCCCGTTACCAGTGTCACTCCGTCGGCGCCTTCGGCGGTGACTCGATGATCGAAGCCGCGCTCGCCGGCCCATTGAGTCATACGACTCGTAAGATTGACTTCCTTTCCGCCGATTTTCCAGCCCTTATAATTCAAGTCGACGATCACTCGAACTGGACCGGCGCTGATGATTCTCCATCTACGTTCGACGACGTCCGAAACTCTGACCGCTTTGCCATCGACGAGCGCAGCCACCGCCCCAATTCCAATCGCATCGCCGATTCGATAAATGTCCCGGCCCAACGGCGATTCCCAATGATAGACGTATTCGGGCGCCCCAAACATTTCGAGGTACAAGCCCGGCCGACGCTTGCCCCAGACATCGATCGCGTTGCGCTTATCGAAATAGATTCGCCACGCCGTCGCTTCGGACTCCCAACCGAGCCCGTCAAATTTCATCGTGAACTTCGCCGCGGTTCGTTTCGGATAGTCGCTGCGCAAACGCTGAATCGTCGCCGTGTCTCCATAAGCGATCGTCACGATTCGCGTCTGTCGCGGTTTCAAATCAATTTGAAAAGCAAGCTCGTCATGCTTATTGTCGCCATCGAGATCGTCTGCTTGTGAAGGCAGTTCGATCGTTTGCAGCGTGCGCGCGTCCTCCTCGACGGTTGACGCATCGCTCGTCGTCACGATGACGTCGCCCGCCTTGAAGTCCGGCGCGATGCGCTTCAGCTCAGCGACACTGACGACGATATCTGCCGCCGACCGAATTTCGTTGGACGGATTCGTCACCGACAGCTTAAGCACCTTGATGCGGGGCGCCGCATTGGCCTGTCCCGCAAACATTAGGCAACTTAGTATTAAGATTGTACAAATGATACGCATGATAACTTTTTAGAGGAAAAACTTAAACGAACGCCGCCTGGGTTGCGCCGCACGAAGCACGCACGACCAATTCAGGTTCAACGATCACGTGTTGTTCTTTTATGCCCCTCTTACCCTCGACCAGATCGATCAGGAGCCGCGCGGCCGCCTGTCCCATTTCGGACGTGGACCAAGAAACGGTCGTCAGGGGCACGCGCAACATGTCGCCGTAATGAATATTGCCGCCGCCGACCATGGCGATGTCTTCGGGGATACTCAGTCCGGCTTCGGTGATGGCCGCTATGGCGCCGATGGCCGCCGGATCGTTCGCCGCAAAAATTGCTGACGGCACATTGCCTTCGCGCAGCCATTTCTTCATCGCGCGATTGCCGTCAGCTTCTGTGAAGCCGCCCTCGCGAACCAAGTCCGGATTGAAAGATAATCGGTTGTTGGCCAAAGCACTTTTGTAACCTTCAAACCGCAACGCGGCGGTTGATGCGACCGTGCCTTTCAAGTGACCTACTCGGCGATGGCCGAGGCTCAGCAGATGCTCAGTTGCAATCCGTCCGACTTTAATGTCGTCTGTAGTAACCGAAGGGCACTTGATTCCTTCGAGCTGCCGATCGATCAAAACAATCTTCGCGCGTTCGCGAATCACCCGCTTATAGAATTTCGTCTCGGCCGGCGATGCAGACGAGGCGAGAATCAAACCATCAGTCCGCGGCAACAGGGCTTCGATTTCCGATTCTTCATTCGCGGGGTCCTCGTCGGTGCTGCAAATCAAATTTTGGTAACCCAAAGGCTTGGCGATGGTTTCAACGCCACGACAAATCTCGGCAAAATAAGAGTGCATTAGGTCCGGAACAATCACGCCAAGCAGATAAGAACGATTCGTCGTCAGCGCGCGGGCGAACTGATTTGGCCGGTAGTTCATGCGATGCGCAGCGTCCAGGATGCGCGCACGCGTCTCCGGGCTGATCTCCGGATGATTGTTGATGGCGCGCGAGACCGTCATCTTTGAGACGCCCAGAGCGCGCGCGATGTCAGCTAAGGTTGTCGGCATGCAGTTCCACTTCAGAGGTCCCGTCGATAAGCGATCGCGTCTACGCGAAACTTGAACCACTAGCTTCCGCTCTTCAACGATTTTGCAATCGCAGCTTCCGCCAGCGGCGCCATGATCGCATAGCCTTTTGCGTTTGGATGCAAACCATCCTCGCTCAACTCGTCTTTCAAGAATCCCTTCTCGTCTATCATAGCCGAATAATAATCAAGATAGGTCAACTTATTCTTTTCGGCATAGCTGCGCATCCACTCGTTCAATGCCTTGATTTTTTTCGCGCCTCAATTCCCTTCACCGGCAATCGCCGCTTGCATCACGGCCTCGGGCGTCCATTCATCGATCGGACGAATCGCCGACAAGCGCCCACGACTCATCACCGCCAGGCGATCGCACATGCCAAACAACTCAGGCAGGTACGAGCTAATCATCAGGACCGCTTTTCCCGCGGCAGCACAATCGGCGATGGTTTTGTAGACTTGAGCCTTGCTGCCGATGTCGATACCGCGCGTCGGTTCGTCAAGCAAAAGGATTTCAGCCTGCTGGTGCAGCAGACGTGCCAACGCGATCTTTTGTTGATTGCCACCAGACAGTGACGCCACTGGTTGTTGCACGCTGCGAGCTTTCACTGCGAGTGAATTGACGACGTCTTGAGATCGCGAACGTTGCCGCGACAAGTTAAGCCAACCAAATCGCGAGCACGATCTGAAACGCGTCATCGTTACGTTATCGGCGATCGAGAGAGTGATTGCGAGTCCCTCGTTCTTGCGATCCTCGCTAAGGTATCCGATGCTTTGTGACAAACGCGTCGCGGGTGTCGCGGACTGTGTTGAGCTTTGATTCATCACTCTGATCGAACCGCCCGCACATTCATCCAATCCGAAGATGCTGCGCACCACGTTTGTTCTTCCCGATCCCATCAGACCCGCGATTCCAACAATTTCTCCGCGTTTCAGTTCGAACGTCGCGTTCTTCAACGCCGGTGGCGACGACAGATTCTTGACTTCGAGAACGGTCTCGCGGCCCGTTGAAGCCGGAGCGCGACTGGGAAAGAGATTTTCAACTGAACGGCCGACCATGTGCATGATTAGTTCATCGTCAGACACGGACGAAATCTCGCCGGTCGCGACACTACGCCCATCGCGCAGAACCGTGAAGTTGTCGGCAATCTCGCGCACCTCTTCCAGAAAGTGGCTGATATAAATGACGTTGATGCCGTGACCCTTGAATTGTCTGATCAAGTGAAACAGATGCTCGACGTCTTCGCGTTGCAAGCTGCTTGTCGGTTCGTCCATCAAAATGAGTCGCGCGCGCGCGGCCAGCGCACGACAAATTTCGACAATCTGACGCGCCGCGATTGAAAGAGTCGAGACGCGTGTCTCAGGTTTGATTTCCGTGTGATGAAAAGTTTCGAGCACTTCAAGCGTGCGCGCACACAAGGCGTCAGAGTCGAGCAAACCCCAACGCGAAGGCTCCATGCCCATCATGATGTTCTCAGCCACAGATAAGTGCGGAAACAAAGAAAGTTCCTGATGAATCAGAGCAATTCCGCGGTCGCGCGCATCAAGCGGACTCGAAGGATCATAATGATCGCCGTCCACCTCCATCGTGCCTTCGTCGAACTTCATTAAACCTGCGAGCACGTTCATCAAAGTACTCTTGCCCGCCCCGTTTTCACCGATGAGCGCATGCACTTCGCCTTTGTCCAGGCGCAGGTTCACACCGGCCAACGCCGCGGTTGGGCCAAAGCGTTTAGAGATATTTGATAATAAAAGCGCAGTCATACGTCAGCGGTCCGTTGTCACTTGTCAAAAAGTCATTAGTTATCGGTGGTCAACGTCGTGATCATCAACAGAAGCAACTGACTACTGACCACTAACAACTGACGATTTGGTCTTCCAAGCTTCCCCATTTGGAAACTCGTAGCAGTCAAGCGACTTGGTTCTCATCTCGATGCTGTATCCCGGATCGAGCGGCGGCAAATATCGTCCGTCTTTCATCTTCACTGGGTAGACAAAATGTTCGTGCAAATGATCGACGTATTCCGTGATGCGATTCTCGAGCGATGCACTGACCGCGATGTAGTCGAACAGCGCAAGATGCTGCACGTATTCACAAAGCCCGACGCCGCCTGCATGCGGACAGACCGGCACGCCGAATTTTGCCGCCATCAGAATTACCGCGAGCACTTCATTCACACCCGCCAAACGGCAACTATCGATTTGGCAGAACGCAATTGCCTTCGCCTGCAAGAACTGTTTGAAGATGACGCGGTTCTGACAAGCTTCGCCGGTAGCAACACCAATCGGCGCGACCGCTTTCGCTATTTTCGCGTGACCAAGAACATCGTCGGGTGAAGTCGGTTCTTCGATCCACCACGGATTGAATTGCGCCAGCGGTTTCATCCATTCGATCGCTTGGTCGACGTCCCAAATTTGATTCGCGTCCATCATCAATGTGCGATCGGGTCCGATCTCTTCGCGGATGATCGCCGCGCGGCGAACATCGTCATCGAGATCGCGTCCAACCTTCATCTTGAAATGCGACCATCCATCCACAAGAGCTTCGCGCACGAGCTGGCGCACTTTGTCGTCTGAATAGCCGAGCCAACCCGCCGATGTCGTGTAAGCCGGATAGCCGACCGCGCGCATCTCTTTCTCGCGATCACATTTCGTTGCTTCATTACGTTTTAGAATTTCGAGCGCTTCCTGAGGCGTCAGCGCATCGGTGATGTGACGAAACGGAATACACGCGACGAGGTGCTCAGGCGACATGTCCACCAAAAGCTTCCACACCGGTTTGCCTTCACTTCTCGCATACAAATCCCACAACGCATTGACCAGCGCGCCGGCCGCGAGATGAATCACACCCTTCTCTGGTCCAAGCCAACGCACCTGACTATCTGAAGTAAGGCCGAGCCAAAAGCCGGCGAAATCCTGTGTGATCGATTCAAGCGTGCGGCCCAGCAGGTGATGCTTCAAGGCGTGCACGGCAGCGACCGAAATTTCATTGCCACGGCCATTCGTAAATGTTAAGCCGTAGCCCCGCAGGCCGCGCGCGTCGTCGGTTTCAAGGACGACGTAGGTCGCCGAGTAATCGGGATCGACATTCACGGCGTCGGATCCGTCGAGCGTGCGCGACGTTGGAAAACGAATATCGCGAACCGATGCATTTGTAATCGTAGTCGGCATCGATTCGTCTTAATTTACTGTGACCATTTTGTCGGGCTGCGTTCCCACCGATGTGCTTGCAACTCTGAAACAAGATCTTTCGGCAGCGCGGCTGCATCGCTGGCAGCGATATTCGAATCCACATGCGAAAGCTTGCGCATGCCAGGAATGATCGTGCTGACGTTTGTGTTGCTGAGAATAAAACGCAGCGCCATCTGAGGCAACGTCATGCCCGCTGGCAAGATGCTTTTGAGTTTCTCGGCACGCTCAACGCTCGGAATCAGGTTCGCTGGAACGAAATAGGTATTTCGCCAGTCGCCTTCCGGCCATGTGCTGTCTTTCGTAAGCGCACCGGTCAGTGTCCCTTCGTCGAACGGCACGCGCGCAATAACGGCGACGTCCATCTCGGCGCACGCGGGAAACAGTTGGTCTTCGGGATTTTGATCGAAGATGTTGTAGATAACCTGGACGGAATCGATCAGGCCGCTGCGCACTGCTTTCACGCCGTTCCAAGGCTCCCACCGATTGATGCTGATGCCAATCGCGCTGAATAGTTTTTGCGAACGAAGCTCATCAACTTTCCTGGCCCATCGATCGTCCTCGGCCCAGGTGTCTTCCCAGACGTGAAACTGCATGAGATCGAATTTGGGCAAACCCGCGTGTTCTAAACTCTCGTACACACGTTGCTCGATATAATCGGAAGGAAAAGTTTCGTCGAGAGTAAATTCGCGCCGGCTGGGCCAAGTCGAGTTCTTCGGCGGAATCTTTGTGGCCGTATAGAGCTGCCTATCCGGGTTCGCACGCACCAGTTGACCAAGCAAGCGCTCGCTTCGGCCCTCGCCGTACGCCCAGGCGGTATCGAAAAAATTACAACCTTGGTCGACTGCGTGCTGGAGCGCCTTCAACGATTCTTCGTCGTCCGAACCGCTCCAACCACCCATGCCCCACATACCATAGCCGATCTCGCTGACTTTCCACTTGGTGCGGCCAAAACGACGATAGTTCATGTATCGATTCCTGGATTCCTGAACTTAAGCGATTGCCATTCGCGAGTGCCGCCAACGATCGATGGCCACGGCGAAAACAATCAACGCGCCGATGATAATTTCCTGAATGTAGTTGGGCCAACCGACTTGCTGGCAGCCGTTGCGCAGAAACGCCATGATGAGCGCGCCAATCATCGAACCGAGAATGCTCCCTTCGCCGCCGCTCAAACTGCCGCCGCCGATAACCACGGCCGCTATTATGTCCAGCTCCAACCCGGCGGCGACGGTTGGATCGCCCTGTCGAAGACGCGACATCTGCATTACACCCGCGAGACCAAACAGCAGGCCTGCCAAGGCGTAAATGTAAATCTTCAAACGATTAGTCGCGATGCCGCAGGCACGCGCGGCAGCTTCATTCGATCCCAACGCAAACACCCGCCGGCCGAAAACCGTTCGGCGCAGAACTACTGCCGCGACGACCGCGAGTACGATCGCGATCCAAACGCCCGGCGCAACCAACATCCAACTCTGTTTCGGAATTGTCAGGAGCAAATCATTGGCCCAAGTCTCAGGCATGTTGACCGTTTGCGATCCGGCGATGCCCTTCGCGACTCCGCGCGCAACTCCCAGCATTCCCAGCGTCGCGATGAACGGCACGACGCGCATCCGCGTAATCGCCAGACCATTCACCACGCCGACGAATCCGCCGACCAAAATTCCGACTGAAACTGCCAAGCTTGTCGACCAGCCGGCATTGATACCGAGCGCAGTAATCACTCCAGTCAAGGCGATCGCCGATCCGACTGATAGATCGATGCCACCGCTGATTATGATCACGGTCATGCCGATAGCGCCGATGGCTACGATTACAGTTTGCGCCAGGACGGTGCGGAGGTTTTTCAGCGAAAGATATTTTTCGGGAGCGCCAATCAGGATCGCAAAGATAACGATTACCAGTATCAATCCGAGAAACGGCGCCAGGCGATTCAGCCACGTGCGCGCTAATCCCGCGCTCGGCCTGAACCAATCAGCTTTTGTTTCAGCGACCATTAATCGAAGTTTCAAGTTTCAAGTTTCAGGTTTCAGGTTCAAGTCCGGCGAAACAATTGGCGCCAGGTTGCTACAGCAATTCCGAGGAAGAAGTAACTTGAAACTTGAAACCTGAAACTCTATTTCAAATACTCATCCAACGGCGGATGCAGCAGCGCCTGCATCTCCTTAGCATCCAGATTGTCCGGGGTAATCACAGTCACGCCGGTATCGATGCGTTTTTCGACAGGCTTGCCTTTCAGACTCTCGACCAACGTTCGGACTCCGAGGTAGCCCATATTAAAAGGATTCTGCACCACAATCCCGTGGAGCTGCTTGGCGCGCATCGCGTCGACGAACATCTGACTCGTGTCGAATCCGACGAACAACACCTTGCCCGCTTTGCCGATGTCCTGTAACGCCGAGAGCATTCCCGCCGTGGTCGATTCATTCGGACAAAAAATCCCCTGCACGTCATCGCCAAACCGGTTGAGCAGGTTCTCTGACGCCCGCTTGGCAGTATCGCGCGTCGCGCCCGCATACTGATCGGTCGAGATTAATTCCACGTTCGGAAACTTCTGCTTCATCTCCTGAAGAAAGCCCGCCTCGCGTTCTTCCGTACTCGCCGATCCTTCCGCATAGCGAAGCAGAATTACTTTGCCCTTTCCGCCCAGCAATTCTCCCAAACGATCTGCTCCCAGCATTCCACCTTTGCGATTGTCGGTTGCGACGAAACTCACGATCGATTGGGATGCGAGCGCCGAGTCAATGATCACAGTCGGCACGCCGGCGTTCTTTGCCTCTTCGACCGGTCGCACCAAGGCGCGATTGTCGAGCGGCGCCAGGACCATTCCGCTTACTCCCTGTGAAGCAAACCCTTCCACGACCTGAATCTGTTGTTCGCGATCGTCCTCGCGCAGCGGGCCTTTCCAAATCACTTCGACTTCAGCGCCGGGTGAAGAAAGCTCGCGGGCTGCTTTGATCGCGCCCGCATGAATGCTCTTCCAAAATTCGTGCGATGTTCCTTTGGGAATCACGGCGATGGTGAGCTTCTTTGAATTCTTCGTGCCCGAGCGATTGCAGCTGACCGCCGCGACCAGCGCTAAGGCAATCAATAGAAAAAATATTTTGCGCATAATGACCTCTAAGCCAGGGATTGACGTTTGGAAGAAGCACTCGTGCGGCCGCCGGACAAGTCCGGAGTCTAAACCAGGTAACTCTGCCATGAAAGCTAGCCCTGACATCGTCGACGCCCAGCACGCGCACGAGAAACGAACTCAGCTCGAAAGTGCGACCGGCGTCAGGATCGCGATTCATCATCCTATGAACAGCATCGCGTGAGCGCAGGCTCATCGCGCGACCACGTGCGAACTAATCGACGGGAGTATAACGATCAATCGGCAATCGGCAATCCAAAATTGGCAATATCTAGAGAACGAAGTAGACGACCATGACGGTCCAATCAATGAAAGTTAGTTTCATGCGGGCTCTCGCGGATCAATTCACCCACAACACCGGCTGACGAATGAAAAAATTGCGAATGACTTCCTCAACGTTTGAGTCTGCCGGCAGGGTCTTCCACAGTTCAATGTAGTCTCTGCGGTCGAACGCGATTCCGGCAAACAGGAGACTCGCTTGTCGCATCGGCCATTCTTTGTCGTACATCACGTCAGGTTTGAGCGGCCACGATTTCTTATTGCCAATGAACGGCGCCATGTATTCCATCGCACGTCGAAAGCTGCGACCGTTCGCGGTTTCATAGGTAAACAAATTGTCTTTCGGGGTACTTAGAATCTGGCAAACTGTCGCCATCGCCTCAAGATTAAAAAGCGAATAGCCATAGGGCTTTGTTCGCCTCAATTCTTCGGGAAAGCTACCGTTCTCGGCGATCTGATTAGGAACGGTCACGGTCTTGAAACGTTCGCGACAGTAATCGAGCTGCTTTTGATCACCAACCAAATGCGCGAATGCCGCGACCTGCAGCAGCCAACAAGTTCCATGATTGTTCTTCGCGTCGCGTTCATCGGTTCCGTTCTTGCTGGTACTCATCCAAACCAAATAATTTTTGAACCATTGCGTGATCGAACCAAGCTCAGTTGTCGATAACGCCGAAGAGTCTTTAAGCACTTCGATGGCGCGTGTAACTTCAACTAGATGAATTGTGTCGATGATCCCGATGCCGCGGCCCGTCGTGACTCCATGAATTGCCTGTGCGTATTGCAGGTTCGGATTCATGCGCGTGCGCTCATCAACGAACCATGCTCGCAGGTGTTCGGCCGCCTTCGACGCGTAACGTTTATCCTTCGTTAACCTCCATGCTGCGACCAGCGTCGGCACTTGCACGCTCAGACGCATTAGTGCGCGGCGATGCTCGACGAAATTATCCGGGTTCGTCATGCCATCGCGTTGAATGTAAGGCCCCTTCGGATTCGCAGGATCGGGCCACCAATAGTCTCCCTCCGAGAAAAAGTCGTGCAGACCACCGGCGCTACGCGAACTTGGTGAAGCTGTTACTGTAAAAGGTTTTTCGGAGAGATATTGATTGGCGGCTTTGAGAACGCGGATGCAATCGAAAGCGGCTACATTAATCGTCTGCTGTTGTGCCGAAGCGGTCGAACAACTCAGCAATAACAGCCCCGACGCGAGCACCACCATCGCACTCCGCCGCGACAGGGGAGTAATCTCGAACATCAGTTCGCGCTCCAACCTGGCGTGGGCTTGTAATGCAAACTCGGGACTCTCAATTCTTCATTCATGATTAGAAAAGCGCCGAGCCCGTGAAAGTCATTGACGTTTCGTTTGCGCGCAAAGTAGTAAACGAGATCGCTGACGTTCGTGCCTTCGCAGATGTCGATCAGATTCGTCATACCGTCCGCGTCTTTGGAAAGTTTTGAAAGCACGTCCCGATAACCTTTTTCGGCGATCGCTTCGTAATGCTTCCGCAGATAGCCTCGCTTCACGCCCATCCACATCATGTAGCTGTACATGCTTGAGCTTGATCTTTCCAACCAATTGCCTTCCACATCGCCTTTATCAACGACCTGGAACCAAAGCCCAGTCTTCAGGTCGATTCGGCGTGAAGCACCGAGAGGAAACTTCTTGCCCAATCGACACGCTACGTTGTAAAGTGTGGCGCGCTTACAATCGTTACCGGTAACGAGCAACGTGATTCTATTGATTGCTCCAGATGCTGTCAATAGTTATTCGAACGAGCCGATTGATGAAAAAACATAAAGCTACCTGCCTGGCCTTGTTAAGCGCGTTGATTGTTTCCTCATTCTCCGCGCCAACCATCGCCGCCCTTTCCGCTCAACCAGCGCAAGGTCAGAACCCAATTTACCACCAGGGTTGGATTGACCTGAATAAGAACGGTCGCATGGATATTTATGAGAATCCGCGGGCGCCAATTAACGCCCGCGTCGAAGATCTTTTGCGACAGATGAATCTCGACGAGAAGACCTGTCAGACCGCAACGCTTTACGGCGTCGGCCGTGGTCGCACCGGTCAGCCCGCGCCGTTGGAAGATGAACTGCCGACGCCAGAATGGAAGACCAAGTTGTGGAAGGACGGCATCGCAAACATTCACGAGCATCTCAACGGTATTGGCCCACATGGCAAAAGCATCTACGCCACCGATATCGCGAAGCACGTCTGGGCCATGAACGAGGTGCAGCGTTTCTTCATTGAAGATACGCGGCTCGGCATTCCGGTTGACTTCACCAACGAAGGTCTGCGGGGCCTCGCCTACTCAACCTCAACCAGTTTCCCTTCCGAGTTAGGCCAGGGCCACACGTGGGACAAGGAGTTGATCAGCGAGATCGGCAGCATCACCGCTGACGAGGCGCGCGCGCTGGGTTACACAAACGTGTATGCGCCGACGCTGGACGTCTCGCGCGACCAACGTTGGGGACGAATTGAAGACACCTACGGCGAAGATCCTTATCTCGTATCGCGACTTGGGGTCGAGATGGCCAAGGCGATGCAGAAGAATTATCAAATTGTGTCTACGGCCAAGCACTTCGCCATTTACAGCATCGCCAAGGGTGCTCGTGAAGGACAGGCCCGTACCGATCCGCAAGCGACTCTGCACGAAGTGGAGAGCATTTTCCTGCCACCATTCAAAGCCGCGATCAAGGAAGCAAACATTCTCGGCGTCATGAGTTCTTACAACGACTACGACAGCGTGCCCGTTACCGGAAGTCATTATTGGCTGACTGATAGACTACGAAACGAATTTGGTTTTCGCGGCTATGTGGTTTCCGACAGCGCAGCCGTCGAGTATCTCTACAACAAGCACGGCGTCGCGACAGACATGAAGGACGCGGTGCGCCAATCGATCGAAGCCGGTCTCAACGTCAAAACAAATTTCACGCCGCCTGAAGATTTCGTTCTGCCCCTGCGCGAATTGGTCAAAGAAGGAAAGGTGTCGCTGAAGACACTCGACGATCGCGTGCGCGACGTGCTGCGAGTGAAATTCATCCTGGGCTTATTCGATCATCCTTATGTTGAGGATGCGGCACGTGCCGAGAAGATTGTGAATTCACCGGAACATCAACAGGTGGCGCTGCGCGCCGCGCGCGAAAGCATCGTCCTGCTCAAGAACGATCACAACGCATTACCGCTCAACAAAGACATTCATTCGATCGCCGTCATTGGCCCAAACGCGGACGACGACAATCTTACCCGCTATCGCTATGGGCCAAACCAGATTAACGGGATTACCGTGCTCCAGGGAATCAAAAACAAATTGGGCAATAGCGTCAGAGTGAATTACGCCAAAGGATGTGACGTTACCGACGAACATTGGCCGCAGACGGAAGTCTTGCCTGAGCCGCTGACGCAAAAAGAAAAGGACGAGATTGCGAAAGCAGTCGAAGCCGTGAAGAAGTCAGACGTTGCTGTCGTTGTACTCGGCGATTCACCAAACACGGTCGGCGAGACGGCCTCGCGCACAAGTCTCGATTTGCCCGGCCGGCAACTCGAGCTGGTTCAAGCCGTTTATGTCACCGGCAAGCCAACCGTCGTCGTTTTATTAAATGGCCGGCCGATGAGCATCAACTGGATCGACAAGTACGTTCCCGGAATTATCGAAGCCTGGTTTCCCGGTGCTCAGGGCGGAACCGCGATCGCTGACGTTTTGTTCGGCGATTACAATCCGGGCGGCAAACTGAGCGTCACATTTCCGAAAACTGTCGGCCAGATTCCTTACAACTTTCCGACTAAACCCAATGCGCAATGGGAAGGGGAAAAGACGCGCGTAAACGGTGCGCTGTATTTCTTCGGGCACGGCCTGAGTTACACGACTTTCGCGTATGGCAATTTGAGAATTAATCCGCAGACCACGATGGTCAGCAATACTAGTGCCAACCGACGAAGCATGCGCCCGACCTTCCGGGTGGATCTAACTTCGAATATCAAAGTCTCGGTCGATGTCACCAACACTGGTTCACGCGATGGCGATGAAGTCGTCCAGCTATATACCCACGAACTTGTGACGAGCGTCACCACTTATGAAAAGAATCTGCGTGGCTTTGAACGCATCCACTTGAAGCCGGGCGAAACCAAAACGGTTACCTTTGTGCTGGCGCATGATGACCTTGCGTTGTGGAATCGGCAACTTCATTTCGTCATCGAACCGGGTAAGTTCAAGGTCATGATTGGATCAGGTTCCGAAGATATTAGATTGACCGGGCAGTTTGAGATCGCGCGTTTCAAGTAGACGGCTTTGCTTATTTCTCATTCTCACCCGGCTTTAGCCGGGTGTAACCGGGTTTATTGAATTCGAACTGTTTTCAACAGTTTCTCAGAAGCGGTTGAAACGGTTTCTCTTAAAATGCGCGCGCCGAAACACCGGGCTGAAGCCGTGTGAGAATGAGAGAACACTCGACTTCATCAGAGCCGCCCTTTGCGCGACATCACATTGCCGAAAGTGAAACAACAAGAACCAAGATCCGGTGAAGGAGTGCCATAGGCACGAAATATTTATAGATAGGATCTACTCTAATCATCGGCTCTTTCCGAATTGAGCGAAGCACGTTCGCTCAATTCGGAAAGAAGTAGAAGTATCCCAGGCCGGCTATAAACATTTTCGCCGTTATGCGGCTAAAACCATGTTCGCCAAATTGAACCGATCATCGTTGCTGTTGCTCCTGTGCGCCGTATTTATGGTCAGCGGGTCCAGCCAAACTCGCCATTCAAGACGCAGTGACGCAACGCGGGCGCGCAATACGTCGGAAAAATCGAAACCAAAGGTCGCAGCCGCAAACGCTCTTCGGCCTGACTTATCGAAAGACCCGACGCTCTACGTCGTCGGCTATGCGCATCTCGACACTGAATGGCGTTGGGAATATCCGCAGGTCATTCAGGAGTATCTTACCAAGACGATGCGGAACAATTTCGCGCTGTTCGAAAAGTACCCGCACTACATTTTCAATTTCACCGGCGCGAATCGATATCGATTAATGAAGGAGTATTACCCTTCGGACTTCGAACGCTTGAAGCATTACGTCGCGAATGGCCGTTGGTTTCCGGCGGGCTCGTCGATGGAAGAAGGCGACGTGAATTCGCCGAACGCTGAATCGATCATTCGGCAGATTCTTTACGGCAACAATTGGTTTCGCAAAGAGTTCGGAATCGCCAGCGACGAATACATGCTGCCCGATTGTTTTGGCTTTCCTGCTTCGCTGCCAAGCATCCTCGCGCATTCAGGCATTAAAGGTTTCTCAACGCAAAAACTTTCTTCAGCGTGGCAGCCGGCGCCGCACGTCGGCGGACGCGGCTCGCTGGAGAACACGCCGGTCGGGATTCCTTTTAATGTAGGCCTTTGGGAAGGTCCAGATGGACGCACGGTGATGGCCGCGCTCAATCCGATGAGCTATGGCAGCCAGGTAAACTATGACATCACGAAGTCGCCGCCACCGCCGCCCGGCCCCGATCCCATTAGGACAGCACAACTCAGCCAGGTGCGAAATCGAAGTCAGGAGGACTGGCCCAAGCGAATCGCGACGAACGGCAACTTGACCGGGATTTTTGCTGATTATCATTACGTCGGCACGGGCGACGTCGGCGGCTCGCCGAACGAGAGTTCGGTGAAATTGATGGAAGCGATCATCACCAAGAGCAAATCGTCGCTGCCACCATTCTTTCCGTTTGGTGTGCAACCGCGAGCCCCGACTGCGCCGGTTCCGGTCGGCGATGGACCAATACACGTGACTTGGTCGAAAGCTGATCAAATCTTCAAAGACATTCTCAATTGTTGCTCGACCGATCGTTTGCCGCGCTACAAAGGCGACCTCGAATTAATTAATCATTCCGCTGGATCGCTCACGTCGGAGGCTTATCAAAAGCGTTGGATGCGCAAGAACGAATTGCTTGCCGATGCGGCTGAGAAAGCCTCGGTCGCCGCTGAATGGTTAGGCGCTCGTGCGTATCCGCGTGAGCGTTTGAACGACGCATGGACCTTGGTGATGGGGGGACAGTTTCACGATCTGCTTCCCGGCACCGCAACGCCGAAGGCCTTCGAGTTTGCCTGGAACGATGACGTGCTCGCGATGAATCAATTCGCGGGCGTGTTGACGAGCGCAGCGAACGGAGTCGCGGCCGGCTTGGATACCGAAGCAAAAGGAATTGCGATCGTTGTCTACAATCCTCTGAACGTTCAGCGCGAAGACGTTGTCGAAGCAAACATCCAATTTCCGAATGGCCCACCTGCGGCGGTGCGTATTGTTGATCCCAAAGGCGTTGAAGTGCCGGCGCAAATGTCGCACGGCAAAGTTCTGTTTCTCGCTAAAGTTCCCTCGGTCGGTTTTGCAGTCTACGACGTCCAGCCCGCCAGCTCTCTGCAATCTCCTTCCGAACTAAAGGTCACTGAATTGTCGCTCGAGAATGCTCGCTATCGCCTGGCGATCGACAGTCACGGTGATGTCTCGCACATCTTCGACAAGCAACTCAACCGCGAATTGCTGTCGGCGCCGATTCGCTTGGCGATTTCAACGGACAATCCGCGGCGATGGCCCGCCTGGAACATGGACTTTGAAGACGAGCAGCGCGCGCCGCGTAGTTTTGTTTCTGGCAGTGCGAAAGTTCGCGTCGTGGAAACCGGGCCCGTGCGCGTCGCGATCGAAGTCGAGCGCGAGACCGAAGGTAGCAAGTTCGTGCAGCGAATCAGTCTATCGACGGGTGACGCGGGCAATCGCGTTGAATTCAGCAACGTCATTAATTGGAAGACCAAAGAAGCGAATCTGAAGGCGACCTTTCCGCTCAGCGCCGCTAACAATCTCGCGACATACAACTGGGACGTCGGCACTGTGCAGCGCTCGAACGAGGAGGAACGCCAATTTGAAGTTGCGTCACATCAATGGATCGATCTGACCGACAAGAGCGGATCGTTCGGAGTCACGATACTGACTGACTGCAAGAATGCTTCAGACAAGCTGGATGACAAGACGATTCGTTTGACGCTGATTCGCACACCCGGAACGCGCGGCGGTTATGCTGACCAGGGAACGCAGGACATCGGTCGTCACGAAATAATCTTTGGCCTCGCCGGACACGCGAACGATTGGCGACAGTCGCAGACCGATTGGCAAGCTTACCGTCTGAACCAACCGCTGACTGCTTTTCAAAGTCCGTCCCACGCGGGCGCGCTCGGAAAGACTTTTTCGCTGCTGAAACTTAACAACGACCGGATTCGCGTGATGGCCCTGAAGAAAGCGGAGCTAAGCGACGAGACGATCGTTCGCCTGGTCGAAATGGATGGCAAGCGCGAAGCGAATGTTCACATTTCGTTTCCATCCGTGATCATCGCCGCGCGCGAAGTCAACGGGCAAGAACAACCACTCAGTCCGGCGAACGTTTCGAACGGCGAGCTGACTACGTCGTTCGATGCATACCAACCACGAACGTTTGCGATCAAACTCGCGCCATCTCGGATCAGGATTCCGCAAATTAATTCTCAGCCTGTTCCGCTTGATTACGAAATGTCTGTCGCGGCCCGCATGGGCCGGCCAGCGGATGGCGCGTTCGATTGGGCGCCGAACAGTCAGGGCGCGTCGCAAGGAAAAGCTCTGCCCGCGGAAATGTTGCCGCGCCAGATAACTTTTGGAGGCATCCGTTTCGATCTTGCGCCCGCGGGGAAACCGAACGCAATCATCGCTCACGGCCAAACGATCAATCTGCCCACAGGAAATTTCAATCGCGTTTATCTGTTAGCTGCGGCGGCCAACGGTGATCAGAAAGCGACATTCCGTGTTGGCTCGAAAGCGACGGACCTAACGATTCAGGAATGGACCGGTTTCATCGGTCAATGGGGCGATCGAATCTGGCGGACTATTGAAGAGCCGATTCCCATCAGGCCAAACGCGCCGCCGGGCACGCCGGTGCGCACGCGCCCAAATATTTATGGCGAGATGATAGGCTTGCGGCCCGGATTTATTAAACGCGCTGACGTCGCGTGGTTCTCTTCCCAGCGACGAGCGGCCGACGGCAGCGCCGAACCCTACGCCTATTCCTACCTGTTTGCCTACGCAATCGATTTGGCGCCGGGCGCAAGAACGCTAACCTTGCCGGACAGCGAACGGGTTCGGATTCTGGCGGTGACCGTCGCGAATGAGCCATGGATCTTGAGTCTGGTTCATCCGCTGTACGACACATTGGAGCGAGAATGAGCGTTAACAAACTACTAATCGTGGTTCTCATTCTGCCGGCGCTTTGGTCGATAACTTATGCGCAACCACGGATCACCATTGATCACAACGACAACAAAACGGCGAATGCCGAGTTTCGATTCCAGCGAGTTCCCTCGCCTTCGCGAAACGATGCCGGTGCGAAAGCGATCTGGACCATCATTGACGCCGAACCCGACGGAAACTCGCCGGACATCGGCGCGCTCAACGATGGCCTGTGGCCCGACAGTGAAGATCAGCCAAGAAGAAATTTCTTTCTCAGTGCCGGGAGCGGCGGCGGACGCTTGCTGATGGACCTCGGCAGCGTGATCGACGTCGCGCAGGTGAACAGTTACTCGTGGCATTCAGGCTCGCGCGGTCCTCAACTTTATCGTCTATGGGCCGGTGATGGCTCGGCTCCAAATTTTGATGCGTCACCGAAAGGCACGGTTGATCCCGCATCGTGCGGTTGGACTTCGATCGCGATCGTCGATACGCGAACTGACGAAGAAGATGGCGGGCAGTACGGAGTCAGCATTAGCGCCCCGGCGGGAACGCTCGGCAGATATCGCTATCTGTTATTCGATTTGTATCCCACTGAAGTCGCCGACAATTTTGGCAATACTTTCTACAGCGAAATCGATGTGGTGGCGAAAAAGTAATGACGGCAATCCAAACTTTGCGAATAATTAGCGAGCCATTTGGCGTTACGCCTGCCGGCCGGCAGATACAGTTATTTTCTTTGGCGAACGATCAGGGGATGGAAGTTAAGGTCATTAACTATGGCGGCATCATCACGGCGATCAATGTGCCAGACAGGAACGGCAAACTTGACGATGTGGTGCTGGGCCACAATTCACTGGAAGGATACCTGAATCGCTCGAGGTACTTCGGCGCGCTGATCGGACGTCACGCGAATCGCATTGCTTGCGGAAAATTTGTTTTGAACAGCGTCGAGCATTCTCTGTCAATCAATAATGGCCCGAATCATCTTCACGGTGGAATCAGGGGATTCGATAAAGTCGTGTGGACTCCAAAAGAAACGAACGACGGACTTCAACTGAACTATCGAAGCTGTGATGGCGAAGAAGGCTACCCGGGAAATCTGGACGCCGCAGTCATGTACGCTCTCACCGATGAAAACGAATTGCGAATTGAGTATCGCGCGACGACAAACCGCGACACGATCGTTAATCTAACGAACCATTCTTATTTCAATTTAAGTGGCAGCGGAACAATTCTCGATCATGAAGTGCAAATCAACGCTGACGCATTTATCCCGATTGACGAAACCTTGATTCCGACCGGCGAGATTAGCTGCGTGAAAGACACACCAATGGACTTCACATCTGCGACTGCCGTGGGTGCGCGCATTAATGAAGACGACGGGCAACTGAGGAATGCGGGCGGCTACGATCACAATTTCGTTCTGCGAACAGCGACCAAAGCGCCGACAACGGCGGCGAGAGTGTACGACCCAAAAACGGGCAGAGTCATGGACGTGTTGACGACGCAGCCTGGCCTGCAGTTCTACTCGGGTAATTTTCTGGATGGCACCATCGTCGGCAAAAGTGGTCGCGCTTACGTGAAGCATTCGGGTTGCTGTCTCGAGCCGCAGCATTTTCCCGACGCGCCGAATCATCTGAATTTTCCATCCACGGTGCTGAAGCCCGCCGAAGAATATAAGCAAACGACTGTGTTTAGATTTTCTGTCAAATGAAATCAGCCCGAAGGGCTGGAAGATAATAGCCGGTGGTCGAAGACCACCTTCCGTTCCGGTGGCGTGGCCAATAGTCTTCGCCCCGTAGCCGTGGTTTGAATTTTAGCCCGGCCTTAAAGGGGTAATAATATGCTTGACCGACCAAGTGTTAGGAAGCAAGCTTTTCCCGCGCCCGGTCAATTCAGACGTTAGGCGGCGCCGAGACGGTGGGGAAGTGGAATGACAATCGGCACCATCGACGAATCACAACGCAAAGCAGCGAAAGTTGTGGGATTCTCTTATCTGTTTGCGCTGCCGCCGGCGATCTTCGCCGAGTTCTATGTACTCGGCCGACTAATTGTCTCCAACAACGCTGTGGACACCGCTCGTAATATCATGGCGCACGAGAGACTCTTTCGTCTGGGCACCGCCAGCAATCTCACCGTCTTCGCGATCGATATTGTACTAATCACCGCTCTTTACGTAGTACTCAAGCCAGTCAATCGGAACCTGGCCTTGCTCGCGGCGTTCTGGGGGCTGATCGAGACGGCGATTTTTGTTGTCACCCTGCTCAATGACCTCGAGGTTCTGCGTCTATTGAGCGGCGCCGATTACTTGCGAGTATTTGAGCCAGATCGATTGCAAGCATTGGCCCGGGCTTCGATGAGCGCACATGGCGCCGGATATGGCGTGGGCTTGGTGTTTGCTGGACTTCGAAGCACGCTGTTTTGTTATTTGTGGTTCAAGTCGAGTTATATCCCAAGAGCATTGGCAGCGTGGGGAATGTTTGCGTCCTTGCTGATGGGAGCCAGCGCATTCTCGTTCATCATTTTTCCTGAGCTTGCCAAGGTCGTCGGCGTTGGGATTTATGGAACTCCGATCTTCTTCTTCGAACTGACGACGGGCTTTTGGCTCCTGCTGAAGGGATTACCACCTTCCGGAGATGCGCCCGATAGCGTAGCCGGGTCAGACTTCCTTAAATAGAGCGATCGACTTCTTGAGTAAAACCTCCGCCTGTTTCACTCTTCAATTCTCAGTCGCTGAATGAATCGCGCTTTCGTTACCGGCTCAGGAGTCGAAAGCGAAAGCTTCTGACCGCGCGCTTGACGCTCACCTTTGTCGACCGCGCCCGGAGGACCTGGAGCAGTCACCGTGTTCGTTTCGATCGCAGTCTGAAAATCTTTTAGCTCTTTCGGTTCGTCGATTGTCGGATCAATCAGCAGCTTCACTCCACCTATATTAATACTAAAGCGATTGTCACCCACTCTCTGGATTCGATCGTCAGCGTGCAACAGCAACGTCAAAGTTACCGGCTTTGATGTTTCTACTTCGTCGGTGATGGTAAAGTCGCCGCCAAGAGTATAAGCAAACTCTCGCTCGAATTTCTTCAGGCCCAAATCAGGCGAGTAAGCCGCACTCGCATCGCCTCGCACGATGACGCGATCCTTTTCCGCCTTCACTTCGCTGATTCTGATGCGATTCAAAAGTTCATACGACAGATCGGCGAACGCATCGTGACCTTCGCCTTCTTTTCCCTGACCTTTGCCATTGATAAGCAGAGTGTTGTGCTGCTCAGTCATCGGCACGCCGGCGTAACCACTGTCGCCCGTCAGATATTTACCGCGCGCGAAAATGATGAAGCTGTTGGCGTCAGGATGCGCGTGGCCGGAAGACAGACGCCAATCGGGAAACTGTTTGAGCAACGGTTCGGTGTGATGACCTTCGGGCGGTCCACATTTGAATGCAAATGCCGTCGCATTCTTTGACCAATCGCTGCGCCAGTACACGACCTCGTGATCGGGAAAGTAATGCCAACGCTCCTGTTTGGCGATCGGCGCCGGTTTCAATTTCGCGTCGTACCAAATTAGCGACCAGAAATCTTCCGCGTTGACTTGACCGAAACTTTTCAGCCATTCGGCCACGCCCTGTGCCTCGCCGTTTTGAAATCGTTGCGCGACGCGATAAAGCAAATTGTAATTAGTATTGAAATGTCCCTGCGGATGAGTCCGCGGATACTCATCGCCTTTGTGCGCGCGCGTCAACGGCCCTTCGAAAATGTCGCCGAAATCGAAAACGTAATCGCCGTTCGGCAGCATTGAATGCGCGACGTACTCGTGCATCAAACGGAAGCCGGGCCGATCGTAGAGATCTTCTCCGGTCGCATGCGCGTGCGCATCGAGATAATGAACCAACCACGGCGTTGAGAATATCCAATACTCAAACCCTTCGTAGTAGTAACCATCCTGCGAATATGTCGCCAACACGCGATCATAAATCGCGCGCGACAGTGCGGCCCAACCCGGGGCTTCGGGCGTTTCGTCATAGAGCGCGTAAGCAGCGATACCCAAACCTGCAATGGGGATAAACGTGTGGTTCTGACTGTACGAGTATGTCTTTCCCGACTTCGGCTTGAAGTAATCCGCCATCAAGCGCGCTTGCTTGATCAACTTTTGGCGATAGCGTGTTCGCTCTTGATCAGTCAGATCGTGATAGAGCAAATCGTAGCCCCAACCCAAACCGTAGAGCAGATGACCCGCGGCGAGATCGACATTCGGTTTGTTCGATGCGTAACCCCAAATGTCATAACTCACGGCGGCATCCATGTACTTGCGCGCGGCGTCGAGATATTTCTTATCACCTTCGATCTTGTAAATGAACGCAGCCTCTGCGATCGCGATCGCAACTTCGTTCTGTTGCCGGCGGGCTTCTGCCGGAGGCGGTGGCGGATCGCCGTTGAGTGCGCGCACGTGGCTGAGCGCTTGCTGCCAGAGTTCGCGGTGCGTGGTGTGCGCACGCACGCGCAGGACAGCGAGTTCCTTATCGGTCACGTAAACGCGCGGATGGACGCCCCTCAACTCCGGCCGCAGCGTTGACTTGCGCGTCCGCATTAACTCAAGCAGCGGATGCGCGCCTTTGATTTTGTTGCTTGCAGCGCGCTCCGTTTGTAATTCGCGCGAGTCCTGGGCAAGCGACGATGTGTGCGAAACAGAGGCGGCAAAACATAATCCAAGGGCCAGGATTTGGCAGAAAAGCCGAGAGAATCTTGAGTCGATAAGCATCAGAGTTTTTCGGAAGCTTCGCCAGGCAAGCCCAGCCGCCACCTCACCCTATCTCGCTCCTGATTAACTCTCGCTGAGAGTTAATCAGCAGCAGAACGTTCAATCGTTCTTTACCAGTCGCTAGGCCCTCACCTGACCCTCTCCCAGAGGGAGAGGGCAATTAACGGATCAATCCATGAACATGCCGCCGTTGATCTCGATGGTTTCGCCAGCGAGATAACTTGACGCTGCAGAAGCGAGAAAACAGATCACCGACGCAACTTCCTCGGGCGTGCCAACTCTGCCCAGCGGAATCCCAGCGACATATCCTTTGATCATCTCTGGCGTTGAAAATGTTTCGTGATATCGCGTGTCGATCACGCCGGGCGACACAGCGTTGACGCGGATTCCAAACGGCGCGAGTTCCTTAGCCAGCCCTTTCGTGAAAGTGATCAGCCCTCCTTTGGCGGTCGAATAATGAATCGAGCCGAGCGCTCCGCCCGTGCGTCCCGCGATCGAAGAGACGTTGACGATCGCGCCGGTCTTCCGCTCGATCATTGAAGTTGCAACTGCGCGACAGCATAGATAGGCACTCTTAAGATTGAGATCGATCACCTCATCCCAGCGCTCCTCGGTTAGCTCGAGGATTCGCAGCCGTTCAACGAGCGAACCGGCGTTATTCACCAAAATATCGATTGGCCCAAGTTCATCGACCGTGCGCTTGACGAGTGAATCAACCTCGGCTGACTTCGCGACATCAGCCTGAATCACAATGGCCATGCCGCCGGCGTTAGCGACTTCCTCGCGCGTTTTTTCTGCTCCGTCTTTATTCTGATGAAAATTAATCGCGACTCGCGCGCCATTCGCCGCGAGCAACTTGGCAGTGGCCGCCCCGATTCCCGATGATGCACCGGTGACGAGCGCGACTTTTCCAGTCAAATCAAATGAGTTACTCACAAATTCGTCTCCTCTAATAAATGCTGCCAGCTCGAATCAGACACGCGCTCAATGCGACCGCAAAGTGCGAACAGGACCAGCGTCCCGAGCGGCGCAAGCAAGCCGGCCGTCACCAACACGGGCACGTAGGAAAAATGATCTACGACCCAGCCGGTCCCCAGAATAAAGATCATCGACCCGATACCCGCGCCAGTTCCGCCGAGGCCGGCGACCGACGCGACGGCTTTGTCAGAAAAGAAATCGCTGGGCAAAGTCTGCACGTTATTGATCCAAACCTGAAATCCGAACAACACGACGCCGATCAAAACCAACGCGACCATCGCATCATGCGCGAAAGCTGCAAAGATTCCCGCGGGCATTAGCGCTGCCGCGAACAGAATCACAATTTTGCGCGCGCGGTCTACGCTCCAACCGCGCGCAATCAGAAACCCTGACAACCAACCGCCCGAAAGACTGCCCGCGTCGGCTGCAACGTATGGCACCCAGGCAAACAGTCCAATCTTCGTCAGCGAGAAACCGCGCGCGTCCGCGAGATACTTCGGCAGCCAACTGATGTAGAGCCACCAAACGGGATCGGTCAAGAATCGCGACAACACGATTGCCCAGACCTGTCGATATCGCAGCAGCTCTCTCCATTTCGGCGCCGCGCTTCTCTCAGCTCGCTCATTATTGTCTTGACCATCACGAATTATCTCCCACTCTTTTTCGCTCAACCACCGATGACGCTGCGGAGTTTCGTAAAAAACGAGCCACAACGCCAGCCAGAGAAATCCGAGTGCGCCCGTCGCAATAAACGTGGTGCGCCAACCATAAGCCAGGCTCATCCAAACGATGAGCGGCGGCGCCACGATCGAACCGATAGCGGCGCCGCTGTTGAAGATCGCCATTCCGAACGCGCGTTCGCGGATCGGAAACCATTCGGCAACAGTCTTGGCTGCGCCCGGCCAGTTCCCTGCTTCGCCCAATCCGAGTACAAACCGAAACGCGCTGAGGCTGGCCAGCCCGCGCGCGAAGGCGTGCCCCATCGCCGCGATGGACCACAGCACGATCGAGCACACAAAGCCTAGTTTGGTGCCGACGCGGTCGTACAGTTTTCCCGACAGCCCCTGACTGATTGTGTACGCGAGCAGAAACCAGGAAATGATGCCGCCGAACTCAGTGTTGGTGAGGCCGAGATCGTGCGTGATCACCGGCGCCAACACCGAGATCGTTAATCGATCGATGTAATTGATTAGCGTCGCGAGGAAGATGAGGCCGACGATCCACCAACGCAAACCGCGCAGCTTGAAACCGATGTCGGTTGTAACTGCTTCGGTTAATTGTGGTGAAAGCATCGGTTGGACCGCTCAGGAATTAGGAATGGATTGATGTCGTCCGCGCGGCAGACGATTGAGCCCAGCGATTCATCGCTGGGTGGTGAAGCCTCAACAATCCAAAGCCCGTGAAACTCGCGACAGAGTTTCGCTTACCGCTTCGTCTGTCGTCCGCTTCGCGGACTATCGTTCATCTTCTGTTTGCCAACCCAGCACTGAAGTGCTGGGCTACTACCGCTCGTCGGCTTCGCCGACTTCCAGTGCGGAATCCCATAAGGATCACCGTCAGAATCTACTTCAGAAACTCAGCCGCAAACCAAACTGAAGTTTCCTCATCGGTCCGGCCGAAGTGATCACACCAAACGTCGTCGAGGTTGCTCCTGAAGGAACAGAGTTGCCAGGTTGTCCGAGGTTTACATGGTTAAAGAAGTTCGTCCCATCGACCCGGAAGCGCAAGCGGAAGCGCTCACTCAAACGGAAGTCGCGCGAGAGTGCCAGATCAACAACCCAATAGCCGGGTCCATCAAGAAGGTTGCGCGGCGAGTTCCCGTCAGTCGCAACGCCCGTAACAACTTTATTCTGCAAGAACGCCGCCGTATTGAACCACTGGGCCGCGGTGGGATTGCTAATGCGGGGATTGCCTACCAACTGCGCGCGATCGTTGGTGTTGCCGTCGAGGTTCGCATCGACGTTGCCATTCGTGATCGAAAAAGGAAGGCCACTGCGTATCTTGATGATTGGCGAGATACTCCAACCATTCAGCAGATGCCGCATGAAACGGTTATCGCCTTTGTAGTATTCAGGTTCGTAATTGAAGCTCATGCTGAAGACGTGACGCTGATCCGTATCAGCGCGACCAGCATCTTCTGCAAGAATGCTGAAGTTCTGCGCTCCACCTTGAGTCGTATTGTTCTGAAGCTGCGCGCTGTCGTTCGTGTGGCTATAAGTATAGAACGCGTTGAAGCTGAGGTGGTGACTCATGCGCATCGCGCTGGTGATTTGAAGACCGTGATAGTCAGCGTTCTGATCGGATTGCAGCAGCAGCACTGCGCCGAACGCAGGGTTCGGCCGGCGCGCGAGAATGTTCGCCCCAGCACTCGTCGCGGTTGTGGTCAGTACCGGATAGTTGACGTCGCGCGCGAACGGCAGGTCGCGACTGAGCGTCACGACATAGGCAGCGCCCACCATCAAATCTCTTGTGAGTTGACGCTGGACGCCAAAATTCGCTTGCCATGAGTGCGGCCACTTAAAGTCTTGCGCGACGGCAAACAGGCCGCCGCCCGTCACGAACGTTCCCTTGTACGGAAACGGATTGCCGCCCACGAACGCGTTATAGGGATTGACGAGCGACGCGCCCAGCGGAACACCAGTCGAACTCGTCTTCGGATTGATATTCGAGAAAGTCAGTCGGGTGGAGAACGGCTGAAAGTTTGTCATCGTGTTCCACTCGTTACCGGAAACGCTTCCATAAAATAGACCGACTGCTCCGCGAATCGATGTTTTGCCGTCGCCTTTTGGATCGATCGCGATTCCGATGCGAGGTGAAAAATGTTTGTAAGCGGTTGGAATACCGCCGCGCTCGACGCCGGGGTCACCGAAGAACTGCGCTCCGATTGGCGCGATTGGATTAACTGTGGACTTCAGGCCCGGCACATAGTTGACCACGCGGTTAAGCGGATCGGTTGGCGCCGTCTGCGCGTCCCAACGCAAGCCTAGATTAAGCGTGGCGCGCGGACTGACACGGAAATCGTCTTGCGCAAAAAGCGCCGTGTACCAGCTATTCGTGTAACCGGTAACCGGCGCGTCCTGGGTAATCGCACTTGGAATTCCAATCATAAAATCCGCCAGCGCATTCTTGGTCACGCTGTTATTAAAAGTGAAGACGCCGTAGTTGTTGAGCAACGTCTGCTGAATGTCTTTGTCGAGAGAGATTTCTCCGCCGAGCTTCAGCGCGTGTTTGCCCTTATTCCAACTGAACACGTCGCGGATCGAATAAAAGTCAGTGCCTGCGGTCGGTCCACCAATCGAGTTTGTCAGAGTGAAGAAACCACTTACAGTGATCTGCGGCAAGGACGGCGTACCTTGGATCGTAAATGCGGAACCCAAGTCGCCGAGCGACGTCGCCGGCAAATTCAAGCGACCGCCAAAATTTCGCGTGTAAGTCGCCCAAACCTGATTGATCTTGGTGGAGCTGACGATCCAGACATCGCTGGCGTTGACATTATGCTGTCGCCAATTGAACTGTTGACTGGCCCACGGCAGGTTGCCGCTTCCTGCTTTGACCCTGTTCGTGCCCGACGTCTCGAAGTAGCTGAACGTCAATCGATGCTTGCTATTGAGCTGATGATCGATCTTGGTTAGAAAATCGTTCGAGTTAAATGGGCTGGGCACATTGCCTTGCCACTTGCTGCCCGTGACATTGGAAAGCGGAATGTAAGTGTTGATGATCTTCGCAGCCACCGGATCGATCCGATCCGGACAGATCACATTGGTGACGCCGTTGCAGACGAAAGCCAAGCCGTTCTTGGGATCGACGGGCTTGGTTCCGGAGGCGGTGAAGTCTCCGACCCGCTCCAAAGCAGTCGGCACAACCGCGCCATTCAAAAATGAACTGGTCGTCTGGCGCAAACCTGAATACGAGAAGAAGGCGCGCGCCAACGTCGAGCCCCAGTCATTCGCGTTGAAGACGGTGTTGCGAAGGTATTCAAAAACCGAACCATGAAACTGGTTGGTACCCGACTTGGTAAGAACGTTGATGACGCCGCTGGCAAAGCGACCATACTCGGCGTTGTAGCTGTTGGTTTGGACTTTAAATTCCTGGATGGCATCTGGATTCGGCAGAATGTTTCCGGTGTTCCGCAGTCCGGTCATGTTGTTCCCGCCGTCGAGGTAATAATTTACTGAACCAGTTCCGCCATCGACTCCGCCATTAATCAGCGTGCGCTGTTCGGGAAATCCAAGAATGAGAGAACTTGTCCCGGTCGAGGCAGCCGCGACGCCGTTGTTGTTCGATTGCACGCCCGGCGTGAGATCGAGCAGCGTGTAGACGTTACGCTCAACCAAAGGAAGACTTGTGATTTCGGCTGACTGAATGGTGCGCGCAATTTCCGTTGTGGTAGTGTTCACTGCCGGCGTCGAAATTTCAGAGATCGTCACGGTTTCGTTAACCTGGCCCACACTGAGCGCGACATCGACGCGCGTCGTATCGTTAACCTGTAGAACTATGTCGCTAACGAGCGCCTTCTTGAAACCCGTGTAGGTCACTTCAATGCTGTACTTACCCACGGGCAGGAATTCGAGTCGGTAAGTGCCCTCATCAGTCGAAACCGCGCTGCGCGACAGTCCGGTTTCAGTATTGCGCGCGGTGACTTGAGCGCCCGGAACAATTGCGCCCCCGGGATCGGTCACCGTACCAACGATCGTGGCGGTTGTAACCTGGCCAACCACACCAAGAGGAATCGCCAGCAGCAATGCGATCACTGCGAATTGAATCGCCCGCAAACGAAAAGTTTTTGTGAGCATCTCAGATACCTCCAATTAGAAATTCAACGCCGCAAGCAACGTCTCGCGTTGCTCTTCCGTAAAAGTCTTCCCCGTGTTCTGCTTGTCTCTTTTGATTTCTAAGCAACGCGAGGCGCCGCAAAAGTTGGCGCGGCTATCAGCGCTGCGGCGCCGCGAAGTCGCGGGTATTCTTGAGTCGATCCGACTCTTAACGGTGTCCGACTGACTCTTTCCGTCAAGGCTCTCTCAGCCAATCCACTCGTGACCTGCTTGGAAATCAAATCCCAGGCTGCGGTTATTTCACCGTCAAGATAAATGCACTCCGGATTAATAACGTTGATGATGGTCGCCAGCCCTAAGCCGAGAAAGCGACCGGTCGACTTAATCGCCGCCATTGCCTTGGCGTCACCACGTCGTGCGCGCGCGATCAAATCCTGAACCGTAAAAGAACCCTGTTTGGTGCCATGAAGCTTATTTGGACTAAGCTTGTACAAATTCCATTCAAAGTAACGAGAAAGGGTCGCAAGGTTCGAGATGTATGCCTCCCAACAGCCAGCTGCGCCGCACATGCAACGCGGACCTTCAAGGTTCAGAGGTACGTGCGCGAACTCACCCGCGATGTGATCGGCGCCGCGCAGGAGTTCGCCATTGACGACGACGCCTACACCGACGCCGTCCGAGACGCTGACATACACAAAGTTCTGAGGCCTTGTTGTTTCGCCGTGCTCAAGCCAAAGCAATGCCAGCGTGCATGCGCGGCCTGAATTCTCGATTTCCACCGGCAAGCCGGTCGCAACCGCCAGTGGCTTTCGCAACTCCAGATCACGCCAACCCAAGGCCGGCGCATTCAGAACGCGTCCCGTTTGTTGGTCTACCATTCCGGGAACGGCGACGCCCACGCCCTCAATTCCAGCCTTTGTTCCATGCGCTTTTGCGAGCCTGCGGATGCGTTGGCCCAGATCACGTATGAAGTCCGGCATCGAAAAAATTGTGTCGTAACTCTCAACCGCTAGTTGCCGTCCCGAGAAGTCGCAGACCATCACGTACGTCTTACTGAAGCGAACGTCGACAGCGACTGCCAGACGATCGTGACTCTTGATATGCAGCAAAGTTGGCTTGCGCCCGAACGCGGCTTCCCCGGTTGCTCCTTCGTAGATCAAGTCCTGGTCGATTAGTTCCTGAACCAGAACTCCAGCCACACCACGGGTGACCTTCATTCGGCGTGCCAACTCGGCTCGCGAGATCGGTTGATGTTCGTGAATAACGTTTAGGGCGATGCGTCGATTGATCTCGCGCGAGGTCGAGCGAGTAGCAACATGAAAGTCTCGGGTGTTTATCTTGCGCATCGGCGGCGACTTTGTACAGCGTGCGTACAATATGCCGCAACGGAATACCTGTCAAGCCTTTTTTTGGTGTAAGACTCCGAGTTTTATTTCGAGATGTTCCTAAGAAAGTGTTAGCCCGAAATCACATTTGAAGAGTGGATAATACTGCACGTCACGAACCTTGATTGGAATCTGAGCCATTGCCCGAGGCAAGGATCGTTTTATCCTCTCGTATCGATCCTTTCGGAGGCAAGCAACCGCCTGTGAAACCATCCAAACAAATTTGTCCAACATCAGGTCCGGCCGAGCCGCCCGCCAAAGCTTGCAAAGCGGCAAGCAATTGATCGGGATCATCCGGAAGTGCATCGAGATCACAACCCTGCAGGACGATGGCGCTCGCATTGTGGTCCGCGTCTGTGCTTAAAGATTTTTCGGGAGAGACCGTTACTTCTTGCTTTACGGACGCCATCCTCAAGGTAAGCTATTTGATGGCCGATTCTGCTACCAGCCTTACGAGGCGCTTCTGTTGAGTTGTTTGCGGAAGAAGCTAGTTTCGATTCTGTAGCCGGTGCAGCAGAGAGTGCTTGAGTGATGCATGATGCGCGGCCAGTTTCGCGATCCTTAATCCGGCGCGGCCATCGCGAAAACCTCCTTTCAGAATGAAGCTGCGCACGAAAGCGAGCGGTCCAGCGATCGTCATTTGCAATGTGGACGTGCGCTTTCCTTCTTTGAGCATTTGCTCGGCGCCGAGCGGCGCGTATCGTTCTTCGATCATGCGGCGATGATGATCCGGATCGCGCATCGAATAGTGCAACAGGTCGCCGTGCAAAGTCATGACACGTCCTCCTTTGTCCATCACAACCGATTCGTGAATCACACGATCCCCCCAATGACCGCGGCGGCGATTGAATAAACGAAGCTGATAGTCGGGGTACCAACCTCCGCCCTTGATCCAGCGGCCCATGTAAAAAGCACGACGTGAGACCCGATATCCGTCCGCGAGTTGCGATTCTTCCGTTTCCCGCAGTTCATCGATCGACGATTGCAATTCAGGCGAGATTCGCTCGTCAGCATCCAGACTGAAGATCCAATCATTTGCCGCCGCGTCGACGGCGAACTGCTTTTGTTTCGAGAAGCCGGGCCAGGAATTGATGAGAACGCGAGCGCCGAGATCGTTTGCAATATCGCGAGTAGCATCAGTTGATTCGGAATCAACTACGAGGATTTCATCTGCCCAGGCCACCGACTCGCAGGCGGCGCGAATGTTTTCGCCTTCGTTGAAGGTGATGATGGTGGCGGTGATCTTCATTGCCGATTTCCGATTGCCAATTGCCGATCTCCACTATCGACCACGACCAGTATATATGGCGTTAATTGGCAATCGGCAATCATCACTCGGCAATGTTCTAGGGCTTCGTCGGGTTATCCACCGTCACGTTGTTTGCTCGCAGCGTCGATCCGGTTGCGCGTTGCAAATCGGCAAGCGCCTTATTGTAATCAGTCTGCGCCTGCAACTCGTTTGTGCGTGCCGCCGTCAATTCCTGTTGACGTTGCAGCAAAAGGAAGGTTGTCGAGCGGCCAACTTCGTAGAGCTTCTGCTCTCCCGCCAGTTGCGCTTCAGCGCTTTCGCGCGCCGCCCGCGACGCGACGACTCGCTTCTGTGCCGTGTCCACGGATTGCGCGGCGTTGCGCACGTCCATCTCGATCACTTGATCCTGCGATCGATATGAAGCGTCGAGCTGTTCGCGTTGAATGCGCGCGCCGGCAAGATTCGCTTGCGCCGTCTTGTTGTGGAACGGGAATGAAATCGCGACACCAACAGTCATGTTGCGCGTGCCAAATCCAAGCAAGTTTGTCAGATCTTTTCCGTATCCTCCGATCAAGTAAGGCGCGACGCCGCTGGTTGCCACGTTCGGAACCGTCGCGACGGGCAGACCTGCGTTTCTCTGGAGAGCCTGAATCTGCGTAAGGAGAAACGCGCTGGAGTTGGTCGCTGGGTTTCCGGAAATCAGTGGGACCAACGTGCCGGCAGGAGTGCCGACTTGCGTTCCGGCCAATCCAGTCGTGGCCACCGTCGATTGAATATCAACCTGAGGCAAAGTCTGGTTTTGGAAGAACTGAATATCGACCGCGTTAATGTCTTTTTGCAGGTTGAGACGCCGCAGCTCAGGACGATTCTTGTGCGCGTCGTCGAGCGCAGCGCTCAAATTCACCGGCGACAAATCAAACGAAGGCTGGTCGGTCGGCGTCAGTTGCGCGGACCATTGCGGCGACGAAGGATCTTTGAGCATGAATTGCTTCAGACTGTTCTCAGCCACAGAGACGCTCTGCGTCGCAATATAGAGATTTGCTTCACGGGTTGCGATGTCCGTTTGCACTTGCGCGCGATCGAGCGGAGCTTTTGCGCCGGCTGAGATTTCGGCTTCGATGTTGCGCATGTTCTGCCGCGCAACATTTAAGCTGTCTAATTGATTTTGTTGATTTCGCAACGCGAAAACCAAATTCCAATACGCCGCCTGAACCTGTGAAATGATTTGGATTGTTCGCTGACGAAAATCAGAATCCGATTGCTCGAGCCGTTTCTTCTGAACTCGAATCGCGTGGCGGTTACTGTCAATCGATCGATTGCGCAGCAACGGCTGATTGATTTGCAGCGATAGGTTCGACGAATAGAAGGGATTGATCAGATTGAAGCTGTTGCTCGTGTTAGTGCGGCTGTTGGAGAACGTCAGGGTATAAGTGCCTCCGCCTTTCTCGAACGATTTCGTCACCGACGGGTTCACGTTGAAGATCGTCGTCGTCGTTTTCCCGGTGCTACCCGAACCGCCGAGTGAGCTTTGTTGAGGAGTGATGTTGTGTATGTACTGCGGCGTGACACTGAATATTGGTTCGTAGACGCCTTGCAGCGAGATTAGTTGTTGCTCGGCAAACCGCACCTCATCGCGCGAAACCTCGATGTCGTTGTTGTTGAGCAACGCCGTACGAATCGCATCGTTCATGGATAGCGGCACGGTGTTACTGCTTAGCACGCCCACGCGCGTTAGATCCGGCAGCGGCGGCAACGGCTGCGGCTTGATCTCAGGAAAATTCGGTTCCTGAATAATGATCGGAGTGATCGGCGTCGGCTGAACCAGCGGCGTTGGCGAAACCTGGGCGCCCGGAGGTGCAGTCGCGGGTGGCACTTGCTCGCCCGGCGGCAGTATTGCCGGATTGACGGGCGTTGGGCTAGGCGTTTGCGCAACCGCGACGATCGAGATCGCAATGACGAACATCATCGCGACGAAGACTCTCGTAAGCGTACGAGTGAACTGATTGGACATCGAAAATGCTCCTCTAAAAAACTATCGGGGATTTGCCGAACGGCGCCGCAAGCTGCGAGCAGACAGATAGCGCCAAGTCATAGCGTACTACGTCGGTTAACTCTACGCGGTTTCAAAAAGCTTAACAAATGCATTGCTTGACACTAAGTCGAGCGGGCATTATCTTCCAATTTCACTCAAAGCACAGCCGTTTCAGTTAGAGCTACAGCAACTGCCGCGGTGTATGTGTGTGATTATCTCAGAGGAGGTCGGTATTAATGGCGGTGAAAGTTGGCATCAATGGTTTCGGTCGCATCGGCCGAAATATTTTTCGTACGGCCCTCGGCGACGGCGACATCGAATTCGTCGCGGTGAACGATATTACCGACACGAAAACTCTCGCGCATTTGCTGAAGTACGATTCAGTGCTGGGGAATCTGCATCACGATATTAAGACTTCGGGCAACGGAATTACAGTTGAAGGAAAAGAGTTTCATGTTTTTTCCGAGCGCGATCCAGCTTCCATCCCCTGGGGCCTGGTCGGCGCTGAAATCGTGATTGAATCTACCGGTCTATTTACTAAAGCCGAAGACGCCTCCAAGCATCTGCACGACAGCGTGAAGAAGGTGATCATCTCAGCCCCCGCCAAAAATGAAGACATTACAATTGTCCTGGGCGTGAATGAAGACAAGTACGATCCGGCACTGCACAACATTATTTCGAACGCGTCGTGCACGACAAATTGTTTGGCTCCGGTGGCGAAGGTCATTCACGAGAAGTTCGGCATCCGGAACGCGCAGATGACCACGATTCACTCTTATACCAACGACCAGCAGTTATTGGATCTTCCGCACAAGGATTTGCGTCGAGCGCGTGCTGCCGCACTCAACATGATCCCTACTTCGACTGGCGCCGCCAAAGCCGTCGCGTTAGTGCTGCCCGAGTTGAAAGGTAAGTTTGACGGCATCAGCGTGCGCGTGCCGACGCCGAATGTCTCTCTGGTCGACGTCGTAATCGATGTCGAAAAAGAAACCACCAGCGAAGAAGTAAACAAAGCCTTGAAGGATGCGGCGAACGAAGAACTTGCCGGCATTCTGGCTTTTTCTGAAGAGCCGCTGGTTTCCTCCGATTTCAAACAAAACTCAAACTCGTCAATCATCGACGCTGAATACACCAAAGTAATTGGCGGCAATATGATCAAGATTCTTTCGTGGTACGACAACGAATGGGGCTACTCGTGCCGCGTGCGGGATTTGATCAAGTTCATTGCGGGGAAAGGACTGTAAGCATTGCCAATTGCCGATTTGCGATTGCCGATTGGCATCATGAACCGCGGCTTCTTGAATCGGCAATCGACAATCAAAAATCGGCAATGCCTAAGCTCTCCATCCGCGACCTCGACCTCAAGGGCAAGCGCGTCTTCATCCGCGTCGATTTCAACGTTCCCATCAAAGACGGAAACGTCGACGACGACACGCGCATTCGCGCGGCGATTCCTACAATCAAATACGCAACTGAATACGGCGCGCGTGTAGTTCTCGCGTCGCATCTCGGCCGGCCAAAAGGTCAGCGCGTCGATAAATACAGTCTGCGTCCCGTTGCTGATCATCTTTCGGAATTGCTTGGTAAATCAGTTTCGTTTGCGGAAGATTGCATTGGCGAAGCGGCTGAAACGAAGGCGACAGAATTGAGTGACGGCGAGGTTCTGCTGCTCGAAAATCTGCGGTTTCACGCCGAAGAAGAGAAAAACGACGAACAATTCGCGAAGCAACTCGCTTCGTTGTGCGACGGTCTTTACGTCAATGACGCGTTTGGAGCTGCGCATCGTGCGCATGCCTCGACGGCGGGAATAACGAAGTTCGTGAAGCAAGCGGCGGCGGGATTACTGATGGAGAAAGAGCTTGGGTATCTAGGTCGCGTCATCGCGAATCCCGATCATCCTTTCGTCGCGATCCTCGGCGGCGCGAAAGTGTCAGGCAAGATTCCGGTGATCAATGCGCTCGTCGATCGCAAAGTAGATCGGCTCTTAATCGGGGGCGCAATGGCCTACACGTTTTTGAAAGCGGAGGGTTTCACCGTCGGGAAGTCGCTCGTCGAAAACGAAATGCTCGACACGGCGAGACAAATCGAAGCACGTTGCAAGGAAGCTGGAGTCGAGCTTTTGCTGCCGACGGATCATCAGGTCGTCGACAGCTACGAGCCCGTAAAAGGCGACCAGGTAATGGCGAAAACGATTCCTATCGAGTTCACGAACGCCGGACACGCGGGGATGGACATCGGCATCGAGACCGTTAATCACTTTGCGAATGCTCTGACCGATGCGAAAACAATTATTTGGAATGGCCCGATGGGCGTGTTTGAAGAGCCACCATTCGATCAAGGTACGATCGGAATTACTCGGGCTGTGGCCGACGCTGCCGGCCGGGGCGCGATCGTAATAGTCGGTGGCGGAGATTCAGTCGCAGCCGTGACGCGCGCGGGTGTCGCCGATCGCATCACGCACATTTCGACTGGCGGCGGCGCGACGCTTGAATTTTTGGCAGGAGAAGAACTGCCGGGAGTGGCAGCGCTGAGCGATAAGACCTAACCACGAAGTCACAAAGGTTAACCTGTCATCTTTGTGCTCTTTGTGCCTTTGTGGTTAGCTTTAGTTCACTATGCGTAAACCAGTCATCGCTGGAAACTGGAAGATGTACAAGACCGTCGCCGACTCAATCGCGACGGCGCTGGCGCTGAAACCACTGGTCGCCAACGCGAACCACTGCGAAGTGATCCTTGCACCGGTGTTCACGGCCCTAAAGAGCGTCGCCGATCGCCTGGAAGGATCGAACGTCAAAGTAGCTGCTCAGAACTGCGCGACCGAACGGAGCGAAGGTGCATTCACCGGCGAGGTCGCTGCTTTCATGATTCACGATGCCGGCTGCTCGCATGTGATCCTCGGACACTCGGAAAGGCGGCAGTACTATCTCGAGACTGATCAAGTCGTGAGCAAGAAAGCCCACGCTGTTCTGGCTTCAGGATTGTTCGCGATCGTTTGCGTCGGAGAGACCCTTGAGCAACGCGATGGAGGTAAGGCGCTGGATGTCGTTAAAGACCAAATTGTGGGCAGTTTGAGCGGGTTGACAGCCTCAGATCTCGACCGTATCATCGTTGCTTACGAGCCTGTCTGGGCCATCGGGACTGGACGCACCGCGACGCCGGAGCAAGCGCAAGAAATGCACGCGTTTATCCGGCGCGTTTTCGCGGAGAGGCACTCTGAAGCAGCGGCTGAAGAGTTGCGAGTCCTTTACGGCGGCTCAGTGAAGCCCGACAACATCGCAGGTTTGATGAAGCAAACGGATATCGACGGCGCGCTCGTTGGCGGAGCAAGTCTTAATGCTGAAAGTTTCGCGAAGATTGTTAATTACAATGATTGGTCAGTCGTCGGTTGATAGTTGTCAGTTGTTCGCGATTTTCAACTGGCCACTCACCACTGACTACTGACCACTGACACTATGATAACTTACATTTTCTACGGCCTGTTTGTTCTTTCGTGCGTTATTTTGATTTTGAGCATCTTGCTTCAGCCCGGCAAAGCCGATGCTGGCGCGCTATTTTCGAGTTCAGTTTCGAGCACCGCATTTGGTCCGCGCGGAACGCAGACACTGCTTTCGAAGATTACGATTGGCGCGGCGGCGTCGTTTATGATAATTGGGCTGTGCCTGTCGTTGCCATTCGTTAGCGGCACAAGTTCAGTTTTGCAGGCGGGTGAGTCGCCGCAAACTCCGGCGGCGACACCGACGCCTGCCCCAACGCCCCAACCGGCTCAGTCGGCTCCGGCAGCTGTCCCGACATCGACTGTGCTAACGCCGTCACCTGCGCCGACGAAGAAGAAATAGCATTCGTGCAGCGCAATGCGCGCTACGATATGCACACTTGAATCACGCTCCTAATGATTGTTTGACAACCTTCCCGAACGAGCCGAAGTGGCGGAACTGGTAGACGCGCACGTTTGAGGGGCGTGTGAGGTAACTCGTGGGGGTTCGAGTCCCCCCTTCGGCACCATACTTCCTCAGATTTCCTTAGCACATTTGCGTCTTTTCTGATTTAGTGTCCATTTGTGGCCACGCATGTCTACTGGGCGGTTTCTTGAATCTGGTCGTGTCATCGAAAAGTTTTGGACGTCGCCGGACGGGCTCTAAGAGCCGTCACGGCTCGAGGCATACAACGCTTACGCGGCGCCATTCTCAGTATGGATGAAAATCTGCGGTTTCGATTCTTACGCGGTCTTTGTTGCGGCGAGTCCTTCTAACGAGCGGCCAGCCTCTTCCCGTGATTGCTTCGAAGCATGCGAGTAGTAAAGTACAAAGGCCTTGTCGGACCAACCCATCCATTCCTGAACTGTCTAGGGACTAACGTTACTTTCAAAGCTTGATGGCCTTGATGCATTACAGCAAGCCGAAGTGTTACTTCGCTTCGGAGCCATAGCTGGATGGCTGGGAAGTAGTGACCAAATCGCTGGCGGACTTTGAGGCGTTGGTCAGATACCACAAAGCGATTCGGATTGAGCGGGCGCGGGAGTTCTGGAACGTACGACGCTAAGTATCAAGCAGATCGCGTCCGCGATAGGAGTTGGGGACAGGAGCCACTTCATAAGAGACTTCGGAAAGGAGGAAGGCTTATCGCCAAGGCGTTACTGTCTGAACTTCCTTACTAAGAATCGCCGCGAACGCCGAAGATTGACACATCTGGACCAACCAAAGTCCGACGAACGCAGAACGAACAAGTAATCAATAGCTTGCCACTGCATCGTGATAAAGACCTAAACACGAACTTCGTCGTTCTCTTGCCGTGTTACAATGTTCGCCCGGATGCCGCCGCCGATTGACACTGTCATCAACGTGCCGTTGCCTATCGTTTGCGTATTCATGGCAGCGCTCGGCGCGATCATCGGGAGCTTCCTCAACGTAGTCATCCACCGAATTCCTCGCGAGCAATCCATCGTTTTTCCGTCGTCGACATGTCCGAAGTGCCACGTCGCAATTAAGTTCTACGACAACATTCCGATCTTCAGTTACCTGATTCTGCGCGGCCGCTGTCGCGCATGCGGCACCGGCATCACGGCTCGCTACCCGGCAGTTGAAGCGTTGACAGCGATACTGTTTGCGGCGGTAAGCTGGCACGACGGGCTATCGCTTGCGCTGGCGTTCGACCTTGCCTTCGCCGCTGCGATACTCGCTTTGATCTTCATCGACGCCGAACACATGATTCTGCCGAACGCGATCACTTATCCCGGCATTCTCTTCGCGCTGATCACTCGCGTGGCTATTCCTTATCTCGCGGGGCCAACGCACTTTGATGATCTGCCTCAGCTCATGACGTTCTTTCCGACGCTGCCGGTTTGGTTGGTTTCACTCATCGGTGCGGCGATCGGCGCACTCGCTGGCGGCGGATCGCTTTGGCTAATGGGTTTCATGTGGGAGAAGTTGCGCGGCGTTGAAGCGATGGGCTTCGGCGATGTGAAAATGATGATGATGGTGGGCGCCTTTCTGGGATGGCGGTTGACGATTCTGACCATCCTGATCGGTGCGTTATCAGGGTCGATCGCCGGGATTGCGATGATGTATCGCCGCGGCGGACGAAACCTGCAGATGATGTTACCTTTCGGAATCTTCCTCGGCATCGGGTCGATCGTTTCCCTGCTGTTTGGATCACGCATAATCATTTGGTACGCGTCGCAATTTCGTTAGTCATCATGCATGCCAGCCGTCTTCAGTATTTGCTGATCTTCCTCGCCGGAATATTTCTGCTCGGCACAGTTTTCGTTGTCGCAGTTCTCGCGGTAGCCCCAGAGACCGCGCTCGTCTACCGGCCGTTCTTGCTCACGGCATTCGTAGTCACGCTGTTCATCAGTATGGTTTCCACGGCCTGGTTGCTGCGCGGACTGTTGCGCCCATACAGCCAACTGGTCGGCGAAGCGAAGCGCGCTCCGGTCATGCATTCAGGCAAATCGCAGAATGAAGCAGCGTTCGTCCTGGAAACTTTTCAGTCAGTCATCGCTCAACTTCAAGAACAACAGACGAAACTGCAGCGATTGACCGAGCAAGCGAGCCAACGCGCCGACTCCGCCGAGCGTTTCAGTGATCGCATCGTCGCGAGCATGCCGACCGGTCTGATTGCTTTCGATGCCTCGGGACACGCGACGGTAATGAATGCGCCTGCACGCGCGCTTTTCAGTCACGCGAAAACGGAAGGCGAGCATTTCGCCTCGATCTTTTCAAGCGCACCGGCGCTGGCGGAACTCGTTGGTGCGTGCCTTTCAACCGGGCGCGTGTTTCGTCGTGAAGAAATCGAAACGACAAACGGAGCGAATCCCAGCGCCAGGCTCGGCGCAACGGTGGCTCCAATCGATCCTGAATCCGGAAGCGGTGCGCGCGGCGCGTTGTGCTTGATTACTGACATCACCGAAGTCACGCAACTGCGCGAACAGGTTGCGTTGAAGCGTAACCTCGAGAGTCTCGGTGAAATGTCAGCTGGTCTCGCTCACGAGTTCAAGAACGCGATGGCCGCGCTGCATGGATACGCGCAATTCCTACAAACCATCGATACCGACGAGCAGGGCAAGACAGCGACCGATGCGCTGTTGCAGGAAGTCCGGAATCTATCCGAGATGACTACGGCGTTTTTGAATTTTGCTCGCCCGCAGGCGCTGCAGCTCGAAGAGACTTCATTGAACGAGTTGATTCAGGAATGCGCGCGCGAACTTCTGCCCCTGTTTGTCGAGCGAAAAGTTGAATTCATTCTTAGCGTTGGCGATCCCGTCACCGGCTTGACTGAGGGCCGGAACTCAATTGAGATTCGCGCCGATGTGCGCATGCTTCGCCAGGCTTTTCTCAACCTCATGCGCAACGCGGTCGAGGCTATTCCGGAGGGAAAGACTAATCGGCGCGTCACGATCGCTATTAATCTCGAACATGAAGCGGAACAATTGTGGGCGACGATCTCAATTCATGACACCGGGCCCGGCGTCGCGCCTGACGATCTGCAAAAGATTTTCATTCCCTTCTTCACCACCAAGTCGCAGGGTCACGGCGTGGGCCTGGCGCTCGCTCACCGGGTGATTACTCAACACGGTGGAACGCTGACAGCGGCAAATGCGCCGAATGGTGGCGCGGTTTTTACGGTGCGTCTTCCGACTTGAGTTTTAAGACTTCGGGCAACAAACATTGCAAATGACTACAGCGCTGGAGGTTTATCATGGGCTCAGGTGGAGGTACTAAAAGAGACCGGGGCAAGATCCGGAATCCTCGTCCCAAACACATTACGACGATTAATGATGGCGCTAACATCAGAGTGGCCGATCAAGGTGGTAACGGCTCGCGCGTTCAGCCAATTCAAGGCAGTCAGTGTCGAATATTCGGTCTCGTCCGTCCAACAGGCGTTGCCTTGTCCGCTAAAGCAGGAATGCATATTTGGGGAGACTTCAACGATCCGAAAGTTACGATTGTCTCGAATGCGGGCGAACTTGGTGACGCTCCCTCACAGGTAGCGCGGTTCTTTATTACTGGACGTGATAACGGCGATGGCGGTTCGCTACGGGGAACGATTCTGAAAAGTACGCCGCGCGAGGTTCGAGTAAAACTCTGTCTCAACTGAATCTACAAAGTCTTCCTCAGAATAAACTGTCATTCCAGCTGGTACTTCCACGTCTCCTGCGAGTCCCAGCATGCGATCAGTGTCCATACATGGAGACACAAAGATGCGAAGGTCCGATTACTTCAGGTTCTGCGGAGTTGAGGCGTGGTCCTGGAATAATTGGCTGCCACGATCCGAAACGGATTAATAGCTACTATCAATATTTGCGCGACTGTAAGCCGATTCCACGGGGCCCTTCGAGACATAGGCAAATTGCGTCATCCTCTTTTATTCCAGTCCTTGAGAGTGGAATGCCTAAAGAAACCACGCTGCCATTGAATCGGCTTTATGGAGTTTATTTGAAGACAATTTTGGATCGTTACGGCCACTTCCACTACAGGAGCGCGGAGACCCTTCGACGTGGCCTGCAACTTCCTCAGACCGGTCGGCTCGCACTGTTCCTGTCGGCAACCGATACATTGATCGAGCGAGCTTGGGAGTTTTCGGAACGTCGTGATCTATGGAAACGGTTGGCTGATTTTAGATTTGAGTTCGTCACAAGCGGGACGTTTTCTGTATACGACGAAGATCCGCGGAGCGACCAAATCTTCAATCAGGATCGCAATTTTCGCACCTACGATTTGTTTTGTGACCTTGGCGTGCCGTGCATTCCTTTTCTTTTTTTCAATTCCAGTAGTGATCGCGATTATCAGAACGTTATCAAATGGCTCCGTACGCGCCGCGATGTTAGTAAGCTAGCCGTACTTGCCCATTGCTATCGTGCTGAACGAGCATTTGAACGCCTTCTCACGCAAACCCGAAGTATCATCGACGACATAGCTAGACCGTTGCAATTTGTATTCGTGGGCATCGCCAAATTGGAGCGAGTACAGCAAGTAATGAACGAGTATCCAAACGCGACATTCGTAAGCGCACAGCCGGTTGTCAAAGCACGGGCGGGTGAACGGACACTACCTGGCTTGACCCATGTCAGAGTTCCTGTTGACGAAGCGGCAACCGCGGATTTAATAACCTCCAATATCCAACGGTTCGATGACGAGATTGAAGCCGAGCGAATCAGGCGATCATTTAGTATGGGTGAGTGCCAGATGCTTCTGCCCTTCTTGTTTCAAAGGCCAAGCAATTAGCACCGAGACGATGTCAAGACTGTGGAAAATACTCTCGCCATCGCGCGTCAACCAGCTTTGCCACGTCGTCGCGCACGATCAATTCATCTGGCAAACTTGGTTTCTTGCGCGCGTCGATCACCATCGGCGATCGATACGACAAGTGATGGCGAAT
>QHXI01000016.1 GCA_003222895.1 Acidobacteriota bacterium | reverse complement strand
AGCTCTGGGTCGGGGTGGGGATTGTCGTGGGCGGCACGACTGTAACCAGCTCCCATCCTTCCTTGCCGACCACGTTTAAGGCGTCCTCGTAGGTCTGAGCCTCCAGCCGTGCTCCATTCGCGACAAAAATCTGATGCCCTTTTTCATGAGCAACATAGATCCACATATATTCCCACTTCTGCATAAGCAGTGCTCCTAATAAAGGTCAAAATGGTGTTTCGACACCTATCCCGCGCGACCACCGTGCCCAAATCCAGATCGTGTCCAAGAGAGTTTCATTTCTTAAGTTCCGACGATGCCTTGGGAGGTCTTCGTGGCGTCTTAGAGTCAATCGAGACACGACTAATAATGCCGGATATGGCTTCAAGTCTGGCCACAAGTTGCACGGGCTTCGGCTCGATCCTTCTTGCTTGAGCTAAAGCACGAACGAGATCAACCAAGCCGACTGAAGAGAAAGCCTGTTCCATCTCTGGCGCCAACGTGTGAGCTTTATTGCTCCTCGGTGAATAAGATAGACGTTGTCAGCCCTGTCACCCTGCCTGAATAATTCAACGCCTGCAGGATAGGAGTGCGAATCACCTACGAGCACGGCATTACTAATTTCCGATCCTGGTGTCGCGGACTGTGAGAAGTGATCGATCTGACTGGGCACGACGAAATAGCCGCCTCTCGTTGACCGGGCTGAAGGAGCGAGAGAATTACTGTTCCTTATCGGGCGTGCAATCTAGCATGGCCTTCGACTCCTAGCAACCATCCTTCAATATCTATGATATATCTTTCTGAGCGTGCTTAGTTAAGTAGCGTTGCAATCCTGATTGCGATACCGAAACCAAATGCAAGAAGAGACTGCGGTCAGGTGCCGATTCGATGTTGAAGGAGCGAGTTAGGGAAGTAGGCGACGCGAGGATCGCGATGGAACTCGGCGCAGATGCAGTCTTTGATGAACACCGCAATCGCTGAAGCGCAAGATGCAGAGAAGACGGCAGAAGCGATGAAGCTGCCGATTGGGGCGGGAAGACTTGCTTACATCTCCGGTCGAATGACGAAGCGATTTTATGCGAGTCGGTAGAGTCCGGTTACGGGTGTCGTTAGATGAGGTATGAGAGCGGCGGCTCGTCACCACCCGCGGTTGTAAAGAAGTCGATCGACCGAGGCCATGGCGAGAGAATTCTGCCACGAATCACCGAGAATTAAGAGCGACGAGTAGCTTGAACCACAGCTACAAATATTAGTAGCGGTCGACGTGTTGCGCGGGTTTGGAGTAAGCACGGAGAAGTCGTTGTTGTTAATACCGGCATCCTGACAGCCGTTTAGTTTGCGCTGATCGGATGTAGTCGCACTCGACGCCCCGGCATTATCGGATGTAGTTGACCCCTCACGGCAGATTGCGGTTGAGCCATACCCAACAAAGTCAAGAATGCTGCTTCCCGTTGGGCAACTGGTCCTGCTCAATGCCGTCGTGCCGTTAACTAGCGCAACTCTGCCTGCGCTTGCCGACAAATCGATCGTAGTGCCGGGAACCAGATCGGGGCTCGGCAATGGACTTCCGACAGCACCTCCGGAAGCCTCTTGGATTAGATAATAGTGTCCTGGTTGCAACGTGACGTTGGGGAGCGCTGTAACGCTGTAGCTTCCAGTAGTACCGGTTGCCGGCGCATATTGAACCGACCAACCGTTTAGGCTGATGTCAGTCGCGCCGCGATTAAAGATCTCGATGAAGTCATTCGTGTAAGTTGCGCCGGAATTGCCGCCGCCGCCATACACCTGACTGATCACCAACTTCGTTCCATCATCATCGGTAATTCCCCCCTGGCCCGTATCATCCAAGATTGTGGCGTTAACCGGACTGCTCAGCTTAACGAAGTACGTTTCACAAATCGCTTCGTTTGCCGTGTCGCCGTTCACCTGCACGGTGATTTGCTTCGTCGTATCGCCGGGATTGAAAGTCAGCGCGCCGCTGGTGGTCACATAGTCCGTGCCGGCCGCTGCGGTAGCAGGACTGACGGACGATGTCGCGTAATTAACGGTGACTGTTTGAGTGCTCGACGGATTCAAAGTAACCGTGAATACGGCTGGTGTCGTTCCGCTATTCCCTTCGGTGACCGTCACGTCATCAATACTCAACGATGGACTATCATCATTCTGAATCGTTCCCAATCCTTGACCGTCGCCGACGGTTGCTCCAGTCACGTTCGTGACGTTGACGAAGAGCGTTTCATCAGACTCAACGGTCATATCTCCGTTGATCGTGACGTCGAAGGTATAGGTCTGCTGTCCAACGGCGATCGTCTGCGACGTCAGAGTCTTGGCCACGTAGTCGCTGCCCGCTGAAGCCGAATTGTCCTGTGTGGCGATGTCGAAACTAACTCCGCCCGCCAGCGCCGCCTTGGACAAGCTCACGGTAAACGTGAATGTTTTTGTCAGGCTATTCCTTCAGTCGCAGACACGTCGTCAATCCTGAGAGTTGGCGGAGCGTTGCAATCGTTGATCGCTGAGGATGTGTTTCGCGGATTGGCTGTCGCCACCAGAAAGTCGCCAGAATTGTCGTTCGTGTCTGTACATCCATCGGACTTCCGGAAAGCGGAGTTTACGTTGCTCGCAGCCGGCGTTGGGCCGGAACCTTCAAAGCAAAAATCCGTAGTTGACGCGGTTCCACCATACCCAACCTGATCGAGGATAGTTGCACCTGACGGACAAGATCCGCTCAGGACACTGGTACTCGTGACCAGCGCCACCTTCCCGCTGGCGGTCGCCATTGCGATGGTGCCAGTTGCGTCTGCAGTCGGCAGGTTCGTTGTGCCGCCTGTGCCTTGCGCTTCTTGAATGAGGAAATACTTGCCCGGTGTTAACAAGCACGGGCCCGCGGAGCAGAGCGCTGTTACGGACCAGCTGCCAGTGCCGCTGGCGGAACTGTATTGAACGGACCAACCGGCCAGGTCAACGGTCGTCGTGCCGCGATTGAAGACTTCAATAAAGTCATTCTTCAATACTGCTGCAGGCGCGCTAGTGTTGCCACCGCCTCCGTAAACCTGACTGATTACGACGAGCGCGGTGTCGTCGTTCTGGATAGTGCCAGTGCCGGTTCCATTCGTCCCTGAGATCGAGGCATTCGCTGATGGGTTTGAAAGCGAGACGGTAAAGACCTCGTCCTGCTCGACGAGCAAGTCGCCGTTAACTGGTATGTCGATAGGCTTGGTTGTATCGCCAGGGTTGAATGTCAACGTGCCGCTGCTGCTTTGATAATCGCTCGTTGATTTCGCAGTGCCATCCGCGGTGGCGTACTGGACGGTGACGATTTGATTGCTGACCGGCAATAGCGTGACGGTGAACGTGGCGTTGGTGGTCCCGGCGTTGCCTTCCGTGATTGACACGCTGTTGATGCTGAGTATCGGACTATCATCGTTTAGAATCGTGCCTTGTCCCTGACTGTCCGCAACCGTCGCGCCCGTGACGTTGGTCAAATTAACAAAGAAGGTTTCGTTCGATTCGACGTTGGTGTCGCCATTTACGCTGACGAGGAAGTGATACGTCTGTTGCCCGGCGGCGATCGTTTGGTTGGTTAGAATCTTCGCCACGTAATCGAGGTCCGCAGTCGTGGCAGTTCCGTCGGCGGTCGCAATGTCGAAAGTCACTGTTCCCGGCGCGGCGGCTGATAAGCTGACGGTGAAATCGAAAATAGTTGCTCCGCTGTTGCCTTCGCTCACGGAAACGTCATTGATCGAGATCGCTGGCAAGTCGTCATTCTGAATCGTGCCCCGACCCTGGCCGTCGGTCACGTTTGCGCCGACGACATTGCTCACGTTTACCAGGAAGGTTTCATCGGGCTCAACATTTGTGTCGCCGTTAATCGTGACGCTGAACGTGTAGGTTGTTACTCCCGCCGGAATGACTTGGTTCGTCAAGCTCTTTGCGATGTAATCGCTATTCATGGTCGTGGCAGTGCCGTCGGCGGTCGCGACGTCGAACGTCACATCTGTGCCTTGCGCCGGCGCGGACAAACTAATGGTGAACGTGGCGGTTGTTGTGCTGCTGTTTCCTTCGGCAATCGTCACATCGTTGATCGAAAGATTCGGTGTCGCGCCGCCCGCACAGTTATTCGTCGCACTCGAATTTCGCGGCGAAGGCATCGAGGTAAAGAAGTCCGCCGCGTTGTCGTTTGTATCGACGCAGCCGCCGGCCTTTCTAAAATCGGCCGTCGTGTTTGATAGAGCCGCCGCGGGCCCCGCGCCTTCATAGCAGTGGCCGGATGTGGTAGCGCTGTTTCCGTAACCGACAAAATCAGCAATCGACGCGTTGTTCGGATTGAATGGCGAAGTGCCGTCGTCGCCCGGACAAGTCGCCGGCGCGAGGGCCGTCGTCCCTGCGACCAATGCGACTTTACCGGACGCGCTGCCCATCGAGATCGATCCGGAGGCGTCGGGCGTAGGCAGCGCGACTCCATTCGTTGTCCCGCCGGCTTCCTGGATCAGGAAATATTTTCCGGGCGCAATCGATCCTGTCCTAAGGTTCGTCTTGTTCGAGCTGCTGAAGTTCGATCCGACGCCGGCGTACTGAACTGAATAAGGCGTGATCGAGAAGTCCACCGTCGTTGTGCCGCGGTTGTAGAGTTCGACGAAGTCATTGCGGAATGGCGCGCCTGAATTATCGCCGCCGCCATAAACTTGACTGATCGCCAACAGCCCAACGTCATCATTCTGAATCGTGCCCTGGCCCTGGCCGTCTGCGACTCCCGCGTTTGACGAAACATTCGAAATGTTCGCGAGGAAAGTTTCGTTCGGTTCAACGACAGTGTCGCCGTTGACGTTGACGTTGAATGTATAAATCGTTTGTCCCGCAGGAATTGTTTGACCAGTCAGCGAGCGCGCAACGTAATCTAATCCGGCGGTGGCTGTTCCATCGGCAGTCGCAATGTCGAACGTAATACCTCCCGCAGGAGCAGGCAGGCTCGAGCTGACGATGAAAGCAAATGTCGTGGCGCCGCTGTTACCTTCATTTAGCGAAACGTCGTTGACGCTCAACAGGGGAATGTCGTCGCTAATGATTGTCGCGAGTCCTTGCCCATCCGTGACGCTCGCTCCGGTGACGTTGGTGACGTTGACGAAGAAAGTTTCGCTCTGCTCGATCTTCACATCACCGTTCACAGTAACGTCGAAGCTGTAAGTCTGCTGGCCAGCCGGAATGGTTTGCGCCGTCAAGCTGCGCGCGACGTAGTCGTTGTCGGCGACGGTGGCAGTGTTGTCCTGCGTCGCGATGTCGAAGGTCACGGGCGCCGGCGCCGGAGTCGACAAGCTGACTGTGAACGCGAAAGTCGCGGTGCCTGAATTTCCTTCGTTCAGAGTGACGTCGTTGATCGAAAGCGAGGGACCAGTGACGGCGAGTGTCGATGGCGAGCTGTTCACGGCCGTCGTCCCATCGGTTGCCGTCGCAGTGATGTGCGTCGTGCCGGGATTTCGCGAGCGAACGGTTACCGTTGCCACACCGGCTGTCGTCGAAGACGAATCGATCGTTGCGACGTTCGTGTTGTCGGAAGCGAAACTAATCGAAATGCCGGTCATGGTCCGGCCGTACTGATCCAGGGCTTTTGCAATGAATTGAGTCGTTTGACCGACGACGATGGTGGTGTTGGCGGGCGTCAGACTCAAGCTTGAAAGTTTGCCAGGACAATTTCCAAACGGCGTTCCGTCGGTTTGCAAACCCGGCGAGAATTTTCTTCCGTTTGCATTGACCGCTGCCGTATGCAGAACGAAGCTGCCGGTAATATCCGGCGAGCGAGTCAACGATTGCGATGCTCCGCCATCGAGTCCCGTCAAACCGCCGTAAGAAAACTGCGCGATCAGATTGCCGGCCGAGTCATGAACGAGAACCGTCAGTCCGCCATTGGTTAGCGAGAGCCCGCTCGACGCCGAGGTCGCTTTGAAAACTTGCGCGCAGCCAAAGACTGGATCGGTTGGATTGAATGCTCCGCCGCCGAAGATCACCGCTGATTCGCCTGCCGGCAACGATGTTCCGGACGCAAAAGTAAACCGGGTCGTCTCAGTTGTGCTGCCGGTCGCCCGCGTCTTAATCGTCCAGCCGCTCACGCCGATCGCTTCGCCCGCGCTTCCGTTCACGAGTTCGATGAATTCATCCTGAGTTCCGTCGCGCAGTCCGTCGTGATTCGCATCGCCCGCGTCACCCGCTGGTGGATCGGCTAGCACTTCATTGATCAGAATTGCGCGGCTGGCATCGCCGAGGAAGCTCGCCGCGACGGGATTGCTGTCGCGTCCATCTGAATTAATCGACAGGTTGACAGTCCCGGCGCCACGCAAATCCGAGGGCACGCGCACGTGGACTTCGTCCAGGCCCGGCATCGTCGACGACGGGATTATGGATTCGGCGTTGACCACGCGGCCGCCGATCGAAACCGTTGTTTGAATCGCGTTGCGAGCGCCAGTTGTGAAGATGGTCAGGCGCAGATTGCCGCTGGTCGGATCGAACGGGCCTTCCTGCAGCGTGTCGCCGTTAAGAATCAACCCCGCGCCGATTCCATCGCCCGTCTTCGTGAAAATGCCGGGCGCGGCCCGGAGCGTCGGCACAGTTCCGCGAGAAGGGAAGTTCTCGGAGTTGGTGACAATGACTTCAGCAGTACCAATTTCAGTTTGTGGCGGCACAAGGAAATTGACTTGCGTCGATGAAACGAAAAAAATCTGCGCCGCGCGGCCGTTAACCGTCACTCGCGTTCCGGCAACATTTGTCGGGAATGTTCCGTCTGCTAAACGCGACGATTGCGAGGTCGTGTTGGCGAGATTCGTTCCTTGCGCGGCGGCGATGCTGTTGGGAGCTACGGCCTTGACCGTGGACGGTTCGTGTCCGAACGAGGCATCGTTAAGGATCGCCGTGAGTGTCCCATTCGCGGGACGCGTGGGCGGCGCGGTGACGTAAATCTCTGAATTATTTTCCGTGCCGGCGTTTGTGACTGCGCCCGAGAAAATTCGCGGAAAGTTGAATGTGACAATCGAGCCATCGTCGTTCAATGACGACACAACGTCGGCAGTCGCGCTCGATGGCGCATTGGTGATCTTTGAGAACGCGGACGTCGGCAGATCGTAAACATAGAGTTCCACACCGCCGTCGGAATTGCTGGTTGCGCCCGGCACGCTGCGACGAGCGGCGAAAGCGATGCGCGAGCCGTCCCCGCTGATTGTCGGATGCAGCGGAACCTCAGTGACCCGCGCACCGAGCGAAGTAATCTGCCGGTTTGCTCCGCCCGCGCGACCATCAAACATGAAAACTTGCGTCGTGTTGGTCGGGGTTTGGCCCGAATAGACTACGCGCAAACCGTCATCGCTGATGGCGCGTCCGTAGGTCATCGCGAGCGACTGAACGCCGGCCGCGAGCACGTTGATCGAACTTGGGCCAACTCTCGGTTGCTTTACCAGATCGCGCGTGCTGCTCGCGGTCGTTCCCTGGTCGCGAATGAAGGCCACGGTCGCGCCATCTCCACTGATCTTCGCATCAGTAAAACCAACAACTCCCGACGAGTTCGTTAACTGGCTGAACGTGTTCGTGCTGGCGTCATAAACAAAGACCTCGAAATTGTTATCGGCATTTTGCGATGCGAGATCGCGGTTCGAGGAAAACGCGATGAATCTTCCATCGTCGGAAATCGACGGCTGGAAGTTTCCGTTGGTGACTCTATCGCCCAAACTTCCGGGCGACGTGTTCGTGACTTGAATCAGCTTTGCGCCGTCGAAGAGAAAAATCTCTGAGTTGCCGTCCGAATTTGTTCCCAGCGGATCGTCTTTCGAGGAAAATGCGATGCGCGAACCGTCTTGTGAAATTGCGGGTGTGACCGCGCGCGTCCCGGCCATTTGGAAAAATGTCGCGGGATCGACACCGACGTTTGCCCGGATGGCGCGAAAGTGATCGCTGTCGCCCGCACCTGCTACATCCTCAGTCGATTCAAACGCGACGATGCGGCCATCGCCGCTAATCGACGGATTCAGATTGATTCCTTCTTCAGTTGTGTTTGTGACGCGCCGCATTCCCGCCGATTGCATCTGGCCGTGCCGCAGTACTCCGAGACACGCGAGCAGCGCTCCAACAAGAACGAAGATCATGATGCGACGGATATGCATGGGAGCAACGTCTGAAATTGCGGGCGCATATTACAGAAACTTGAAATAGCTGTGTGCATCTTCGTCAGTGGTGAGTTACGATTCATTGAGCAAACACAACAAGCGATTCGACATCGCAAAAGCTGCCAAAGAAATGCGCAGTGGGCACTGCAGGAGAGGCTGACAATGAAGATTGCGATTGCCGGAGCCAGCGGTTTGGTCGGCTCTGCATTGGTTCCGGTTTTGGAAAAGGATGGAGACGCGGTCGTTCGATTGGTTCGTTCGAAGCCGAAGCCCGGGGAAATCGAATGGCATCCGAATCAGGATTCGATCGACCCGGCCAAACTGGACGGCTTTGAGGTGGTCGTCAACCTCGCCGGCGAGAACATCGCCGCGGGACGTTGGACCGACGATCAAAAACGCAAGATTCGCGACAGTCGCGTAAACGGCACGCACTTGATGAGCGAAGCGATGGCGAAGCTGGAGCAGAAACCGCGCGTGTTCGTCTGCGCGTCAGCGACGGGAATTTATGGCGATCGCGATGACGAAGTTCTTGATGAGCAGAGCGAATCCGGCAGTGGATTTCTTGCCGGTGTGTGTCGCGAATGGGAAAAGGCGACTGAGCCGGCGAGCAAAGTGGGCATTCGGGTAGTCAATCTCCGCTTTGGTCCAATCATGTCGCGCGAAGGCGGGATGCTCGCAAAACTTTTGACGCCTTTCAAAATGGGCGTTGGCGGCAAAGTCGGATCGGGAAGGCAATACGTAAGTTGGATTGCGATTGACGATGCGGTCAGTGCAATCAAGCTGGCAATCCATAACGAATCACTTCGTGGCCCAGTAAACGTTGTCTCTCCGCATCCGGTAACGAATGAAGAATTCACCAAGGCCTTGGGCCATGTGCTCAATCGACCCACGGCTCTCGCGATTCCAGCATTTGCAGCGCGACTAACCTTCGGTGAAATGGCGGATGAGATGTTGCTCGTCAGCCAACGAGTGATGCCGAAGAAACTTATCGCGGCGGGCTATCAGTTTCAATATCCTGAATTGCAAAGCGCGCTGCGGAAGTATGTTGGGAACTGAGAATCCCAGGTAAGCTATACTCATATCGTGCCGATTGATCCTGAAGAACTAGCGCGCAGGTTAGTTACAGCTGATCGTGCGCGCGTCGCATTGCGCAAGGCCACTCTCGAACTTACCGCTCTGGGTCGAGAGATTCTCAAACAGCGAAGGCAATCCCAGAATGACACCCATCGACCTGAACGATCCGATCGCGGTTCTGCTCGCCGTGATTCAAGCACTCGAACGCGCACACCTTGAAGCCGCAGTCTATGGCGGACTGGCACTTGCGGTTTACGGTGAACCACGCGAGACCAAAGATGCTGATTTTGCGGTCGCTGGTGTTCGCGCGGCGGACGCTGAGAACGCATTACGCACGGCCGGCCTGGACGTTATTCTGGCGTTTGAAAAGGTGCAGTTTGGCGGTCAGTTTGTCAGTAGGCTTACACTCTATCGGGGCCTCGGCGGGTCGCTAAATACTGCTGACTTGATCGAACCACGCTCAGAACGGTACGGCCGCCAGGTCCTCGCGCGCGCAATCGCCGGACCTCTCCGCGAGCAGAGTGTTCGCGTAGTCTCGCCGGAAGACTTCATCCTCTTGAAAATATTGGCCACTCGAGAACGTGACATTTCCGATGCCGCATCGGTACTTAAACTGTTTCGGAGTGAACTAGATTTACAGTTCTTAGAGAATGAGATTGCATTACTCGCGGCGGAAATTCCTGATCACAATATTAGTGAGAGATGGCGATTGGTAAGAGATGTCTAAACGCAATCTCTAACTCACCACAGCACCAGCGCCAGCACAAACCGAAACAGGCCGGCTCCCATGAGCACATACAGAGCGTTGGGACGATAGCGCAAAAGAATAACGACAATCACAATCGCCATTAACCCACCGATGATCGTGTGAATGCCTGAGCGCGCGACGCTCCATGCCGCCGCTGCGAGCAAACCCGTAACAGCCGGTGCGACTCCGCGCAGGAACGCCTGCATCTGCCGGTTCGTGCGAAAGCGTCGAAACGATGATCCCGCGGCGATCGTCATCATGAACGATGGCAGAAAGACGCAAAGTGTTGAGAATAGAGCGCCCAGAATTCCCGCCACGCGATACCCCACGAAGGTGGCCATGATCAAAACCGGGCCAGGCGTGATTTGACCGAGCGCGGTCGCGTCGGCGAATTCCTGGTGCGTCAGCCAATGATGAGAATTGACGACTTCGTTTTCGATTTCCGGAATCATTACGAAGCCGCCGCCGAACGTCACCGCGCCAATGCGAAGGAAGATAAACGAGACTGAAAGAGCGAGACCCAGCTTCGCGATCAACGGAATTGCCGGCAGCAGAAAACTTTGAAGGAGTTTCCCGGGCGTTGGCGTCTCTTCCAACTGATCGTCATCATCATTCCCTGAATCTTCTGATTGCGTCACGAGCGCTTCGCTCATCTGACTGAGACGCTCTTCAGCCATCGCCTCAGTAAGATATCCGCCGAAGAAGCGATGCGGTTTGGTTGGTCTGCGCACGGCGAGGCGCGAGCGAATTCGTTGCTGACGGCGCGTAGCGAAGCCACGAATGCGTTCGAGCCGAGGATGTTTTCTTTCTGTAAACGATTCGATCCCAATTCCGATTAAGCCGGAGATCAAAATCACTTCCAGCACTGTGGCCTTCAGAAAAATGACCGCAGCGAATGAAAGGACGATTAGGATCCGCTGCCAGGTCTTGCTCGAGGTGTGCTTGCTCATGCGCCACGCCGTCACCGCGATGAGCGCTACGACGGCGGCGTTGAAGCCATGAAAGAGTTGCTGTGTGTTGGGCAGCGCGCGAAAGCGATCGTACAAGAGCGCGAGCGCAATCATCATCAGCATCGACGGGAGAATAAAGCCCACCAACGCGACCGTAGCGCCTCTCCATCCGCGCAAACGAAATCCGATATAAGTGACCGCGTTGCCCGCGCTGGTTCCCGGAAGGCTCTGGCCCAGCGCGAGCGCCTCGACGAAGTCATGTTCAGTCAGCCAGCGCCGTTCATGAATGACCAGATGACGGATTTGGGTGAGTACGGCCAGACCACCGCCGAATCCGGTGAAACCAATTTTAAGAAAAGAAAGGAAAAGACCGCTGAAGGTTGCGGTGCGTGAGATTCGCTTTAGTCGTCGGTGCTCGTAACGTGCGCGAGTCTTGATCTTGCGAACTCGTTGATGACCGGGAATTCGCTTCGCTAACGTCTGTGCCACTGCGTGAGTGAGTGTAGCATGAGAGTTGTCCACAGATTACGCAGATTTCGCAGAACTCTGAGTCACAAGAACGAGCCGCGCCGCATTACATGAGCATCTTAATTTGTTTGATTTTTCTGAATCTGTGAAATCTGCGTAATCTGTGGGCAATTCATACGGCCGGAGCGGCAGCCTCTTGTTGCGAACTGAACTCCGGCAGCACGCTGAAGACTTCCAGCGCGTACTTCACGTTTCCAAACGGAGCAGAGACTTGCACTCCTTGAATCAGATCTCGAACTTCGAGCAGAGACTCGCGTGCGATCTTCAATCCTTCATCGCGACCGGCTTCTTTGCTGATTGCCGAAGCATCGCGCATCCGCTCCATGATTTCTTGGGTCACGTGCACTCCGGGAACTTCGTTGTGAAGAAACTCTGCGTTGCGAAACGAAACCAGCGGCCAGATGCCGGCGACAATCGGGATGCGGCAGTGTTCGATCCGTTTCAGGAAATCGCGGAGCTGTTGAATATCAAATACGGGCTGCGTGATT
>QHXI01000063.1:30811-111251 GCA_003222895.1 Acidobacteriota bacterium | reverse complement strand
CTCGTCAGCCTTGATCACTTGAGGACCGCGAACGGCGGTTAACTAAAACCATCAGTCTCATGTCAAAGAGCAAACAACTGGAACAACTACAGGCGCTTCGGCGTCATGGGTGAACTCTGCACTAGAATACCCTTGACTTCGATCAGCGCTTCATAGATGACCTCAAACTCTCAAGTTGAGAACACTGCCAGGCCATCTCTGCTTTTGCCTAGCAGAAAGCGCTTATGTTATCTTCTCCGTCTTAAAAATCCTTCCGAAACTTTCTCCCGATATATCGGGATTCGGCATAATCACGAGGAGTTGACGAAAATAGATATGGCTACGTCTAACGGAACCGGCAACGGACACGTCGGAAAAGTCGTGCAGATCATCGGCCCCGTGGTCGACGTTGAATTTGGAGAGAGTTATCTGCCGCCGATTTACCAGGCGCTGCGAATCACCTCTGACGGATTCGATGTTCCCGATCCGATCAACGTCATTGCCGAAGTCCAGCAGCACCTCGGCGAAGGTCGCGTACGCGCGGTTTCGATGTTGCCGACCGACGGCATGGTGCGCGGCATGAAAGCCACCGACACCGGTGGTCCCATCAGCGTTCCCGTCGGCGAAGGCACGCTGGGACGCGTCATGAACGTAATCGGTGATCCGGTCGACAACCTCGGACAGATTCCCCATCAGCAGCGCTATCCGATCCATCGTCACGCGCCTTCGTTTGACGAACAATCGACTGAACTCCAGATGTTCGAGACGGGAATTAAAGTCATCGACTTGATTCAACCGTTTCTGCGCGGCGGCAAGATCGGTTTGTTCGGCGGCGCGGGTGTCGGCAAAACCGTCATCGTGATGGAGTTGATTAATAACATCGCGAAAGCGCGCTCGGGCTTTTCGGTGTTCGCCGGCGTCGGTGAGCGCACGCGCGAAGGCAATGACCTGTTGCGCGAAATGGTCGAGTCAAAGGTCATCGATTTTGGCGAATCCTTCTATCACAACATGGAAGAGACCGGCGCCTTCGACATGACGAAGGTCGATATGACGGCGATCGAAAAATCCAAAGTTGCGCTGATCTACGGCCAGATGACTGAACCGCCGGGAGCGCGTCTGCGCGTCGCGCTTTCAGGACTAACGGTCGCTGAATATTTCCGCGATCAAGGACTGGACGTGCTGCTCTTCATCGATAATATTTTCAGATTTACCCAAGCCGGTTCAGAAGTATCCGCGCTGCTCGGTCGCATGCCTTCGGCAGTAGGTTATCAGCCGAACCTCGCCACCGAGATGGGCGAGATGCAGGAGCGCATCACTTCGACAAAGACCGGATCGATCACTTCGATTCAGGCGGTTTACGTGCCGGCGGACGACTACACCGATCCGGCGCCGGCCACCACGTTCGCGCATCTTGATGCGGTCACGGCGCTGTCGCGCCAGATCGTCGAACTCGGAATTTATCCGGCGGTCGATCCGCTGGCGTCTTCGTCGCGCATTCTCGATCCGCGCATCGTCGGCGAGGATCACTACAACACCACGCAGAACGTTAAGCAGATCCTGCAGCGCTACAAAGATCTTCAGGACATCATCGCTATCCTCGGTCTGGACGAATTGTCGGACGAAGATAAGCTGGTGGTTTCGCGCGCGCGCAAGATTCAGAAGTTTTTCTCGCAGCCGTTCCATGTGGCGTCGCAGTTCACCGGCCGCGAAGGCAAGTACTGCAAACTCGAAGACACGATCAAAGGCTTCAAAGAAATCATCGAAGGCAAGCACGATGATCTTCCAGAGCAGGCGTTCTACATGGTCGGCACGATCGAAGAAGCGGTCGAGGCGGGCAAGAAGTACCAGGAATAACGTAATTGGTTCATCGGTTCATTTTTTCATTGATTCAATGAATCAATCTTAATCTTATGCTCCAACTCGAAGTCGTCACACCTGAGCGCCGCGTGCTTTCGGAATCAGTGAACTCTGTCACCGTGCCCGGGCGCAACGGGGAAATGCAGATCCTTCCCGGTCACGCCGCGTTAATCTCTGAACTGCAAACCGGCGTGCTCGCTTACAATCACGATGGAACGACCCTTCAACTGCACGTCTCTGGCGGCTTCATCGAGGTTAACAACGATCGCGTATCAGTCCTCGCCGAGATCGCAGAACGTCCTGAAGAAATTGACGCGGCCCGCGCTCGCCTCGCGCGCGAACACACCGAAAAGCAATTAGGTTCGTGGAGCGGAACGGAAGAAGATTTTGAGAAGGCGCGGGTGAAATTAGAGAAATCTTTGGTGCGCCTGCAACTCGCTTCCGGGACCAAGGCGCACTAAGCGCAAGCCGATTTCAATCCTCCCTCACGATCGGGCCTATTGCCCTGCCGCCGCAATCGCTTCACGCATCTCGCGCACAGCTCGATCCAATCCGACAAACACTGCCCGTGAAACTATGTGATGGCCGATATTGAATTCGGATACTTCGCTGATGCGCGCGACCGCAGTAACGTTTCGCGTCGTCAATCCATGACCGGCCGCCACGTGCAAACCATATTGGGCAGCCAGCGTGGCGCCTTCCCGCAATCGCCGCAACTCGTGATTTGCCAACGCCGCGCTTTCTCCGTGAATGCCGCGCGCGCCAAGCGTCGCTTTGGCATAAGCGGCCGTGCATAGCTCAACTTGTTGTGCGTTCACTTCGCGAGCCGCTTCGATCTGCAGCGGATCAGGATCGATGAAGAGACTCGCCATGATGCCTGAGTCGCGCAGGCGATTCACCGCGGCGCGCACAATTGCAATATTGGCTCGCACGTTCAATCCGCCTTCGGTCGTGATCTCGCCGGAGTTTTCCGGCACCAGCGAAACGGCGTCGGGCTTCACGTCGATCGCGACCTTCATCATCTCTTCGGTCGCGGCCATCTCGACATTCAAGTAAGTCGCGACCGCCTGTCGCAAGAGGAAAAGATCCGTGTCTTGAATGTGTCGTCGATCGCCGCGCAGGTGAATCGTGATTCCGTCAGCGCCGGCTTGTTCGCAAGCCATGGCCGCGGCAACGACGCTAGGTTCGGGCGCGCGCCGCGCCTGACGCACTGTGGCGACGTGATCGATGTTGACGTTGAGTCGTGCAGTCATCTTTAACGAGAATTAACCATAGAGGACCCAGAGAAGACAAATAAACAGCGTGGGGTTTGCTCTTTGCCCTTTGCTCTTTGCTCTTTGCTCTTTGCTCTTCGCTCTTCGCTCTTTGCTTTCCTCTGTGTCCTCTGTGGTAAGAAACTTCATCCATGCGAACGAGCGGACAGACCGCGCTTCGCTTCAACCATGGCTGCCGTCCGCGCCGCGCTAATTGCCTCGCTGTACTCTCCCGCAGCCGCGGCGCTGCGAATGGAACGAACTTCATTAATCATGCGCAGACTGTCGCGCGAGTAATTGCTTGACGAGTCCAATGGCCCGCCTTCGCTGTGATCCCAGCGCACCGGAATTTCGCAGAGTCGCAACTCAGCGAGGTGCGCGAGATAAATCAATTCAACGTCAAAACCAAATCGATCGATTTGCGCCGCTTCGATCAAAGGCCGGCAGACGTTCATGCGGAAAGCTTTGAATCCGCATTGCGTGTCCCAAAACGGCAGCCCCGTCGCCAGACGCACAATCAAGTTGAAAACGCGGCCGCCCTGCTCGCGTCGCCAAGGCTGGTGCACCCCGATTAGGCCGCGATCCAAAGCTCGCGATCCAAACGCGAGATCGCACTCGCCATTACGAATCGCCTCAACCAACTTCGGAGTTTCCGTAATCGGCGTGGAAAGATCCGCATCTGAAAACAATGCGATATTTGCCTGAGCTTCCAACAACCCGCGGCGCACCGCATATCCTTTTCCGCGATTTGGTTCGTAGCGAACGACGCGCGTTGTCCTCGCTCCTGAATCGCTCGCAGTCTCTTCGGCAACTTCCAACGTGTTATCCGTCGAGCCGTCATCGACAACGATCAGCTCAATCATTTCGTGCTGTTGACCTATGTAATCGATGATTTTTCGCAGCGATGGGCCAATGCGCGCCGCCTCATTGAACGCGGGGACAACGATGGACAAGGTCGGCTGCATCAGCTACACATTCTCAATGAATCGCGTATGCCGCACAAGCGGCAGCGCTTATAACGGCAACGCCGCTGTGCTAATATCTCAACCAAGCCACGTCTAAACAGCTTCGGGCCATGAATAGAAATTTCACCATCGTCGCCGCGCTCGTAATTGTCGCTGCCAGCGTCACCGGCGGCGTTCGTTCGCGCGCGTCGCGGCGATATGTGGCGACCTCGAATTCAAATACGGCCGCAACCGAGAAGTACGAAGCTGATAGGATCGAAGCTGATTACCGCGAAGCCATTTCCACGGTCGAAGACAAATACGCGGGCGAGATCGACTACGAAAAAGCCACGCAGGCAGCGATTCAGGGAATGCTGTTTACGCTCGATCCGCATTCGGTTTACTTTCCCGCGGCTGAGTTCAAAAAGCTGAAAGAGGATCAGTCGTCGAGCTTCTACGGCATCGGCGTTCAGATTCTTCGTCACGACGACGGCGTCTACGTTCAGTCGGTAGTAGAAAACACACCCGCTGCGCGCTCCGGTCTCCGAGCCGGAGATCGCATCATCGAGGTCGACGGCAAAGATGCGCGGGAATGGTCCAGCGAAGAAGTTTCCAGGAACGTGCGCGGCGATCGTTTGCGTCCGGTGAACATCAAGGTCGAGCGGGCCGGCGAAGAAGTCGCGCTTAACTTTAAGATCATTCGCGACGCGGTTCCGCTTCCTTCGATTCGCAACGCCTTCATGATCACTCCCGGCACGGGATATATCGGTCTGGTCGGCGGATTTCAACACACGACCGACGACGAATTGCGCGAAGCGATCACGGAGCTGAAAAAAGACGGCGCGCGACAACTGGTCCTGGACTTGCGGAACAACCCCGGCGGTTTGCTTGATCAGGCGATCGACGTTGCCAGCGAATTTCTGCCGCGCGATAAGCCGATCGTTTCCGTCAAGGGTCGCAGCGAATATCGCGAACCTGCCGTGTACAAATCGAACGGCAGCGATCCTGAAGACATGCCGCTGGTTGTCCTGATTAATCGCAACACCGCCTCGGCGTCAGAGATTGTGGCCGGCGCCATTCAGGATCATGGACGCGGATTAATCGTCGGTGAGACGAGCTTTGGTAAAGGCCTCGTGCAACACGTGTTTCAATTGCCGTTTGGTTTCGGCTTGACGCTGACGACGGCGCGTTACTACACGCCCTATGGCCGATCGTTACAGCGCGATTACTCGAGCGGGTCGCTCTACGATTACTACGTTCGACACGACGAAGACGAAAATCTGGCGCCGACGCTACCTGGCCAGCCTTCTCCGAATGAATCAGGTCCGCAATCGCGCGGCTCAACCGCTCCCGCATTTCGCACTGCGGCGGGCCGGGTGTTCTACGGTGGGGGCGGAATTACTCCGGACATCGAAGCTCGCGCGCTGACGGTCACACCCGTGCGCGGTCGAATCACTGAAGCAGCGTTTCAGTTTACGCGACAACTGGCAGCGGGAAAGATCGCCGGTCTCGAAAATTATCGCGTCGACAAGGTTGATTACGCACACGCGCCCAAAGCAACCGATTACCCGATCAACGATCGCGTGCTGGATGCCTTCCGCGCTTATGTTCGAAAGGAACAGGCGCAGAAGCTGCAACCCCCGCAAGTCGAAAGCGATCTCGATTTCGTTAGGCTGCGACTGCGCGAGGAGACTGTGACGGCCGCGTTCGGCGCTGATGCCGGTCAACGCGTGCTGCTTGAAAGCGATCCGCAGGCGTTGCGCGCGATCAATGTTTTGCCTGATGCGAAACGACTCGCCGAGAGCGTGCGCAACGGCACCCCCGTCAGCTTAAACTTCAAATTCACCAGGCCCGTACCTGCCTCGATTTTAATTCCGGTGATTGAAGAGCCGGACGAACTTCTCATCTGAAGTCAGTACCACCTGCGTCAGCGGGTGGGACAAAAATTATCTTAAAATCGAGTCTTTCTCCCATCTGCCCACGCAGATGGTACTGACTTCCCGTTTGACTTTTTCGCAGCCACAAATTAGAAGTGGCGTCGTTCTACTAGATTCTTCATCAAGGAACGAACATGAATCGTCGAACCTTTGTTCGCAATGCGACCATCGCGAGCATTGCGCTTGCTTCTGTGCGCAATCTCGCCGAGAAAGAATCGCGCGCTTCCGTTGAGATAGCGGCACCGCCGCCGGCATTTGAACTGGACGAAGCGACCGTCGATGAGTTGCAGCGCGGAATGAGCAGTGGAAAATACACCGCGGATTCGCTTACCGCGAAATACCTAAACCGCATTCTTTCGATTGATAAGGAAGGGCCGACAATCAACTCCGTCATTGAATTGAATCCGGATGCGTTACACATTGCGTCCGAGCTCGATAAAGAGCGCAAGGCTGGGCGCACGCGCGGACGTCTGCACGGAATTCCAGTGATCATCAAAGATAACATCGACACCCACGATCGCATGACAACGACCGCCGGCTCGCTGGCGCTTGGCGGATCGATTCCGCCGCAAGATTCGTTTGTTACCAAGCGTCTGCGCGAAGCGGGCGCGGTGATCATCGGCAAGACGAACCTGAGTGAGTGGGCCAATTTTCGTTCAAGCCATTCGACCAGCGGTTGGAGCGGCCGCGGCGGCCAAACGAAAAATCCGTACGTGCTGGATCGGAATCCCTGCGGCTCGAGTTCCGGCACCGGCGCGGCGATCGCCGCGAATCTCGCGACGATCGGTATTGGCACCGAAACCGACGGCTCGGTAGTTTGTCCTTCGAACGCGAACTCGTTGGTCGGAATCAAGCCGACGCTTGGTTTGATTAGCCGGGCCGGCATCGTTCCGATCTCGCATAGCCAGGATACCGCCGGCCCGATGTGTCGCACGGTGACTGACGCTGCAATCCTGCTCAGCGTGCTTACCGGAATAGATCCGCGCGACGATGCGACGAAAGCGAGCGGCGGAAAGTCTCTCAGTGACTACACCAGAGCACTCGACGCTGATGGATTGAAAGGCGCGCGCATCGGCGTGCATCGAAAGGCTTTCGGATTCAACGACGCCGTCGACAAACTGATGAACGACTGTATCGACATCGTCAAGCGGCACGGCGCGACCGTGATCGATCCGGCAGACGTTCCCACGCAAGGCAAGTTTGACGATTCGGAATTGGAAGTTCTGCTTTATGAATTCAAGGCTGATTTGAATTCCTATCTCGCTTCGCTCGGGCCGCGCGCACCGGTGAAGTCATTGAAAGAGATCATCGACTTCAACGAACAATATCGCGATCGAGAGATGCCCTGGTTCGGTCAGGACATCATGACGAAGGCGCAAGCGAAGGGGCCGCTGACGGAAAAGGCTTATCGCGACGCGCTCGCAAAAAACCACCGGCTTTCGCGCAAAGAGGGCATCGATTTTGTGATGGACAAGAACAAACTCGACGCTTTGATCGCGCCGACCGGTGGTCCGCCCTGGCCGACTGATTGGGTGAACGGCGATCACTTCAGTGGCGGTTATTCGACAGCGTCGGCGGTGGCGGGCTATCCGCATATCACTGTGCCTGCGGGTTACCTGTTTGGATTGCCGGTGGGACTTTCATTTTTTGGCCACGCGTGGAGTGAGCCGACTCTTATCAAGTTCGCTTACGCATTCGAACAAGCGACCAAGATACGACGGCCGCCGCTGTTTTTGGAAACGGCGAAGTTGAGTTAGGAGCGTTGTGTCAGTACCGGGAGCGATAGCGACCGGATCGGGCTGGGCCACTTTGCTCTTGGAGGATTTGCTCAACCAGCCGCGGAGCGGCGACAGAGTTTAGCCCCGGGTGAGCGAGCGAAGCGAGCGTAACCCGGGGTCATGATCCGTAAACAATCCGAAGCCCGCGGGGCGGGCGACAGATAAGCCTTTGAACTTCGCGTCGTCTGTCGCCGCTTCGCGGGCTTCTGATTCTCAAAAACGCATTAACCCCGGGCTTACGCCCGGGGCTACACTCTGCCGCCATCTTCGATGGCTCGTTGATCGATTCTTTTCAAGACCTGAACACCCCTCACGGCACCCAGCGATTCACCGCCGATTTGTCTTCAACCTTACCTAACAACTCTTCGCAGGTGCATTTCAGCGTGGGATGCATCAGGTGCGGTGCGATTTCGACCAGCGGCTCGAGCACAAATCGCCGCTCATGCAAACGCGGATGCGGCAGCATCAGAAACTCGGTCCTGCTTTCAATGTCGCCATACATCAATAAATCTAAGTCGATCGTGCGCGGACCATCCTTCACGTCGCGAATGCGGCCGAGCAAGTATTCAATCCGCAGCAGCCTTGCCATTACTTGCTCCGGCGCGGGCAGAGGATTTCCAATCTCTGCAACCATGTTGAGGTACGGTGGCTGTTCGACTTCGCTGATTGGTTCAGTCTCGTAAATCGAAGAAACACGTATTACGCAAATTGCAGCTTCCATCATCCCGCGGACTGCGAGCAACAGATTGCCCGCGCGATCGCCCAGATTCGATCCGAGCGCAACGTAAGCTTTAGTTGCGTGATTGCGATGCGAGAACATGAGACTGATCTGCTGCTGGAAGCACAGGCCCTCCCAACCGCGCGCTATGCTACACTGACAACGCATTCCCGTGAAGTGCTAACTTGAAAATCCAGTGATGCGATTGAGCGCATCCGGGCGGGTTACTTGAGCCCCGCCGTACACAAATGGCTCGCAAACGATTTCGCAGTTCCCAACGCAACGAACCGGTCACCGACCGCTCTTTCCAGGAATACCTCTATCAAACTGCCGCGCCGTTGACGACGCGCACCGAGTTGATGCGACTCGTGCGCGGCGGTGAAGACACTTATCTCGAGCTAAAAGTTAAGTTGTCGAATTCAGAACGCATTGCGCAGGGCATCGCTGCGCTCGCGAACACCGGCGGTGGAGTGATCGTGTTCGGCGTGAACGACCAACTGCGCGTCGAAGGCATCGATCACCCCGAAGAAGTTCAGGACGAGCTCGTGCGCATCTGCCGCGAAGAAGTTTCGCCGCCGATAATTCCCTTCATCGATCGTCTCGCGTTCGACAATGGACGGCGCATTGTCGCGATCGAAATCAATGGTAAACGGCGACCTTATCGCACGCGTGACGGCCGTTTTTTCATTCGCGTCGGCGCCGACAAGCGCGAAGCTTCACCCGAAGAATTGTCGACGTTGCTCGACGATGCACGGCCTCTCAGCTATGAAACTCTCCCCTTGCCGCCGGCAACTATTCGCGACATTGATGAAGCCCATCTGTGGAGTTTCATGCGCGGGTTTCAGGGCGGCGCCTTTGATGAATCAACTTTGAAGGATTATCCGACCGGCGAAATCCTCGAGCGATATTTGCTGCTGGCGACACGGGTGCGCGATGAAGTTGTGCCGACCGTCGCGGGCCTTCTGCTGTTTGGACGAGACGAAAGCGTCGCGAGTCTTCTACCCCGCGTGGCCGTGATCGCCACACGCTTCAGCGGTGACACGAGCCAGTCGCCGATTGTGGAACGGATCGAATTGCGCGGCAATCTTGCGACGATTTACGAATCAGCGTTGCGTTTTGTGAAGCGCTACTGCGATGTTTCGGAAGCGCGGCCAAACCGATCCCCTAGTGAGGCGAGCGAACTCCCGGTGGTCCCGCGCGCGAATTATCATAGGGCGGTTGTTTCTGAAGCGATCGCGAACGCGCTAATCCATCGTGATTTGGTCGTGCGCGATGTCCCAACTCGGCTGCACATTTTCGATCACACGATTGAAGTCGTGAATCCGCGTCGCAGCCCCGGCTTTGCGCCGGCAGCCTTGAAAGCAATTCGCTTTGGCATGCAGGAACGGTTGAATCCGCAAACAGCAGCGATCTTTTCGAATCCTGCTTATGATTTGAAGCTGACCGCCGGCGGACTGCCGATGCTGCTGCGCGAAGCAAAGTCTTATTCAAACAAACTGGCGGAAATCGTCTCATTCAACGACGAGTTTCGTCTGCGAATTCATGGGATCTAAATCAGCGGCGGATAGACGCGGATTTCTGAATAGAAATATTAAATCAAACCATCTTTTTGAGGTGTCCGTGGAGATCTGCGTTCATCCGCGGTTAGTTCTTTTAGACAATCGGCTGTGATCGCTTAACGCCGGCGCGTTCGAAGAAGTTTGCAGCCCGTGAGACATCGCGTTCGATCTGCGACTTTAGTTCATCAATTGAGCTGAACTTCTTCTCGTCTCTTAACCGGTGCAGAAATCGCACGCGCACGACGTCGCCGTAAAGATCTCCTGACCAGTTCATCACGTGGATTTCTATCGATGCTTCCGTGCCGTCATCAAACGTCGGTCTGACGCCGATGTTCGTCACGCTGCGCCGCCATTGTCCGTCGATCAAAGTTGCCGTGACGTAGACTCCGCCGCGCGGAATCACACGATTACGAGGTTGAATGTTAGCGGTTGGGAATCCAATCCCCTGCCCTCTTGATGCGCCACGCACCACTGGCCCTTCGACGCCGTACGGCCGGCCCAACATGCGGCGCGCGAGATTCACCCGGCCTTGCGAAAGCATTTCGCGAATTCGAGTCGAACCAATCCGCTTGCCGCGCAGACGCACCTCGGGAACTTCGTCGGCAAGAAATCCCAGGCGCTCGCTAACTTTGCGCAGCAAATCAATGTTGCCTTCACGGTTGTGCCCGAAAAAGAAACCGCGTCCCAGATAGACTTCCTTCGCGTGCAAACGATTGACGACGGTGTCGCGCAGAAAATCTTCGGCGCGAATTTGCGAGAATGCCTGATCGAAATGAATGATGATTGTTTGCTCGATGCCGAGCACGCTCAGGGCTTCGATCTTTTGATCGAAGGTTTGCAGCAGCGGCGGCGCCGACTGGGGATGCAGCACGGCCCGAGGATGCGGCTCAAACGTGATCACCGTCGGCACGGCGTCGATCATGCGAGCGCGTTCGACGACTGTTTTCATGATGAGCTGATGCCCGAGATGCAGCCCATCAAACACGCCGAGAGTAATCACGGCCGGGCGCGCGATGTCGGCGTTGTCAGTTCCGTGAAAAAGGCGCATAAGGCAACGATGAACTATGAACGAGGATCGATGAAAGCCGTTTACTTGCGCTTTTGGCCGTCTTCGCAGAGCTCACGAGCATTTTTATTAGCTCTTCTGCTTCGCCCTTGAGACTTGTCAATCTAGCTTCGGGAACAATCCCGCTTTCCGTTAGAAGTTCTAACCAGTAGATTGTCTCGTCGAGTTCCTGTAAGGCAACTTCGATCTTACTAATGAATTCTGCGGTCGATCTGGCTCTCTTAGCTTCGCGATAATGAGCACCGACTGAGGTTCCGCTTCGAACAACTTGCTTACCTATCACTTGCGCTTCTGTCGATCTTGGCAACGACGCGTAGAGCTTAACGATCCGTAAGGCGAATAGTTTCGTTCGCTTACGCAGATCGCGACGCTCAATATCATTCATTGTTTCGACTTCTTCATTCATCATTCATCGTTCAGAGTTCATCGTTGACTATTAATCCGTCGTACGCCCACTCAACCTTGTCCGGCAGCAGCGCCGAGTCGCGCGCATGTTTGACTTCGTGCGTGATGTGAGTGAGGTAGGTTCGTTCGGGTTTCAATTCCTCAACGTACTGCAGCGCTTTTTCCAACCACAGATGAGTTTCGTGCGGACGAATGCGAAGACAGTCAAGCACCAGCACTTTCAGATCGCGCAGACCTGCGATTGTGGCCGGCGGAATCTCGCTTAGATCGGTCGCGTAAGCAAAGTCGTTGAAGCGATAGGCGATCACCGGAAGCCGCCCGTGAATTACTTCCAGCGGAGTAATTTCCAAATCGCGTCCGATGCAAAAGGGCGCGCCATTTACGACCGTGTGCGGAACGATCTGGGGCAAGCCGCCGCCGAAATGCGAAGGCTCAAAGACATATTGAAAGATGCGGCGGATGTCTTTCCAGGCCCGCTCGTTGGCGTAAAGTCCGAGCGCGCCATGGCGAAAATTCAACGGGCGAATGTCGTCGAGACCAAAGATATGATCGGCGTGACAGTGGGTAATGAGGACGGCGTCGAGGTGTCGCAGGCCAATCTTCAAAGCCTGCTGGCGAAAATCGCTCGAGGTGTCGACGATGATGGTTTGGCCGGCGTGCTCGATCAGAACCGAGACGCGGAGTCGCTTGTCGCGCGGATCGTCAGACGTGCAGGTTTCACAATCGCACGCAATGGAAGGAACGCCCGTCGAGGTACCGGTGCCTAAGAAAGTCAGTTTCATAGCTTTCAGCTTTCAGCTATCAGCTATCAGCCTACTTGCTGACGGCTGACCGCTGATAGCTAACCGCTATTTTCCGCCCGTGATTTCACTCGCGCTGAACGTTGAAGGTGGCGGCGTCGGCGATTGCGTGAACGAAACATACTGCATTCGCAGATCGGCTAAAAGGTTTTCGAGCATCTGCGCTTCCTGCGGATCCAGATTGCCCTGCGTCTTCGCCTCGAGCATTCCCAGCACGTCGATCCAATGTTTTGCCGTTTGCAGATCGACTCCGGTTTCGCCGGTTGCCGGATGCGGCATCATTCCCAGACTCGCCGCCGCGTTCGAAGCCAAGGACATGATCAGACTGAGAAAACTTGCCGGGTCATCGAGCGGATCGCCGCCGCGCGAGGGTTGGCGCGCCGGTCGCGCTGAAGTTTGCGGTCGCTGAGGTTCTTGCCTCGGCGGCGCTGACGACGGTGCGGGTTCCGCGGCCGAAACTTCCGCGGCGGCACTCGCAACCTCAGCCGCTCTCGCGGCCCGTTCAGCTTCTTCCTTTTCTTCCGGCGACAAGTCGCGCGGCGTGCCGTCCGGGTTGAATAGCCGGCGGTCGACTACTTTGAATGTGGGCTGTTCTTCGTTCATGACTCTCTAAACAATGGCGCGCTAACGGAATTGAATCCGACAGCCCACCCAGTAAATTGAATTTTGTTGCGATGCTGATGTTAGCATCGCATTTCATTTGATCGCAAAAGCCCACCTGTCAGAACCGCAAGCAATAGCGAGCGGATCCAGCTATGTGCCCCTGTGTCAATTGATCCGGCCGCGATCGTTCCCGGTTCTGACACTCTCTCAACTTGAAACTTCAAACTCGAAACCGGAAACTAAATCACATGCCGAAAACTTTTGAAGATCTTCTCGAACTGATGGACCGGCTGCGTTCGCCGGACGGTTGCCCATGGGATCGCGAACAAACTTACGCGACGCTGGCGCCCATGCTCCTCGAAGAGGCTTACGAAGCATTCGAGGCGTTGGAAGAAGCACGGCTTGGACGTCCGGACGATCTGCGTGAAGAACTTGGCGACCTACTCTTTCAAATTACTTTCTTTGCGCGCGTTGCCAAAGAGCGCGGCGAATTCACGATCGACGACGTCATTGAACAGGTGCACGAAAAGATGGTGCGCCGTCATCCGCATGTCTTCGGCGACGTGCACGCGGGCGACTCTGCCGAGGTTTTGAAGAACTGGGAAGCCATCAAAGCAGCGGAAAAACGCGCGGCTGGAAAATCAAAAGCGAGTACTGGAGACGTTTCGATCCTCGACGGCGTTTCGACGAAAGCGCCGGCGTTGATGGAAGCGCATCAGATTTCAACCAAAGTCGCGCGCGTAGGTTTTGACTGGAAAGACGTAGAAGAGATCTTCGGGAAACTGCATGAAGAGTTGGACGAATTGCGCGAAGCCATCAGCATCCATGCCGGCACGAACGACGAAGCCGATCACACTCACATCCGCGAAGAGATCGGCGATCTGCTCTTCGTGATCACGAACATCGCGCGACGTTTGAATGTCGAGCCCGAGGCCGCTTTGAAACTAAGCAATCGCAAATTCCGTCGCCGATTCAATCACATTGAGAAGAGATTACGTGAGCAAAATCTTAAGTTCGAAAACACGACGATCGAGACATTGGAAGAGCTTTGGCAGGAAGCGAAGAAACAAAATTAGCCACGAAAAGGCACAAAAAGCTCAAAACGGAAGATTAGTTTGATGAAGTCGGCGCTCGGACGTTGTCGCAGTCTTCGGCGGATTCCAGTTGCTACTTTGTGCCTTTTTGTAGCTAGTCTTTCACTCGCCCAAACCCGCGCCAACTGTTGCTGTTATGCCAGGTGATCTCTGCGTCGTGCACGCCGATGTCCCGCCACCAATCAGCGAAATCTTCGCGCGAGATATAGAACGCCGTCGGCGCTACCAGGTGATCAAAGACGATGCAGTGTTGCTCGCGCCAACCAAAACCCGCAATCGCTTTCATGTAATCGTTGTAGAACAGATGGCGCGCCAACGACGCGCCTTTTGCCGATCGGTTGAGTGGGCCATAGACGGTTTTCGTTGCGACGAACAACAGGGCTGTTGGTATCTTTGAGAGCTGCAGCAGCAGCCGCGGATTCAAACGCGAGGTCAATCCTTCCCGCACCGGATTTACGAAGCGCGTGATCCACTCGTTGTTCTCTGCTCCGTAAACCCAAGCCGAAAGGTGCCCGCCCGATTTCACTTTTGAGGAAAGCGATTTGAATCCGGCGCGGGGATCAGGCAAGTGATGCAGCACGCCAACTGAAAACGCATAGTCGAACACGCGTCCGAATGGCAGATTGTAAATATCAGCCTGCACGATGTGCGCGTTCGGCAGATCGCGCGTTGCTGCGAAAGCAGTTTCCACGGCTGCACTTAGATCGATTCCGATCACATCGCGCGCGCCCCATTTCGCGGCGAGCTGTGTGTGCCGGCCCTTGCCGCACCCACCTTCGAGCACAACTTTGTCTTTAAAGAATTCTGGTTTGACAGGCGCGATCCAACCCAGGAATTGCTGTTCGTACTTATCATCGAATTGGGTGAAGTGCTGCCACTGCCAGCCAAAATTCGCGGCCGTTGCCGCCTTGTCATCTTCGACGCTTTCAAGCGAAGCAAATCGCGGCACGCCCCGTGTGATGGGCCAATTTCGACGGCACGAACTGCACGCGAGCTCGCCTTCGATGATCTCGGCGGATTCGCGCGCCGCGGCAGATGCGAGATGAATCGCACCACCGCACGAGGGACAGGAAAGATATTGGAGGAGTCGGTCTTTCAAAGCGAAGTACTATCGCACAAGTTGCTTTCGAGGCAGTAGCCCGGATATTAGTTGAACGATTCTTTCAACCTTCGTGTTATATTGCGCGGCATTCCGTCGCATGATTGAGCAACAAAGTAACGGCACTGATCAAGTGCAGTGGGCCAAGGTAATCGACCACGCCCGCTGTATCGGTTGTCACGCGTGCACGACCGCGTGCAAGTCTGAAAACGTGGTCCCGATTGGCGTGACGCGAACGTACGTCAAGCACGTCGATGTCGGGGTGTTTCCGCAAACTCGCCGGGCGCATCAGGTCACGCGTTGCAATCAATGTGCGCATGCGCCGTGTGTCACCGCGTGTCCGACGGCGGCGATGTTCAAGCGCGCTGACGGCATCGTCGATTTCGATAAATCGATCTGCATTGGCTGCAAAGCCTGCATGGCGGCTTGTCCGTACGATGCGATCTTCATCAACCCCGAAGATCACTCGGCTGAGAAATGTAACTTCTGCGCGCATCGCATCGACGTTGGATTGGAGCCGGCCTGCGTCGTCGTCTGTCCCACACAAGCAATTCTGATCGGCGACCTGAACGATCAAAGTTCATATGTTGCTCAGATCGTGAATCGTGAAGCGGTGAACGTGCGCCGGCCTGAGAAGGAAACACTGCCGAAACTTTTTTATAAAGGCGCGCACCAGGCGACGCTCGATCCTTTGGCGGCGCGGCGTCCGGAGGCGGGCCTGTTCATGTGGAGCGAGCAACGCGAATCGCACGAGCACGTCGTCTCAGGCAATCCAACCTACAACAACTCATCGGCTGCCGCGCTGTTGACTTACGACGTGGCGCATTCGATTCCGTGGGATTGGCGAGTGAGTTTGTACACCTGGACCAAAGGAATCGCGAGCGGAGTTTATTTGGTCGCGGCGCTGCTGGTGCTATTTGGTTTCATGGGTTCGCAGAGTGCTCTGTGGCTGTGGGGGACGCCGATCATCTCGGGAGCATTTCTGGGACTCACGGGACTATTGTTGATTTGGGATCTCGAACACCCGGCACGCTTTTACATGATTTTTACGCGACCGCAATGGCGAAGCTGGCTGGTGAAAGGCGCGTTCATCATCGCTGGATATTCGGCCGTGCTTGCCTTGCACTTTGTCGGAAGCATCGCCGGCTCAACCTCAATGCAAAGCTGGCTGATGCTTGGGGGGATTCCTTTGTCGATTCTGACGGCCATCTACACTGCGTATCTTTTCGCGCAAGCAAAGGCTCGCGACCTTTGGCAGAATCCTCTGCTGCCGGCTCATTTATTTGTTCAGGCAGCCATCCTCGGATCCGCGGTGTTACTACCGCTTGCTTTGATTGGACAGCTTAGTTCAGCAGAACCAGTTGATTTTTTCCCACCGGCTTTCGTCGCAACGGTTTTCACTCTGGCAATCGCCAGTCTGTTTCATCTGTTAATGATTCTCGGCGAGGTGTCGTTGACGCATGCGACTGCGCACGCGCGCGTGGCCATCTGGGAAATGATGCGAGCGCGCTATAAGACCGCGTTTTGGTCCGGCGTTTTTTTGTCGATCGTGGGCGGCGCGCTGCCACTGGCCATGCTTTTTGGGTTTCTATCAATCGGAATTATTGGCGTGCCTTTGGCATTGGTTGGTTTGATGCTCTACGAACACGCGTACGTTCAAGCAGGGCAATCGGTGCCGCTGGCTTGAATTCGGCCGCGCTAACATCCATAAGAATTACGATTCAAAACAAAGGAGACCGAATGAAATGACTTCAAAAAACACCGCAAGTGCTTTCATCGCCTTGGCTTTATTAGTCGCTGCCGTTCTGGCTTGCAGCAGCGGCGGCAACGAAACCGAAAAGGCGAACAAGCTGGTTGATGAGGGCAACGCCGCCGTTCAGGATGCGAAGAAAAGCATCACTGAGGCTGAAGACTTGAAGCAGAAGATGCTTAAGACGGACGTTTCTGAATTGGCGCAGGCGCGCAGCACCGCCAAAGACGCGATCGCGGCTTACGAAAAAGCCGAGACGAAATGCAAGGAAGCCGCGGCGAAATACGACGAGGCGAGCCGGATGAAACTGAACGACAAGTTCAAAGAATATCTCGCGCTGAAAGTGAAGGAATACAACAAGCGCGCCGAAATGGTCGCGATGGCCAAAGGCGTGCCGCAAGCGTTGGTCGACAGCGAGAGCCGCGAGGGCTGGATAAATAAAGCGAACGATGTTAACGCCAAGGTCGACAAGCTGCGCGGGGAAGCCGACGACTTCGCCACCCAAGCGGACAAGCTTCAAAAAGACAATCCGGATATTTTTAAATCATGAAGTTGACGTCTAAAGACATTCGGGATTGATTGGTGCTCGCGATCCTGAGGACCCGATGAGCTACAAGATAACCGACCGCCCGGTTTCGTGGTTGTGTCAGGTGGGGATAGAATTCGGTCCCCCAAATTGAAACGTCGAAAACCTTTGAGTAGAGGGTAGAGCTTAATTTGGCCTTGCGAGTCTTAGCGCCTTCGGGTCTTGGCGTGAAATAATCCTTTCGCGCAGGAAGCGCTCAGGCAGAGGCGCAGAGCCGCAAAGCAAAATCGCAAAGTAACACACAGAGTAGAGTGCGTCTGACAAAGGAGAAACTTCATGACTCGCAAGCAACGTCTGGCAATCCTTGGGCTGTTTGGATTCGTGGGATTGAGTCTTTGTATCGCGAACCACGGGGCGAAAGTAACGGCCCAAAACAACTCGCACGATCCAACGTGGTGGACAAAGTATGAATTCATTCGCGACAACGGCGGCGACGCCGCGCCGCTGAGCACCTCCTCGACAACTGCGGGTGGCAACGTCGACGTTTCGAATGAATGCGGCCCACAAAGCGAGACCTTCATCGCGATCAATCAGAACAAACCGAAAATCCTGGCGGGTGGATCGAATGAGATTTTCCGTCTGCCCATGCGCGGCTACTTCTCAACGAACGGCGGCGGAAGTTGGGGCGGCGTCGATTTGCCTCTGCCGCCGGCAAATGGCGCAAACGGAATTGATTTTGGATCGGATCCGACGCTGGCATTCGATACGCAGGGCGATGTCTTCTACGGCTACATCGTGGTTTTCTTCAGCAATGGAAATGGAATTAACGGAACCGAGATGGCCGTCGCCAAATCGACAGACGGTGGAAAGACTTATCCGTCAGTTAATTTTTTCTCGTTTGAGAATGGCACGAACCACTTCAACGACAAGCCCATGATCACGGCTGATACGAACGCCGCGAGCGCGTTACGCGACAATGTCTACATCGCGTGGGACGCAGCTTCTGGCGGATCGATCGGTGGTGGAGTACGCGTAGCAGCTTCATCCGATCACGGCGCCAGCTTCTCGGTCACGCGCGCAGACGATCCTTCCGGCCCCGGCCGTGCCATCGGCGCTTCGCCCGCCGTTGGACCTAGCGGAGAACTCTACGTTGCCTGGAACGACTATGCTGCGAACGCGATTGTCTTTAATCGATCGTTTGACGGCGGCCGCAGCTGGGGAGTGCCGACGATCATCTCGCGCAAAACACTGCCGTTCGATATAACGATTCCGGCTGAATCATTCCGCGGCGCGCTGGTTTATCCATCGCTCGGCGTCGACGCTTCGAATGGTCCGCACCGCGGCCGCGTCTATTGCTCGTGGATGGATCTGACGGTCGCGAACGTCACCGACATCTTCATTTCTCATTCCGATAACAACGGACAGACGTGGTCGTCGCCAACCCACGTTCCGGATCAATTTACTTTCCCGGTCGATCGTTTCAATCACTGGATGTCCATCGATCCGGTCAATGGCAACATAAACGTCGCGTTCTATGACACGCGCAACGACACGACCGGCGCGCGTTATCAGACAGATTATTACCTCGCCCGCTCGACCGACGGCGGAGTGACTTTCCCGGGCGCGGACCTTCGTGTCAGCACGGTCAGTTCGAACGAGCACGACTGCAACGGAGTCTTTCCCTGTCAGGGAATCAACTACGGAAATCAACAAGGCGACTACGAAGGCCTGACGTCATTCAACGGCGTTTCGTATCCGATTTGGACCGATAGCCGTCGCCAGCTCACCTCGTCGAGCGGATGCCGCCGGCCGTTTCTGATGGAAGAAGTTTTTAGCGCGAGTGTGAAGTGAACTCCCAAACTAAGGGAGAGCGCATGTCTTTCGAGATGTTAGAATAGCGCCATGGAAACCATTCAATTATCGATCGACGAATCTTTGCTGGCCGAGGTGCAGCAGGCTACGGCCGCATTGCAGATGACTCCATCGGATTTCATGAAGGTAGCCTTGGAAAGGGCCGTGCAACAGCGAGAGATTATCGCTAAAGAGCGACAACACGCCGAGGCATATTCGAATCAGCCGCAGCGACCAGAGGAAATCGAGGAATGGCAGGATGAGCAGGTATGGATAAGCGATGAATTCGATTCAATCTAATCTATTTGCTCTTTGAGGAGTAATTCGATGGCCGCAAATTTCGACGACATCATGAAAGATGCGCTTTCGCTGCCGCCCGGCGCGCGGGCGATGCTCGCTGACCAGTTGCTTGTGAGCCTCGACTGGGAGCAACAGAAAGAGATCGACGACGCCTGGGCCGATGAAGCGGAAAGACGCATGCAGGAAATCCGCGATGGCAAAGTGCAAACGATTGATGGCGAGCAGGTGATGCGGGAACTTCGTGCTCGGCGGAAGAGATGACCTACAGCTATCATCCTCACGCCCGAAAAGAATTCGATGATGCCACGGATTACTACGATGCGATCGACCCAGAGCTTGGTGACGATTTTCTAGAAGAGATTGAGGAATGCATTACTCGCATTCTCAAATTCCCACGAGCATGGACAAGGCTGGGCGGATCAGTCAGGCGATGCCGAATACATCGCTTTCCCTACAGTCTGATTTATGACTTAGAAGACGAGTATGTCTTCATCCTGGCGGTAATGCATTCAAGTCGAAAACCGAACTATTGGGTTGACAGATTGTGAAGGATGTAAGAAACGCTGCGCAAAATGAATATCAAGTATTTTCAGGCGACTGATACTTAGATCGACTGGTGCGGAAATGGCAAAACAAAACGACCTCTAAGTCTAAAGCTAAGAAACGTCCGGCTCGCTTAACGACATAGATGTGCGTATATGAGATGAAGAAGCTTGATTCAATAACTATGTATCCCGGCCCATCCCGCATCCATCTCGCGGCGTTTCCGCCCAAGGAGCGCTGGGGTGATTGGACTGAGTTGGATTCGCAGGCCTGGCCGCGTCGTAAGGAGCGGCGTTATCAGCTCGTGCCGACGACTTGTTTCAACTGCGAGTCGGCCTGCGGGCTGCTTGCCTACATCGACAAAGATACAAATCAAATTCAAAAGTTCGAAGGCAATCCGGAGAATCCGGGATCGCGCGGAAGGAACTGCGCCAAAGGTCCGGCGACGCTGAATCAAATCAACGATCCGGATCGAATTCTTTATCCGTTGAAACGTGTCGGGAAACGCGGCGTGGGAAATTGGGAGCGCGTCGGTTGGGACGAAGTGCTGGATGATCTCGCGGCACGAATTCGGAAGGCAATCGTCGAAAACCGTCGCGACGAAATCATGTATCACGTCGGGCGTCCCGGCGAAGATGGATTTACGGAACGCATTCTGGCGGCCTGGGGAGTTGACGGCCACAACTCGCACACAAACATTTGTTCTTCGGGTGCGCGTGAAGGCTATCAACTCTGGATGGGACTCGATCGGCCCAGTCCCGATCATGCAAATGCGAAAGTGATTCTGCTGATCAGCGCACACCTCGAATCCGGTCATTACTTCAATCCGCACGCACAGCGGGTGATCGACGGCAAGGCGAATGGCGCAAAGTTGATCGTGATGGACACGCGCCTGTCGAATACGGCGACGCATGCTGATCATTACATCGCGCCTTATCCGGGATCAGAGGCTGCGATTCTTTTATCAATTGCGAATTACCTGATTCAGAACAATCTTTACAATCGCGAGTTTGTAAGAAGGTGGTGGAACTGGGAGGAATATCTAAGAGCGGGAGTCAGGAGTCAGGAGTCGGGAGTCGGTAAAGAAAGACAGCCGCAGAGCGGCGAAATGTTTATAGATCGTGAAGCCCCATCCGAAGATTCCCGCTCGAATCGAAATGGCCCGCATTTCGATTCGAGCGGACTGGGTTCCGTTGATTACAGCGGTTCTATAAACATTTCGCGCCTACGGCGCGAAGACGAAGGTCGCGTCCGCAGCGGTGAGGTCAGTACCGGGAGCGATAGCGACCGGGCAACGTTCGAAGAATTCGAACGGGTCCTCAAGCAACTCTACGCCTCATACACTTTCGCATTCGCAGCCAAAGAATCCGGCGTGGACGCGAAGACAATCGAAGAGATTGCGAAACTGGTTGCGACGGCGGGAACAAGACTCAGCAGTCACAACTGGCGCAGCGTGACTTCCGGCGTTAGTCACGGCTGGTCAGTCGCGCGCTGTCTCTTCATGTTGAATGCTCTGCTGGGCGCGGTCGCAACTGAAGGCGGCGTGTTTCCCAACGCCTGGAACAAGTTCGTGCCGAAGCCGATTCATACGCCACCTCATCCGAAGATGTGGAACGAGAAGACCTGGCCGCGCGAGTTTCCTCTCGCGATGCATGAAATGTCTTTTCTTCTTCCACACTTGTTAAAGGAAGGACGCGGTCGTCTTGATACTTACTTCACGCGCGTCTATAACCCGGTGTGGACCAATCCCGATGGATTCTCGTGGATAGAGGCGCTCACTGACGAAAATCTGATTGGCTGTCACGTCGCTTTGACTCCCGTGTGGAATGAAACGTCTTATTTCGCCGATTACATTTTGCCGATGGGGTTGGGCCCGGAGCGTCACGACATTCATTCGTACGAAACGCACGACGCGCAGTGGCTCGGATTTCGTCAGCCGGTAATGCGCGCCGCGCGACAACGCAACGGCGACGATGTAAACGACACTCGTGAGGTAAATCCCGGTGAAGTTTGGGAAGAAAACGAATTTTGGATGGAGCTAACCTGGCGCATCGACGCGTCGGGCTCGCTTGGCATTCGGCAGTTCGTTGAATCAAAAAAGAATCCGGGAACGCGTCTGGGCGTTGATGAATACTACGGCTGGATCTTCGAGAATTCAGTTCCGGGCTTGCCTGAAAAAGCGTCTGCTGAAAATCTTTCGCCGCTTGAATTCATGCGTCGCTACGGCGCATTCGAAATCAAAAAGAAGACCGGCGCGCTTTATGATGAGGAGGTTCCCGCGGTGGAACTTGACGACATTCGCGAAGACCATCTCGGGCGCGTGTTCACGCGGGCGCCGAAGCCGGCGTCGCCAAACGTCGTTCCGATTCCCAGCCCTGACGGCGATGAAGAAGGGCGTCGTCTTGCCGGCGTGCGAGTCGATGGAGAGATCAAGCGCGGCTTTCCCACTCCGAGCGGAAAACTCGAATTCTTTTCCAAGACGCTCGACGAATGGGGCTGGCGCGAATGCGCGATTCCAACTTACATCGCCAGCCACGTTCATCCGGAAAATCTCGAGCCCGATCAGACGATTTTGATCTCAACTTTCCGTCTGCCAGTTCAGATTCACACGCGTAGCGCAAACGCGAAGTGGCTAAATGAAATTGCGCACACGAATCCGCTTTGGCTGCACACCAGTCACGCGGCGAAACTCGACGTGCGCACCGGAGATCTCGTTCGCGTCGAAACTGAAATTGGCCACTTCGTGGTGCGCGCGTGGGTGACCGAAGGCATCAAGCCCGGCATCGTCGCGTGCAGCCATCACATGGGCCGATGGAAAGTTCATGAGAACGGCGAACGGCAAATGATGGCCAAGGTGACAATCGAGAACGATGGATCGAAATGGGGATTGAAGCGCGAACGCGGCGTCTCGGCCTTTGAATCAAGTGACCGTGACACGACGCGCATTTGGTGGAACGATGTCGGCGTGCATCAGAATCTCACCTTCCCTGTCCATCCCGATCCGATTTCGGGAATGCATTGTTGGCATCAAGCCGTTCGCGTGAGAAAGGCAGAGCCGACCGACAAGTACGCCGACATCCATGTCGACACAGCCAAGTCTCACGAAGTTTACAAGAAGTGGCTGGCGGCGACGCGACCCGCCGATAAGTATTCACCCAACGGTGAGCGCCGGCCTTACTGGATGCTGCGTCCGTTGAAACCGGCGCGCGAGTTCTACAAGTTGCAACTCGTGAGTGAGGGCTTAGAGGATTGATATATCATCAGTTATCCACTAGATTGCTAGTGTAAAGTATAAAGCTTATTGCTTTACACTAGTGAGTTCCTCTATATTTAACTTTATACAAAATGAAACCTTTTCTACCTCAGACTCTTCCACTGTCAGAAGTAAGTTGGGAGCCGCTAATTCCCCTAATTGCTAAAGCCAACCGCTCTTTAGCTTACTATGACGGCGTCCTACAAGGAGTCGCTAACCCAGAACTACTGCTATCGCCGATGACCACACAGGAAGCCGTGCTTTCTTCTCGAATCGAAGGAACACAAGCAACGCTTGGCGACGTTTTCAAGTTCGAGGCAGGTGAAGAACCTAGACAGCCCGAACGCAGAGAAGACATCTTTGAAATTAGGAACTATCAACGAGCCCTGAAGGCTGGAGAGAGAGACCTAAGAACTAAACCATTTAGGCTTAATCTTCTGAAAAAACTTCATGGGATTCTTTTAAATAGCGTGCGCGGGCGCGATATGGGGAGGGGAGAGTTTCGAAAGAGCCAGAACTGGATAGGATCTCCTGGCACTCCCATGGAGAAGGCGGACTTTGTTCCTCCAGACCCGAGTCACTTACTTGAATACTTAGACAATTGGGAAAAGTACTATCACATGGATCGTCCTGACGCGATTGTGCAGTTGGCGGTCGTGCACGCCCAGTTCGAGATCATCCATCCCTTCCTGGATGGCAATGGAAGGGTCGGCAGGATGTTAATCCCTCTCTTCTTATACGAAAAAACCATCCTGTCGAGACCGCTCTTCTATTTATCTGCATATCTTGAAGCGAATCGAGATATTTATGTCGAAAGATTACGGATGTTAGGGAAAAAACCTGATTCGTGGAACGATTGGATAGCGTTCTTTCTCCAAGCCGTTGATGAGCAAGCTCGTTTGAATTCTGAAAAAGCGCGGGCGATGATCGATCTGTATGGAGAGCTGAAGCAAAGAGTTCTTGACCTAACTCATTCACAGTTTGCTATTCCTCTACTGGATTCCATGTTTGAAAAACCGATATTTAGGAGTTCTCATCTCAAAACCCGACCTGGCATGCCCAGCTATCCAATGACAAGTAACCTTCTGACGAAGCTCAAGGCCGCTGGAATATTGAAAGTGATACGTAAGGGAAGTGGCCCTCGGCCCCAGATCCTAGCTTTGCCAGAACTCATCAATTTGTGCGAAGGCAGAAAAGTTTACTAGCATGAATCTACGATGATTTGAGGAATGACCGTAATCTCTGAGTGTCATGTACTTCAAGCAGTTCTATCTCGGCTGTCTCGCGCACGCTTCGTATCTGATTGGATCAGAGGGCGAAGCGGCCGTTGTCGATCCGCAGCGCGACGTCGATCAATATATCGAGGAAGCCAACGCGCAGAACCTGACGATAAAGTACATCATCGAAACGCACTTGCATGCAGACTTCGTCAGCGGTCATCGCGAGCTCGCCGACAAAACCGGCGCCGAGATCGTTTTCGGCAAAGAGGCCGGGGCAACGTTTCCTCACCGGGCCGTCAAAGACGGCGACGAACTCACGATAGGCCGCGCGAAGTTACGCATCATGGAAACACCCGGTCACACGCCCGAGAGTATTTGCGTCTTGATCACCGAAGACGAGGCGCATGCTCCACAGAAGGTTCTGACGGGCGATACGCTTTTCATCGGTGACGTGGGCCGGCCCGATCTCGCCGGCGGAAGGGGTCATACGCCGCAATCGATGGCTGCGATGATGTATGACAGTCTGCACAAAAAGCTTTTGAAGTTACCTGATGAGGTCGAAGTTTATCCGGCGCATGGCGCGGGCTCGATGTGCGGGAAGAATCTTTCTAGCGAAACATCGTCGACGATAGGACAGCAACGCAAATTCAATTACGCGCTGCAACCGATGACAAAAGATGAGTTCGTCACAATGATGACGACCGATCTTCCCGAAGCGCCTGCGTACTTTGCGAAGGACGCCGAGATCAATCGCGACGGCGCGCAGCCGTTGGAGAATCTATCTCCACCGGCAGATTTAACGCCATCACAAGTTGCGTCAGCAGCTCAGCAGGGCGCCGTGATCCTCGATACGCGTTCGGCCGCAGAGTTTGGTGCGGGTCACGTACCTGGCTCTCTCAACATCGGACTCGGTGGGCAATTCGCGTCGTGGGCGGGTTCGTTGATTCCGCTCAACTCGCCAATCGTCATTGTGGCTGAATCAACCAAGCGAGTTTCCGAGGCACAAGTGCGCATGGCGCGGGTCGGCCTTGAAAATGTAATCGGCTTTCTCGATGGCGGCGTCGGCGCCTGGGCCAAGGCCGGATTCGAGGTGGCGGCGGTGCCGCAGATCAGCGTCGGCGAATTGAAGGAGCTGATTGAAACGCGTGCGGATCTACAAGTAGTCGACGTGCGACGTCAGGCTGAATTCCAATCAGGTCATGCGCCACGGGCAATCACTGCGCCGCTCGCAAAACTGCGAGAGATTTTGCCGAGCTTGAAACTCGATCCGTCAAAGCCGGCGGCGATCATTTGCGCGGGCGGTTATCGATCGAGCGCGGCGACGAGCATCCTGCAACAACACGGATTTACGGATCTGCTGAATGTGACCGGTGGCACAACGGCGTGGATCAAGGCGGGATACGGAGTCGAAGTACCTGCGGCCGTCAACGCGCCGTAATGGAGCGCCGACATCCTGTCGGCGGGTCGCGAGCATCCTTGCTCGCGTTTTTGAGAAACTTCAAAGCGCCGGCAGGGATGCCAGCGCACCGCAGGCAAGATGCCTGCGCTCCGGTTGGAGCATCACATGACACCTAATCAATTCCCCAGACGTAACTTTCTATCACTCGCCGGCAAAGGCCTCGGCCTGGCTGCGCTTTCGTCATCGACGATCGCATCACTACTGAAAGAGGTTCAGGCGGCGACGAGATCAGTCGCGCATCTCACGCCCGAACAAGCGGCGATGGATGAAGATTACTGGTCGACAATCCAGAACGCTTTCAGTGTCACGCGCGGCATTATCAATTTGAATAACGGTGGCGTCTCGCCCAGTCCGCGCCTCGTGACCGAAGCCCTGATCCGTTATATCTGGCAGCAGGAAGACGCGACGGCCTACACGATGTGGCAGATTCTCGAGCCGCAATGTGAAACGATTCGCACCGGCTTAGCTGAATTATTCGGCTGCGATCGCGAAGAGATCGCGATTACTCGCAATGCTTCTGAATCGCTTGAAACCCTGCTGCTGGGAATGGATCTCAAGTCAGGCGACGAAGTCTTAACGACCACACAGGATTACGGACGAATGCTTACAACGATTCGTCAACGTGAACAGCGCGAAGGCATTAAACTCAATTTGATAAGAATCCCTATTCCACCCAAGAACATCAACGAGATTACTGCTGCTTTCGAACACGCGATCACGCCGCGCACGCGCCTGATTCAGATAGCCCATCAAATTAATTTGACCGGACAAATCACTCCGGTCAAAGCCGTCTGTCAGATGGCACGGCGGCACGGCGTCGAAACGATCGTCGATGGCGCGCATTCATTCGCACAGTTTTATTTCAAGCAGTCGGATCTTGATTGTGATTATTTCGGCACGAGCCTGCACAAATGGCTTTACTCGCCGAAGGGCACGGGCCTGCTTTACATTAAGCGCGACAAAATTGCGAAAATTTGGCCGCTGTTTGCCGCCGAAGACAAAGAGAAATCAGACATTCGCAAATTCGAAGAAATCGGCACGCACTCAGCCGCGCCGAAACTCGCAATCGGCGAATCGATTCTGTTTCACAACGGCATCGGCGGTAAGCGCAAGGAAGCACGGCTGCGGCATCTTTCACGATATTGGATGGACAAACTGAAAGACGTTCCCAAGATTCGCTTCAACACTTCGTTCGATCCGACCCAGATGTGCGCAATCGCGAACGTCCAGATCGAAGGACTGGATCAAGGAAAGATCGGCAGTTATCTTTTCAGCAAGCATCACATCTTCACTACGCCAATTGTTCATGAAGAATTCGTTGGCATCCGCATCACACCAAATCTTTACACGACGATTTGGGAGTTGGATCGTTTCTGCGAAGTCATGACGTCGGTCGCGCGCAACGGCTTGCCTGCGTAAAGATCGCCCGCGAAGGAAACCGCAGTGCCACCACGCTGGACGCATATCACGATCAACTGCAGCAATCTTGAGAGGTCAGTCGATTTCTACACTTCTGTCTGCGGCCTGACGATCGTTCGCGATCGAAGGCTCGAAGGTCGACACAATGTTTGGCTTGGTCCGCCGACCAGATCCGACGAAGATCCGCTGTTCGTTCTGGTGATTGTGCAAGAGGAAGTTAAGTCCCGCCTCGATCACTTCGGCTTTCAATGCAACTCGCGCGAGGAAGTCGATCGCATCGCTGAACTCGCCCGCCAACAAGACACCCTGGTCGAACCGCCGGTCGACATTGGCGGAGTCGTTGGATACTTTACGATGGTGCGCGATCCTGACGGGCACCTGGTGGAGTTCACTTTCGGACAGCCGCTGCGAGGGTTGTAATGAGTGAAATGAGTCCCCAGGTAATTATTATTTCCGGGCCAAATGGAGCTGGTAAGACTTCACTTGCTCCATTTCTACTTCAAGACCGATATGCCGAATTTCCGTTCGTAAACGCTGATGCAATCGCGTCCGGTCTTTCAGCCTTTGAACCGGAAACTGTTGCGATCGAGGCTGGACGTGTAATGCTTGCTCGGCTGCACGAACTCTCTGGGCGTAGAGAGAATTTTGTTTTCGAGAGTACGCTAGCCGCGCGATCGTACGCACCCTGGCTGAGCCGCCTGCGACAAGAAGGCTATGAGGTACACTTACTTTTCGTTTGGCTGAGAAGTGTCGATCTCGCGATTGAGCGAGTGGCTGAACGCGTTCGCCGTGGAGGTCATGCTATTCCCTCACACGAACTGCGAAGACGATATCGGCGAGGGGTTCACAACCTTTTCGAATTGTATATCCCTCTCGCCGATACTTGGGCTATCTATGACAATTCTGAAGAGGATCGAGCGGCCCTGGTTGCAACTGGAATGCGTGAGGGTCGACCGAAGGTCTCCCGGGCGGACTTATGGCAAATGTTACTTGAGTCTCGCAAATAAAAGTGACAGACTGATGGTGACCAGAAAGCCCTATGAGAAAGAGTACTCGCAAAACCAACGTTAAATCATCGAACGGGAACAAGAAGCTGCACCAAAGCAGGTCCCTGGGCAGGTTCGATTTAGTCGAACAAGCGAGCGAAATCGAACATCTGCTTCAGCGAGCGGTACGACATGAACTGTCTATTCATAGGCGACTCGGAAATTCTGTGGCTGTCTGGCGAGACGGTAAAGTAGTGATAATTCCTCCCGAAGAAATCCTCATTTCCACAGAGCGATAAGGATTATCTAAGTTTGTGCCGTCCTCTTCGAAATCACTCGAACAATCCAACGAACCTTTTCGCGCCGGCTATGTCGCTCTTATCGGCCGCCCCAACGCCGGCAAATCGACGCTGCTGAATCGACTCGTCGGCGAAAAGATCGCCGCCGTCTCGAACAAGCCGCAAACAACCCGCTTCAAAATTCTCGGCATTGTCAATCGTCCGGATGGACAAATGGTTTTGGTTGATACGCCCGGCGTGCATAAACCCGGTTACGAACTAAATCGCCGCATGATGGCGGCCGTGCACGACGCGCTGATGGGTGTCGATCTGGTTTGCCTGATTCGCGATGCGGCGGTGTCGACCGGCAATGGCGATCGGTTTGTGTTGGATCTGGTGAAACAATCAGAGAAGCCCGCGCTGCTCTTGCTCAACAAGAGCGATAAGCTCAAAGACAAATCAAAGCTGCTGCCTTTGATCGAGGCGTATCAACAACAGCATGATTGGCAAGCAATCATTCCCATCTCAGCACTGAAGGGCGATCAGCTTGAACAGTTGATGACGGAAATCATCAAGCATCTGCCGGAGGGCGCTGCCGTTTTTTCCGAAGATGAACTTACCGATCAGCCGTTGCGCGCAATTGTTCCGGAGATTGTGCGCGAGAAAATTCTCGAATCGACCGGCGAAGAGATTCCGTACGTCACCGCTGTGGTGACGGAAAAATGGGAAGAGGTGCGCGAAGATTTCACGCGCATCTATTGTGCAATCTTTGTCGAGCGCGAATCGCAAAAGAAAATCATCATCGGACATGGCGCCCAGCGCTTGAAGCAAATCGGAATGCGCGCGCGTCGCCAAATCGAAGAACTACTGGGCCATCGCTGCCACCTCGAATTGTTTGTGAAAGTGGAAGCCGACTGGCGCGAGCGCGCACATTTGCTGGATGAAATGGGCATCGGGTCGTGAACTCATCCTCGCCAAAGGTATGGTTCGCGATCGACGCAGCAGCCATCGCCGGCGCCCGTGAAGCGATTGAATACGGATTGATGGAAGCGGGCGCCCTCGGAACTGAAACCGATGAACGCGGTGAAACGACTTCAGTGCGTGGGTATTTTGAAAATAAGCCGGATGTTGCGTCCGTGCACGCTACGCTCACTGAGGCGCTGCGAATCTATGGATTTGATTCTTCGGCGAGCGTCGATTTGAAAGACAGAGAGGTTGCCGATCGCGATTGGCTGGCCGAATGGAAGAAGAGTTGGCAACCCGTTCAAGTTGGCCGGTTCGTGATCGCGCCGCCATGGATCGAGTCAGGACCGCGACCTGTCGGGGTAGCGACCGAGCCATCTGATGACGAGATCGTCATCTTCATTAATCCCGGCATGGCTTTCGGGACCGGTACGCACGAAACTACGCGGCTTTGCTTGAAAGCAATTGACAAACATTTTCGCGGCGGAAGTTTTCTCGACGTCGGAACGGGCACAGGAATTCTAGCGATCGCCGCAGCGAAGATGTTTGCAGATGCACACATTGAGGCCTACGACATTGATGCTGAGGCGATAGCTATCGCGAAAGACAACGCAGAGTTAAATCAAGTCGCCGACGGAATCGATTTTTGTGTCGGCAGCGTTGAAGAGCAAACGCCCTCTGCGGACTTTGTCTGTGCAAATCTGACGGCGCCAGTAATCGTTGAATTGCTGCCGGCACTGTCTGGCGCAACCTGCGGACGATTAGTGCTTTCAGGAATTCTCGATGCTCAGATCGAGATGGTGCAACGTAAATTGGCGGAACTTGGCATCGCGGATTCTGAAATCGATCAAGACGGCGAATGGGTGGCAATTGTTGTTTGACTCGCTTCCGACACTTTTTTCAAATATGACTCGTCGCAGGTTTTACGCAACGCCGGATAGCTTTAACTCAGATAAGACATCCGCAACTCTGAACGCGGATGAAACGCGTCATCTGCGCGACGTTCTGCGTCTCACCTCTGGCGACGAGGTTTACGCGTTCGATGGCGATGGGCAAGAGTTTCGCTGCGGGATCGCTGAAGTTGATCGCACCTCAGCGCGACTAAGAATCATTGAAGAAGTCACCGCAGCAAGCCCCGAATCGCCGCTAAATCTTTCGCTGGCGGTCGCGCCGCTGAAAGGTGAGAAGTTCGACCTCGTCGTGCAGAAAGCAACCGAACTAGGCGTGACTTCCTTAATCCCGGTCATCACCTCACGTGCCGACGTAAGAATTAAGAGCGATGATGACGCTGAGCGAAAGATTACTCGCTGGCAACGCATTGCCCTTGAAGCGACGAAGCAATGCGGCCGCGCGCGTTTGATGAAGGTTGAGCGGCCAGTTAATTTCAGCGATCTAGTGTCAGAAGCCCGACTGTTAGGGAGGGCAACTTTCGCAAGTGAGCCCTTGCTTACGCGCGGGCGTCTGACACATCGCAAACAATCGACAAGTCCGAATGAACTTCGATTGATGTTTGCGGAGCGTGACGGTAGTTTGTTTGACAGTCTGCTCGATGCGTCCGGCGCAAAGCCCGACAGGGTAATAGCGCTGATTGGTTCCGAAGGCGGATTTTCAGATGAAGAAATCGATCAGGCTCGCGAGGCTGGCTGGAAGACAATAACGCTCGGTGGCCGCATCATGCGCGCCGAGACGGCGGCGATCGCGATCGCGGCGCTGCTGCAACATCGATTCGGCGATCTCGGATGATGGGATCCTCGGTGTCTCAGTGAGATCTCCGTGCCTCTGTGGTGAATAATTCCAACAAAAACCACACCCACAGAGACACCGAGATCCACGGAGGCACAGAGAAACTATTTTTTCGTGAGCACACCCACGATCGCGATCCTGTCTCCGCTCGGACTAACCGCGATACGCGTGATTTTCGTGACGCCGCCGATTAAGTAATTCGCGATCTCTTTCCACCTATCAGCCGTTAACGGAACGACCGCGAAGATCTTGGAATCCTTCGCCATCAAGAGCTTTCCATCCGACAGCCAAGCGTAATCTTCCACCCCCGGAAGCGTAGCGATCATTGACGAAACGGTGCGCACTCTAAGATCGAACCTTTTGATTTCCCAATGATCGTTGGCAATCTTGTGGACGAAACTGAAGTTCTTTTGATTTGGAATCTTGCGAATGATGCGGCCGGGATTGTCGATAACGAATTCTGATTTGCCAGTGCGCATGTCAAGAATTTCGAGGAAGTTTGGTTTGCCAGTGCCGCCGAGAATGAAAAGCGCCAGCGTATGATCGTCAATCCAATAGTGATAACCAACCGGCTTCACGTTTTCTAGGATTAGAGAAGGCGCGCCACCCGCCAGCGGAAACTTCCAAAGCCTCTGTGTACCATCAGCCTCGACGCGCACAACCGAAATATTTTTACCGTCCGGCATCAGCGTCGGCGAGTATTCGCTTTCGGGCGTGTTCGTCACTTGCGTCGTCTGACCGGTGCGAATGTCGTATCGATAGATGTCGGCCTGCTTGTCTCGAAACGATGTGTAGAGAATTGTGTGGCCGTCGGGCATGAAGAATGGTTGGTTGTTGTAGACGGGAAGGTCGGTGATCTTTTTCGGCTGACCAAGTTTCAACTCTCCATCTTGCTTTCGAACCTCAACGATGAAGATGTCGCTGGCGGGCGGCGTGGCTGGTGGCGAAGGTGTTGGTGTCTGCGCGTGATTCGCCGAAAACGCGGCGGCAACCAACGCGAGCACTCCCGTAATTCTAAATCGAAGGACGATGTTCGTGTTCATGACGCGCCGTATAACACGCGGCGGACTCGTCTTCAAGCCGCGCATCGTGGCTCGCCTTGCGCGCTTGCCACTCCTGTGTGATTATTGATTCGCATGAATGCCATCATTCACAACCCCAAATATCCGAGGAGTCGATAAGAGTGAAAGCGGAGTTAGCGCAATTAATAGCTTTGCAGAATGCAGACACGAATATAAGAACACTACAGGCCGAAATTGAAAGCATCCCTGAGAGGCGCGCCGAGATCGAAAAAGAATTCGATCAGCGCGCCTTCGAAATTCGTGGCCTTGAAGAGCAACGCGATGCGGCCTTTCATGAACGAGCCCGCCTGGAAAAAGAAATCTTCGATCAAAAACAACGCGCCGAGCGTGCCGATCGCAATTTGATGGCTGCCAAGAAGCCCGACGAATACACGGCGGCGATTCGCGAAGCCGATGCCGCGCGCAAGCAGATTTCAGCTTTCGAGACTCAGGTGCTCGAACAGATGGAAGCGTCCGAGACGGCCGAGAATCAGTTGAAGGAACGCGCGCCCGAAGTTGAAAAGCTACGCGCGGACATGGAAGCGCGCTTCAAAGCTTTTGACGAGCAGGTCAAGACACAGCAAAAGCAGGTCGAGATGGCTCGCGCCGAACGTGAACGCTTGATGAACGAACTACCCAAAGCTATCAGCGCGATGTACAAACGCATCGCGGCGCGCATACGCGACGGGGTCGCGATGGCCGAGGCGCGTAATGGCGCCTGCACCGCCTGCTACATGGCGCTGCGTCCGCAGATCATGGCCGACGTGCGCCGCGGGGATGAAGTGATCACCTGCGACAACTGCAATCGGATTTTGTATTACGCGCCAGAGAGAAACGCGCACCCGGTAGGCGTCTAGTCACTTCTTCTTCAAAGTCACACGCACCGGATCTCCCAACTGATCGGCCGGCACTTCGATTTCCTGGCTTTGATAACCCTTCGCTTTAATCTTCAGTTTCAGACTGCCCATGTGAATCGGCGGCAACACGGTCAGGCCTCGATCATTTGTGTTGTCCCAGCTTTCGCAGAAATAGCCGTCGGTGCGCGTCGATTCTAGTTTGACGTAGACGTCTTTGATAGGATTGCCATTCTCGTCGCGAACACGAACATCGGCGCGGCCGACGCCATTAATCATCTTGGGCGCAATGCCCTGGCTGGGCGGATCGTTGCTGTTTCTGGTTTGCTCTTGAGCAAACGCGAAAGTGAATGCAGCGAGAATAAGAAAGATTATTGAGAGAACTTTCGACATTGGGTTTTAACTCCTAGATTTTCAGAACTTGTGATATGCGGACAGCGTTGTCAGGATTACGCGGCCGCTTCTCAATCGTTGGGCAAAAATTTTTCAGGTTCGAAGGGAAGATTCCGTCGACCAACGGATTCACATTATACGATACGAATCGCGATGGTGGAAGAGTGTTAGTCGTCGGCAATTTCTGGAAGGCTCGCGACGTCATTCCAAAAAGCAAGCGCTACGGTCAGTAACGGAGGAACGTTCATGATCATCCAATTTCTATTGCTGCTGCTAATCGCTGGAGTTTGCGGGGCGATTGGTCAGGCCATTGGCGGCTATTCGCACGGCGGCTGCCTGGTTTCGATTGCGTTGGGATTCATCGGAGCACTGCTGGGAACGTGGCTGGCGGGCAAGCTTGGTCTGCCAGAAATATTAGCGTTGCCTGTCGGTGGATGGCGATTCCCAATCGTGTGGTCGATTATTGGCGCAGCGCTTTTTGTCGCGCTGATCAATTTGATCAGCCGCCGGCGCGTTTGAAGATAATGTCAGCACCGCGAACGATAGTGACCGGATCAAGGGACTTCAAGAAGACTCTTTGATCCGATCGTTACCGCTCCCGGTACTGACACGATGCGCGTCAAACCACCAGGCCCACGGAATCATCAGCCACGTAAGTAGCGTGAAGATCGCGAGCTTCTTCACGCTCGGCGGCGGCGGACCGAACAAAACTCCCGCGTACGCGGCTAATAGGAAGGCGACGAACGCGAGAAACGCATACAGCCCAATCTTGTCTCTCGCCCGCGTCTCTCGTTGATAAGTCCAAATCGCAATCACAAACATCGCCAACTCAATCGCGATTGTCAACCAGCGATGATTCCAAAGTCCTAAGCCGTACACGCGACCATTCGCGATCAACGGCAAATCCGCCACGTGCACGATGAAATCCAACACCCAGTGACTGACCACGCCGATCCAAATCACAATCGCGCCGGCAAGATAGCGCGTGAATCCAAAATAGATTGACGCGAACAACGTCGCCCAACCGACGACGGCTACTAAGCCATGCGAGATCGGATACGAATCGAATTGCAGCCTGAGAAATGGATTATTGTTCGGAACGATCGAGACGTGTTCCCAGCCAACTAAGAGAAAAATCGGCCAGAGGAGATCGAGCAGGATCGGGGCGGCTATCAACGCACCCATGGATGCGCGTGGCGCAAATTTCTTTGACGCCAGGCCCACCGCGTAATGTCCAATGAACATTCGCGGACACTCTAACATTTAATTGCTTCGTCGTTTGAAAAAATCTTCACATGCCGCTAAAGTAAGTGCTTCAGCAATAACTCGTTAATTTTTTCGAAGTAGCGTTAGTGGACTGTGCCCCCGCCTGCGTGCAACATCGGTGGATAAGTCCGCCTGTTAGAGTCAGCAGATTGTATCTGCGGCGATGCCACAGATTTTCCGACACAGCACCAACTACCTCGCGCGAGCCACGATCTTCGGGGCGATCTTTATTTTGCTTGCCGCGCTTTGGGTCGCGGCAGAGATCACCCGATCGGGTTGGAACACCGGCGCGTACATCGAACGCCAACAACCAATTCAATTTAGTCATAAGCATCACGTCGGCGATGACGGTATCGATTGTCGTTACTGTCATACGACGGTCGAGACTTCGGCATCAGCGGGAATACCCGCGACGGCAGTCTGTATGAATTGCCACAAACAAATTTGGGCGGACAGTCCCTATCTCGAACCGGTGCGCGCAAGTTTCAAGACCGGCAAGCCGCTCCAATGGATTCGCGTTCACGACTTGCCGGATTTCGCGTATTTCAATCATTCGATTCACGTCGCGAAGGGCGTTGGTTGTTCGACTTGTCATGGCCGAGTCGATCAGATGCCGGTCGTCTCGCAAACGAATTCGTTGCAGATGGAGTGGTGCCTGGAATGCCATCGCGCGCCCGAGAAATTCGTGCGGCCGAGAGAAAAAGTTTTCGATATGGAATGGCGTCAGCGAAATTCTTCGAAGCAAGAGATCGAAGAAGGACAGAAGTTAGTTAAGGAATATCGTATTCAAGTCGGAGGAAAAAACGGCACGGGCGTTATGACGAGCTGTTCGACTTGTCACCGGTGAGTTAGGAGCGCACGCATCCTTGCGTGCGGTTCGCGGGCATCTTTGCCCGCAAAGCGAGGTGCAGCCTCGCTAAGAAATTTGTTGGGGATGCCGGAAAGGCTAAGCCTTTCCGCACCTCGGGCGGCAAAGCCGCACATATGGATAACGATCGTCACATCAATTTCAAGCTGTTGCGCGACCACATCCTGTCAGAACCGCCTGCGGTAGCGGGCGGGCAAAAATATTGGCGTCATCTCGACGAACTTGCCGACTCGCCAGTCTTCGAAGAGTTCGTGCGCCGCGAATTTCCGCACGCTGCCGAAGAATGGAACAACCCGGTCGAGCGACGCACGTTCTTGAAATTGATGGGCGCATCGCTCGCGCTCGCAGGTTTGAGCAGTTGCGTGATTCAACCGCCCGAGAAAGTTATTCCTTACGTCAAACAACCCGAAGAAGAAACGCCGGGCCAGGGCCTCTATTTCGCGACAGCATTCTCTTTAGGCGGGATAGCAACGCCTTTGCTAGTGCGCAGTAACGAAGGCCGGCCCACGAAAATCGAAGGCAATCCCTATTTTTTCGCAAGCTTCGATTCTGGAGCTTTACGATCCCGATCGTTCGCAGACACCGCTCTATCGCGGTGAAACGCGTCCGTGGACGTCATTCATCGCCGAGATTCGGGGAGCGATCGAAAGAGAAAACGATGGGTTGAAAGCGAAGCGCGGCGCGGGCCTGCGTTTTCTGACCGAGACAATCACGTCGCCATCGCTCGCGGCGCAGTTGAAGCAAATCCTCACCGACTTTCCCGAAGCGAAGTGGCATCAATACGAACCCGTCAATCGCGACAACGCGCGCGCCGGCGCGCTCATGACTTTCGGTCAGGACGTCAACACTACTTACGACCTCAGCAAAGCGGATCGCATTCTTTCGCTTGGATCGGATTTTCTAAACGGTTATCCCGGGAATCTTCGTTACGCGCGAGATTACGCAGCGAAGCGAAGGAATGTAGCGCAAGCTGTTAGCTTGCGTGCTGACGCCGCCGAGCAGATGTCGCGGCTCTATGTGATCGAAAGTACACCAACGATCACGGGAGCGAATGCGGACCATCGATGGTCGGTTAAGCCGAGTGAGTTGTCTAACACAGTAAATGCTGTCTATCGTCGAATGGTTGCCGACAAAATTCCTCCCGGAGAAGCCAGTTCAGTTTTCGATCGTCTTGCCGATGATCTAAAGCATCGTACCGGAACCAGTCTTGTCATGGTTGGTGACGATCAACCGCCGATTGTCCATGCACTCGCGCACTTCATGAATGCCGAACTCGGCAATGTTGGCAAGACTGTTTTCTATACTGATCTAATCGAAGCCAACTCAGTCGATCAGACTCAGTCGCTGCGCGAACTCGTAGGTGACATCGACGTCGGCAAAGTCGAGACGCTGATCATTATTGGCGGCAATCCGGCATACAGCACGCCGGTCGATCTCAGGCTTGATTTCAATCGGCTTGAGAAAGTTAAGCTGCGCGCGCACCTGAATCTCTACAACAACGAAACGTCTGAGATTTGTCACTGGCATATTCCGATGGCGCATTACCTCGAGTCGTGGGCCGATGCGCGCACGTACGATGGCACCGCGACGATTGTGCAGCCGTTGATTGCTCCGCTTTACGAAGGCAAGACTGCTTATGAAGTTCTCGCGCTGTTCAGCGACAACTACGATCAGAAGCCGTATGACATGGTGCGGAATTATTGGTCGGGTCAGCAATCAGCACTCAAGAGTCAGGCGCAAAGTGTCAGTACCGGGAGCGGTAGCGACCGGGTACAAAACGCAGGCGGGACGCCTGCGAACCTCCCAAAGGATGCGGGCGCTCCCGCAAACGCCGCAACGGACTTCGAATCTTCGTGGCGCAAGTGGCTGCACGATGGATTTATTCCGAACACCGCGCTGCCGGCGAAAACGGTTTCACTGAAATCTGATTGGGCCAATTCACTTAACCAAGATGCCGGCAAGATGCCTACGCTCCCAGCCAACTCCTACGAAGTTATCTTCCGTCCCGATCCGTCGATCTACGACGGGCGCTTTGCGAACAACGGCTGGTTACAGGAACTGCCGAAGCCGCTGACGAAGATTACCTGGGACAACGTCGCTCTGGTCAGTCCAAGCACAGCGAAGAAGATGGGCTGTTTGCCGCCTAACTATGAAGAGCGGCAGCACGGACGCGAAGCTCTCGTCGATACGATCAAGTTGACGCATCGCGACAAATCGATCACTCAACAAGTTCCCGTTTGGGTTCTGCCGGGACAGCCCGATGACGTGATCACGATCCATCTCGGCTATGGCCGCACGAAGGCCGGTCGCGTCGGCACTCAATACATTTCTGATCCTGACTCGCCACTTCCGCACGGCGGCTTTAACGCATATGACATTCGCTTTTCCGATGCGCCCTGGTTTAGCAGCAGCGGTGCCGTCGTCAGCAAAACCGATGAACGATTCGTTGTGGCTTCGACGCAGACGCACTTCACGATGGATGGTCGCGACATTCTGCGCGAAAGCTCGATCGAAGAATTTGAGCACGAGAAGAATTTGCTGGCGCAGGAGCGCCAGACGCAGGAGAAAGAGCTGCACGAGCTCTCGCTTTATCAGGATTTCGATTACCAGGATCAGGGTCTTGGCTATGCGTGGGGCATGTCGATCGACTTGAACAGTTGCGTCGGCTGCAACGCATGCATGATTGCCTGCCAGTCGGAAAACAACATCCCCATCGTCGGCAAGGAACAGGTCGCGCGCAGCCGCGAGATGCATTGGATACGCATCGACGCCTATTACAAAGGCGACGAATACAAACCCGAAGGACCGTTCTTCCAACCGGTCCCCTGCATGCATTGCGAGAACGCGCCGTGCGAACCCGTGTGCCCGGTTCATGCGACTGTGCATAGCACGGAAGGCCTGAACGACATGGTCTACAACCGCTGCGTCGGCACGAAATATTGTTCGAACAATTGTCCATACAAAGTGCGGCGTTTCAACTTTTTCTTGTATCAGGATTGGGAAACGCCGACGTATCAGTTGATGCGCAACCCCGACGTGTCGGTGCGCAGCCGCGGCGTGATGGAAAAATGCACTTACTGCGTGCAGCGAATTCAATCGGCGAAGATTCAATCGGAGATCGAAGGACGGCCGGTGCGCGACGGCGAGATCGTAACCGCCTGCCAGTCGGTGTGTCCGACGGAAGCAATCGTGTTCGGCAACATCAATGACCCGAACAGCAAAGTGTCGAAGCTGAAAGCGCTGGAGCGAGATTATTCTTTGTTGGGTGAACTAAATACGAGGCCGCGAACAACTTACTTGCAGGCGTTAAGAAATCCGAACCCTGAAATCAGCAAGCAGTAAGCAGACGGCAATAGGCAGGAGAAGAGCGCAGAGATGAACAAACTAGCCACAGATAAACACGGATTTTCACAGATAAGGGCCGTTAATTCTTATCAGTGCTTATCCGTGTCCATCTGTGGCTAATGGTTTTATGGACGAGAAACGCGACGATCTTCATTCATCGGTTCACGCGACGCATCCGGTCGTGGGGACCGAGCTGACGTTCGGCTCAGTCACCGACAAGATCAGCGCGATCGTCTTGAAACGAAAGACGCCGATCGGCTGGTTCATCGGCTTCGCGGTTTCGTTTGCCCTCTTCCAGTTGATGATGCTGGCGATCGTCAAACTGGTGTTCGTCGGCATCGGCGAGTGGGGCGTGAACATTCCCATCGGTTGGGGAATGGATATTCTGAATTTCGTCTGGTGGATCGGAATCGGCCACGCGGGAACTCTGATTTCGGCGATCCTGCTTCTCTTACGACAGAAGTGGCGCACCTCGATCAATAGATTTGCGGAAGCCATGACTTTGTTCGCCGTGGCCCAAGCCGGCCTGTATCCGATCATGCACCTCGGGCGGCCGTGGCTCGCGTACTGGCTCTTCCCTTACCCAAACACGATGGGCATCTGGCCGCAGTTCCGCAGTCCTTTGATGTGGGACGTTTTCGCGGTCTCGACCTATGCGACCGTCTCAGCGCTATTTTGGTTCGTTGGATTGATTCCCGATTTCGCGACGCTTCGCGATCGCGCCAACAGCAAACCATTCCGCGTGATTTACGGCATGCTGGCGATGGGCTGGCGCGGATCGGCAAGGCACTGGCATCGATACGAGACGGCGTACCTGTTGCTCGCCGGACTCGCGACGCCGCTCGTGCTTTCAGTGCACACGATCGTCAGCTTCGACTTTGCAGTCGGCATCATTCCCGGATGGCACGCGACGATCTTTCCGCCTTACTTCGTGGCCGGCGCGATCTATGCGGGCTTTGCGATGGTTTTGTTGCTGACGATTCCGCTGAGAAAAATTTACGGCCTCCAGAGCTTCATCACGATGCGCCATATGAACAACATGGCGAAAGTGATGTTGGCGACCGGCTTGATCGTTTTTTACGGCTACCTGATCGAAGCCTTCTTCGGCTGGTACAGCGGCAATCAATACGAGCGGTTCATGATTTGGAACCGCATGCATGGGCCGTACGGGCATTATTACTGGGCGCTGATTTTCTGTAACGGCCTGACGCCGCAACTGCTGTGGTTTAAGAAGATTCGCGCGAATCTGATGTGGCTGTGGCTGATCTCAGTGGTCGTAAGCATCGGCATGTGGCTGGAGCGTTTCGTGATCGTGGTGACCAGCCTGCATCGAGATTTTCTGCCCTCGTCATGGGGCATGTACAAACCGTCGCAGTGGGATTGGGCGATGTACATCGGCACGATCGGATTTTTCTTTGCGTTGCTGTTCCTGTTCATCCGCTTTCTGCCGATGATTTCAATTTTCGAGATGCGCACTATTTTGCCTGAGGCGGAAGTTGAAGAGTGATGAAGTCAGCACCATCCGCGTGAGCGGATGGAATCAAGAGCGAGTTGCGCATTAACCCACCTGCTTACGCAGGTGGTACTGACCTCGTGACCACGAGGTAAATGTGATGAATGCGCACTATTTTGCCTGAGGCAGAGGTTGAAGAGTGATGGTGTCAGTACCATCCGCGTGAGCGGATGGAATCAAGAGCGAGTTGCGCATTAACCCACCTGCTTACGCAGGTGGTACTGACCTCGTGACCACGAGGTAAATGTGATGAAGGGCAAACCGCACCCACATCTCTACGGCGTAATGGCCCAGTTCGATAATCCGAGCGCGCTGGTCGCCGCCGCGCGCGAGACGTACGAAGCGGGTTATCGACAGATTAATGGCTACTCGCCGTTTCCGATCGAAGAGTTGTCGGAAGCGATCGGATTTCGCCGGACGGCGCTTCCGCTAATCGTTTTGATCGGAGGAATCATCGGCGGCCTGGGCGGATTTTTCATGCAGTACTGGATGGAAGTGATCGACTATCCGATCAACGTGGGCGGCAAACCATTCAATAGCTGGCCGGCGTTTATTCCAATCACTTTTGAATGCACGGTTTTGGTAGCGGCGTTTTCAGCCGTGCTCGGAATGTTAGCGCTGAATAAATTGCCGCAGCCATATCATCCGGTTTTCAACGCGCCGAATTTTGCGCTGGCGACACGCGATAGTTTCTTTCTGGTGATCGAATCGAAAGATCCAAAGTTCGATCACGATGAAGCTGTGCGGTTTCTGAGAAGGCTGGAGCCGAGGGAAGTTATCGATGTTGAGCTGTAAAGAACAGAAGGCACTAAGCAGGATGCAGAAGGCAGCACGCGGACGGTTGTCTCGCGTTCTCGTCTTCTGCCTACTGCCTACTGCCTACTGCCTACTTTTTTCCGGCTGCCGTCGCGATATGCAGGATCAACCAAAGGCGATCGCTTATCGCGAAAACTCTTTCTACAAAGACGGCACTGGATCACGACCGCTCGTCGAAGGCACGGTGCCGCGTGGTTACTTACGCGCTGATCGCGAGTTGTATTTAGGGAAGAAATCAACGTCCGGAAATCAGCAAGGCCCAATGCTGACGCAACCAGCAGGCGGACAACCGACCGCGCCGCAGGTTCAGTTACCGACGTCGCCCGTCAATGCCGCGAGCGCGAATCCGTATCCTGACGATGTCGAGACGTTTCCTTTTGCGATCACGAGGGACGATATGAAGCGCGGGCAGGAGCGTTTCAATATTTACTGCGCGGTCTGTCACGGAATGACTGGTTACGGCGATGGGATCGTTGCGCGGCGCGGATTCAACCAACCGTCGCCGGCGAATTATCACCAGGATCGTTTGCGGCAGGCGCCGATCGGACACTTCTATGACGTGATGACCAACGGTTGGGGTGCCATGCCGTCCTACGCCTCACAAGTTTCAGTCGAAGATCGTTGGCGCATCGCCGCTTACATTCGCGCGTTGCAGTTGAGTCAAATGAAACCGGAGACCAACCCAAATGCGAGGGTGGGCGGGATAAAGTAGATGATGCAACTCGGCTACATACCACCAGCAGAACTAAAAAGCATCAGCATGCGCGCGCTGATCGTGGGCGTGATATTTACCGTTTTGCTGCTCATCGGTGCGGTCGTCGATCGCACGCAGTTCTTTCACGCTTACCTGGTAGGCTTCATTTTTTGGATCGGTATTACGCTGGGCAGCCTCGCGCTCTTGATGTTGCAGCATCTGACCGGCGGCGTTTGGGGATTGATTATTCGGCGCGTGCTTGAGGCCGCCACGCGGACGCTGCCGCTGATGGTGATTCTGTTTGTGCCGATCATCATTGGTCTGAAGCAGATCTTTCCCAAATGGACCAGCAGCGCGTTCATGAATCAAACGGCAGCTCTTCAGCAGAAAGCGCACTTTCTGAGTCCCGGATTCTTCCTGACGCGCGCGGCGATTTATTTCGCGTTCTGGTCGCTGGTGGCTTTGCTGCTGAATTGGCTTTCGCTCGAGCAGGATCGCACCGATAAGAAGGCTTTTCGCAAGCGCATGCAGATGATTAGCGGGCCGGGACTCGCTTTTCTGATCGTCTCAATTACGTTCGCGTCGATCGATTGGGTCATGTCGCTCGAGCCGGGCTGGACGTCGACAATCTTCGGATTGATTTTCGTGGCCTCGTGGAGCTTGAGCGCGCTGTCTCTGACGATCCTGACGATGTCCTGGCTTTCGCGACGCGAGCCTATGAACGCCGTGGTGCAGCGATCGCACTTTCATGACTGGGGCAATCTGTTGCTGACCCTCGTGATGCTGTGGACATACTTTGCGTTCTCGCAATACCTGCTGATTTGGTCGGGCAACTTGCCGGAAGAAACCAGCTGGTACGTGGCGCGGAAACATGGCGGCTGGGGAGTAATTGCTTTGGGCATCGTGATTCTGCAATTCGCGTTTCCATTTTTGACTTTGCTGTCGCGCGCCGCCAAGAAGAGCTCGGATCGATTGGCGAGGCTGGCCTTGCTGATCTTGATTATGCGGGTGCTCGACGTAATTTGGTTAATCGAGCCGGCATACAATCCGGAAAGATTTCATTTAAGTTGGATGGACGTGGTCGCGCCGATTGGGATTGGCGGATTGTGGATCGCAACTTTCGCGTGGCAGTTGCAGAAACGATCACTGATGCCGATTAACGATCCACAAATCGAGCAGGCTTTGCAGCCGGCGCATGAGCATTGACCGTTTAGAGGCGGGCTACTGCCCGCCAACAACGAACAGGCGGGCGGTAGCCGCCTCTAAACGATGATTTGATTTATGGCAGAGAAGCACGTCACCGAGACCCCGGACGTTTCGTACATCAAGAACATCGATGTCACGCACGAAGTGAGCGACGTTCATGTTCCGGCGATCACGAAATTTGTCGCCGCGCTGGCGATGCTGATGGTGTTTTCGTTCTTCCTGGTTTGGGGAGTCTTTCGGATGTTCCAGGCGCAAACTGTTGAGCCGCCGCGGTCGCCGATGGCGCTGGGCGAAAAGGATCGCTTGCCGCCCGAACCGCGTTTGCAAAGCGCGCCCGGCTTTGCCGAGGAACTGGATAAAGCCGCGCAAGCCGGCAAAGAAAAACGCGCGATAGAGGCGAACGAAATCACGAACAAAGCTCCCGCGCCGAAAGGTCCTCTGTGGGAAATTAAAGTCTTGCGCGAGCAGTGGAACGATGTGCTTGAGCACGGCCCGGCCGATCAGAACGGCCAGCGATACGGCATGCCGATCGAGCAAGCGAAGGAAGAAGCGTTGAAGCAGTTGAAGGTGAGAAATCAGGCGGCAGACAGCAGTAAGCAGACGGATAAACGTGAACCATAGTCGAAAAACAACTCAGTCCGCGCAGCGGACGAACGAAAATAGCCCAGCGATTTATCGCTGGGAGAGCAGGGCAAGACTAGAATCCCAGTCCGCGAAGCGGACGACAGAGGGTTCGTGTGACGGTGTATTTTCTGTCGCCCGTTTCACGGGCTCCGGAATCAACTCTCTCGCGAACCCAGCACTGAAGTGCTGGGCTATTTTCACGCGTCCGCTTTGCGGACGATGGGCGCGAATATTCATCCGTCTGCCTGTTGCCGTCTGCCTCCTGCTTTCTGCCTACTGCCTTCTGGTCTTCGCTCAGCCCGGCGTGCCGCAGCCAAACTCGCCTTTGTATGGCGGGGGCAGTAACCCCGGCCAGGTCTCAGCCGGACTGCCGCCGGTGCTGAAAAAAGTCGGCATCGATCAGAAGCTTAATGATCAGCTTCCGCTGGATGCGGTATTCAAAGATGAGCAAGGTCAAGAAGTTCGGCTTGGGCAATTTTTCAAAGGCAAGCCGGTAGTGATCGCGCTCGTCTATTACACCTGTCCGATGCTTTGTAATCAGGTGATGAACGGGATGCTCGGATCGTTTCGGCAAAACTCGTTCAATATCGGAGAAGACTTTGAAGTCGTGACCGTCAGCTTTGACACCAAAGACACGCCGGCGATTGCAGCCGCAAAGAAGACAACTTACATCGCCGGGTACAACCGGCCGAGCGGCAACGCGGGCTGGCATTTTCTGACAGGAGACGACGCCAACATCAAGCGGCTCGCGGACGCAGTTGGCTTTCGCTACGCGTGGGACGAACAAACGAAGCAGTTTGCGCACGCCAGCGGCATCATGATCGCGACGCCGGAGGGGAAACTGGCGCGCTACTTTTACGGAATCGACTACCCGGCGCGTGATGTGCGGCTCGCTTTGGTCGAAGCCTCCGCAAACAAAATCGGAACGCCGGTCGACGCCCTGATGCTCTACTGCTACCACTACGATCCGTCAACAGGAAAATACGGCGTGGTGATTATGAACGTCATTCGAGTAGCGGGTGTGCTTACGATAATCTTGATCGTTGGGTTGCTTTTGATTCTGAGAAAGCGCAGCGCGAGATCTATGAGATTGAGAGAGACGCATGCAGCTCCGTAGGAGCAAAATATTTATAGCCACAGTGCGCCACAAAAACACGAGCTCCGTAGGAGCGACATGTTGCGGTAGCAGTAAATGCCGCTCCTACGGAGCTATAAGAACGTTGACAATTGGTTTCTATAAATATCACGTCCCTACGGGAATGATTGATTAAATGCAGTCCTGGTTACCTGTTCCTGAAAGTGCTTCGACGTTGTCCGGCGACGTCGACGCTTTGTACTTTTACATTTGGGGCGTGACGATTTTCTTCACGCTGCTGATTTCCGTCGTCGTTATCTTCTTCGTCATTCGTTATCGCCGCCGCAATCCGTTTGAAATTCCGCGGCCAATCGAAGGCTCGCACAAACTGGAAACGCTGTGGTCGGTGATTCCGCTGCTGATTGCGATCACGTTCTTTGTGTGGGGGGCGAAACTTTATTTCGCGCAATACAAACCGGCGCAAAACGCGATCGAAGTCTACGTGGTCGGCAAACAATGGATGTGGAAGTTTCAGCATGCTACCGGGCAGCGCGAAATTAACGAATTACACGTTCCCGTAGGTCGCAAGGTCAAGCTGATCATGACGACTGAAGACGTGATTCACGATGTCTTCGTGCCCGCGTTTCGCATCAAGGCCGACGTCGTGGCCGGCAAGTACACGACGGAATGGTTCGAAGCGACCAAGCCGGGGACTTACAACTTTTTTTGCGCTGAGTATTGCGGCATGAATCATTCGGGCATGCGCGGCTATGTCGTCGTGATGGAGCCGACTGAATATGAAAACTGGTTGAGCGGCAACGCCGGGCAAACATCGCCGGCGGCCGCCGGACGAAATCTTTTTGAATCGCTGGGTTGCATTTCGTGTCACGGCGCGAATGCCGAAGGCGGCCGCGGCCCGGCTTTGCTGGGCGTCTATGGCAGCAAAGTCGTGCTGAATAACAACTCGTCCGTGACGGCGGATGAGGGCTACATTCGGGAATCGATTTTGAACCCGCAGGCGAAGCTCGTCACCGGCTTTGGTCCAATCATGCCTTCATTCCAGGGGCAGATTAGCGAGGAGCAATTGTTGGATGTCGTTGCCTACATTAAGTCTTTGTCTACGACGAAGCCGGAACAGGCTACAGCGAAACCGGCGCCATCGGCCACGCCGAGTACGGGAGCGAAGCCGAGCGCGACACCGAAGTGAAATTGGTGCGCGGCCATGAACAAGCGGCTCTGCCGCAGCACAGTGCGGAAAGCTAATGGCTTCCGGAAGATGTGAATAGAAATATTCCGAGGCTATGCCTCGAGAGCTTGTCGAGGCATAGCCTCGACTGAAGATAATTAAGGGTCCGCAACGATAAGGCAAAGCCTTACCGCACTGGGCGGTGGCAAAGCCACAAAGCTAGAATCGCTTTTATTATTCACATGGAAGAATTCGAAATACCAAAACAGCCAGGCTCGAATTATCTCAACGCTGAGTACGGGCTGAAGTCGTGGCTGCTGACAAAAGATCATAAGCGCATCGCCCTGCTCTATCTCGGGGCGATCAGCTTCTTCTTTTTCATCGGCAGTCTCTACGCGATGGCCATTCGTCTTGAATTGCTTACTCCTCAGGGCGACCTGATGCAGTCGAGCACTTATAACAAGACGTTCACGCAGCACGGGATCATCATGGTTTTCTTTTTCCTGATCCCGTCGATACCGGCGACCCTGGGAAACTTCTTGATTCCGATGATGATTGGCGCAAAGGACCTCGCCTTTCCGCGCATCAATCTGTTGAGCTGGTACATCTACATGATTGGCGGCGTGATTACGATTTACGCGCTGCTCGCCGGCGGCGTCGACACCGGCTGGACGTTCTATGTTCCTTACAGCACGACGTTCTCGAATTCTTACGTGATTGCGACCGGCCTGGGAATTTTCATAAACGGCTTCTCGTCGATCCTCACGGGCTTAAATTTCATCGTCACGATTCACACCATGCGCGCCCCGGGGATGACGTGGTTCCGGATGCCGCTGTTTGTCTGGGCGCATTACGCGACAAGCCTAATCATGATTTTGGGAACGCCGGTCGTCGCGATCACGATTCTGCTCGTCGCGCTCGAGCGTCTGGCGCATATCGGAATTTTTGATCCGGCAGCGGGCGGAGATCCGGTCTTGTTCCAGCATCTGTTCTGGTTTTACTCGCACCCGGCGGTTTACATCATGGTGCTGCCGGCGATGGGCGTCGTCAGCGAGCTGATCGCAAACTTTTCGCGCAAGAATATTTTCGGCTATAAGTTCGTCGCCTTCTCGAGTCTGGCGATCGCCGTGCTCGGTTTCCTCGTTTGGGGCCATCACCTTTTCGTCGCGAGCCAATCGGTTTATGCGGGAATGATTTTCTCGTTCCTGAGTTTCACGGTCGCAATTCCATCTGCGATTAAAGTTTTCAATTGGACCGCCACGCTTTACAAAGGATCGATCTCGTATGACACGCCGATGCTTTACGGTCTCGGCTTCATTGGATTGTTTACGATTGGCGGATTGACGGGAATGTTTCTGGCGTCGCTCGCGACTGACGTGCATCTGAGCGACACCTATTTTGTCGTCGCGCACTTCCACTACATCATGGTCGGCGGAACGCTGCTGGCGTATCTGGGCGGGCTGCATTATTGGTGGCCGAAAATCAGCGGGCGCATGTATCCCGAGGGTTGGGGAAGATTTTCCGCCTTGATTGTTTTCGTGGGATTCAATCTGACGTTCTCGCCGCAGTTCCTGCTGGGTTATATGGGCATGCCGCGGCGATATCACACGTATCCGGCTGAGCTCGTGTCGTGGCAAGTGCTGCACGTGTTGTCGACTGCGGGTGCGTCGATTCTCGGCGTCGGCCTGATGATTCCGTTGGTCTATCTTGCCTGGTCACTACGCTATGGGCGGATCGCGGAAGCGAACCCGTGGCATTTGCCGGGGCTCGAGTGGCAGACTGCTTCGCCGCCGCCGACGGAAAATTTCTTAACCACGCCGATCGTGACGCACGAGGCTTACGAGTTTGCGCCGCCGGAGCACAAGGAAGTTGTCGGGAAGTTCGAGCGACAACAACCGGCAGAGACTTGATAAAGCAGTTGATTTCTTACCACGAAGACACAAAGACACTAATAAACATTAAGACACTTTGTGACTTTGTGGTGAGCATTTAAGAGAAAATGCCTGAAGGACTAGCAGCAACACACGATCATCCGTCGCATCCGGCGCTGCAGCATCATTTCGAGAACATGGAGCAGCAGCGCGAGGCGGGTACCCTCGGGATGTGGGTTTTTCTCGTCACGGAAATCATGTTCTTTGGGGGGATGTTCCTGGCGTACACGTTGTATCGCTTTGAATATCCTGCGGCATTCGTCAGCGCCAGCAATCACCTCGACATAAAACTTGGCGCCATCAACACCGCCGTCTTGATTGTTAGCAGTTTCACGATGGCGACTGCGGTTTACAGCACACAGGTCGGCCGTCAACGCACCACGATTATCTGCTTGATCCTCACAATGATTTTGGGCGCCACGTTTCTTGGCATAAAGGGGATCGAGTACCACGATAAGTACAACGACCATCTGATTCCCGGTCAGTTAATTCCATCGCGACCATTCGCCCCAGAAGTTGCAAAACCCGGCGATACTGATCCGCACAAGCTGCACCTGATCGAAGGCGCGACGGTGCAAAACGTCCAGTTGTTCTACTGGATTTATTTTGCTATGACGGGAATGCACGCGCTGCACATGATCATCGGTCTCGGCATTATGACAGTGATTTTAATCATGGCCTGGCGAGGAAAATTTAGTCCCGAGTATCACGCGCCGGTGGAAATCTCGGGACTATATTGGCACTTCGTGGATATCATCTGGATCTTTCTGTTCCCCTTACTCTATTTGCTGGGCAGACACTTGGAGGGCCACGGTTGATGATTGCGGATTTCGGTTTGCTGATCTCTGATCACTGACCTCTGGTTTCTGTTTTATGAGCGAGCACATAGTCCAACCGCGAGTTTATTTGATGATCTTTCTGGCCTTGATGGCCGGCACAGGGTTAACTGTCGTCGCGGCTTTCTATGATTTTCCTGGTCCGCTGAACGCAGTCGTCGCGCTGACGATCGCCGTAATCAAGGCGACGCTCGTCGTTCTCTACTTCATGCATGTGCGTTACAGCGGCCGTTTGATTTGGCTGGTGATCGGATCGGCGATTTTCTGGCTGGCAATTATGTTTGCGCTGACGATCAGCGATTACTGGACGCGCACGTGGTTTGTGCCGATGTAGAACTCAGAGTGGCCGCGGATGAACGCGGATAGGCGCAGATAAGAAACCTGGGGAAATAAATTTACGTCGCGTTCGCCGAATGATTTGTATGTCTAATCCGCGTTGTTCGCGTCCATCCGCGCCTGGGTTTATTCCGCAAGAAACATCTGCTTGTCTCTTACGTTGATGATGTGGTGGCAGCTTTGACACCTTAGCTGTAGCGTTGCATCAGACGTTCTGATCGTCGCCCCACAGTTCGGGCAAGGAGCCTTAATTTCTGTTGACTGGAACAAATCCCGCAGCATAAAGACGGGAATGATTAATCCGGCAACCAGCAGTGGAATTCCAAAAATCAATCCGAGGCTCGTGCCTTGTCCCACCGTCAGGCTGATGATCAATCCAGCGATGAATAATACCAGTCCGACCGCGACGCTGAACGAAAATCCATAGGCGCTATCAAACGTGCGGCGCGGCTTGGCCTCGACCGTCTTGTTTGCTTCCATCGAGAACGTCCCCCTGCTCAGATTTTCAAGGTTTTAAGGTGTGAAAGATTCTTACTCCCGCGCGCAGTCCTTTGTCAATCCACTCGGCGCGTTTGAGGGAACAGGTGCGAGGCTGCTAAACTCTCCGGTTTTAGTTAGGCAAGAATTCACAACCATGAACATGCAGAACGAAAATTCCTTCGAACAATTTCTAAGTCAAAAAGATGAAGAAGCGTGGTCGGCTGCGCTGGCGACGCTGCTGCGATCGATTCACGAAGTCGATCGCAACGCGACGCAAATTTGGTTTGCGTTTTACCCGCTGTCATTGTGGCAGGCGCTCGCACACGCCGAAGATCGCGAGCGGCTCGCCCAGCAACTGCTGCTGCAAGGCGATTATGATCTGAAGCATCAAATCGACCGTTCGCATGCTTTTCTTTACGGACATCGCTTTTGGCCGCAGGTGAAGAAAGCTATCGAGCAACATGCAGACTCTTTCGGTCAGTCCAGCTCAATATCATTGGCTGATCAGATTCTGACTGTCGCGCGTCGCGTCGCCAATGATTTAAAGAAAGACGAATCGCTGCTCAACGGAATCACGGCAGTCGCTTTCATGACGCTTCAGCAGACCGGGCTTGCGGCTTTCACCGCGGCGCCGGGAACGATTCACATCGATCGCAAACACGCGAACAAATCTCCTGAGAAAATCCTGCGCCACCGCGCGAAGGATGATAGTCAGGGCTTGCTGGGCTTTCTGCGCACCGTTAACAAGCAATTCACGATCACGCATGACGAAAACGACGATAAGGCGAAATACAAATTGAACGACGGACAGGATCTCGCCTGGGGCGCCGCCGAAGATCGATCGCGTGACTGGGTCGCAATCGATCCGCGGCGCAGCGAGGGCCCAATCCCTGTGGAATGTCGTTCAGCTTCTTGCGGAACTTGCTGGGTGGGCGTGCTGGGCGGCGCTGAAAAGTTGGCGGACGTCGCGGCCCGCGAAGGAAAAAAGATCAAAGAGTTCGGCTACATCGACACCGCTGAGCCAAAGCCGCTGATTCGTCTCGCGTGCCAGGCGCAAGCCGGAGGAGCTATCTCGGTCGTCATTCCGCCGTGGAATGGACAGTTTGGAAAGTACCTGCGGTCGCTGAAGAATACTGAAGAGCGAGCCCCCGGCGCCCAACCAGCCGGCGGTCGTATTGAACAAACCGACGCCGTGAATTAGTGACCTGACGTGGTCAAACATATCGAGTCGCTGAAAAGAAAAGGGCAGGTTCCCCCGCTACTGCTCGTTCTCGGCGCTGCGATTCTGTGGAGCACAGGCGGGCTCTTCATCAAGGCCACAAATCTTTCCGCTTACGAACTTTCATTCGGACGATCTCTGCTCGCGGCCATTATTATTGCAATCTTCACGCGTCGCGAAGGCTTCGGAATCAATCGAATCAGCGCGATCACTTCGCTCCTTTATGCCGCGCTGCTGATCCTCTTCGTGCTCGCCACGAAATTGACCACCGCGGCCAATGCGATCTTCCTCCAGTACACGGCGCCGGTTTATGTTTTGATTCTTGAACCACTCTTCTACAAAGAGAAGTTTCGCGCGCGCGACTTTGTCACAGTCGGTGCCTGCATCGCCGGCATGTCGCTATTTTTTGTCGGCAAGCTGCGTCCGCAGGACGTGAGCGGTAATTTGTTCGCGCTGGCATCGGGTGTTTGCTTCGCGCTTTTCTTTCTGCTGTTGCGCCATTCGAAAGCGCGCAAAGTCAATCGCGCATCGTCGGTGATTTACGGCAACCTTATCGTGGTTGTGTTGTGCGCTCCGTCATTCCTTGGCGCCGTGCAGCGCGGCATTAGTGCAGCCGATCTCGGTTGTATTGCCTATCTCGGGGTCGTGCAGATTGGCTTCGCCTATTTGCTTTTCACGCTTGCCATGGCGAGGGGCGTCCGATCGCTTGATGCCGGAATCATCGGCTACGTCGAACCGGTTCTGAATCCGGTGTGGGTTTTCCTATTCATCGGCGAGCGGCCTTCAGGTTGGGCCATTATCGGCGGCGCGATCATCGTCGCTTCGGTCATCGTTCACATGCTGATCGAGACGACGACAAAGAGACAGAAGAACACAGAACCGGATCTGCTAATTGCTCACGAATAAGACCTCGCGGATTGTTAGCTAAAGCATCCACTGCTTGCGATTTGGATAATAAGAAGGTGAGCGATCAGGAAGGCGTTGCTTGTATTCCTTGTAGCGCTCGTGCCAGTAGTCGTAGCGACGATCGGATGATCTGAGTTTGCGATGCGGGATTGCGCGCAGATGATCTTCGATCTTGTGCATGTTCCTCGGGTTGAAGCGCCAATCGTAATTGCCGAGTTCGTAGAGACTCGTCAATGCGTAGCCCTTGATTCGCCCGGTCATGTCGATGTAGGGATCGAAGTAGCTCCACACCAGGTCCCGGAGACTTCTAAACAATGGTTTGCGTCCATGCAGCCCGATATCACGCGAGCGGCCGATGGATCCCCATAATCCGTTCTTCTGAAAAACGAAAATGACATGATCGAGTAGATCGATCGATTCAAGATCCAACAGCAGCGGCGGATAACCATGCTGTTCGAGAATCACGGCCGCAGCCACACACGCTTCCAGGCAATGCGCTTCATTTCGCTTCACCACGTCGCGGAATGATCGCATCGTCCCGCCTCGACGCTCCCAGTTGTATGGCATCAGCGTCAGCCAACGCTGCACCTTGGCCGGCGTATTCAGACGCTGAATCACCTTCCATTCTGCGATGCTGAAAGCTGCGCGCGGCGGCGGCCTGTCCATACCATGGAAGTAGCATAGACTTCAGTCTGTGTAAATCGTGTCAGAAGCCCGACCGGCAGGGAAGGTCAACTTTGCGGTAGATTCATTTCCGTTTAAAAGCACGCGCTCCGAATCATGCCCTCCCTAACGGTCGGGCTTTTTGACACTCAACTTGCGTCCGCGAAGCCTCTGATGTAACACTTAGATTTACTCAATTAACTGCATTTCATAATCACAGATCGGAGTAACACGATGAGTTCTCCTGTTACACAAACAATACTTGCCCGCGATGCTTCGCAGCCGCTCAGCGCGAACGTCCATCTGCTTAATTGGGTCGAGAAGATGGCGAATCTGACGAAGCCGGCAGCGATCCATTGGGTCGACGGTTCGGTCGAGGAAGACGAAGCGCTGAAAGCTGAGATGGTCGCGGCCGGCACGTTCATAAAACTCAATGAAGAGTTATGGCCGGGTTGTTATTACGCGCGCTCGCACCCCAGCGACGTCGCGCGGGTCGAAGATCGCACCTTCATTTGTTCGCTTTCGAAAGACGCGGCCGGCCCGACGAACAATTGGGAAGAGCCGTTTCAGATGCGTCGCAGATTGAAAGAATTGTTCGACGGTTCGATGCGCGGGCGAACGATGTACGTGCTGCCCTTCAGCATGGGTCCGATCGGATCGCCGATGGCGCAAATCGGAGTGCAGCTTACTGACTCGCCTTACGTCGTCGCGAATATGCGAATCATGGCGCGCATCGGGGTGCCGGTCTATGCGGAGATCGACAAAGATTACAAGCGCGTCGTGCCCTGCATGCATTCGGTCGGCGCGCCGCTGGCGCCCGGCGAAACAGACGTTCCGTGGCCGTGTAACAACGAAAAATACATCGTGCATTTCCCGGAGATTCGCGAGATTTGGTCTTACGGATCGGGCTACGGAGGTAATGCTCTGCTGGGCAAGAAATGTTTTGCGCTGCGCATCGCTTCGAACATAGCGCGCGACGAAGGCTGGATGGCTGAGCACATGCTGATCGTCGGTGTTGAGAATCCGCAAGGCGAGAAGACCTACGTTACCGCCGCGTTTCCCAGCGCCTGTGGGAAAACAAATTTCGCGATGCTCATTCCGCCGAAGGGATTTGAAGGTTGGAAAGTCTACACGGTCGGAGATGACATCGCCTGGATCAAGCCCGACGAGAACGGCTGCCTGCGCGCAATCAATCCTGAGGCCGGTTTCTTCGGCGTCGCGCCCGGAACTTCCGTAAAGACAAATCCAAACGCGATGGCGACACTGGCGACAAACTCGATCTTCACTAACGTAGCTTTGACACCCGCAGGTGGCGTTTGGTGGGAAGGGATGACTGAGGAACCGCCGGCGGAATGTCTCGACTGGCAAGGCAACAAGTGGACACCAGAAATTGCGAAAGAGACTGGGGCGAAAGCCGCGCACCCGAATGCGCGCTTCACGGCTCCGGCGGCGCAATGTCCGACGATCGATCCTGATTGGGAGAATCCCTACGGCGTTCCCATCAGCGCGATCATTTTTGGCGGACGACGAGCCACGACGATGCCTCTGGTTTACCAGTCTTTCAATTGGACCGCGGGCGTTTATACCGGCGCGACAATGGGGTCAGAGATGACGGCCGCGGCGTTCGGAGCGATTGGCAAAGTACGTCGCGATCCGATGGCCATGCTTCCCTTTTGCGGTTATCACATGGGCGATTATTTTCGCCATTGGATTCAAATGCAGCGCTCGCTGTCTGAGACGCCGCGCATCTTTCATGTGAACTGGTTCCGCAAAGGCGCCGACGGAAATTTCATATGGCCAGGATTTAGCGAGAACATGCGCGTGCTGAAATGGATCGTCGATCGCGCCCACGGACGCGCGCTGGGCCAGGAGACTCCCATCGGCTGGACTCCGCGTTATGAAGACATCGAGTGGAAAGGCCTCGACTTTCCGAAGGAACAATTCGACGAACTGCAAGCGTTCGATCGTTTGGCCTGGCGACAGGAAGTGCTCGGTCAGGAAGAGCTGTTTCTAGATCTCCATGATCGTCTGCCACCGGAAATGATATACGAGCGGGAGTTATTGATTTGTAGGTTGTAGAGTCCTGGGGCTTACGCCCCAGGCTTTACGCGGTCGCCTGCTTCGCAGGCTGAAGCATTCTCTCGATCGCCGGTTCCATGACTTTCACGCCGTACTCACCGGCGGCGAAAGCTTTCAACTTATGCTGCTCGTCGAACAGGTAATACGCCGGCACGTACCCTTTTTCGTTTTGAAAAGCGTCGCGCAGTTTGTGTTCGTTGTCGATAGCGCGCGGTTCCGTAATTCCATACTTGCCGACGGCCTCGCGCACCGCATCGACGTTTGTGTCTTCGGGATAACGAGGCATATGAATCGCAATCATGCGCAATCCGACCGGCGCGTATTTTTCTCTCCACTCAGAAACGCGCGGCAAATTGTCCTTACACATGCTGCAGCTCAGCGACCAAAAATGAATTAAAACGGGATGGCCCTCCGTGTCTCTCAAAAGTTCATCGGCTGAACCGCTCAGCCATTCAGTTGCGCCTTCAAGCGAAGGCATGGGGGTTCCAATTCTCATGGGCATGATTTGAATCTCCTCTCTGTGACCTCTGTGGTAAATACTTTCTCACCACAGAGGTCACAGAGGAAAACAGAGTTACGCCTTGATCGTTTCCTGACCTGGCCGCCACTCAGCCTGGCACAGACCGCCGGTCTGCAGCGCCTGAATCACCCGCAGCGTCTCTTCCGCCGAGCGGCCGATGTTGAGATCGTGCACGACTTTGTAGCGCAGCATCCCTTCCGGATCGATCACGAACAAACCGCGCAGGGCGATGCCGCGATCCTCGATCAGCACGCCATAGTCCTTCGACATCTTTTTCGTGATGTCGGCGCCAAGCGGAAAGCGAAGACCTTCCACGCCGCCTTTGTCGCGCGGCGTCTGTAGCCACGCGCGATGAGAAAACGCCGAGTCAGTCGAGATGCCGATGACTTCCGCGCCGATGCCTTCAAAATCGGCGTAGCGATCGCTGAAGGTCGTGAGTTCAGTCGGACAAACAAACGTAAAATCCAACGGGTAAAAAAGCAGAACGACCCACTTGCCTCGATAATCCGAAAGCTTTACCGGCTCGTTCAGTTTTTCAATGTTCTTGGTTGATGGAATTTCAAAATCAGGAGCGGGCTTGCCGACCTGAGCTGATTCATAAGCTGTTGCTACTGCTGCTGACATTCTTCCTCCTCTAAACGGTCCAATGGTTTGTCGCGGGCCTTATGCATCGCGACGTTTCAAATTAAGACGAACTAATCATTTCTTATTGCGGCATTTCTGACAGCGCCCATACAGAGTCAAATGCACCGACTCGGCCTGAAAGTGCGACGCGCGCGCCGCCGCGCGAGTCAACGCAACCGTTCCCGGCAAATCGAAATCGACGAGCTTGCCGCACATGGAACAAATCGCGTGATCATGGCGATCCGTGACGCTGTCATAGCGGCTCGCGCCATTCCCAAAAGTGATTTCACGCACGAGACCTTCTTCCTTCAGATATCGCAACGAGTTGTAAACGGTGGCGAAGCTGATCCCCGGCATAGCCTTCTGCGCTTCATGAAACACTTCGGCAGCCGTCGGATGCATATCTTCCGCGCATACAACATCCAACACGATAGTCCGCTGCCGCGTGAGCCTCGGCGCCTGCTTCTCGTTCTTGCTGCTTGACTGCTTTCGACTCGCCATGAATGGAATTATAATAATTCTAAACTAGAAGTCAAGCAGACGAATCTCTGAAGTAGCCCGTCATGTTTTTCTTGAATGACCAGGGCAAAACGAGTTAGTCTTAGAGCTGAAATAACACAACTCAATTTGCGATTACGAAGGAGGATTCGATCCAATGCCTGAAGTTGGAAGCATGGCTCCGGACTTCGAATTGAAAAGTCACCTCGAGAAAGACAAGCAGGTGAGGCTCTCGGATTTTCGGGGCAAGAAAAATGTAGTCATCGCGTTTTATCCGCTGGCCTGGACACCGGTCTGAACGGCGCAGATGCCCGCGTACGAAGCCGATCTCGAACGCTTCGCGGGTTATCACGCTCAGGTTCTGGGCATTTCAGTTGACAGTGTTCCCTGCAACGCCGCTTGGGCCAAGAGCCTCGGCGGACTTTCCTACGATCTTCTCAGCGACTTTCATCCCAAAGGCGAAGTGGCGAAAGCGTACGGCGCTTATCGTGCCAACGATGGCATCTCTGAGCGCGCGCTCTTCATCGTCGATAAGCAAGGCAAGCTCGCTTACAAAGATATTCACAACATAGCGGATCAGCCGGACAACGAGGATTTGTTCGAGGTGCTGCGGAAGTTGTAAAAGACGGCAGTCAGAGAGCAGAGGTCAGATGTCGGAGGTGTGTTCGCATCTGACTTTTTTGTTTGAGTCCAATTTCATTCACACCTCGCTTCAGCGAGGTGATCGCAGGTGTAACGGATCAGTGAAACCGTTTCAACGGTTCTAAAGTAAGCCGTTGAAACGGCTGATAGATTCTTGTAGCAGTGGTTGTCACCGCGCTGAAGCGCGGTGTGAATGAAAAGGTCAGAGCCGCTGCGGTTTGTAACCAGTTACGGATTTGGCTAACCTACTAACATCTGATATCTGATATCTGACTTCTGACATCTGCTTCATCTGCTTCATCTGCTTTATGACATTTTCACGCAAATGCGTTCCCTTCACGCCGTTCGATCGTGAGCTCTCGAAGAGTACGATCGCAATCGTCACTGCGGGCGGCGTGCATCTGAGAGATCAGGAGCCTTTCAATATTGCTGATGAACTCGGCGATCTCGGCTATCGAGAGATTCCGCCGGACGTTGACTCGTCGCAACTGATGGTGACGCATCATCATTACGATCACACGGACGCCGACGAGGACATCAACGTCGTCTTTCCGATCGACGTGCTGCGCGATATCGAAAGCGAAGGCTTCATCGGCGGGATTGCCAAAAAGCACATCGGCTATATGGGCTACACCATGCAGCTCAAGGCGATGTACGAAGGCACGGCGCGCGAAATCGCGAACGAGATCGACAAAGGTTCGCGTGCCGACGCGGTTGTTCTCACCGGCGGTTGACCCAACGTCTGTCACCGCACGGTCGTCGCGGTCCAGCGGGAAATCGAAATGAAAGGCGTACCGACTGTGCTGATTACTGTCAGTCCGGAGGTTTCCGCGCAAATGCGTCCGCCGCGTACGCTTTATCCAAAAGGATTCAAAATTGGAAACAGTCTTGGCCGTCCCGGCATGCGCGAATTGCAGAAACAAGTCTTGCGCGACGCGCTCAATTTGCTGGCCCAAGACACGCGACCCGGCGAGACGATTACTATCGAGTATCCCGAATACGGCGAGCAATTCGAGCCGCCGCAGGTTAAGAAGCTTGGTTGACCTTAGTGACGTGCGTCACACTTGTTCTGAAATTTTCGGCTGAAACTGCTCGACACCGGCCAGCCGCAGCGCGTACAATCGCCACAGTGAAAGCCGCCTTCAGAACGATTCTCAGGCCTCGACCGGCACTTGCTATTGCGCTGATGTTTTGGTGCGCAGGTGCTGGCTGCATGATGGTCAGCTATGCGCGCAGCGCGATGGCGAATATGGATACGCCGGCGCAAGCTGCCGAGCAGCCGATGGCCGGAATGTCAGCCTCGATGGATGCGCATGCTTGCTGCAAAGCGCGGCACAGTTCATCGAGACGTTCAGCGGGTTCGTTTACAAAGTCCCCGGCTCTCGAACTCATGCCCGAGGCGCTGCCGCCCTTGTCGTCGAGTGACGCGATGAGTTGCTGCCCGCTGACGAGTGGATCGATCGTGATCGCTTCGCGCTCGCAATCAGCCGACGACAATTCAGTTCTGAATCACACGAATTCTTCCTCGCTCCAGCTCACCAAAACCAATTCACCGCCGCTCGCAGTTCCGCTGCGACGACCCAATCGAGCCCGCACCTATCTGCTCGATTGTTCGTTCCTGATCTAGAAGTCTGCCTACAAGACGATGCTCACCCGCAACTGGTGTGAGCAGGCATCAGTGTGTTCGCTGATGCCCAGGGCTAATTTCTTACAGGAGAAAAAGAAAATGAAATTTCGAAAACTAATTCCGGGCCTCGTGCTCGGTCTGATGATCGCAGTCTCCGGCGTTGGCTTCGCGCAGAATGCAAGCCAGCCCGGCAATAAGAAGATGGATTCATGCTGTTGCTGCAGCGACTCGTGTGCAATGAAGAAAGACGGCGCGATGAAGAATCACGTTACGTCGTCAGACAAACACGAGTGCGGTTGCTGTGGCGATTCGTGCCCGATGATGAAAAAGGACTCGATGAAGAATCACGCAACGTCTTCTTCTGATAAGCACGACTGCTGCTGTGGTGATTCGTGTTCGATGATGAAAGACGGCACCCAGAAAGATGCCGCCGCGAAATCAGACAAGCACGAGTGCTGTGGCGGCGATTCATGCAACATGAAAGACATGAAGGACATGAAAGATATGAAGGATAAGCCGTAAGCCTACGGTAGGTCGATCTTTCATTTGAGGGCGCGACGCTTGTCCAGGTCGCGCCCAGCATTCACTTCTTTGTAGGCCTTCGGGAATGGACCATCAGGATTTAATCATGAATCAAGCTCTTAGAATCTTACTGATCGTATTCTGCACCGCGTTCCTCGCGGGTCTGACGCCCAAGGTTTTGGGACAGCACCAGGGCCACATGCCGGGCATGAAAAAGGAGCCACAGCCAAAAGCGAAACCGTCGCCAACTCCTTCACCCACCCCGCAGACGATGGAAAACATGCCGGGTATGAAAATGCCCGCGGGCTCGCCGACGCCGACATCCTCGCCTTCGCCCGAAATGAAAATGGATATGCCTGGCATGCAAATGCCCGCGGCGTCGCCGACGCCGTCGGCTTCTCCACAAACTCAGATGAACATGCCGATGCCATCCGCGAGTCCGTCTGCCAGTCCGATGGGCCAGATGCCCGGAATGAAAATGGGCGCAACGAACTTGGGGCCTTTGATGGTAATGACGAGTGACGATATGAAGATTCGCGTCGGCTCGAGTGACCAGAACACGATGTCGATGGGCGCGATGGGATCGGGAACATCGTGGCAACCTTCGTCGGCGCCGATGCACATGCATTCCAAAGTCGCCGGCGATTGGCTCCTGATGTTCCATTACAACATCATCGTCGGCATCAACCATCAAGGCGGCCCGCGCGGCGCGACCAAGTTTGAATCGGCAAATTGGTTTATGCCGATGGCTTATCACAAGCTGGGCAAAGGAACTCTGCAGTTGCGCGGCATGTTCAGTGCTGAGCCTTTTACTTTTCCGCCGGGCGGATCGCCTCTGCTATTTCAAACCGGCGAGACTTACAAGGGCCAGCCGCTAATCGATCGCCAACATCCGCACGATCTTTTCATGGAGTTATCGGCGCAGTACACCTTGCCGCTGGGGGAGCGTGGAACCTGGTTCACGTACTTTGGTTATCCCGGCGAGCCCGCGCTCGGCCCGGTCGCTTTCATGCATCGCGCGTCAGCATCAGAAAATCCTTCGGCACCTCTTTCACACCACTTGCAGGACTCGACGCATATAAGTTTTGGCGTGCTAACGACCGGTTTCACTTATCGCTGGTTCAAGTTGGAAGGATCGATCTTCAACGGCCGCGAGCCAAACGAGAATCGTTACAATTTTGATTTACACAAGTGGAACTCACGTTCGGCGCGGCTTTGGTTCATGCCTAACAAGAATTGGGCGATGCAAGTTAGTCATGGCTTTCTGCGCAGTCCGGAAGCGCAAGATCCTCAAGCCGACATTCGCCGCACTACGGCTTCGATTCAATACAACCGCGCTTTCAATCGCGGCAATTGGGCGTCAGCCATAGTCTGGGGCCGCAATCACGTGAGCGAGCCCGGTGAGATTAAAAACCTGAACGGCTACACCGCCGAATCGACGGTGAACTTTCTCGATAAGAATTATTTCTACACGCGGCTTGAGTTGGTGGATAAGGATGACTTGCTGCGCGCTTCAGACCGAGCGTTGTTGGGAATTACGCAACCTCATCCTTCGTTTCGGATCGGCGCGTACACGTTCGGCGGCGCGCGCGACGTTTGGAACACCGAAAAAGTCTCGCTTGCCATTGGCAGTGACCTGACCTTCTATTCGAAACCTTCGATTCTCGATCGTATTTACGGTGACAATCCAGTGTCATGGAAGCTGTTTCTGCGAATTCGTCCTAACAAGATGGACATGACGATGCACGGCACGAACACCAAGCAGGACATGATGCACTAAGGATTCGGACAAAGAGACTTGCGATAACGAAAGGAACAAACATGCGGCGAAATATTTTTCAGATTGGCTTCGGTCTGGTGCTGCTCTTCGGGATGGTTTCGAGTTCCCAGGCCCAGGTTAAGCAAATCGAGATGCACATTGCCGGTTATCTCTGTGGAAATTGAGTGTTCAATATCCAGAAGGCCGTGAGCCGTCTAGACTACGCACCCAACCTCAAAGAGATTCAGATAACTGATATTAAGAAAGGCATCGGTGTCTTTACGCCAAAGCCTGACAAACCGGTTTCGTTTGCAGCGTTGAAGCAAACGCTGAAGAAGGCTGGTTATGTTCTTGATGCGGCAAACATCACCGTGCAGGGAACGCTGACGCGTGAGAACCAAGCCTGGATAATTCAGGATCAATCGTCCGGACAACGTTTCCTGATCGAAGGATCAAATATCGACGGAACTGCTGAGAGCGCACCGCAAGGTCATGTCGAGATTAGCGGCGATTGGAAAACGGTTGGCGAAGGAACCGTGGCCAGAGAGGTTATTCAGGTTCGTTCGCTGAAGCAGGCCTTCTTTAGCGACAGAAAGCGCGAACCGAATTTAAATGTAATTTCCGCGGCATATTTCAAGTCTTCGACGCCGAAACCTTTCGAATCGATAACGCCTTTGGTTGTGCCAGAGCCGGCAGCGCCCGCTGCTCCGATCCGCGTGACATCGCCGGGGCTAACAGTTTACAAAGGCGGGGCCGTCACGCCGCGACTCTACCTAATCAAGCAACATCTGGGCACGCTCGACGTTAATCGTCAGTTGCTGAATCTGAGCATTTCATACACTCCGTCGCCTCGCTTGCAGGTTGAACTTGAGTTGCCCGTTTCGCATACATCATTTCGGAATAGCGTCTCGGCTGGATCGGAATCGGGATCAGGATTAGGAAACGTTACGCTCTGGTCCAAGTATCGCTTCTTTCGCAAAGTCAAAACCTACGGCGATCGCCAGGCCGCGATCCGATTCGGTTTCGAGCTGCCCACCGGAAATAAGGATGCGCCAACTCAGGCGCAGGTAAACGCGCCCGCGTTTGTGCGGCAGCAATTGACACCCATCAACGGCGGGTTTTCGCCGCATATTGACATTGCCTTTTCCCAAGCGGGCGGCAGATTCATTTTCGGTGGCAACGCGGAAGGAATCCTCCGGACTGAACGCGCCGGGTTTCGCATGGGCCACGAAAAACGCGTCAGCACCGACACCGAATATGTGTTGCTGCCGCGAAAATATCAGGCGCCAGGTCACGAACTATTCTTGATTCTGGAGACGACTTTTGTGCACCGTTCAACTGGCCGTCTGAATGGATTACCGGTCAGTGGCAGCACATCAACAGAGTATTATGTCGCACCGGGACTTCAATATGCCGCGGTGCCGCGATTTGTGATCGAAGGCAGCTTCCAGTTTCCGGTGGTGCGCAATACTGGGCCGCTGGTCCTGCGTACCGATCGGAACATCCTCCTGGGCGTGAAGTATCTTTTCTGAAAAATGAACAAAATTATTATCGCGGTCTCGGTACTTTTCTTAAGTTCGGTCGCAGGTTCCGCGCAGGTTTCGCGACCAGCGCCAAACTTGCGCTTGAAAACAATTGACGGTCGCGTCTTTGATCTTTCGGAATACAAAGGCAAAGTTGTGCTCTTAAATTTCTGGGCCACTTGGTGCCCGCCCTGTCGCCAGGAGATTCCGGAACTGATCAAGTTGCAACGCGCGCATCGTCGCCAGGGACTACAAATAGTTGGCGTGACATTTCCGCCGCAGGGCCTCAGTCAGGTTCGTCGATTCGCGCAGCGCGCGAACATTGATTATCCAATTGCTCTGGGAAACAAAGAGACAAAACTACTGTTTGCCGCAACTGAAACATTGCCGATTACGGCAGTCATCGACCCGCAGGGTAATGTGCACGATGTAATCGAAGGCATCATGTACAAAGATGAGTTTGATGAAAAAGTCCGGCCAATGCTTTCGGACAATGCCGCTAATACTAATCGCGCAACTCGAGTCCAGACTAAGCGACGAAGTAAAACATCCAGACTGCAGCAGAGAACGATACTCGTGAATTCGGAAGGTTATCGACCGTTGGCGATCAGGTTGCAACGAGGAGTCCCGGCACGACTGACTTTCATCCGCAAGAATGCCGATAGCTGCGGCACCGAAATTCTAATCCCGGCGTACAACATCGATAAGTCATTGCCTCTTAATATTCCGGTGGTGGTACAACTCACGCCAAACAGATCGGGCCGTTTCAAATTTACTTGCGGGATGAACATGTTTCGCGGCGCTATCGTTGTTCGAGGAGTCTCGCCGCGTTTCTACTGCTGCCCGCTACTTCATACTTCTTGCACCGCGAAACCTCTGTTAGACCTTTGCCCTTTGCACACGGTTGATGCAATATTTGCAGCCGCTCCATCCCGACCGCAAAGAATTTGCGAAGTAGAAAGAAAGTCATTCTACCGGCACACTGACATGCCCGAGACGCCAGAACAAAAAGCTAGAAAACTGATCGATGAAAAGCTGACCGCGGCCGGCTGGATAATTCAAGACCGCGAAGACATCGAATTAACTGCGGGAAAGGGAATCGCTGTGCGCGAATTCCCGATGAAGACAGGCTTCGGGTTTGCAGATTATCTTTTATATCTCGATCGGAAAGTGGCGGGCGCAATCGAGGCTAAAGCAGAAGGAACGCTTACAGGCGTCGAGGCTCAGTCAGCGAAATACGCGGCAGGCCTTCCTGACAATCTACCCGCTCATGCGAGGCCATTACCGTTCTTATTTGAATCGAATGGTTCAACGACTTTCTTTACCAATGGCCTCGATCCACTTCCGCGCAGCCGCCCCGTCTTTGGTTTCCCCAAGCCGGACACAGTGAAGACATGGTTGACAGAACCGTCGCAACTTCGATCACGACTAAAAGAATTGCCACCCTTAGATGATTCTCGTTTGTGGAAAGTTCAAGGGCGCGCGATTCGTGATCTTGAGAAATCGTTTGTCCAAGCTGATCAGCGTGCGCTCATCCAAATGGCTACCGGCGCGGGCAAGACCTTTACCGCCGTGAATGCGGCGTATCGACTACTAAAGTTTGCCGACGCAAAACGAATCCTCTTTCTTGTCGATCGCGGAAACTTAGGGAGGCAGGCGGAAGATGAGTTCGCAAACTTTGAACCGACAGACGATCCGCGCAAATTCCCAACGCTTTATACCGTTCAGCGCCTCAAGACGAATTCAATTAATCCAGCTTCTAAGGTGGTTATCACAACCATCCAACGGCTTTTCTCCATGCTGAGGGGCGATGCCGAGTTCGACGCTGAAAATGAAGAAGGTTCAGCTTTTGATTCCGCAAAGCCGTGGCAGGGCGAACCTCCTGAGGTAGTTTACAACGCGGCCATTCCACCTGAATTTTTTGACTTCATCATCGTGGACGAATGCCATCGGTCAATTTATGAGCTGTGGAGCCAGGTGCTGCTTTATTTTGATTCGTTCCTGATCGGACTCACGGCAACACCGGCGGGAAAGACGATTGGTTTCTTCAACCAGAACCTCGTGATGGAATACGGTCACGAGGAAGCAGTCACAGACGGCGTCAATGTTGACTTTGACGTTTATCGAATTCGCACACGAATAACTGATCAAGGCGCAACAATCATCGCGGGCGAGACGGGTGTGTATGTTGACAAGCGCCATAAACTCACTCGTGCAGAGCGTTTGGAATTGCTAAATCAGGACCTAACGTACACGGCTAAACAACTAGACCGTGATGTAGTATCTGAAAGCCAGATTCGAACTGTGCTGCAGCACTTTCGCGACAGTACCGTCCCGATTTGTTTTCCTGATCGCGCTGAAGTGCCCAAGACATTGATCTTCGCCAAAGACGACTCCCACGCCGACGACATTGTCCGCCTGGTGCGTGAAGTCTTCGCTCAAGGAAACGACTTCTGCCAGAAGATCACTTATCGAACCGGGTTCACCAAAGTTACGAAGAAGGTTAAGAACGAGGACGGTGCGGAATCGGAAGTGACTGAGTGGGTGAAGACGTTCAAGCTTACACCTGACGAAATTCTCTCCAACTTTCGCAATAGCTTTTATCCCCGCATCGCGGTGACGGTCGATATGATTTCGACTGGCACAGATGTTAAGCCGATCGAATGCGTCTTCTTCATGCGCAATGTGAAGTCCGCCGGTTTCTTTGAGCAGATGAAGGGTCGCGGCGTCCGGATAATTTCTCCCGATAAATTGCGCACCGTGACACCCAGTGCAAAGGTAAAGGATCGCTACATCATCGTCGATGCCGTCGGTGTGTGCGAGCAGGACAAGACTGATTCGCACACACTGAATCGCCAGCCTTCAAAGTCGCTCGACCAGGTACTTGAATATGTAGCTCAAGGTGGTACAGATCCCGACGGGCTAACGACGCTGGCGGCCCGGCTGGCGCGGCTACAGCGTGAATTCACTCCTGAGCAACTAGCCGAAGTGAAAGATTTAGCCGGAGGAAAATCGTTTCCCGATTTGGCTCATGATCTACTCAAGGCCTGCGATCCTGATGCGCAAATCGAAACCGCGAAGAAGCTGCCCGGCGTCGTTGGCGAGCCTTCGCCGGAACAGATCAAAGCCGCGGCCAATCAAATGACGCAAGACGCGGCGTTGCCTTTCATGAAAGCGGCGCTGCGTCGCCGCATTCTCGAAATTCGCGCGCAGAACGAGCAGACAATCGATCGTCATACGATTGACGACGTGCTCTATTCCGGCTTTGACGCCTCGGCAGTAGAGAAGGCACAGACAAAGATTCAGGATTTCCGCGCGTGGATTGAGGAGCATAAGAATGAGCTCACTGCTTTGCAGGTTCTTTATGCTGGAACACGACCGCTCAAGATCTCGCTGAAAGATCTCAAGCAACTCCGCGATGCACTATCTCGGCCACCCTTGACGGCGACGCCGGTACAACTTTGGCGAGCGTTCGAAGCGGTCGAGGCAGATCAGGTGAAAGGCTCAGGAGGAGACATCCTCACTGATCTCGTAAGCCTCGTGCGCCACGCGCTCGTTCCCACGTTCGATCTTGTTCCTTACCGAGAACAAATGCGCGAGCGTTATCAGGCGTGGCTGAAAGAGTGCGATGCAGACGCATCTTTCACCGTCGACCAACGCGAGTGGCTGGATCGAATCGCGGAATATATTGCGACGAGCCTCGCGATCAAGTCGGAAGATTTTGAGACGGGCTGGTTCGGTCAGCAAGGCAGCCTTGGCCGCGCGCACTCGCTGTTTGGAAATAAGTTGACGCCGCTAATGACGGAGTTGAATGAGAGGTTGGCGGCGTGACGGATCGGTTGGATTTTGAAGCCGCTCCTTCCCTACCGTCGGGTTGGATATGGACGGACTTCGACGATACCTGCGATCCGGTTTCCGACGGAGGTCGAAAGATTCCGCAGAAGTCTTACCTGAATAGCGGCCGTTATCCTGTCATTGACCAAGGCGAGGAGTTTATCGGGGGATTCACTGATGATGCCTCACTGCTCTTCGAAGGCGAAACGCCGGTAATTGCGTTTGGTGATCATACTCGACGTTTCAAGCTGATCGACCAGTCTTTTGCTGTCGGAGCTGACGGCGTAAAGTTGATACGCCCGACACCCACGTGGAGCGCGAAGTGTCTTTGCTACTTTTTGCAAGCCCTTAAATTCGAAGATCGCGGGTACAGCAGACACTTTCAGTTTCTCCGGAAGTCGAAGTTGCCGCTTCCACCATTTCCTGAACAATGCCGAATCGGCGACGCGTTGGAAGAAATCTTTTCAGATCTCGACGCCGGATTGTCTGGTCTTGTGAATCTAAAATAGAAATTAGANNNNATGGCGCGAGCAGCATCCGGCCACCGAACCCGCTTCGGAACTTCTCAAGCGCATTCTCGCCGGGCGCCGCCACCGCTGGGAGGAAGAGCAACTCCGTAAGTTCAAAGAAAAGAGAAAAGAACCGCCGAAGAACTGGAAGGCAAAATATAAAGATCCGACCGCGCCTGCTACGACCAAACTTCCGTCGCTACAAGGAGGCTGGTGTTGGGCGACCTGTGAACAATTGACCTGGAGTGCCGGATACGGAACCTCGGTGAAATGCGCAGAGAATAATAGCGGGCTCGCGGTGTTGCGCATACCGAATATAATTAGCGGTAGTATTGACCTTGGAAAACTGAAGTTCGGACCACCCAGCTACTCAGAAGCGAATGAAGAGATGGTCAATGTCGGCGATCTTCTCGTTGTGAGAACCAATGGCAGTCGGAGTCTCATCGGCAGAGGGGCCGTTGTTCGGGATCGCCCTTCGCGTCCACTTTCATTCGCGTCTTATCTTATCCGCCTGAGATTGATTCCGCTTCCCTCGATTCTGAATTGGCTCGCAGTACTTTGGGACAGTTCTCACGTCCGTCGCTGGATTGAAACGAAAGCGGCGACCTCAGCTGGACAATACAATATTAGTCTCGGCGTCTTGCAAACACTGGCTGTTCCTCTTCCGCCTCTTGACGAGCAAGAAGCAATTGTCGAAGCAGTCGACGATCAACTCTCCGTTATCGACCATCTCGAAACGGACATCGAAGCAAAGCTCGCAAGCGCTCAAGCACTGCGACAGTCGATCCTAAAACATGCCTTCGAAGGTAAGTTAGTGCCGCAAGATCCAAACGACGAACCGGCGTCGGAATTATTGAAGCGCATTGCCGCGGAACGCGAGGCGCGAGCACGTGCCTTAACTGCTGCCAAGAAAGCCACGGCGAAAGCAAAACAATCATCGAAGAAATCGCAGGCCAAAGTTTCGAAGAAGAAAAAGCAGTTGGCCGCATAGGAATTCGAGCTTTCGGTCCGTAGGACCGAAATGTTTATAGTAAGAAAGAACTGCTAATTAAGATAATGCGCGAGAGATGGACGCGCGGCGCGTCCATCTCTCGTGTAGAAGTTCTTAAATATCTCGGTATCTATAAATATTTCGCTCCTTGTATCTTGCTATCTCGCGTTCAGTGTTTTTCAATTTGCCGTGGGTCGCACCCACAGCAGAAGGAGGAAGAGCAACCTGATTCCGCTCCTAGGCCGATGAGCCTGTCCGTTAGATCAGCTCTCTTCCTCTGTCTTGTTCGCCCGAAGTCGGACGGTATCTGATGGCCTCTCATTAACGAGATGAGCCTGCATTCACAAGGTTGACTCGAACAAGTTCATCAAGGAGCAAAAAGCAATGCTTCCTACTCTCGGAATCGATATCAGCAAAGCCAGTTTCCACGTAGAACTGTCGCTGAATGAAAAGCTGCGTCACCGCAAGTTCAGCAACCGTAAGGAAGGCTTCAGCGAGCTTGGTAACTGGCTCGTCAAACACAAAGTCAAGCAGGTTCATGCCTGCTTAGAAGCCACCGGTCCTTACGGCGAAGAACTGGCTTCCTATCTTTATCAGCAAGGCCATACAGTCAGCATCGTCAATCCGCTGCAGATAAAAGCGTTTGGCCAAAGCGAACTGCTGCGCAATAAAGACGATCGACCGGATGCCGGATTGATCCGCCGCTTCTGCGAGAAGCAGCGGCCGCCGGCCTGGACGCCACCGCCCGCGCATCAGCGCGAGCTGCAAGCGCTTACCCGACATCTCGAGAATCTGCTGGAGACCAGGCAGCAGCAACTGAATCGTCTCGAAGGTCCAAAACCAAAAGGCGTAGTCAAATCATTGCGTAAGCTCGTGGCTTACCTCGACGCTGAGATCCAGCGCACCGAGAAACAGATCAACGACCACCTTGACATCCATCCCGATCTCAAACAGCAATGTCATTTGTTGGAGTCCATTCCCGGCATTGGCAAACGGACCGCCGCCAAGTTGTTGGCCGAGATCGAAGACATCAGCCATTACAAATCGGCGCGTCAGGTGGCTGCTTACGCGGGCCTGACACCGAAAAACAATCGCTCGGGTACTTGGCGCGGCAAAACCCGATTATCAAAGACCGGTAACGCGAGAGTTCGCAAAGCGCTCTTTCTGCCGGCGATGGTCGCCAAGCAACATAATCCGATTGTGCGCACCTTCTGTCAGCGCTTGGCTCGCAACGGCAAAAACAAAATGGAGGTCATCGGCGCTGCCATGCGTAAACTTCTTCATATCGCTTTCGGCGTTCTGAAGTCCGGCAAAATGTTCGACCCAAATCATGAACTGTTACTCAGCTCCGTCTCTTGACTTTCAAGACGGTATCTAACGGAGCGAAGACAACCAAGCGGCAAGCACTAAAAAAGTTTGATGGACGCATCACAAATCGGAAAGCGAGCATGGAGTTATGCCGGCGTGTTACAAGACGCCGGCCTCTCATGTTTCGAGTACGTCGAACAGTTAACACTCCTTTTGTTTCTCAAGATGGCGGATCAACAAACGGAGCCGCCTTACAATCGCAAATCTGACATTCCTGCCGAACTCAGTTGGAAAGCTTTGCTGCCACTTGATGGCGCTGCACTTGAGGATAAGTACCGTGAAATTCTTGAGAAGTTAGCGCTCAAGCCGGGAATGCTCGGTGCAATATTCAAAGGCGCTCGCTGTGAAATTCATAATCCAGCGCTGCTCAAACAACTGATCGTCAACCTGCTTGATAAAGTTAATTGGCTCGATTTGCCGGTAGATGTTAAGGGGACAATTTACGAAGAATTGCTGTCGCGTTCAGCGCAGGAGTCATCGCGTGGAGCGGGTCAGTACTTTACGACGCGCGCCGTTGTGCAAGCGATGTGCAAGGTTATGGAGCCCGTACCGGCCGATAGCATCTGCGATCCAGCCGCGGGCACGGGTGGCTTTCTCTGCAATGCTTATCAATATGTTCTGGATCGTTTTGGAAAAGATCTGGACGGTGATGAAAAACGAACGCTGCAAACCGATCTTGTCGAGGGCGTTGAGCTTTCGCCAAAGGTCGGCCGCATGTGCGCCATGAATATTTATTTGCACGGCATTGGCGGCGACAAGGTGGTGGTCTATACCGGACACGATAGTCTCGCATCACCGTGGAACAAAGAATACACGATGGTGCTTACGAATCCGCCGTTCGGGAAAAAGCAGAGTCTGCTGTTTGTAAACGAAGAAGGCGACACCGAGAAGGAAGATCAGATAATCGTCCGCGAGGACTTCTGGACCTCGACTAGCAACAAGCAACTTAACTTTGTTCAGCATATTTACACCCTGCTCAAAATCGATGGACGTTGCGCCATGGTGGTTCCTGATAACGTTCTGTTTGAGGGCGGCGCCGGAGAAAAGGTGCGACGAAACCTGCTGCAAAAATGTCGCGTCCACACTTTGCTGCGTCTGCCGACCGGCATCTGGTATTCGCCTGGGGTTAAAGCAAACGTGATTTTCTTCGATAAGAAAGAAGGACGCGCCGAACCTTGGACAGACAAGCTCTGGGTTTATGATCTACGTACGAACAAACATTTCACGCTCAAACAGAAACCGATTCAGGGAACTGATTTCGAAGAGTTTGTTGAGTGCTATAAACCCGGAAAGGTTCACGACCGCCAAGCGACCTGGAGTGAAGAGGATCCGGATGGCCGATGGCGCTGTTACGATTATGAGGAATTGCTGAAGCGCGACAAGCTCAGCCTCGATCTGTTTTGGATCAAGGACAAGAGTCTAACGGACACAGACTCGCTGCCGCCGCCTGACATTCTCGCAACTGAGATCGCCGATGATTTGGAATCTGCGCTGGAGCAGTTCAGTAAGATCGCGGCCCGGCTGAAAAGCACGGCCACGTAATCGAGTTTCTCGATAATTCAGACGTACTAAAAAACTCAATCGCAATCCAAACTGAGACTGTCGCCGATCGAATGCCTGGGTCGGTTGGCCGAACGTCGGCAACGGAGTCACACCCGAACCGCAGTCTGGCTGGCAAGGCTTGCCCACTGTCGAGATGAAAACGCTGGCCGCGTCCTGGGCGCGACTGCCACGCGATCGCCCGGAAGAGGCGGCGAGTGTGAGCGCTATAACTCCTCGCAACGATACCGCCGAGTTCCGAGTTGCGGCAGGCCGCAGAGTTTTTCGGATTCGTGAACTGGCAACGGAACATGAATGGTTGGGGTCTTAGAGCGACCCGTTAGAAACGTGTGACAGGTTCCATTCATGCATGAGCCCGCCGCGTGCGTCGCTCGTCCAGCACAGCAAGCCAACGTGCAGATGTTGCCCGCCGAAACAGATGCATCGGCGCGACCGAGGAAAACAATCCCGCCGCCAGTAGCAGCGCGATCGCGATTCCGCTCACGCGACGGACTCTGGAATGTCCAAGTGATCGAGAATTCATTTTCCGAACGCGGGCATTCTGCCACCGCCGCGGCAGAGAGCCATCCTCGCACGCAAAATCCAGCCACTGTAGAATGCTCTTGCTTCAAATAATGAATTCGCCAGTCACATCAGAATCTGACACGCGTACGTCTGTGATCGATCCTGTATGCCGCATGACTGTCGATCCGCAGAAAGCCGCGGGCTCGTTTGACTACCATGGGTGGACGTATTTCTTCTGCTCTCTCGGCTGCCGCAAAAAATTCAAAGCTGATCCGGAAAGATTTCTTAATCCAGGGCCGATTCCGACAGACACAAAGCGCGAACGAAAAGAGCTCGCCGCAACCACTACCGAGCAGGGACCCCGTTCCGCTGCGGCTTCCGACACGAGCAAAAGCGGCCGGGGATGGCCGCGCTCCATCGAATACACCTGTCCGATGCATCCGGAAATTGTTCGCGATGCGCCGGGCAGTTGCCCGATCTGCGGCATGGCGCTCGAGCTGCGCACGGTTTCACTTGAAGATGAGAAGAACCCGGAACTCTTTCAGATGATCCGGCGATTTTGGGTGGGCGTCGTTCTGTCGCTTCCGTTGTTGCTAATCGCGATGAGCGAAATGATGCCCTCGAATCCGATCGAACGAATCGCGCCGATGCGGATGATCGTATGGGCTCAGTTTGTGCTGGCGACCCCAGTTGTGCTTTGGGGCGGCTGGCCCTTCTTTGTGCGGGGTTGGCAATCGATTGTGAATCGCAGCCTAAACATGTTCACGTTGATCGGACTGGGCGTCGCGGTTGCTTACATCTATAGCTTGATTGCTACGTTGCTGCCGCAAATTTTTCCTGGGTCTTTCCGAGACCACATGGGTAACGTGCCTGTTTATTTTGAAGCCGCGGCGGTGATTACAACGCTCGTGCTGCTTGGTCAAGTGTTGGAATTGAAAGCTCGCAGCGCTACCAGCACCGCAATTAAGGCTCTGCTCGGGTTGGCTCCCAGGACTGCCCGTCGAATTGAAGACGATGGCAGCGAACGCGACGTGCCGCTCGATCAAGTCCAGGTTGGCGATCGATTACGTGTCCGGCCCGGTGAAAAAGTTCCGACGGACGGCGTGGTCAACGAAGGTGCAAGTTCAGTCGATGAGTCGATGGTTACCGGCGAAGCCATTGCGGTCGAGAAGCACGCGGGAGATCGCGTGATTGGCGCGACCGTTAACAGTACCGGTTCGTTCGTAATGCGGGCCGAACGCGTCGGCGCTGAAACTCTACTTTCCCAGATCGTCCAGATGGTCGCGGAAGCTCAACGCAGTCGTGCGCCGATTCAAAAACTCGCCGATGTAGTCTCAGGCTACTTCGTTCCGTTGGTAATTGTGATCTCAATCGTCACCTTCATCGTCTGGGCTTTGGTTGGCCCAGAGCCGCGCATGGCTTACGGGATCATCAATGCCGTTGCGGTGCTGATCATCGCGTGCCCTTGCGCACTCGGATTGGCGACGCCGATGTCGATCATGGTTGCGACCGGTAAGGGCGCGCAGGCGGGCGTGCTTTTCAAAAACGCTGAAGCGATCGAGGTGCTTCGCCGGATTGAAACGTGAGCTGTTGCGATTGTCGGCGAGTCTCGAGCGCGGCAGTGAACATCCATTAGCCGCCGCAATTGTCGCGGCCGCGCAAGACCGCGCAATTGCATTAGCGAAAGCGGAATCGTTCGAATCCCTGACGGGCAAAGGCGTGAAAGGAAGAATCGACGGCCGATCAGTAGGGCTGGGAAATCGCGCACTGCTTGACGAAATGAACATCAAAGCCGCCGCGTTCGTCGATCAAGCCGAGAAACTTCGCAGTGATGGGCAAACGATGATGTTCGTCGTGATCGACGGTCAACCAGCCGGATTCTTAGGAGTCGCCGATCCAATCAAACAAAGCACTCCTGTAGCGATTAGGGAATTGCACGCGAACGGAATACGCGTCGTGATGCTCACCGGCGATAACCGCACGACAGCTCAAGCGGTCGCAAGCAAACTGAATATTGACGAGGTCGTCGCGGAAATTTTGCCGAACGAAAAAGCAGAAGTCGTGAAGCGATTTCAAAGCGAGGGTCACAAAGTCGCAATGGCCGGCGATGGTATTAATGATGCTCCCGCACTCGCGCAAGCCGACGTTGGCATTGCGATGGGCACTGGGGCTGACATCGCGATGCAAAGCGCCGGCGTGACTTTGGTGAAAGGTGATTTGCGTGGCATCGTGCGCGCGATCAAACTGAGCCGCGCCACCATGCGCAACATCAAACAGAATCTCTTTTTCGCTTTTGTCTATAACTCGATCGGAGTGCCGATAGCTGCGGGAGTCTTGTATCCAGTCTTTGGCTTGCTGCTAAGTCCAATGATCGCGGCAGCCGCGATGAGCTTCAGTTCAGTTTCAGTAATTGGGAATGCTTTACGTTTGCGTCGCGTGAAGCTCTGAGGTCAGAGACGTTCCGCCACAGCGACAACTTTCTCAACTGTACGCCACTGCCGGGTCGTTGCCGCACAACCGAGTTTCTTTTCAATAAAGTTATTCGGAAACCCAAACCAGCCCGTCTTCTTCCGACGCGCCACGGTGAAGGCCGCGCGATCCTGAATTGCAAACACCTCGAGATTTTCCGTTTTCGATTCCAGCGGCAACTTCACTCGTAAGACTCTCTGCTTCAGGAAAGTAACTACCAGCATGACATCAGAATGAGAATCGAATGCCTTGAGAGGATCGCTCTCGATTAGTGCTTGTAATTCAGCGATCGAAAAAATAACTACGGCAATTTCATGGCCGAACGTCTCGAGCAGCTTTCTTTCAGCCTTCTTCTCGAGCCCGTCCACCTTAGTTGCCCGACTTTCGAAGATTACATTTCCGCTCGCGATGTAAGTCTTAACGTTGCGGAAGCCGGCAGCGGTGAACGCGGCTGCCAGCGCCTCCATCTTGATGAGCTTGTGACCGCCGACGTTAATACCACGCAGGAAGGCAATGTATTTTGCGCGCTTTGTTATAGCGATGATCCTCCTGCTACTCAGAACGCTATTCATCCTGGGTCAAATCGCGTGGAAACAAACGTGAAGTCCGAAAGATCGTGAGAATCTTCACCACTTCCCCGCTTCGATAAACGATCCGATACGGCGGCTTAATGAGTTCACGGAGATCGTCGCGGGTACTCTCTGGAACGTGCCGGCCTAGCAGCGGAAATTTTTGAGGATAATCGATAGCCACGAGAATTCCTTCGACGGTTAAATCCGCATAACGAGGAGAGTCTCGCGCGATGAAATCGTGTATCGCTTGCAGATCGTCGGCTGCTTCGGGTGTCCAGCGGACCTTCGTCACTTTAGAAATCGCGCTTTGATTTCCTCATGAGAAATCGTTTCGCCGTCCGACTGCTCGAAACCTCGCTCAATCTTTGCGAGGAAATAGAGCCGCTCCATCGCGTCTTCCACAGTAGCATCGTCGGGCAATTCTTGAATCACTCGAACGATCTCGGTTTTCTCGTGCGGTGCTTCCATGACACAAGCGTATCACAATCCTCCGTACTGTTGTGAGAACGCCTTCACTTCGTTCCACCCTTCAATCCTCGCTCTTCCAGCAACGGCTCAACGATCGGATCGCGGCCGCGGAAGTTGCGAAACGTCGTAGCCACATCCTGCGTGCCGCCTCTCGACAACACAAGATCGCGAAAGCGCTGGCCGTTCGCGCGCGTCAATCCGCCGTGCTCTTTGAACCAATAGAACGCGTCGTCGTCCAACACCTCACTCCACAGATACGCGTAGTATCCAGCCGAGTAGCCGCCGTCCCAAATGTGCGAGAAGTAAGTCGTGTGGTAGCGCGGCGGAACTTGCGGCAGATCGACGTGGAAACGTTTGAGCGCGTCGGATTCGAACTTATTCACATCCTGTAGCGGAGCATCCGGCGGTTGCGAATGCCAAGCCATGTCGAGCAACGCCGCCGAAACATATTCGGTCACCGCGTAACCCTGATTGAAAGTTCGCGAACGCTTGATCTTATCGACCAAAGCCTGCGGCATCGGTTTGCCGGTTTGATAATGCTTCGCGTAATTCGCGAATACAATCGGATCCAGCGCCCAATGCTCGTTGAACTGCGACGGGAACTCGACGAAGTCGCGCGACACACCTCCCAGTATCGGATAGCGAATGTTTGAAAACATCGCGTGCAACGCATGGCCGAACTCGTGGAACATCGTCGTCACATCATCAAAACTGAGCAGCGCCGGCTGGCCCGGGCTCGGCTTGGTGAAATTCGTGACGTTGATTACGACGGGCCTGGTTCCCAACAAATTACTTTGATCGACGAAGCTATCCTGCCATGCGCCGCCGTCTTTATTCGAACGCTGAAAATAATCGGCATAAAACAGTGCGAGCGATTTTCCGTTCGCGTCGAAAACTTCAAAGACGCGCACATCGGTCTGATATACGGGAAGATCTTTTCGCTCTTTGAAAGTAATTCCGTAAAGCTTGTTGGCGGCAAAGAACACGCCATCTTGCAGCACGTGTTCGAGTTCGAAGTAGGGCTTGATCTGCGATTCGTCGAGGTCGTACTCAGCCTTGCGAACTTTCTCGGCGTAGTACTCCCAGTCCTGCGGGCCGAGTGTGAAACCGCCCTTCTCCGTATCGATAATCTTCTGCATGCGCGCGGCTTCGTCGCGAGCTTTGGCAGTCGCGGCAGGCACTATTCCGGTCAGCAGCTGCTCTGCGGCTTGCGGCGTTTTCGCCATTTCATCGTCGAGCGTGAACGTCGCGTGATCCGGATAGCCGAGAAGTTTTGCTCGCTGCGCGCGCAACTGGGCCAACCGCGAAACGATCGCTTTCGTGTCGTTTTCGCCGCCGTGATTTCCGCGGCTAACCGACGCATTGTAGAGCCGCTCGCGCATGGCGCGATTTTTCAGGAAAGTCATCGCCGGCTGCTGGGTTGTGTTCTGTAACGCCAGCACCCACTTGCCATCGAGTTTCCGTTCTTTCGCGCGGTCAGCAGCCGCGGCGATATCGGCTTCCCCCAAACCGTCGAGGTCGGCCTTGTTGTCGATCACAATCGCGCCGCTATTCGTTTCAGCCAACACATCGTCTTCAAACTTCGTCGTCAGCTTCGCTTCTTCCTGATTCAACCCGCGCAAAGTTTCCTTGTCGGCTTCAGATAAAAGCGCGCCCGCCCGCACAAATGTTTTGTAGTAACGCTCGACCAGATAATGCGATTCCGGATCGAGCTTTAGCGCGTCCCGGCTGTCGTAAAGCGCCTTCACACGCGCGAATAATTTCGGATTGAGAAAGATCGCGTCGGAATGCGCGGCGAGCTTCGGCGCTTCGTCCGATTTGATTTTCTGTAACGTGTCGTTGGTGTTCGACTGCGTGAGATTGAAGAACACTTTGGTCACGCGCGTGAGCAACCTGCCTGAGCGCTCCATCGCCTCGAAGGTGTTCGCGAACGTGGGCGGTGCGGGATCGTTCGCGATCTTTTCGACCTCGGTCAACTGAGCCTTCATGCCTTCTTCGATCGCGGGCGCGTAATCGCTGTCCTTGATCTTGTCGAACGGCGGCGCGTGATACGGCAGCGTGCTTTCGCCGAAAAAGGGATTCGCAGCCGCCGGAGCCGAAGCGCCGCTTGTTTGTGGCGAATAATTAAGAGTCACAAGAAACAAAGCTACAAATATTAAAGCTGGAATTATCAATTTGAATTTCATGAGCATTCACTCCGGTCATCATTAATCGCAAGTTTGTCAGATGTCACATTTCGCCGCGCGAGTTGCAGACAACCGCCTGCGAACTGAACTTAATGCGACATACACTACTACCGTTATCGACGGTTCTCAAGTACTCCTTCAATCTTCAAATCATTCGATTTTCTTGGGAAAACACCCGATTCTCTGGATGTCAGAAGCTCGACTTTTCTGCCAAAATGGATTCGGATGGTTCCAGGAAACCGCGTGTGAAATTCGCAGACATTCGCGGTGAGACCGCGAAGGAGCAACAGCCTATATGGTAGATTCGTGAAGAAGAGCAGTTTGACGAGTTCGAGGGCTTCTTCTTATAACCAGAGTCATGCGGATCACGGTCCGCTAACAAAATTAGCAAGACGAATCTTGAACAAGCTAGTCACAAAAGTGAAACTCAAGCGCGTGAGAATCGCTAAACCCTCACGCGCTTCTTCTGAATCGAATCACGGCGAGGTATCGGCGAGATTCGATTTGTACTTCGTGTTCGTTTGCCGATCCGTCATCTCGATGTACACATAACTGGGCGGGAGCACGCTTTGTTCGAGCGCAAACCAGATCTGGCCAAGATCACTTGGTTTGCCGAGCGCACAAAATCCATAGAGACGTTTTCCGCGCGAATCGAAAAAGTCCACCCAAGTACGTGAAGACTTTGTGTTCGCTCCACATGGCGGAAGATTGGGCGCAGCCGCAAACATGTCGGCCGGGTAATCGGTCTTGTTGAAGACGTCATACCTGTAGCGGATATACTGCTTGCCGCCCGCCTGATACGCTTCAGTGCCGGTCAGGTAGAGTATGGGGTTTGGTAATATGGGCGCAGGCAAAGGTGCAGACGCTACGCTCTGAGTCGCGAACGAGAACGCGATCAGAGCCGGCGAGAGAAGAAACGACTTCATTCTAGATCTGGAGATCATTTGGGGAACCTCCTTAGGGGTTGTGAATAGTTAACGAAGCTTCGATTTGCCTCGCAATTCTATTCTCAGACGCTCAAAAGTCAATTAAAAACTATCGCTTCGGGCGCACTCCCCAGGTTGGCGGCGGAGGTTCCTTAGTCGCCCGATCGACTGGATGAAGCTTCAACAGGCGCGTCGCTTCTTCGACCGCGCGCTCAAGTTGTGCATCGCGACCCGCGATGACGTCTTTCGGCCAATTCTCGATATCAATGTCGGGCGCGACGCCTTCGTTCTCGACAGCCCAACGATTGTCGCGACCGAGTTGCACTTTGACCCACCCGCCGACGCGGGCGGCACTGACCTTACAGCTCCAGCATCGCGGCCAACGAATCGACCGCGCTGACAACGCGCGACGTGTGGCCCCTGCCCTCGGTATCTTCGGCCAGCAGAACGCTTCCGACTCCGAAGGTTCGCGTCTCTCCATCGCTCGCAGTCACTTCCCATTCGCCACTCAACACAAAGAACATCGTGCGCCCTGACGAAGGATGCCAATCGCTCGACCAGCCGGCCGGAGCCTGCATGAAACCAAATTGCCGTGCGGGCGTAAAAGCAGAGAGCAACAAAGGCGGTGCCGGCGGGGCGTATTCCGTTAACGCAAAATCAAATTGCGCGTCTTCAAAATGAGACTCGCCGTCTTCGTCCGTATAGAGTCGCGTGTAAGTAAACATGAAGTTGCCTGCCACAGATAAACGCCGATCTCTACAATTTAGTTTTCCAATCTGTGAAAATCCGTGTGTATCTGTGGCTTTGGTTCCTCTCGATTTGTCGCGGCTGACGCGGGCTGTATAATCCAACGCTGTTTCAAATTCAAATTTTTAAATAGCCAGTCGGAGTTGTAACCATGCCGAACCCAAATCAAATCAACGTCAACTCAGGCGACAACCTGCTGCTGGTCGGCACGATGAAAGGCGCGTTTCTGTTTCGCTCAGATTCATCACGCGACAACTGGGAAGAAGCCGGGCCGTACTTTCCCGGACGCAGCGTTTATGCGCTGTCTTATGACGGCCGCAACGATAGACAAAAATTGTGGGCGGCCGTGAACAGTCCGTTCTGGGGATCGTTTCTGAGTTCGTCGAATGATTTCGGCAAGACTTGGAGCGACCCGGAAACCTACAACATCAAGTTCCCCGAAGGTTCAGATGTTTCGCTCAAGCAGATTTGGCAAATCGCAAACGATCCGCACAACGCTGACACGTTATATTGCGGAGTCGAACCGGCGGCGCTCTTCAAATCAACCGACGGTGGTGACAGTTGGTCGCTGAATCGTGGCTTGTTCGATCATCCGCATCGCACCCAGTGGATGCCCGGCGGCGGCGGACTCTGCTTGCACACGATTCTTCCCGATCCATCTAATAGTGATCGAATGTGGATTGCGATTTCAACCGGCGGCGTTTATCGAACCGACGATGGCGGCAAGACATGGGAGCCGCGGAACAAAGGAATCTGCGCGCGATTCCTGCCGCCCGACCAGCAATACCCGGAATGGGGCCAGTGCGTCCACAAGGTCGCGAGTCATCCTTCGAATCCGCAGCGCATGTTCCTTCAGCATCACTGGGGAGTTTATCGATCAGACGACGCCGGCGATTCGTGGAACGATATCGGTAAAGGCTTGCCGTCGGATTTCGGTTTCGCGATGGAGATGGATCCGCACGACGCGAACACGGTTTACATCATTCCGATCGAATCAGACGAGTTTCGTTGTACGCCCGAAGCGAAGCTGCGCGTTTACAGAACAAAGACTGGCGGCGAGTCTTGGGAGCCACTAACTAACGGATTGCCGCAGGAAGATGCGTTCGAAACAATTCTGCGCGACAACCTGCAAGCGGATAGAAACGATCCGACTGGCCTTTACTTCGGCACGCGCAGCGGTAAAGTTTTCGGATCGAAAGACGGTGGCGATTCGTGGTCGATGATTCGCGAAGGCTTGCCGCCGATCACTTGCGTGAAGACCGCGACCATGAATTAACGACCGTGTCAGAAGCCCGCGCGTAAGCAAGGGCAACTTGCACAGTATTGTTTCGTGAGATGATCGCCATTGTTGCCCTCCCTAACCGTCCCCCCCAGCCGGGCTGCCCGGCCGGGGACCCCGGGGGTCGGGCTTCTGACACGGAGTTGCCAATCATGAAAAGGATCGCAAAGACAATCATTGCGTTCGGCATCGTCTTGATCTCAACCGGCTCCTTGCTTGGCCCGAGCCTCGCACAAGAACACAAGCTGGTGCAATTTCAAATGGCCATCATGAAGAAGGGGCCGAAGTGGGACACGACAAAAGAGCAAGAGAAGAATCAGATTCGTCAACAACATCTGAACAACGTCCTTTCTCTTTTTGCATCCGGAAAAATGGCCATCTCCGGGCCGTTTGCTGACGACACGGATCTCGCCGGCATCTTCATCCTGCGTGCGGCCTCAACCGCAGAGGCCACCACCTGGGTCAATGCCGATCCGGCGGTACAAGCCGGTTTGATGGCGCCGGAGGTTCATCCGTGGTGGTCAGAAGACATCTTCAAGAAGCCCAACATGCCGCTGAAAGTGGACACTTTCTATTTT
>QHXI01000063.1:0-30799 GCA_003222895.1 Acidobacteriota bacterium | reverse complement strand
GCCTGGCTGACTTGAAGAAAATAGTCATAGCCGGGCCATTCGGTGATCATGGCGAGTTGCGCGGTATCTTCGTCTTTCGGGTGAGTTCTTTGAAAGAAGCGCAGGATCTGGCGGCAACCGATCCGATGATTAAGATCGACAGACTCAGAATTGAACTGCATCCGTGGAATGTGCCGGTGGGTGTGCTGCCTTAGTAGGGAGCGCCGACATCTTGTCGGCGGGTCGCGAGCATCTTGCTCGCATTCGAAAAAAAATACCGGCAAGGATGCCGGTGAACCGCACGCAGGATGCGTGCGCTCCTGGCGATTGCGTTCCCTATCGCTGGTACGTTCCCATCAACTCACCTTGCCCGACGATGTGACCCTGCATCGCCTTTTCGAGATCAGCCTTCGTCGCGCCTGCGTTCAAAGAAACTTCTGCATCAAGCGCATAAACTTTGAAAAAGTAGCGATGCGTTCCCGATGGAGGACAGGGTCCGCCGTAGCCAATCTTTCCAAAGTCATTCTTCCCCTGAAATCCGCCCGCCTTAAGACTTTCAGTTGCGGGTAGATTCTCAACCACTCCGATATTTTCAGCCGGCAAATCGTAAACCACCCAATGAACCCAAGTGCCCGCGGGCGCGTCAGGGTCGTCAGCGACGATCGCTACAGTCTTCGCAGTTTTCGGCACGCCGGTCCATTCAAGCGGCGGCGAAACATTCACGCCATCGCAAGTGTATTGACGCGGAATCGGCTGGCCTTCCTTGAAGGCCGCGCTCGTAAGTTTGATCTCCATCTTATTTTCTTTCTGCGCTGCCGGAGTTGGTGATTGAGTCGGCGCCGGCGGGACACGCGCGCATGCCACCAGCAACAACATCGAGAGCGGCAGCGTGATCTGTTTGAGCATTGCTTTAGATCATCCCGGCGTGACGGTTGGCGTCGCTATCGCCATTCCCTTCTTCACGATGTCCACCACGTCCTGGTGGGCCATCGTCAGTTTGAAGATCACTTTGTTTTTGTCAGCGGAAACTTTCGTGCTCTTCAGCAGGACTTCTTCATCGTGTCCCTTGCGCGAAGCGGCGCCCGCCAACAGCATCACGCCGAATCCGCGCGCAAGCTTGTCCGCGCTGTCAGCCGACGCCACCTCTGATTCGACCGTGGCGATGACGTCTTTACCATCCTGTTTGATCGTGAAGGTGACTTTGGTGCCCGGCTTGTCCTCGTTAATTTTTTTCAGATAGAACAACACGCCGCTGTCATTCATGGCTGCGACCAGGCGCTTACCTAGATCTACTAAAGTTTCATCGCCGGCTTTTCGCAAGACGGTTGGATTGACCAGCTTCCCATCCTTATCCAGTGTCGTATCGATCGCGATCTCGAATGGCTTGTCGAAATCCAGCTTGCCTTGATCGCGTAACCCGGTGGCGTACACGGCAAGCTCTTTATATGGCGCTTTGTTGATCTCGCCTTCTTGCGGCAAGTCGATGCCGGTTTTCTTTGAGGCTGCTTCCAATTCCTTCTGTGCTTGCTCTGTAGACTTTTCGTCGGGCGTTTTTGACGGCGACGGTTTCGCGTCCGGCTTTTTCGCGTCACTAGTGTTCGCGGCAATCACGGGCGACGGCGAAGCATTCGGCGTGGCCGCCGGAGTAGACGTCGCTGTTACGCCCGGCGTCACTGTCGCGGGTTGAGGATTGAACGGCAGCGGCGTCGGGAATTGAACCGGCGGCAGGCCCTGTTGGTCCATCAGGAAGTAACCTTCGGGATAATGAAATTTCTCGGTCGTGAAATCGATGATGTCGACATCGTCGCCAATCTCGGTATGCTTGTAAGGGCGATCGATAAAACCTGCGCCTGAGAAGAGGGCCGTGATACTAAATGCGTCGCGCACTGGCGGAATCAAAATCACCAGTGCGATCACGACCAGGTGCCACGCGCCGGACCCGGCTACCAGCCACAAAATTCGCGGCCAGAACGGTTCGTGGTTCACTTCAAAATGATCGAAAAGACCGCCGGTATCGCCGAAATCAAAAGTCTTCATATCAAGTACGCAGCAGTTTGACGCCAAGCCTGCTGAATTCGTTGCGAAGCATCCTCGTCGTCATGTGCGGTAATAAAGATAGTAAGTCAGCCATAGATTCGTCGCAACCGCTTCACCAAATCGCAAAATAATTGTTCGCGCACGTCCAGGCTTTACGCGTGTTAGTTCCGGTTTGTTGCCATACAATAACTGCATGCGAAGATCGCGCAGATTTCATGAGCGGGGCGAGAAACGACCGAGCAAGCGTTCTCGCCCGCGGGATCAACGGGGCGAGCAGAAGCCGATCCGTGAAAAGCCGCCGGCGATTTCCGGGAACCATAGTCGTGAATTGCGCGAACTGCTTTCGGGCATCGGCGCGCCCAAGCCTGAGCCGTTCAAGCCCGATCCGTTTCAGTTGGAAGCACTCGCGGCCTTGGAATTCGAAGATGTTTTAGTCACGGCGCCGACGGGGAGTGGCAAGACTTGGATTGCCCGCGAGGAGATTCGCCGATTGCTCGACGCGGGAAAACGCGCCTGGTATACGACGCCGCTGAAAGCGCTGACGAATTCGAAGTACTACGAGTTCGGGGAAGAGTTTGGGGCGGAACGTGTGGGCATTCTCACAGGCGATCGAAAAGAAAATTCTGATGCGCCGCTGATCGTCGGCACGACTGAAATATTTCGCAATCAATTATTCGACGCGCTGCGCGGCGGCGAAGAAGTTCGCGCCGACCTGGTTGTGTTTGACGAGGCGCACTATCTCGCCGACGAAGATCGAGGTCACGTCTGGGAAGAAGCAATCATCTTGACGCCGCCGCGAATTCGCATGCTGCTGCTGTCGGCGACGATCGGCAACGCGCGCGAGTTTGCGACCTGGATCGAGGAAGTGCGCGGCGTACGCTGCGGCGTCGTGACGCGCCCGGGCAATCGGCCGGTGCCGCTGCGCGCCGCGTTCATTATGCCGGATAAGCGATTAATTCCGCTGCTCGGTCCAAATGGAAAATTGAATCGAGAGATCGCTGCGATGATCGAGCAGCAAGACGAAACACGGCGGTCGGGTCGAGATTCGTTTCGGCGAAGGTGATACAGAACCGCTTGCGGCAGCGAGCAGGCGTCAGAGCTCCGCGAGCGTATGGAGATGCTCGATAAAATGCGCTGCAGCCACAGATGAACACGGATTGTCACAGACTATGAAGAAGACTTATCTGTGTACATCTGTGTGTATCTGTGGCTGATGAACTTCGAAGCTAAATGAAACTTCGCATGCCGGAAATACCGCCGGCCAATTTGTTGGCGGCGCTTGGTTCATACAATCTGCTGCCGGCGATTGTGTTTCTGCCGACTCGCCGGCGCTGCGATGAAGCTGCGTCCGAAGCCGCTTTAAGCCGGCGGGGTTCTATCGATAGCAACCGCGAAGCGCGCGGCGACTTTATGCGCAGCTTTGTCGAAGCCAATCCCGAGATTCGCAACCATCGTCATTGGGACACGATCGTACGCGGCGGCATTGCGTCGCACCACGCGGGGCATCTTCCGGCCTGGAAATTGGTGATCGAAAAAATGATGAGCGCAGGTTTGCTCGATGCGATCTTCGCGACGGCAACGGTCGCCGCCGGTGTCGATTTTCCCGCTCGCACCGTGGTAGTCACCGTCGCGGATCGACGCAGCGCTCGCGGCTGGCAATCGTTGACCGCTTCCGAGTTGCAGCAAATGACCGGACGCGCGGGTCGTCGCGGAAAAGATCGCGTTGGCTTCATTATCGCTGCCCCGGGACTTCATCAGAATCCGCAACGCATCGCGGAATTGCTCAGCGCCAAGCCGGACGATCTGGAAAGCCAGTTCCGCGCCACCTATACATCGCTACTTAATCTGCTCGATGCGTTCAAGAGTTTTGCGCAAGTGCGCGCGATTTCCGAGCGAAGCTTTGCATATCGAAATCTCTTGCCGCGAATTCACGAACTGGAACGACAACGCGAGGAAAACGAAACTCGGATTCGCGAGGCGCTCGAAAGTTCATCGCTCAATCTGTCGGTTGAATCGGTGCTGGGACTTGAGCGGCTGGCGAGCGCGCGTGCGCGCCTGCTCGAAGGCGCGCCGAACACAAGGCGCGAGATGCGTCAGCGTTGGCTCAACAAAGTCGCGCAGCCGGGTCGTGTTATCGCCATCGGCCGTAGCGGCAAACGTCTCGCGCTGGTCATAACGCGCACGCACGATGGGGCGACGGCGATGCGTGAAGACGGCCGCTACGCCTCGTTCCCACTGCAACGCGTCGGTCGCGTCTTCGCGCCAACGTTTTCGACGCGACCTGAAAAGGCTGAAGAGGCTTTCGATCAGATTCACGATCACGGCGATCAACTCGCGTTGCCGGAACCGCGACTGCGCGATAAGCAATCAGGCGAGCAGGACGCAATCAGAATCATTAACGATGCGATTGATTCGCTCGAGCCGGCAGACTTGCCAGACGCGAATCGGGAAGCTGCGTCGCAAATGCTCTGGTCGCTGCAATCGGAAGCTGCGTCAATCGAAAAAGCTAATCGTCAGATCGAAGGGCTGCGCAGCGAAATTTGGGAGCCGTTCGAGCGATGCGCGCGCGTCCTGGAGCATTTCGGTTATCTTGATTTTGCAAAAGAGCGAGTAACAGATCGCGGCAAGTGGCTCGCCGACTTGCGCGTCGATCGTCCGTTGCTGATTGGCGAAGCATTGCAGCGCAATTTGTTTGCTTCGCTCGATACAACCCAAGCCGCGGCATTGATTGCCGCGCTGGCCGCGGACGAAGATCGCGATTACGGCGAACTTGAAATTGATGACTCGATCGTCGGCCTGCTCGTGAAATTCGAAGAGATTTCTTTCGAAGTATCGACCGAAGAGTGGCGCCACAGAATCGAAGCCGCGCCCGAAATCAACTTCTCTGCCGCGGCTGCGGCAGCGCTCTGGGCCAGCGGTGCCGACTGGTCCGATCTGGTTCACGAAACACGCGCCGAAGAGGGCGATTTGGTGCGGCTGCTTTCACGCACCGGCGAAGCGCTCTTGCAAATTGCAGGTCTGCGCGAAACGCATCCTAACGCAGCTAACATCGCCGCAAGTGCGGCCGAAATAATTCTGCGGGAACCGGTGCGCTAGGCTCATGCCTGCCGCTGCTCTTTCAACCAGCCCTGTGCTAACATTTCAGTCAACATGGAAGTCCTTCTAGCTAACGAATACGGATTTTGTTTTGGCGTCGAACGCGCCGTCGAAATGGTCGAAGACGCGCTGGGTGTCGGCGCGCCGGTGCGCACACTTGGGCCGCTGATTCATAACACTCAAGAGATGCAGCGCCTGGAATGCGAAGGCGTCGCAACCGTGCAGGAGCCCTCGCAAGTTTCCAAAGACGAAATCGCGGTGATTCGCGCGCACGGCGTCACGCCGCAAGTGCAAGCCGAATTGGAAAAGCGCGCCGCGCAAGTTGTCGATGCGACTTGCCCGTTCGTTACTCGCGTTCAGCGTCTGGCTGAGCGAGCCGCAACCGAAGGCCGTCATGTCGTCGTCGCCGGCAATCCCGATCACCCGGAAATGATCGGTGTGGTGGGCTATGCGCCGAAGAACACCTTCGTCGTCAGAGATGCTGACGAAGTTGCGAACCTTCCTTCGCTTCACGCGCCGCTCGTGGTTTCGCAGACGACACTCAAACTCCAGACATTTTTGGAAGTTGCCGAGGCCGTCAAAGCCAAAGCCGACGCAGAACCGCAAGTCGTCAACACGATCTGCTCGGCGACTCGCGATCGTCAGGATGCGGCGCGAGCTTTGGCCGGATTGGTTGACGTCTTCTACATTATCGGCGGCAAGCATTCCTCGAACAGCATCAAGCTGCTTGCGGTTTGTCAGGAGCAATGCGCGGAGAGTTTCCTGATCGAAACTCCGCAGGAGATCAATCCCGCCGATCTCAAAGGAGCCGGGCGCGTTGGGGTAACCGCCGGTGCCTCGACTCCAAACTGGTTAATCGAGCAAGTCGTCAAACGCTTACGCGATATCGGCAACCAAAGCAATGGCAACAACGGTTCGCGTGTAAATTAGTCGGCGCAGCGATCGCTCGCCGTCAACTCCCCAACCAATTTTCGAACTTCAGGGAAAATTTATGCGACGTCTTCTTCTCAGATCTTCATTTCTAGTCCTACTCTCTCTCCTTCTGGTTGCCCCGATTGCCGCCAAGCCGCGAAACTTTTCGCAACTCGTCGACGCGTACTTCGATGATTACTTCAAAGCGAATCCATCGCAGGCGACGAATGCAGGGATTCACCAATACGATTCTCAATTAGAAGACTTTTCGCTCGCCGGTCATCGACAAAATCGCCGCCGATTGTTGGAATATCTGGCCGCGTTTCAGGCGATAAATCCGCGCACGCTTTCGCAGCTCGACGGCGACGATCGCGAAATCATGATCGCCGCGATCCATAGTCAACTGCTGGAAGAAGATCGCGTACAGATGTGGCGCAAGAACCCGGACGCTTATTCAGGCGCAGTCACGGGAAGCATTTTTTCTCTGATCAAACGGAACTTCGCGTCACCTGACGACCGTTTGCACTCAGTCATCGCGAGAGAGAAACAGATCGAACGGGCGCTAAGACAGGCTCGCGCGGTACTGAGTAATCCGCCTAAGATCTACACGGACATCGCCATTGAACAGATGCCCGGCAACATAGACTTTTTTGAAACGACAGCTCCGGACGCGTTCAAAGACGTAAAGGACGCGTCGCTGCTCGCAGCTTTCAAGCAGAGTAACGATGCAGCGATTGCTGAGCTAAAGAATTATCAGGCTTGGCTGCAGAAAGATCTTTTGCCGCGTTCGCATGGAACGTTCGCGATCGGCGCCGAGAATTATCGGCTCAAACTTCTTTATGACGAGATGGTCGATGTGCCTGTGCCGCAACTGCTGAAGATCGGTTACGGACAACTGCACAAAGACCAGCGCATGTTCGTCGAGACGGCGCGCCGGATCGATCCGAACAAGAAACCGGAAGACGTCCTGAAAGAAGTCGAGAGAGATCATCCCAGCGCTGACAAGTTGCTTTCGTCGGCGCAACAACAACTGGATGGGCTCCGCCAATTCCTGATCGATCACAAAATCATTACCGTGCCGGGTGGGTCGCAGGCGAAAGTCGTTGAAACGCCGTCGTTCGCACGTGCCACCACCTTCGCTTCGATGGATACACCCGGGCCATACGAAACGAAAGCGACCGAGGCCTACTACAACATCACGCTGCCCGATCCAACCTGGCCCAAAGAAAAGCAGGAAGAGTATCTCGAAGGCTACAACTTTCCTTTGCTCAGCAACGTTTCGGTTCATGAAGTCTGGCCCGGTCACTACACGCAGTTTCTTTGGGTGAAGAATAATCCTGAGCTTTCGAAAGTGCGCAAACTAACCAGCGCGGGATCGAATGCCGAAGGTTGGGCGCATTATTCCGAAGAGATGGTGTTGGACGAAGGTCTTTACAACAACGATCCGAAATATCGTTTGGCCCAACTTGTCGATGCGTTGTTGAGAGACTGTCGCTACATCGTGGGCATTAGGATGCACACGCAGGGAATGACGATGGAGCAGGCGAGAGAATTCTTCGTTAAAGAAGGCCACCAGGTTCCCGTCGTCGGCGAGATGGAAACGAAACGCGGTACCGGCGATCCGACTTACCTGATGTACACGCTTGGCAAGCTGGAGATTCTGAAGCTGCGCGAGGACTACAAACGCAAGCTGGGCGCGCAGTTTTCACTGCAGGATTTTCACGATCGATTCATTAAGGCCGGCAGCCCACCCGTCAAAATCGTGCGCCGCGAGCTGATGGGCCGCGACGGGCCGTTGCTTTAGAATTGGTTCATTGATCCATTGGTTCATTGATTCATTTAGCTGAGTCCTTGGCAGCTCTCTCGATTGAAGCAATGAACCAATGAGTCAATGAATTAATGAATCAATAGAGCCCATGGACATCGAATCCACACAGACCTACTGTCTTTCATTCCCGCACGTGACCGAAGAGATCCTTTGGGGAAATGACCTGGTTTTCAAAATATCCGGCAAGATGTTTGCCGTCACCGTGCTCGAAGGCGCGTCAAAGTATTGCTGCTCGTTTAAGTGCACGCCTGAACAATTTGGGGAGCTGACAGAACGTGATGGAATTGATCCAGCGCCTTATTCGGCGCGTTATCATTGGGTGGCGTTGCAATCGTTCGATGTTCTCAGTGACAAAGAGTTGAAGGCTTTGCTGAAAAATTCTTACGACCTGGTGTTTGAGAAGTTGCCAAAGAAATTGAAAGCGCAACTGGAAACGAGCCCAGTCCCGAAGGCAAAAAAGCGCCGTTAGGCGCAGAATGTCTATAGATCGCCATTATATTGATTAGAAGAAGCTCAGAAAAAGCGAAATCCGATTTCGCTTTTTCTGAGCAATCATTTTTAGGAGTCGAGTGCTATAAACATTTCACGCCTAGCGGCGCTCAAGCCCACGCTTGGTAGATCTCACTTCGCCTCTTCTCGCTCTCGTTTCTGTTCTTTCCGAAACGCGCTGGGCTCGATCGGATCCGCACCAGCCCATAAACCTCTGCGCGCGTTGCGTGCTTCATCTTCGGCGCGCGCATAGAGTTCGCGATCCACCGGCGATTGCTCGCGCTGATACTCCTTGTAATGCCAAGCCATGCCCGTCTTAACCTGCTCGAGATTGATATCTCTTCCATCGAGCAGAATCTTGCCGACGAGCCGTCCGTATTGATCAGTCTTCTCGTATTCGACTGTCACTTCACGATCGAAGATCATGTCAGACAGATTCTTCTTTGACTGCGTGCCGAACGCCTGATTAGATTCCGGGGCGTCGATGCCTTGCAGGCGAATCCGGTGCTGCGCGTTAATTCCATCGAGAACCGTAATCGTGTCTCCGTCGGCAATGCGCACAACCCTGCCCATAAATACTTGGCTGATTGCCTTCGTTGACGGCGCGACAGTTGAGTTTCGTTGTGTTGGTTTCGAGCACGAACCGGCGAAGACAAGCGCAACAGCGATCAGCCACGCCGGAAGCGTTCGCCGCAAGCGATTGAATGTCTTTAACCGAAGCATCTAAGGAAAACTGCGATGCGCTGCTAATAAGGACAATGACGGCAACCGCTGCCACAGCAATAGCCACGACGCTGCAGATAGGTCGACGTAAACACGATCGCTTCGCCGTCGCGATAATAATCTCGCTCTTCAGCAAACGACCCTCGCAACAGATCAAGATCGACTTTCAGGAAGGCATCGGCGGGACCGTCCCATGAAAAGTGTTCGGGGTGAACCAGGTGGGCCAGTAACTCGGTCCCTTCAACCACTCGCGGGCCGGGGCGCGCAAAATATGAATTAGCATCGACGGCATAGACGCGGTCCTGTTGTACTGCCGGAAGATTCAGGAAGGTTGCTGAATTTTCGGACGCAAAGGAAGAATACGGACCAAAGTGTTGCCAGACCTGCTTCATCGTCTGCTGAAGATTGAAACCGCACGGCATCATCACCAGAACTTCCGGCGCCCACTCAGCCAATTGCTCCCACGAAACCCGAACTGATTCGCCGCCATCGGCTCCGATTTCATCCGCACCGCCCGCAATCTTTACCATCTCGGGCACCCAGTGGCCGCAAGCGTAAACCGGATCGAGCCACTCCATGCAAAAGACTCGCGGCCGGTGTTCCAGCCGGGATGTTTCCGATTTCAACTTTTCTAATCGGGCTCGACGTTCCGCGATGAGCGCTTCAGCTTTGTCCGTCTGCCCGACAGCCGCGCCCAGGTCGCGCAGGTTATCGAAAATCTCGGACAGAGAATGCGGTGTCATCCAGAGAATTTCTGGCTTATGCGGCAGCGCCTTCAGCACCTGCGAAACTTCATTGCCGGACGGCGCGCAAACCTGGCAGAGGTTTTGAGTAAGAATCAAATCAGGAGCGAGTGAGGCTAAAAGCTTTTCATCGATTTGATAAAGACTTTGACCTTCGCGAATCCTTTGCGCTACGGCCCGGTCGATTTGGCTCTGCGTCATTGTCTCGAGCGGCAGGACGTTGCGAACGACGACGGTTTTGCTTCTGACCAATTCGGGGTAATCGCATTCATGCGTGACGCCGACGAGAGAATCTTCCAGCCCGAGCGCGCAAACCATTTCACTGGCTGAAGGAAGAAAAGAAACGATTCGTGGCATTGGTGATCACGGGCTGTTATGTGATTTGCGAAATGATAGCATCGGCAAATTCATTTGTCGTCGCCGTGCCACCAATGTCGCGCGTGCGAACTTTACCTGCTTCAAAGACTTTCAGCATCGCGGTTTCGATCTTCTCCGCGGCAGCGCGTTCTTCGATATGATTCAGCATGAGTATCGCAGACTGCAGCAGCGCCGTCGGGTTCGCGATTCCCATTCCGGCGATGTCCGGCGCTGAGCCGTGGACGGCTTCGAATACCGCGCCCTTCTCACCGATATTTGCGCCGGGAACTAAACCAAGCCCGCCGATCAAACCCGCGCAAAGATCGGACACGATGTCGCCGTAAAGATTCTCGCAAAGCAGAATGTCGAATTGTTCCGGACGCATTACGAGTTGCATCGAAGCGTTATCGATGATCATGCTTTGCCGCTCGGTTTCCGGATAAAGTTTTCCAACCTCTTCAAAACATCTAAGAAACAAACCGTCGGACATCTTCATGATGTTCGCTTTGTGTAAGGCCGTGATCTTTTTCCGCTCTTCGCTCCGAGCATAGGTAAATGCAAAGCGAGCGATACGCGTCGAGGCTTTCTCGGTGATGATCTTCAAACTCTCGACCACACCTGGAACGACTTCGTGCTCGATGCCGGAATAAAGGCTTTCCGTGTTCTCACGCACGACCACCAGATCGAGACCGGGATTGCGGCAGGGAATGTTAGGGAGAGCCCGTATGGGACGCAAATTCGCGTAAAGATCGAGCGCTTTGCGCAGGCCCACGTTGACGGAAGTGAAACCCTTGCCAACCGGCGTGGTGATCGGACCTTTCAAGCCAACCTTATTTCGTTGGATCGATTCGATAAGTTCATCCGGTAGAGTTTTTCCGTATTTATCGAGGGCGGCCTGGCCGGCGATGTGCTCCTCCCATTCAATCTCAACGCCGGACGCTTCGATGATGCGCACGACGGCGGAAGCGACTTCCGGTCCGATGCCGTCGCCAGGAATCAGTGTGATACGATGCGGCATAAGAATCAGTACGGATAACTCAGCACCTCTGACTATATCGCCCCATGTTTGCGCATAAAGGCCTGAAGGGGAGGATACGGTATGCGCTTCAATTTGCCGAAGTTGGTATCTTTCTCATAATCAGCGTCAGTTAAGACCTCGCCGGCAAGGAATTTACTACGACTGGTCTTTTTAACGACCTGCGGAATTGTTCCGCCTAACCACCGACCAGTGGCCAATAAGCGTTGATCTCGTGCCCTAATACATTCAATCATCGAAAACACTTCAACGTCGACGACAACCGGACGGCAGATCGCTTTCTCAATAATCTGAGGTTGGACGGCAACGACCATTAATGTGTCTTTAGCTGGATCAACAACAGTAACGGTAACGTTATCTTTGAGACGAGCAGATGGCTCTCTTTTGGTTGGAGGACGCTTCAAACCAAGTTCTGCGTTGTCCACAAATAACCCTTTCAGTTCTACTCTGTATCCTGACGTGTGCATGTAGTCAGGATATCCTTCGCGTTCCCCAATCAAGCGAGGAGCCTTCCTTAGTCCGATCTCTTTGAGTCTCTCAAGATTTTCCGGGTTCGTCGCCAGCATTTCTATTTGAGGCAGGGCAGCATCAAGAATTGTATTCACTATTACGGCCATTTGGCTGGGTTCAAAACCAGGAAGGGCTGGAGAAGGGATTGAAAACCAATCAATGCAAAGCCCAATAAGCGGTTGAAAGCGTACCCTAAGGGTTTCAAGTTCTCTCGGCGTAATTTCTATTGGACGGGTTTGCATTCGTATCGTGGGACTCGTCTGCAACAGAAACATCTAGCAGAGCGGCCTTAAAGTACGTTAGCCACTCGCTTTTAGCAAGTCGCTCAAGCTCATTATTGATTTGCCGACGAACGTGGATTTCTGGCACTGCCACTGGCGTTTCAGCTAACGCTTTTGGCTGAAGACGGGGACGGGTTCCACCATGACCTAGGGGAAGGTGTGACAAGAAGTGATTAGATCGAAGGTAGGCAAGCCAGAAATATGTCAGGTCGTCATGCGGAGTCACCAAAACAAATTCGGACTAAGCCCGCATCGTGCCAAACAATAGGTTTCTCTCGCCGACTGTGGGAAACCCAGATGCTGCGATTTGTTCTTTCCGCCGGAGCACGAAGCTTAGGTAAGCCCCTCCCGGAACGTCGCGATATTCTATCGGCTCGAATCTTACAGGCGCGTTAGACACTCGCCCCGCAATTCTTTCAACCGTTGCGAACTCCTCCAGCCTCTGCGAGTTTCCACTGCGATATGCGAACGGGTCCCAAACCGAAGGAATGAAGGCCTCCTGCGCAATAACCGAGACGAAGAATTTGCCATTTTTATAAATCAGATGCCGAGTGCCTTTCTTACCTCGTCACTTATGAGCAACGTTTCCAACTCATTTTCTCGCGTGTCCTTGGCGAGATTGTTCAACCGAATACCCACAGAAGGAACCGAGGCTAATACAATTCTAGTATTGGCCCTATCGCGTGACGCCAAGCGTTTTTCTAATACGACGATATCGGCTCGGGTTGTCGTCCCGGCGTTAAGTTGGAAGACGCCTTCTGGTAGACAGATAATTGCCAACACATTCCACAATTCTTCAACGGTTGACCTGAGCATCGCGAATTCGCTATTTGCGATAATCGAATGAGGAAGCAAGCATATTAGCCTGCCACCAGGCCGGAGCAAGTTCAGCGCGGTGTCAATAAAAAGTGCATCGCTGCTTCTATAACCTTCTCTAAACAGACGACTATCAAACTGCTCGTTATCGATGCGGAGGGAAAAAGGAGGATTAGCCAGTATGTAGTCAACCCGACCATGCCAAGCAGTCAACTCTGCGGGCGTATCAAAAATGTTAGCGCAGAGATAGTGCTTAACGTGGCGTGGCGAAGTTCCGAGTTCGAGCGTGAGCATTGCTAGCTCAATCAAGGATGGTTCAACCTCGTTGGCTATAAGGGTGCATCCACTGTCGTTCCAAATTGTGGAAGCCTCCATCAGAAAGGTGCCACCACCAGCGGTCGGGTCCATAATTATCGGGTTCTTGATTCTAGGAAGAAGTTGCGCCATCACGTGAGCAATCGGTTTCGGTGTAAAAAATTTTCCGGAACCTTCTCTAAAACGCCTGCCCACCAAGAACTGATACCATTCAGGGAGTGCGGTCCCTTTCGGATCATTAACTACTAATTCATTTAAGAACTGGATAACCCGTTCATCATTCTCAATCTTCCTGTATTCGAGTTTCCACTTCTCTCTTAAAGAGACTGGCACTCCAGCCGATCTCTCCATGTGGCTTATAGCGTAGTGATATGCCAAGATGCGAAATGCAGCATCTCCTTCTAGTCCGAAGCGACGAAGGTAATCTCCTAACCGAGACTTATGATTTAGAAATTCACGACTCGAAAATTCAATTTCCAAGGAAGGGAGCTTAGGATGCTTAACTTGTCGCGCCGCTCTGCCCGAACTAGCTGTCATACTGTTGCGCATAATAGAGTGTTGGCTCATACGTAAGCAACTCTCGGATTGACCCCGAGCGACAAACTGAGCGGGTTTTCCATCACCTTCTTTTCATGTCGAAAGAGACATCATAAGATCGGTGTCAAGGTAAGATTTTTATCAACCGAAGTGATTTGCCAATCAAGGGTTCCAAGACAGGATTACATACTGCTTTCGCGTGCCACACAAATCATCATATTCGAAATATACCGCCGCGGTTGTGATCATCGGTGGCGGTGTGATTGGGCTGACCATCGCGCGCGCACTCAAGCGGCGGGGAATGTGCGATGTGATCGTGATCGAGAAGGGTGAATTCGGCCGCGAAGCGTCATGGGCCGCGGGCGGAATTCTGGCGCCGCAAGTTGAAGCGGACGCCGCCGACGATTTTTTCAGGCTCGCTTGCAAGAGCCGTGATCTGTATCCGCAATTCGCCGCTGAACTAAAAGTAGAGAGCGGCGTTGACGTTGAGCTGGACACAAACGGGACTCTGTATGTCGGCTTCTCCAATCAGGATGAAGCAGATTTGCTCGACCGGTTTGAATGGCAACGCAACGAAGGATTCACTGTCGAGTGGCTGGATGGCGATGCGGCGCGACAGTTGGAACCTTGTTTGTCTGACAAAGTGCGTTGCGCTTTACTGTTTCCCAAAGATTATCAGGTCGACAATCGCAAGCTGGTTCAGGCTTTGCTGATTGCGAACGAAAGATTGGGAGTCCGTTTGCTGTCGGATTGCGAAGCGCGAAGTTTGAAAATTGAAAACAACGCGATCGCCGGCATCAATACTTCGCAAGGGTTCATCAGCACGAATATGGTTGTCGTCGCAGCGGGTGCGTGGAGTTCGCGAATCGAATCGTCCAAACAATTGAAGCACATCGGCGTCGAACCAGTGCGCGGCCAAATGCTTTGCTTCGAAGCAAAACCGCAGCTCGCGCGTCATGTCATCTACAGCTCGCGCGGATATTTGATTCCGCGGCACGATGGTCGCTTGCTCGCGGGTTCGACGACTGAGCATGCCGGCTTTGACAAGCGCGTCACCAAGGAAGCGATCGCGGCAATCAAAGAAATGGCCGTTGAGATATTTCCGGTAGTGCAGAGCCTGCCGCTGATAGATTCATGGGCCGGTTTTCGGCCTAAGCCAAAGGACGGTCTACCAGTGCTCGGACGATCAAACGAGATCGAGGGTTTGATTTACGCGACCGGTCACTATCGCAACGGAATTTTGCTGGCGCCGGTAACGGGAGATTCGATCGCAGAAATCATTATTGAAGCGGCGCAACCTTCGTTGCTCACAGCCTTCTCACCCGATCGTTTCAGCGAGAAGACCGCCGAACGGCCCCCGGCCCTTGCTAATGCGCGAGGCTCTGACGCAACTGATTTTTGACAGCGTCATGACGGTGTCCTACGATCTGAAGGTCTCGAACCCCAGCGGGCCATCACTAGTTCTAATGAGAAGTTTCATCCTAATCGTGCTGGCACTTTTCGCCAGTTTCATCGCACGGCCAGTAGGCGCGCAATCTGGCCGGGTTAAAGACTCGCTGGCGGTAACGAATTCTGACTCAACCAAGACTTCCGCGGCATCAGTCGAGTCAAACGAATCAAGACCCGCCGCCGATCTCTACGACGAAGCGAACAACTACACGCAGAAGAAGTTCGCAGAATTCGAAAAGCTGAAGATGCCTTACGATGAGCGGCTTGAAGAAAAGATCAAACGCGAGCAACGCGATCTCGCGACCCGCTTTGCAACGGTCTTAACCAATCGGAAGCTGCAACCCGACGAGGTTTATTACCTTGGCCTGCTATATAACCTGGCGCGCGATTTCGATCACGCAATGGAATCGATGCAGCGTTACTTGAAAGAAAAGCCAGATGCGTCGGGCGAGCCCGTGCAGAACGCGCGCGCGATCATCGTCATTCAAGCAGCAAAGAAAGGGTTGCTGCCTGAAGCCGAAGCGCGTTTGACCGACTATGCGAGCAACAAACCACAGCTTGCCGAAGATCGTTACACGCTCGAGAACTGGGTCGCGGCCGGCTTCTTTAAGTTACATGATTACGAGCACGCGCTTTCGCACGCGAAGCAGATGTGGATTGCGGCGAAGCAAACAGCGAAAGACAAGCCGCCTTTCACGCGCGACGACATTCTGAACGACGCCGCAGGGATGCTTTCCGAAATCGATCTAAAATTGAAGAAGAAAGATGACGCGTTCGCGGTCCTGCACGAGCTTCGCGGGTTAGCGTTGTCGCTGCCATCCGGCAATTTGTACAAGCTGGCTTTGTTGCGACAGATCCAAATCGATCCGAACGTCGACCCGTTTAAGTTTGACGACGACTCCACTTCAGCTTCGCTGCCGCCAGAGATCACCGCCAACGAATGGATCGATCAAGCTCCGACGAAGCTCGCCGACTTGCGAGGTCATGTGGTGCTGCTCGATTTTTGGGCCACCTGGTGCGGTCCATGCCGCACGACTCTGCCGCGGCTACAGAAATGGCATGAAGCTTACCAGGATAGAGGTTTAGTGATTCTCGGGTTGACAACATTCGAAGGCGAAGCTGAAGGACGCCGGCTGACGCGCGCGCAAGAGCTGGATTACATGCGGCAGTTCAAAAAGAAATTTAGTCTCTCGTACGGCTTCGCGGTATCAGACGCGAAGAACAACGACCGGAATTATTCCGTCTCGAGCATACCTACGACCTTTCTGATTGATCGGCGCGGCGTGGTGCGGTTCATCAGCGTAGGGGCCAGCGAGTTCGAGAGCGCAGCGTTAAATAAGATGATCAAGAAACTCATCAATGAGCCGCCGCCAAAGGTCGCATCTATCAAAAGATAATCACTGGGCTCGTTTAGATTGAATTTGTCCGCACGGTCTGGGAAACTGTAAGAACTGTTTATGAACGTATCTCTCGTCAACATGCTGATCGCTTTTGCCGGTGGATTGCTCTCGTTTCTGTCGCCGTGCGTGCTGCCGCTCGTGCCTGGTTACATCTCTCTGATGTCGGGCGTCAGCATTGATCACTTGAAGGGCGAGGGTGGCGGTAATTCGCGACGCGCAGTCATTGCTAACTCGTTAGCATTTAACGCCGGCCTGTCAGTGATCTTTCTTGCACTTGGCGGAACCGCCGGCCTGCTGGGCGCGGCGATCATCAACAACGTTTGGGTGCGTGTGATCGGCGGTCTGGTCATCATCGTATTCGGTTTACATCTAATTGGATTGCTGAAAATTAAGTATCTCTACAAAGACACGCGTCAGTTTTCGAACGAGAAGCCGCGCGGCATGTTGGGATCGCTGACGCTGGGAATTGCATTCGCCGCAGGGTGGACACCGTGCATTGGACCGATCCTCGGAGGCATCATCGGCCTGGCCGCAACGAGTGGTGGATGGAAAGGCGGGCTGTTACTTTCTGCTTTCTATTCAGCGGGCCTGGCAGTGCCGTTTTTGTTGACCGGCCTCGGCATAAATCAATTTCTTAGCTTCTATTCAAAATTCCGCCAACACCTGCACAAGGTCGAAGTCGTTTCGGGCATCATCCTGATTCTGATCGGTATTCTTGTGATGAGCAATCGCGTGACGCTGTTGGCGAGTTCGCGTCTAGCAGGTTGGCTGCCGAATCTGGAGTCGCGTCTTAAGTTCGGCGGCGGCATTACGCCGGCACCGACAACAAATCCCAACACGAATTTTCCGTCGGCGCCCGACGTGCAATTCAGTAAGCTCGATGGTAGTCCTCTTAAACTGAAGGACCTGCGCGGACGCGTGGTGCTGTTGAACTTTTGGGCGACCTGGTGCATTCCCTGCCGGTCGGAGATTCCGTCACTCAGCGCCATGCAGAAGGATCTCGACTCGCGCGGCCTGAGTGTCATCGGAGTTTCGTATGATGACACGGCCGATCTCATCCAACAATTTCAGAAAGACATTCCGCAAAGTTATCAAATCGTTTTGGGCGGCCGCGAGGTTGGCTCGCAACTTCCCGCTTCGCCTTTGCCGACTACTTACATCATCGATCGGCAGGGCCGGATTCGCGAGAAATTGATCGGCGAGCGAACTCGCGATGCGTTTGAGGCGTCAATCAAACCGCTACTCGACGAAGCGCAAACGACTGCGCAGAAATAATTCCCTTGGAGTAAACGAATGAAAAAGGTATTGCTGCTCTTACTGGTTCTGGTTTTTGCGCCGGCGACGCTGCGCGCGCAGAGTCACGAGTACTCGCCGCTGGTCGAGAAAACGGTCAACTACAAAAGTTGGACCCTTAACGATCTCGCGAATAACAAACCGGTCGATCTTCGTTCGCTAATGCAAGGAAAGAAATTGGTGATGGTGCTTTACTTCGCGCCGTGGTGTCCGAACTGGCGCAACGAAGCGCCAGTTGCAGCGTCACTTTACGATAAGTACAAGTCGCAGGGTTTTGAAATCGTAGGCGTAAGCGAGTACGGCCCGCGCGATGACGTAAAGAATTTCTTTGGGCCGAACGGCGCACCGTATCCCGTCGTCACCGAATCAGAAACGCGCGAAGATCGTGACAAGACTCCGCATTACGGCTATCGACAATTGACCGGCGATACGCGTAAGTGGGGATCGCCCTGGAACATTTTTCTCGAGCCGCTGAAATGCACCGCAACGGGCGATGTGTTGACAGAAAAAGCGTGGGTCGTCAACGGCGAATTGATCGAAGCCGACGTCGACAAGTTCATCCACGATCGTTTGGCGGCGAATGCGATCATTACTCCGTGCAAGCAGTAAGATACGTCTCGGAAGCCCGCGCGTCCGGGCGGGGTCGCCGCGCGAGCACTCGCGTGGGGTGCCGTCAAAGCCGACTTGCCCTCCCTCATGGTCGGTCTTCTGACACAAGCCCACCTTGAGCAACCTTGGATAATTCATCATTCGAAATAATCGTTACCGAAACGGAAACCGGTGAACGTCTCGACGCCTTTCTTGCTGCGCGGATCGACGGCTGGAGCCGGGCGCGCCTGCAACGCCTGATCGAAGATCGCGATGTGTTAGTGAATGCGCGCGAGGTTAAGCCTTCCTACAAGCTTCGCCTCAAAGACCAGATCGAAGTCGAACTTACCGCCGCGCCGCCCACCGAGTTCGTTCCTGAAAATATTTCGCTCACAGTAGTTCATGAAGATGACGATGTAATAGTGGTCAACAAACCCGCGGGAATGGTCGTTCATCCGGCGGCGGGAGTCTCAAGCGGAACGTTGGCGAACGCGCTGGCGTTTCATTTTCATCAACTATCGACGGCCGGAGGCGCAGCGCGTCCGGGCATTGTGCATCGACTTGATAAAGGAACTTCCGGCCTGCTGGTCGTCGCGAAGAACGAAGCTGCGCACGAGAATCTATCCGATCAATTTCGTGCGCGGGAAGTTTTCAAATCCTACATCGCCTTGGTGCACGGCCAGGTCGAACACCGGCGCGGCGAAATCGATCAGCCGATTGCCCGCGATCCGCGCAACCGCACACGCATGGCGATCGTCCGCGGAGGCAGGACCGCCTTGTCTCTGTACCGAAATCGAGAACGCTTCGATCGTTTCACGCTGCTTGACGTTGAGTTGAAAACCGGACGCACGCATCAAATTCGCGTGCACCTCGCCGGGCTCAAGCATCCAGTCGTCGGCGATGAAGTCTATGGTGGCGGACGCGATAAGACTGTTTCTGATCCACAGATCCGCGGCGCGATTGCGAAGTTGAATCGACAGTTTCTGCACGCGGGGCAACTCGGTTTTCGTCATCCACGATCGGAAGAGCCAATGCTTTTTAGTGTCGCGCCACCCGATGAACTTCGTGATCTGCTCGATCTAATCCGCTCGAAAAACGAACCGCAAGATAATCGCATAGTTTAATCAACACTGCGCTGCAATGCGTGTTTGACACTCTCAATCGAATGCCGCAAGATACGAACATCCCCTGAAATCCCGACGAAGTTTCTGGCAAGTTTACGCTCTCGATTTGCCTTCCCCCGTTATTACAGTTTCTGAAAATAAATGACGGAGGAAGTATGTCCAAGACTTTCGTTACGGGTCTCTTCAAGACGCGGGCCGCGGCTGAGGCAGCGATAGACGCAATCATTAAGCGGGGGTACACGCGCGACGACATCAGTGTGCTGATGTCGGATTCGACCCAGAACAAAGAGTTCGCAGTGCAAACGCGATCACACGCGGCCGACGGCTTAGGAGTCGGCGGTGCGATCGGCGGAACTGTCGGCGCGGTATTGGCAGCGATCGCAGCGGTGGGCACATCGATCGCGATTCCGGGAGTTGGTCTAATCGTCGCGGGACCGATTGCTGCAGCACTCGCCGGCGCGGGCGCGGGCGGCGCAACCGGCGGATTGATTGGGTTGCTGATCGGCACCGGAATCCCAGAACATCGCGCAAAGGTTTACGACACAGGCGTGCGCGGCGGCGGGATTCTGCTCGGAGTAGAAGCCAAAGACAGCGAGGAAGTAGACAAGATCGAGACGCTGCTCGAAGACATCGGCGCTGAGTACGTGCGCGCTGAATGAAATGGAAAGCGGAGTCTATGTCAATTCACGCGTCGGGCCAGGAACCGATAGTTCCCGGCTCGACGCGCTCATCGCACACATACCACCCTTACATAGTCTTCTGTTTGTCCGTCAACGCGATGCCCATCTTCTCAAGCGTGACCTTGTTTAGGGTGCCGGTCACCTTCAGGCTCTCTGCTTTCTGATACTCCTTCAGGCCGGCGCGCGTTGCCGTGTTGAGCTTTCCAGTCTGCTCACCCGTGTAGAAGTTGCGCTGCTTCAGAAGCGACTGCGCTTGTTTGATCTGATCCGCGGTGGCGCGGAAGATCGGACGGCGATTCGCGTTAGAGTTCTTATTCGCATTTGTCTTGCCGCTGTTCGAGTTTGTGTTCGAGTTTTGAGCAAATCCAATCACGGAAAACACAAGCAAGAGAGAAAGTGCTACCCACGGGAGTTTTCTCATTTGATTCTCCAATTTCTTTTGACGCGCCTGGTAAGCGCCGAATGGATAAAGCCGGCTTGAGAAGAATGACTGCGGCATCATATCTCTGGCGTCAAGCCGGTTTTTTCGAAAGGGACGTAGATTGCGCCACTATCGGGTACTTAGACGGTTTTACGTGGTAGTTTGCAAGCTGATCTTTCGGCGTCAGAACAAATTGGTTGGCAATCATTAAACGCGTCTGTTATTATCGAATCTGCCACAGATGCCCATCCCATCTGCCATTCGAACCTGCCGAAAACATACCCGCAGAACTATTCATGACCAAAATTTTCCCAACTGTTCTCGTGATTGCACTCGCGTCGCTGCCCGTATTCGCCCAAAGCAGTAGTTATTCGATCGATAATTTCGATATTCGAAACGGCGTTCGGGTTCAGCAACCGCAGGCGACTCCCCGTATCGCGTCATCCAAAGCTGGCCGAACCAAAAAAAATCCGCCTTCGAGATCAGCTGCGACTGACGCCATTGGCATTGCGGACGAAGGTGCGTCGCTTGTGAAGCCGACGGTAATGTTGACTGGGCCGCTCGCAGACCCGGTCGCCAACCTTAGCCTGTCATCGCTGCGTGGCTACACGACCGGCAGTGCCCAGGTCGATGGATATTTGATTCAGTCGGGAACAAGTAATGGGGTCGATCCGTTGCTGCTTTATTCAGTCATGCATCAGGAATCGAGTTTCAAATCGCGCGCGATTTCGCCCAAGGGTGCGCGAGGCCTAATGCAATTGATGCCGGGCACCGCCGCTCGCTTCGGAGTAACGAACATTTTTGATCCGAAGGAGAACATCGAGGGCGGCGCGCGTTATCTTCATTTCCTGCTCGATCACTTTGATGGCGATCTGAATCTAGCGCTGGCCGGTTACAATGCCGGCGAAGGCGCAGTCGAAAAATACGGATGGCGTATTCCGCCCTACTCTGAAACACAGGAGTACGTGCGCAGGATCTCACATCGGTATTCGCTCCTTCAGGATCCGAACGCAGCGTTGTATGCGCCGAGGCTTAGTCGCGCTCAAATCGCCCATCTGCAATCACAATCGCCGACGCCGCTCGCGCTTTACGAACGAACGGTTTCAACCGTGCGACTGCCGGATGGAAGATTGCAGTTGATGAGTCAGTAAGAGGCCGGCACAGCTTGAAATGGACGAGGCGATTCATAGCGAGTCGCCTCGTTTTATGTTTGGCCACGATCCGTCTTCTTGTATGATGACGCGAAAGATTTGCGCATCTCGAATGCTGGTTTCGGCGTAAAGATGAGAAGAGGTCACCACGATGCAATGTGCTAACTGCGGCTCGACGCTAAATCCACACAGCCGCTTCTGCGATCAATGCGGAGCTGTTGCCAACGATGTTGAGGAAACCAGGATTGCGCGTCAGCAATCTTCAGCGCCGGCACGTTACGACGACGATGATATTGAAAGCGTAATCTTCACCGTGCGGCCGACAATGTTATTCATCAAGATTGGTTACGCAGCCGCGGTCATCGGCGCGATCCTGCTCACGATTCTGCTCGCCATGATCAAGTTCATCGATATTCCCTGGTTCGTCTCGGTTCCGATCGCGCTGGCCTTACTGCTGATTCCTGCCTATTACCACCTCAAGCGAAACATGCTTCGCTACACGTTGACCGATTCGAAGATTGAAATCGATTACGGATTAATTGCGCGGACCACGCGAAATATTCCGCTGGCCAAGATTCAGGACGTAACGGTTTCAGCCTCGATCCTGCAGCGAATACTGGGATTTGGCGACGTTGTCGTCGACAACGCGAGTGAACTTGGCGGCACGACCGTACTTCACAACATTAATAATCCTCGCCAATACGCCGACCAGATTTTGCGCGAGCTGCGGCGCCGGCATTAAACTGATCGCAGCTATCGAGGTTTAGAGAGGAACCTTCAGGGTGTTCTGGGTTCTAATTTGTTAGTGCCACTAAAAAGAAAAGCCACCGCCAAGCGTCTTACCGTCACGCTCGCAATCATTGCCGGAGTTTTGTGTCCAATTTGGCCGCGGGTGATCACAGCGAACACGCCAGATCCGCAATCACAGCTCAAGTTGCTTCCCGACCAAATCGGTAGTTTCAAAGCCACCGCACCCGCGATCGGTGTAATGGACAATACTGTGCCTCAGCTCTTTCGCGGACATATTCAGCGAACGTATGCATCCGAAACTGGATCGCGCTACGAAGTGTCACTAGCGTCAACAGAAAGTGATTCACAAGCATTTGCCATGTTGACGCACGCCAAAATGATAGTCACTTCGGCTCCGTTGCGGTTGAATGACATTGGAACCGCAAGCTTCACGACAAGTCAAAGTATCTTTTTTTTCAAGGGAACGACCTTTGTCGAAGTAGGTGAGATTGAAAAGGCGTCGCTTGATGATTTGAAAACACTCGCACATCAGTTCGCTCAGACACTCGACGCTGGCGAAGGTGAGATCCCGGTTTTGGTTAAGCATCTGCCCGACTGGCAAACCGCTGCTCAGCATAGCGTCTATTGCGTAAGTCTTGGCTGCTTGCAGGAAGCAGTTCATCTTTCGGGCGACCGACCAATCGGGCTCGATATCAATAAGGAAGCCTCGCGTCCTTTCGTGCCGCAACCACAACCGGTTCTGGGCGCCTTGGACTTCGAAGGCGGCACGGAAGCCGTCGTCGCCAACTACGGCCAGTCGCAACTTGTCATCGTTGAATTCACGACGCCGCAATTCTCGGTCGATAACGATTCGCGAATCTGGACAAAGATTGCTGAACTAAAGGGCCAAGGACAGCCGACCCCAAGCGCATATCGACGCGTTGGAAACTATTCAGTTTTCGTTTTCAATGGGCCTGATGAAAAGACGGCCAATGCTTTAGTCGATCAAGTGAAGTATGAGAAAGTCGTGCAGTGGCTCGGCGATGACCCGCATCTGTACGAGCGCCTACAAAAATATCTCACGCAAACTTCTGCCGGCGTTCTGGCCGCTGTGCTGAAGAGTTCAGGTTTGTCACTGCTTCTTTGTCTCGCCGCCGGCGCATTGATCGGCACGATGTTGTTTCGTCATCGTCGTGCACAACGAGCGGCGCTCTATTCAGATGCTGGTGGATCGATTCGCCTTAATCTGGACGAACTGACTGGACCTGCGAACAGACATCGCCTGCTGAAGAGCGGGAGTTCCTCAGATCAGACGTCCTCCAATTCTTAAGTGCTACTTCTGCGGCGTGGTTACATTCACGTCGACCTTGGTGTTCTTGCCGCCAAACAGGCCGCCGCGCCACGCAAAAAACGCCGCCACAATTACAATTAGAAATATCACGAGCACTGCTACCACTCCGGTGCTGCCGCCGCCACCATTGTCAGCCATTGTTCGAACCTCCTGTCTAAGCTCCCTGCGATGAGATCATTCACGGCGAACTCTGCGACGCGGCCGGTTTAGGCTGTGAAGACTGAGGCACGGCCACGTTGACGTTGACCTTAGTAGTCCTTCCGCCGAACAAACCGCCTCGCCATGCAAGCACTGCCAGCACAACCACAATTATGAAAATCACGAGCACTGCCACGATCCCAGTGCTGCCTCCGCCGTCACCGTTGTTAGCCATTCTGATCCTCCAGACGAGAATGATCTCTGGTTTCAATGCATCAGGGGCTTGAAAAGAATCAACTGCTTAAAGGGGGTGAACGAGGGAAAGGTTACTGCACTCAAATTCTTAACACAGCGCCAAAGACGAGGTCAACCACTTCGACAAATACAGGCATCCGGTTGTCGTCGGATCACAGACCAAAGTCTATGCTACAAAGAAAAGCAGGTGACAACATTTTGGCGTTGTCACCTGCTAAGGATCGTTCACAACTCGATTTAGTGGGATACGAGATAGACATCCCAAGCCCATCGACCAAGTTGAGCGCCATGAATGTCTTTGACTTTAGATCGATAGCTGAAATGATTTCCGTACTGATCTGTTCGCTTGGATGATTTGAAGTCTAAATCGATGAGCTGGAGGCCCACCTCCGGTAAGCTATGGAGTTCGCTGCTCTCGGATATTCCGTTGTGATTAACGTCTTGCCAGAGCCGCAAAGATTGGAAAACGGTATCGCTGCTATCAATCACACCGTCGCCATTCCCACCATTTGCAGGTTGGTCAAATACCCTCAAAGCAAGAAAACCGTTCTTGTGCGAAGCTGGCGGTTGAGATGTGAAATTTCCAAACAATTCCTGTCCGTTATCAATCGTACCATTACCATTGCGATCTAAGGCGAGCCATGCGTCGTCTGAGTTACTCGCGGTCCACGAAATGTGGGCAGATTGTCCATCCCCATTTAGATCAAAATTCACCCCATTGCTCGCAGTCGTGAGAGCAAAACCATTGCCCAGAACATCGATTAGGATGGGACTCCCGGGGGAGCAAACTCCGTCATAGCAGACATCGAGTGAGTCACAAGCCGGGTCACAACCTGCGCAATGCCCAGTTTCATCGCACGTCAAGTCGCCGCAGCAATTGTCGTCTATCAAGCATAGGCCGCCAGTACTATGACAGCATGCGGGTGTGCCAAAGCACGCCAAGTCATCGCAATCCGTGTGGCCGTTGCAATCGTTATCCTTGCCGTCGTCGCAAACCTCGGTCGCGCCTGAGTGAACGGATGGATCGTCGTCTCGGCAATCGTTTCCGTGGCATTGCGGCCCAGCATAACCATCCTGATCACGATCGCAACAGTAAGGATTATCGAATGATGTCAGCACCCCCGTAACATTGTAGCCGCAACCTTGACACGGCACATCCCTCGGCTCTGATGCTTTTAGCCCCGATCCCACAACAGACACTCCCGTGACGTTGTAGTATGACGAACCTGATTCGCTGGGACAGGAATCAGTGTCCGCACTTCCGCACTGTAGCTATTGCAAACCGGTGGGTTAAATTGCGTAGCGCCAGGTACAACCGCTTCCTTTGTGGTTGCTGTATTCGGCAATCCGATGAATAGCACGAGTGTCAGGGCCGCAAGGGAAATTGTGTGAAGTAGGGGATTTCATCGGGCAAGTTCCTTTCGCGCTGCATCAAATTGGACTCGTGAGCTTTGTAGGAACATAACGGCCCGGCTTACTGGGATCAGCTTTAAGATATTCGCCCGCCCAAGCCGTGCCATCGTCAAAAATGATGAAGCCAATTTCCACTTGTATTTTTCTTATATCGCTCATCGGGTGTCGCCGCACAATGAACTGCTTCAAACTCTCGTATTGATTTCCGACTGAGATGATCTTCTTTTCCTGCGGCATAAGGCGCAAAGGCGCGTTTTCACGGGGTACATTTAGATCTGGCCGAATTCCTAATTTGACCGGGTAAGACATGAGACTTCCGGTCGCTCGCGTGTCGGGAAAATTAAGATTGATCTCCATGTAAACGATCGGCTTGGTGGCTAAACTTTGAACCTCAAGCGAAAGACGCTTCGGCCAGTCATCCGATTCGTCGAATTCTTCTTTTAGCCGACGCTCCACATTGCCTACCATTACTTTCGATAAGCGAATTTGCGGCTCAACCGAGAACGCCTCTTCAATGGACTTTCGAGGATCTTGAGTTGAAGCGTGGGCAGCCCAAAATCGAGAAGTATCTATCGATCCCCGGATAACAAGAATCGCCAGAATAACGTAGGCGATTGACCAGGTAAGGCGCAGGATTGAAGAGTATTTTTTCATGCAGATCCTCCGTGAAGTAAAAGACTTCAGCCATAGACTTTCGCGAGTACCCTGGCGGCCTCGATCTCTGAAAGTCTCCCGACCCATGATTCCGTTACGGCACCATCTCGATCGATTAACAGTAAAGTTGGGGTTCCGCTGATGCCGAGTGTGTCAAGTGATGATTGAACGATCTCAAACGATAGGTCCAATTTGTCCAAGTAGGGCTTCGCTTGATCCACAGGCTGCGGAAAGACAGCGACTATTCGCACGTCGTCAGTTCTCCGCTGTTTCAATTGTTTGAAAAACGGCGCACTTTCGGTACAGAAGTGACAGTGGGTCGAAAGAGCCAGAAGGAGAGTGCGGTTGCTCTTGCTCCAGTCAATGCCGGGCACGAAAATCCTTGTTCCAGGTTGAACCACCGCTCGCCTTGATGCCGCTGCTGTAGCCGGAGGAGTCGCAGTAGCCTTTGGTGGTGTGCTCTGCTGCAGACCCGAATGATTCCTTACGATCACTACGCAAAGAACAATTGACGTGATTATGACGGTGATGTTAGCGAGGACTTCAAGTTTCCTTATCAACGGCCTTCTCCTGAGAGTAGTAAGATATGCCGATTGAAATCGACATGGCTCATAGCATCCTGAAATCAGCAAGTCAATCTTTTTTTACATTAGGGATCGTGGGTTTAGCCAAATACAGCGCGATGCCCGCAAGAGAACCCAGAAAAGAAAAAAAGCAGGTGACAACATTTGGGGCGTTGTCACCTGCCTTCGGTTAAGGCCCACGTTCAAGGGCGCTCTGTTGGTTCCTTATTCGCTGCGGCGTCTTGGCTTTCTCGGGCGCGTGCGTTCCTGAGCAGGTCGCACGTCGCTCGGTTGCAGAGTAGGCGTTGGCTGCGGAGGCTTGGCTCCCGGCGGACAAATCCAGATTTCAATGAAGTCTGTATCGCGATAGCCTCCGTTGATGATGACGATTCGGCGGGCATCAACGCCGCGCGCAGTCGTCAGGTAATCGATCGTGCGGCGGCCAAGCATGTCTGCCTGTCCGGTGCGACTGGTACGGCCAGCGTAGATAATGATGTAAGCCGTCGCGTCAGGCGAGTTCTGCAACTCAACTGCCAGATTGTCAAGACGCGCTTTTGTATCATCGAACGCAATCGACGGGAATTGGTCGAACGGTCGGCACTCAACCGGCGGTGGCGTCTTCGACACGATGTTGGTCGCGGCTTGTGCTCGCTGACGACATACCGGATCGCCTGAGCCATCATCGACAACCAGCGTTGCCGTGACACGTTGACTGCCGAGACCGGTTGAGTCGACGGTAATCGTTGGCGTGCCGGCGCCGCTGACCAGTCGAGCTTCAGCAGGCGAGATGGTCCAGGTGTAATTCAACGGCGCCGATCCGTTGTACGCCACGTCGGCCGTAAACGTAATCAGATCGCCATCGTTAACGCTTACCGGCGCAGAGATATTCACCGGATAGGGGCATGGAGACTTGGTGACCGTGTATTCCTTAGGATGATAGTTGAGATTGACGCAAACTTTTCGTCCGCGCTCGATGTCGAAATCGCGAACCCAACGTCCGCCGTTCGGCAGCACGATTTCAATGTTGTGATGTCCCGGCTGAAGTTCGATCACGCGCACGGTAGATGATGTATCGCCTTGCGGCTGACCATCGATGCGCAGCGGAAAGCCGCCTGGATTGGTTGAGATTTCGATCTGGCCGTACTTGACCTTCTTCTTCTTGGCGCCGGCGTACGCCGTACTGGAAGTGCAGACCAGAGCGAACGAGACGGCGATCAAGAGCGTGATCGAAACTTTGATGAGATTTGAGTTAGGGCGCATGGCAGCCACGAAAATTTTTCTGTTCATGATTAGGCCTCCTTCATGGCTGCTGCCTGTTTGTCAGCGCGCATTTTAGCGTAACGACGACGCGCGCCCGCACTCAATGCGACGATGCCGCTGCCGAACAACAACAATGAAGTGGGTTCAGGAATCGGCGGCGTCGGCGTATTGCTTGGCGGCGGAACCTTGTGATGATGACTGCAGATGCCGGTTAGGCAAATGAGCGGGATGAGCGCCAGAAATGGCCACTTCGGAAATCCACCGCCGACCGGAGGTATCTCGCCGCAGTCACAGATGGTGCCATCGACTGAGTCCTGCTGGAACACTTGAACATCGCCCTGCGGTCTTTGCGTAGCGACCTCGGTGCCGGCAGTCAACGTTGGCGCGATCGCGTCAGACGTCGATGCGACAGTCGCACCCGACACTTGTGGATCAATCGCTGTCGTGGGCGCAACTGAAGTCGACTGTGATGTACTAGCTGGGGCAACGGCCGGATCCTGCAACGAGGCTCGCAGTCGAAGCTGCTGAAACTGACCACCATTTTGCAGGTCGCCCATTACATTAATAACGTCTACGAACTTGATCGGGCTCGCCTGCGTCGGTACCGCGACCAACAGCAAGAGGCTCAACGCCGTCGATAAAGTTCCGAATATCCGAGTTCTCATTTGATTAGGAACTCCTCCCTCTGAATCTTTCAAAGCAATAATCCCGCGCTTATTCCCGCGTTTGGCCGGTTGCGTCGCGATTTTGCAGACAAAACTAGATAGCTTGCCGTGGGTACAAGCATTCATTACCCATTTGGCTATTTTATCTGTAAGGGAAACAGACTTAATCCGAAGGGTATTCCAGTTTCAGAGAAGGATTTAGCGGAGTTCTAGTGAAGGAAAAAAGTGGGCGGTGAAGAGCCGCCCACTCGAGTTTCGCAATTATTCCTGGCCGGCCGCAGCTTCAGCCTGCTGGCCCTCGTCGCGCAGCACGGCCTTTCGGGAAAGCTTGATCTTGTTTCCCTCTTTGCCGATGCATTTGACCATAATCTGCTGACCTTCCTTCAATTCGTCGCGTACGTCGCGAATGCGGCGGTCGGCGATTTCGGAAATGTGAAGCAGACCATCGGTGCCCGGAAAGATTTCGACGAACGCGCCGAAATCGACGATGCGGCTAACCGTGCCCACATAAGTTTGACCGATTTCGGCTTCCGCAGTCAGCCCGCGAATCCGCGCGACTGCCGCATCCGCAGCCGCACTGTCAGCCGTCGCGATCGAAACCGTCCCGTCGTCTTCAACGTCGATCTTCGCTCCCGTCTCTTCGACCAGGGCGCGGATAACTTTGCCGCCTGGTCCAATGACGTCGCGAATTTTGTCCGGATTGATTTTGATCTTGATGATTCGCGGCGCATGCGGCGAGATAGCTTCGCGCGCATTCGGCAGAGTTTGCTCCATCGTATCGAGAATGAATAGTCTGCCTTTCTTTGCCTGCTCCAGCGCCTCTGCCATGATCTGAGCATTGACCCCCGCGATCTTGATGTCCATTTGCAGCGCTGTAATACCCTCGCGCGTGCCGGCGACTTTGAAATCCATGTCGCCGTAATGATCTTCAGCACCGGCAATGTCGGTGAGAATCGCGTACTTGTTTCCTTCCATCACCAGGCCCATCGCCACGCCCGCGACTGGAGACTTCATCGGCACGCCGGCATCCATCATCGCGAGCGTTCCACCGCAAACGCTGGCCATCGACGACGAACCGTTTGACTCAGTGATGTCCGAAACGATGCGAATCGTATAAGGGAATTCTGTGTCATCAGGCAACGCAGATTCGAGCGCGCGTCGTGCCAAAGCCCCGTGCCCAATCTCGCGGCGTGAAGAAGATCCAAAGCGGCCAACTTCGCCGACCGAGTACTGCGGGAAGTTGTAGTGAAGCAGAAACTTGCGCTTGACTTCGCCCTTCTCAAGATCGTCCATGAACTGCTCGTCTTCTTTAGTGCCGAGCGTCGCGGTAACCATCGCTTGCGTTTCGCCGCGCGTAAACAGCGCCGAACCGTGGGTTCGTGGCAACCAACCAACTTCGCAATTGATTGCTCGAATCTCAGAGAACCGGCGACCATCCGGACGTCGACGACGATTCAAAATATCGTCGCGGAAAATCTTCTCCTTCAGGTGATCAAAAACCTTTTTCGCCATCGCCCGCGGCTCAGGCTGGTCTTCGGGATAGCCTTCGACGACTTCTTTCTTCAAAGCATCGACCGCGGCATAGCTGGCCCGTTTTTCCTGCCCTGTCGTATCAAGCGCCGCGCGCAATCTTTCGGCATAATTTCGTTCGATTTCGCCAATGATTTCCTCATTCAGAACCGGCGGTTCGACTGGCCGTTTCTCGATTTCCAGAGCCTTATAGAGCTCCTTCTGCCAACGACACAGCCGATTGATTTCCTTGTGCGCGAGCATCAAGGCCTCGACCATGATCGCTTCCGTCACACCCTGGGCGCCGGCTTCGACCATGACGATGGCCTCTTCCGTTCCCGCAACGATCAGATTGAGCCGCGACTCACGAACCTCATCGTAGGTTGGATTCACGACATAGCGCCCGTCGATTAAGCCGATGCGAACTCCGGCAATCGGAGTCGAGAACGGAATGTCTGAGAGGTACAGCGCGCATGACGCGCCGGTAATCGCAGCCA
>QHXI01000130.1 GCA_003222895.1 Acidobacteriota bacterium | reverse complement strand
ATACTGCGTCAAATCCAATGTAGGCGAAGAAGATGATTGCCGCGGCGGTGGCTATTCCCGATATGCCGAAATCGCCATAGCTTCCGGCATTGGGAGGAAGAAAGGGATGCCAGTTAGCGGCCGCCTGCGCACGATGCGCCAGGATGTAAGCTCCGCCAAGAAAAAGAAACACGATCAAAACGCAGACCTTGATTACCACAATAACGGAATTGAAGTTGGCGGACTCCTTGATGCCGATCACCAAAATCACGGTTACGAATGCGATTCCCAGAAATCCAAACAGGTTGAATGCGGATGTAGCAGTGGGCAGGGTAGCAGCATCAATGTGCTCAACAGTGAGCTTCATTGCTATCCCGGCCAACCTTTCCCAATGGCCGTGATAGAGGACAAACTTCGTGCCCGGCGCTCCTGCCAGGAACGGGCTAACGCGTATGCCAAAGTCTCCTAATAGGCTGAGGACGTATCCGCTCCAGCCACTGGCCACCGTAGCCGCTCCCAACGCGTATTCGAGAATTAGATCCCATCCGATGATCCAAGCTACAAATTCCCCCAGAGTCGCGTACCCATAGGTATATGCGGATCCCGCAACCGGAATCATGGAGGCAAATTCCGCGTAGCACAATCCGGCAAAAACGCACGCACAAGCCGCCAAAATGAACGAGAGCACGATGGCGGGGCCCGCATGTTCGGCGGACGCAGTGCCGGTAAGAACGAAGATTCCCGTCCCAATAATTGCGCCAATGCCGAGAGAGATCAGGTTGGTCGCTCCAAGCGCGCGCCGCAGACTGTGCGCGCCGTGCTCCTGCGCCTCTTCCATAATGATGTTGAGAGGCTTCTTCGCCATTAAATCCGGCATTCGGGGTTTCTCCTGTATGCGAGTTTTCAACCTGTTTCGTTTTGTAGTTCAGGTGCTGGGCCGTGAGTGCGCGCGTTTCGCGACCAGAACAGGTACACGGGGATTCCGAGTAGCACGATGATCAGTCCGGGCCATGTGTATTGCGGTTTGTAGCGCAATAATGCGACGTCGATAAAGATTGCCATCACCATATAGATCGCTGGCAGCACGGGATAACCGAGAGCGCGATAGGGACGTGGCGCATCGGGTTGCGTCCGCCGCAGGACAAAGAGCCCGCCAATGGTGAGGATATAAAAGATGATGACAGCGAACATCGTTAAGTCGAGCAGCTGCCCGTAGGTTCCGGAGAGGCACAGCAGACAAGTCCAGAGCGCCTGCACAAGGAGCGAGACGGCGGGCGTCTTGTACTTAGGATGTAGTTTGCCGATCGAGCGGAAGAACAGACCATCCTTTGCCATGGCGTAGTAGATTCGTGCGCCGGCGAGGATCAGTCCATTGCTGCATCCGAAAGTGGAGAGCAGGATCGCGATAGCCATCAACACCGCTCCCGATGCTCCGAATGCCTGTTGCATTACTGCGGTTCCCACCCGATCGTCGGCAGCGTATTGAATGCCACGCGCGAGCAACGTAGCTCCGTGCGGATCGCCATAGAGCGGTAGCACCATGAGGTAGACAAAATTCGCGGCGATGTACAGAAGGATTACGATGCTGGTTCCCAGGGCCAGCGATAGTGGAAGATTGCGGCGCGGATTCTGCACCTCCGCTGCAGTGAACGTTACGTTATTCCAGGCATCAGCCGAGAATAGCGATCCCACCTGTGCCACGGCGACGATGGTGAACAGTCCGACCAGGGCGATGGGTCCGCCGATACCAACCTGCACTGGGTGGAGTGCCCCGAACGACGCATTCTGCCAGAAGTGCCCGAAGTTCTGACGAATCGCTTCGGCATTACGTCCTAACGCGGCGCCAACAAGCACCAAGCCGAACAGTGCGGCTGTCTTCGAAAAAGTGAAAATGTTCTGAACGATAGCACCTGTGCGCACGCCGAGAATATTGATGGCCGTGAGGAGGACGACGGTTGCAATTGCAACCAGGTTCTGACGATTGAGGCCGACGTCCATATTGCCGAGAACCATTGGACCCACTACCCATTTCGGGACGTGACCTATATGCCACAGCCATTTGTCAGCGGAAATTGCGGGGAAGAGCACTCCAAGAAACTTGCCAAACGCGACTCCCACGGCGGCAATAGTTCCGGTTTGAATCACCAGAAACATCGACCAGCCATAGAGAAATCCCCAAAGCGGACCGAGCGATTCGCGCAGAAAGACATATTGGCCGCCGGCCTTGGGCATCATTGCGGCCAGTTCTCCATAAGTGAGTGCGCCGACGATGGTCATGAATCCAGTGACCGTCCAGGCAAGAATCAGCAGCGCGGGAGAAGCGACGAGTCGCGCAATGTCAGCCGATACAATAAAGATACCGGAGCCAATCATGGAACCGATGACTAGCGTCGTCGCGCTAGTGAGGTTAATACCTTTGATGAACTCGGTGGACTCGGAGACGGGTACCCGGACCTGGGTTTCGGTGGTCACTGCCTGATAGTTTTACCTCATTTTCAACAGGAAATCCGCAGTTGTTTTGCGTGGATCACCCAAAAGCTCACTGATTACGGCTACGGAATCGGCTCCTGACCGGATCACAGATTGGCAGTTTTGCAGGGTTATACCGCCGATGGCTACCAAAGGTCTCTGGGTTCTTGCACGGGCTCGCCGAACGCCTTCGAGTCCGATTACGGGGTCTAGATTGTTTTTAGAAGTCGTGTTGAAGACCGGGCCAATCGCGACGTAGTCGACGAAGCTTTGGCTGGCTTTTTCAGTCTGCTCAGGGTTGTGAGTCGATACTCCAAGGATTCGATTTGGACCAACAATCTGTCGTGCTGCTTCGGGCGGAATATCGTCCTCTCCGACATGGACACCATCTGCTTGGACCGCCACAGCGAGATCGGCGCGGTCATTTACGATCAGTTTGATTTCCGCTGGAAGTACACGCCTCAGCTCGCGCGCCAATCGGAGTATTTCTTTGGCCGAGGCTTGCTTCTCGCCGAGCTGGATAAGGGTGGTTCCACCAGCAACCAATTCCCGGGCAAACCCGCAGATTTCAGCAAGCCCTCCTGATCCAATCCGCGATGGCACCAAAATGGGGTAGAGAGGCGGAAGAAAGAATGGATTTCGCGGCGCACTAGGACTAGGCCTCCCCTTGAGGGCGGGCAGCTCAGGCGACATCACCTCTGTCCTACGACCAATTCCTTACCCTCAGCTAAGAATCTTTCCATGAACTTAGTATCGAACTGCGCGGCGCGAAATTCGGAGTTCTCCATAATGCGCCTGTGCAATGGGATCGTGGTATGAATGC
>QHXI01000129.1 GCA_003222895.1 Acidobacteriota bacterium | reverse complement strand
CGCGCCGGGGTGGTGTGCGCGTTTTGCGTCTGTTTCCGAACGCGACATTCTCCAGGCCAAAACTTGCGTTATGCTCTGCTAGACACTCGTCCCCCCTTCGTTACGATTTAGCGCTTTCGTTCACATTTTTGTTGATTGATGGCCACGGTTCGTGGCATTTAAGTGAAGCTCGGAGGTTCCAATGGGGCATTGGAAAGAGATTGTGCTGCGTGGCGCGGTGATACCGATTCAGCAGCTGGCCATGTTTCGCGAGCAGGTAGCAGTCCTGCGCGGCACATTCAGTAACGAAGACCGGATGCGGCATGAACTGGTCCGCTTTGGCGGCATGCTGCACGAGAACGGCTTTGTGGCCGCGACCGATGGCAATCTCTCGGTCCGCCTTGATGATGGCCGGGTGATGATCACTCCCACCGGGTTCAGCAAGGGCATGATGGATGCGAAGGACATGGTCGTCGTCGATCTGGCCGGCAAAAAGCTGAAAGGAAGCCACAACGCTTCCTCCGAGGCCGAGATGCATCTGGCCATCTATCAGGAGCGCCGCGACGTGAACGCCGTAGTGCACGCACATCCATGCACCGCAACTGCATTCGCCTGCAGCGGGATCGCCCTCGAGGAGCCTATCTGCGCCGAAGTGGTGATGACTCTCGGCAAAATCCCACTGGCGCCCTACGCGACCACCGGCACTCCCGAGCTGACCACGAATATCCGCCCGTTTATTCGCGATCACCAGGCGATACTGCTCGCCAACCATGGCGTGGTGACCTATGCCGAGGATCTGCTGTCGGCCTATTTGAAGATGGAAGCCGTCGAGCACTTTGCCAAAGTGACTCTGGCTGCCCGACAAGTCGGCGCTCCCCAGGTTCTGAACGATATGCAATTGGAGGCCCTGGAACTGGCGCGGCAAAGATACGTAAATCGCCGTCCTGCCAAAGGCGCCCAGACCGCGGTGCCGCTTGGGTTCAGCTTGTCGCAGCTCGCGCGCAGGAACTGATTGAGGCGTTTCTATCTATAGGATGGTGGAGCAGGCCGTTCCAGGCCTGCGTCTTAGCTTACCTTTTGAAATGGGTTTTAGCCCCTGCGGTATTTCGCCTCGGTGGCTAAAGCCTGCACATTTTACAGACACCTTGAACGCAGGCCTGGAACGGCCTGCTACACCCTCCCTCGTTCGCCGTGGCAGACCGGCGACAGATCCGCTGAGCCATCCCTGTTAATTTCTTGCCTCCTATGGAGTCTCGTCTTTCGTATTTACTTTCCAGAGGCAGATCTATGCATCGCTATCTTTTCCTGGCTGCTGTCTTGAGCAGTGGAGCGTCACTCTGCGCTCAAGGAACTCCACCGCTTACGGCGGATCAGATCATGGAGCGTGTGGCCGCGAACCAGGATCGGACAGAAGAGTCGCGCAAGCAGTACGTGTATAAGCAGCACATCCATGTGGTGAGCCGGAAGACCAACGGCAAATTGATGCAGGAAGAGATAGCCGACTACGACGTTTTTGCGGCTGAACACGGATCCAGCAAGAAGCTAGCGAAGTTGTCGGGCAAATACTGGCACAACCGTCAGTACCTGACCTACTTGGCCGAAGCTACTCCCGATTCGGGAAGCCTGGATGGAGAACTTGTGTCGGAATTCCGCGACGACCTGGTTAACGAGAAGACAAAAGACGGATTGGCCGCCGGCCTGTTTCCCCTGACTTCCAAACAGCAGGAGCGGTACCAGTTCAAATTGCTCGGCGACCAGACGCTCAACGGACGCAATGTTTACCGCATTCGCTTTCAGCCAAAGGACAAGAGCGACATCGATTGGGCAGGCGAAGCTTCTATCGACAAAGAAGACTTTCAGCCGGTAACGATATTCACCAACCTCTCGCGCAAAATTCCATTTCTGATTCGCACGGCCCTCGGCACTAACCTGCCCGGTGTCGGTTTCAGCGTGACTTACAGGAAGCAGGCGGACGGAGTATGGTTCCCGTCAACCTTTGGAACTGAGTTCCGCCTACGGGCGCTCTTCTTCATCAATCGCGACATATCGGTGTCGCTGATGAACAGCGATTTCGAGCACACCCACGTGGACTCCACGATCCATTACGCGGCGGTTCAATGAATCACAACGGGACCACGACCGCCTTCTCTCGCGGGATCGCTGCCAGCGTTGCTTTGTCGATGTGCAGGTGCTCGGCGATCAGCTGTGGCGGTGTGTGCGTAATCCACTGCGACAGCGAGATGTCCTGGTAGTAGCTGCTCTTGAAGGTCTCGATGAACACCAGATCGGTGTCGCCGGTGTTTTCGATGTAGTGGCCGGTGGAGCGCAGCACGTAGCCGACGTCGCCGGGTGCAAAGTCCATGGTTCGCGCGCGGCCGCTGGCGGCAAACACCGTCATGCGGGCTTTCCCCCCGATGTAGTACTGCCATTCATCGGCATTGGGGTGCCAATGCAGTTCGCGCAGTCCTCCCGGACGCACGGTGACGACCGCCGCTGCGATGGTGGCGGAGGCATTGAAGCTCTTCGAGTCCGCGATTCTGACTTCCCCACCGCGGGTGTGTTTTGCCGGCTCTTGCGCTCCGAGCCGGTAAAAATACGGCGTCGGTATCGATCCTTGCGATCCGCTCGATGTCTTCTGATCCGATGTCAGCTCGCCGGGAAGAGGCGCCTCGAAGATATAGAGTTCCCTTTCGGGAATCGGATCGAGCGCCGCAGCGGGCACTCCAAAATTCTTGGCCAGCACTTCGCGGGGCGTGTGCGCCATCCAGTCGGAAATCTGAAAAGTATCGAACTCGGAGAATCCGCCATCGTCGAAGACCAGCAGGAACTCGCATCCGTCGGGCGCCAGGCCCTGAATGGAATGCGGAATCCCGCTGGGAAAGTACCAGAGATCTCCCGGTCCCACGTCCTGCACGAAGCTGCGGCCCTGCGAGTCAACTGCCGTGATCCTCGCTTTCCCATAGATCATGTAGGCCCACTCGGCCGGAACATGCCAATGCAGCTCGCGGATGCCTCCCGAGGTCAGGCGCATGTTCACGCCCGCAAGGTCCCTGGAGATGGGGAAATCGCGCACGGTCACCTGGCGCGCCCATCCGCCTTTGTAAGTTCGATTGTGCGACAGCGAGAACGAATATTTGAACGCGGGCTCGTCGCCGTGATCGGTGGGGGGAGGCATGAACGAGTCCTGATTTTGTTGGGCCAGAGACGGATTTCCCGGCCCCGGATTACTCGCACTTCGGTCTGCCGGCGGCGCAGCCTGTTGCGCGAAGACAGTGGTGAATGTTCCCGCGGTTGCGAGCGCCGCCATCCCTGACTTCAATACGTTTCGCCGGGTGACATCGTGCTGCTCAGCCATGGATGCTCCTCAAACGAGTTCTTTTACTACAAGGCGGCCCGCTTTTTCGAGATAACTCTTGCGATGGAACCAATCTTCCATCGCGCTGCGCAGCGCTTCGATGGGAACGCGCGCGCCGATTTCGATCAGTCCATCGCTTATCGGAAGTGTGTCATCGAAAACGGCATCGTTGGTGAAATTGCGCATGGAGAAGCTGTCGAGCCACTTGAGCTCGCACGGCCTGCGTTGACCATTGACTTCGTAAGCGACGGCGATTCGGCGGGAGAACATTAGAAAAGAATT
>QHXI01000062.1 GCA_003222895.1 Acidobacteriota bacterium | reverse complement strand
GCAAATCGTGCTTCAACTTCAAAGAGGTCGACAAGAAATTATTCAGTGAGCTGAAGACGCTGACCAAAGCCGGCGCCGCGAAATTCACCGATCAGAAGTTCATCGAGACCCTACGGAAGACGCAGGAGCGTCGCTGATTCAGAAACTCCACGCCAGCGCCACTCCATATTCACGCGCGCGCCGATCGTACTGAGGCGCAATCATCGGCCATCGTTTCGAGCGGCGCGAATCTTCTTGATCGCCACTAGAATCTGAAGGCTTGCGATGATGTGCGTGATACACGTACTTACCAATTCCGTAGCCCAGCGCGCTGCCAACTAAAACGTCGGACAGATAATGTTTGCGACCGGTGAATCGAGCCACGCTGACGGCGCTCGCGATTCCGTAAGCAGCGATTTGCACCGCGGCGCGATCGTGATATTCGTTTGCGACGATCGTCGCCAACGACCACGCCTCGATGCTGTGACCAGATGGAAATGAAGATCCACCATCGAAGAAATCGCTGCGGCTGGTACCGCCCGAAGGTCGCGTGCGCTGAGTGATCTCTTTAACCGCCGTCACCACGATGGCGCTGTCGATTATCGCTTCGGCCCCGAGGATGCCGGTCTCGCGCGCGCGGTCGTCGTGCTTTGCCCGGCCAAGCAAATAAAAAGCTGCGGCAACCGATCCGACTCCGTAAGCAGAGCCGGCGTAGCTCACGATGCGGCTCGCATTGAGTGGTTTGTTCGACTCAGCTATTTCATCGCCGGTGCGCTGGTCCGTTGCGATCAACGCCGCCGTTCCCAATCCTAGCGGCGCCAGCCAACGTGCGTCATGCAATCGCAGATGAAACGGGGCAGTCCAAATTGCTTTCTGATCGCGAAGGACGTTTTTGAAGAATTGGCTTTCTAACGTAGGTGTGGCTGAAGCGCTAGGCGTTGGTAAAGGCGAAGGCGAAGGCGTTTGCGCGCGCGCGCCGACTGCAGTCAGGATCAGGATTGCGAACACAGTAATCCTGAGATGGTAATTCGAACTTCTGGTAAATCTCATGGTACTTCCTTTGTTGCTTTGTAGAGCGATTACTTGCTGACGACCAGCACTACGAACGTGTCGGGTTTGACCCTGCGCTGCGGCCGTCCGCCGGGAGTTGCTGCTGGGGTTTCGATGTACTCAGCCGTGCTTAAGAAAATTTTCTTCGTCTTTGGATCGAAAGCCATCGTGCGCGCGCCTGTCTGAGTCTTTACCGGTCCGACGTCTTCATATTCGTCAGCGGACTTTTCGTGAAAGACGCTTAACACGCCTTCGCGGCAAGAGAAGAAAATCAGTTTGGCCTGGGGATCGAAAGCAGCATAATCCACGCCGCGCCCGATTGGAAAGCTAGTAATCACTTTGCCGGACGTCGCATCCATCACAACCATCTTCGGGTCGTTGTTACAGCCGATGAACAGCCGCTTCGTCTTTGCGTCGTAAGCGAGACCGGTGGGCGCCTTGGCGACTCCGATCGGAAAACGGTGCTTCACTTCCAGCGATTTGGGATCGAAGACAATGACTTCACTAGTGTCTTCGCTGTTCACGTAAATCATGCCGTCGGCAACCACTGCCTCTTCGCCGTCGCCCTCAGCCTTGACTGTTCCGATCACTTGTCCAGACTTGGCGTCGATTGCCGAAATGTCGTGCGAGCCGTGATTGTTCGTGAACACGCGTTTCGTGCCGGGATCGTAATAGATTCCATCCGGCCCTTTGCCGACATCGATCTTGTTGATGAGCTGAAGCGTGGTTGGATCGAACATCGAAACTTTGTTCTCGCGGCCGTTGCTCGTGAATCCATGTTTGAATTCCGAAGCGATAGCAATGCCGTGAACACCCGGCGTGTCGGCGATCGTTCCAATCAACTTTCCGTTGTCGGGATCGATCACGTCGACCTGCGTGCCGTGCGAAAGATAGAGCCGTCGCGCGCCACTGTCGATGTACAGATAATCATAACCGCCGTTGCCGGGAACCGGATAGCGGGTTTCCAGTTTGTAACCGGTGCTGGTTTGAAAGAATAGAATCGCCGCCGCCAACGCCAACATGCCTTTTATGCCAATCATGATTTGTTCCTTTCTGCCGAGTCTAATGGATTACTCGGGTCGCTTGAGTTTCTCGCCGTTTGGACCAACCTGAATCTCTGATCGCTTCGGGCCTCGCTTCACCTGGGCTTCGTAAGCGACCAATTTATTATTCTTGGTTAACGATTCGATCACGGTGATCGTTCCCGTGCCGGCGGCTTTCTTTAACGCATCCTGAACCGACGCGGGCAGCGAATCCATCGGTACTTCTTGTTCCACCTCAACGATCTTGCCGGTGCGGTCGATTAGAATATCTTTTGTGCGACCGTCGACGACCAGTGAAGCTTCGTAGAATTTCGTTCCGTGCTCAATTTCGGTCGCGAATCCTTTAATTGTCGCTCCCTGGCTTTCAGTCGCGACAGTTTTCTCAACTGCCGGCGGAAGTTGCGCGCGTTTAATCTTCCTCTCTTGCGCGTGCGCGACTGAAAAAGCAAGGGCCGTGGCCAGCCCGACGAGTGAAATCCTTGTCAATGTCATCGTTCGAATCCTTTTCGTGTGTTCATGCTCTAGTGCGATGCAACCAAATCGTCGTTGTGATCAGGATGAATCGATGGCGGAGGCTCGTTACTTTCCCGGCGCATCATAGCGTAAACCGTCGGCGTTACAACCAGCGACAAGAGTAAAGCCATCGTCAATCCGCCGATCACGGCGATCGCCAGAGGCTGCAAGAGTTCCGAGCCCGCTCCAAAAGCCAACGCCAAAGGCAACATGCCAAGCATCGCTGCTAACGAAGTCATCAGCACCGGACGAAAACGCCGGCGTCCCGATCGCAGCAAGGCTTCTCGCAAAGTATCGCCCGCTGCCAGGTGATCCTCGACCGCATCGAGCATCAGGATTCCGTTTTTGGCGACGATGCCGACGATCATGATCATCCCCATCATCGAGACGACATTCAAAGTCATGCCGGTAATGAACAGCGCAAGCAGCACGCCCGCAAGCGCCAGCACTGCGCCGGTGACGATGGCGATTGGATGCGCGAACGAGCGAAATTCGATCAGCAAAGTGATAAAGACAAGCATCACGGCAAGGATCAGAGAGATTAACAGCTCGCGAAAACTTGATTGTTGCTCCTGATACAAGCCGCCGTATTCGATCGTCATGCCGGGCGGGAGCTTTACGTCCTTGCTCAATTGATTCCTGATCTCGCCGATCGCGGTTCCGAGATCTTTTCCTTCCAACCGGCCAGTGACCGATACGATCTGCCTGAGATTTTCGCGACCGATTTCGGTTTGCCCTTTGTCGTAATCGACGTCGGCAACTTGATCGATGCGAAACAACTGGCCCGACGAAGAGCGCACCTGTAAAGCCTTCATCTTGTCGAGCGACGATCGCACATCCGGCGGAAACACTACGCGCACTTTAATCAGGCGGTCCTGTTGCAGGATGAACGACGCTTCGTCGCCGGTCATCGCCGCGGCCGCAGTCTTAGCGACGTCGTCAGTCGTGACGCCGAACCGCGCCGCGCGCAACGGATCGATTTTGAAAGTCACCGCAGGCCCGCTGACCACAACTCCATTCTTGGTATCGACGACGCCGGAGATTTTCTTGATCGAGGCTTCGACTTCGTCAGCTTTCGCCTGCAGCCCCGCCGCGTCTTCGCTGAACAACTTGATTTCGATTGGTTCGGGGTTTCCCTCCAAATCGCCGATTACGTCGGGAACGATCCCGACGAACTCGATCTCAAGCGCAGGTTCAGACTCGGCTATCTGTTGCCGCAGATCGGAAATGACTTCGTCAGTTTCGCGTTTATGGCCTGGCTTGAGTTTCACTGCAAGGTCACCGCGGTTTGGCTCGGTCACAAACAGACCAAGCTCTAAGCCGGTGCGCCGCGAATAACTTTCGACCTCCGGCGTCTTCATCAGCTTCTCTTCGACGTCGTGAAGCATGCGATCCGTTTCTGCGAGCGACGCGCCGGGTGGCGCCCAATAGTCGAGCACGAACGCGCTCTCGTCGAACTCTGGCAGGAATTCAGAGCCGAGCGACCGATACAGCAAGTACGAACCGATCAAGACGACGGCGATGATCGCGATGACGATCCAACGACGATCGAGCGCGCGTGACAGAACCCACTCGTAACGCGTGACGACAGCGCGCAGGACGCGACCAGACTCAGCTTCTTCTTCCAGTTCATCCAACGTCAGCTCGTGTTCAGGATCCGCTTCCGGCGATTCAGTGCCTTCCGGCGCGCGTCGCTTGGGTCTTACAAATCTTTCAGCCAGCACCGGGGTAAATCCCAGCGCCAACACCAGCGAAGTCAGCAACGCGACCGACATTGTCAGCGCCAGCGAGCGAAAGAAAACGCCGGTCACACCAGTGAGAATAGTGAGCGGAAGAAAAACTACAACCGGCGTAATCGTCGAGCCGATGATCGGGACCGTGATTTCGGACACGGCGCTTTGTACAGCTTCACGGCGCGACTGGCCGCGGCTCATGTGGGTATAGATGTTCTCGACGACGACGATCGCATCATCGATCACTAAACCGATCGCCGCCGCGACCCCGCCCAGCGTCATCAGATCGAAACTCAGGTGCGCCAGCCACATCGCCAGGAAAGTGACCAGCACTGTCACCGGAATCACGAGAATCGCGACGAAGGTCGTGCCCCAATTCCGCAGGAACGCGTAGAGGATCACGACCGATAACAGCAACCCGATAAGGATCGAATCGCGCACCGAGTTGATCGAGTCGCGCACCAGCAGTGATTGATCGTAATAAGCCGCGACGCGGACGTCGCCAGGAATTTGCCCGCGGATTGCGGTGAGCGTCCTTTGCACTTCATCGACAACCGCGACAGTGTTCGCGTCAGGTTGACGATTTACGTTCACGAGTGCGGCCGGATGACCATCCGCGGTCACCATCGTGTATTCGGGTTCGATGCCGCCCGTGACCGTGGCCACATCCGCAACCGTGACGAGCGCATTGTTGACGGTGGCCACGACGATGCCATTGAGTTCTTCAGGCTTGCTCGCCTGGCCGCTCACCAACGCGAGCTCGAGTTGATGATTCTCTTCGATCAATCCAGGCGAGATGATGACGTTCGTGGCCTTAATCGCATCGGTGACTTGATTGACTGAAACGTTGTGCGCGGCCAGGCGATCAGGATCGATCGTCACGTGGAACTCGCGCGTCTTACCGCCGGCTACGCCGACGATGGCAACGCCCGGCAGGCGCGCGAGCTGCGGACGAATCGTGTAGTTGGCAATGTCGCGCAACGCCGTTTGATCGCGTTTGTCGGACGTCAGGCTGTAGCCGGTGACGGGAAAAACTGCGAACGTCAATCGCTCGACGTTGCGAATTTTCGCGGTCGGCGGCAGCGTCGACGAGAGTTGCGACAGCCGCGCCTGGACTAACTGCAAGACCTGGCTGATGTTTACATTCCAATCGAAATAAAGACTAATTTCAGATGAGCCGCGCGCGGTTTTCGATTTGATCCGAGCGATGCCGGGAACGCCGTTCATCGCCTCTTCGATTGGACGAGTGACTGAAACCAGGGTTTGTGAAGCAGGTGCTTCGCCGTTATCGGCGATAATGACTATGCGCGGAAAGTCTGTCTGCGGAAAAATCGCGACCGGAAGTTGCCACGCGGCATAAAGACCCGCTGCGCATAGCAACGCGACGATTACCAGAATCGCGCGCGATTGGTTTGAGACGATTTGAGCCAGCCGCATTCTTTTTGGAGTGCGCCGGCAAAGCGAAGCGACGACGGCGCTTTTTATGTTATTTCGTGGTTGTCAATCGGGAAACGAAAACCGCCCGCACGAATTTACACGAAAGAAAAAGAAACAGAATCAATCCAAAGCGCCGTCGCCGCTTCGCTTGCCGGCGCACTCCAAATTGGCTCACTTTTCATCTTTCTCTTCCTTCTTCTCTTCATCTTTCGCGATTTCAACTTTAGTTCCGTCAGACAAGGCAAAGTTTCCCTCGATGACGACGGTCTCGCCGCCCTGCAATCCTTCGACGATTTCGATCTTGTCTTTGGTGCGAATTCCCCCGGTCACCTTCTTTTCATGCGCAACGTTTTGCGCATCGACAACCATCACTGTGCCTTCGTTGGCGTTGCTTGCTTCCAGCGTCACGGCCGAAACGGGAACAATGATCGCGTCGCTCTTCGAGTTGGCGAAGACCTTCACTTGCGCCGCGCCGTTCGCGCGCAGCTGACCATTACCATTCGCGAGCGTCACCCAAACTTCAACGGTGCGGTTGGTTGGATCGCTTGAGCGGCTGAGCAATGTTACCTGCCCTTTCATTTCCTCCGCGGAAGTATCGGTAGGAACGACGCTGACCGAATCGCCAGTCTTCAGTTGCGATGCGACGGTGTCAGAGAAAGGAGCTTTCACGATCACCGAAGTCGTGTCGGCGATCGTAACCAGCTTGCCGCTCGGCGACGCGAACTCACCTTGGTATTGATATTGATCGGTAACGATGCCACTGATCGGTGAGCGAATCGTCGCGTAGCTGAGTTGCGCATCGAGCGTTGCGAGATGTTGCTCGGCCTCCGCGACTTTCGCTGCAGCGAGCGCACGATCATTTGGATTCAAAGACCTGGCTCGCAGTGCGACGGTTTGCTGTTGCAGGCGTAACTCGTCTTCCGCGGTCGTGAGATCGAGTTGCGAAGCCTCCAAATCTTTTTTCGAGATGCCGCCCTTTTCATAAAGCGTCCGCCGGCGTTCGTACGTCGCCCGCGCGTTGTTCACTTTGGCGCGTGCGTCCATTAGTGCCCTCTGATCTTCGGCGTTGGTTTTTGGAATCGTTCCGGTGACGACGCTGCGTTCTTCCGCGCGAGCTTGGTTCAATGCAGCTACTGCTTCGGCGCGCTGCGCCTGAAGATCGCGCGACTCAAGCACCGCAATCACTTCGCCTGCGCGCACGAACTTATTCTTCAGCAGCGCCATTTTTCTGATTTGCGCGCTGACCTTTGCACTGACGTCGGCTTTCTCGCGCGGCCAGATCGTCCCGACGGCCACAACTTCGGCAGCGATCGCTCCTTTGTCGGCTTTGGCGACTTTGACGCTGACAACCGGCGTAACTTCCTTTTCGGATGCAGCCGCGGATTTTTTCCAACGCCAGATAATCAGGACCGCGAGTCCGAACACCACGATCGCGATGGCCGCGATGATCAGAATTGTGTTGCGCTGCCGTGTGTTATTCATTTGAAGATATTGTCCACAGATTACACAGAAACGAATAGCCACAAAAAAGCACAAAAGGCTCAAAATTATTCTCTCGAATCATGGAGCGCTTTTCACTTTCGTTGATTACGGTTTTGTGCCTTTTCGTGGCTGTATGTTTTTCTAATCTGTGTCATCTGTGTAATCTGCGGATTAATTTCCTACTGTCCCGTCGCTTGTCTCAATCTTGCCAGAGCGATCTGGTAATCAAAGATCGCCTGATACAGCGCGCTGCGTTGCGCGACCAAAGTTGTCTGCGCGTCGGTCACTTCAACTATCTGCGCTTCGCCGGCTCGATAACGCGCGATCGATGCCGTTAAGTTCTCCTGCGCTCGCGTCACGCCTTCGCGCGCGAGCGTTATCCTGGCCGCCGCGATTGCCGCCTGCGATTTCGCCGCATAGAACTGTTGCGTGAAGCCGCGCACCGCAATCGTCCGTTCGTTCTCAGCGAGCTGAACCCGCAAGCGTGCCTGCTTCTCTTTGCTGCGCGTGACGCCCCAATCAAAAATCGGAATCGTCAGACTGACCGCGGCCGACACGCCGCTGTGTTCTTTTAATCGCGGTCCTTTCAAAGAATCCGTATCGAACCCGCCATTGACCGAATACGTCAAAGCCGGCAAGCGATCGGCGCGCGCAATTTTGATTTCCTGCCGAGCCGCGCGTAGCTGCTGCTCCAACTGCGTGAACTCAGGCCGGCGCGGAATGTCATCGGCTTTGAACTGCTGATACTCAGAGTCGATCGGCAGCGCCAGATCGAGATCGGTCGTGCTAATCGCTCTCGTAAAATCATAGCCCACAAGCACGCGCAACGATCCGGCCGCAACTTCCTCGTTCACCCGGGCGCGTTCCAGCTCATCACGACGCGACAGCGTCTGCAGTTGAGCGCGCGTCAGATCGACCTGCGCAACTTCACCGCCGCTCAAAAGCAATGAAGTGATCCTTTCGAATTCTTCGGCGGCGGAAAGATTCTCCTCGGCGGCGCGACGCTGCGCAGTTGCGAGCGCGAGTTCGTAATAAGCAGCAATGACCGCTTGGGCCAACGCGCGTTTCGCGACATCGGTTCCCGCATGTGCCGCCGCGAGTAGCGCCCGATTCTTCGCGAGCGTCGCGCGCAGCTTTCCCGCAACATCGAGATCGCCCGAAACATTCGCCAGTGCTTCATATTCACTGATGGCGTTGTTCGCGATATAACTCGGCGCGCGCGGTTCGCCCGGCGGCAGGCCGAGCGCGGGCGAAGTATAGATGTAACTCAGCGGCGCGCTCACCTTTGGCATGAACGCAGCGCGCGCCTGCTTCACATCTTCCGCGGCTATCTGCTCGTTCAAGATTGCGCCCTGATATAAGGACGCCTGCGCATTCGCGAGACGCAACGCTTCATCCAGCGTCAGCGGAATCACAACCTGCGTCGATTGATTTGGGGAAACCGTTTGAGCTGTTGCAGTCGGAGACGGGGTTTGTGCCGCGCCGCAAGCAACGAGAAAAAAGAGCGCAAAGAGCGCCGAAAGGGGACCCGCTTTAGGTCTCGCGATACTGAGCATCTCGTTTTCTGGAGACGCTCAGTATATACGCGAGGGTGCGATTAATAAAAAGCCTGACAAGTTTGCGACGTCATTTGATGCGCAGGCGGAACGGCATCATGTAAATCGCTTCGCCGTTCTTGGCGCGATCCAACAACTGCGCATAACGCAAACTTTGACGAATGTCTTCCGGCAGTGCGGACAGTAATGACGCCTGCTGCTTCGCTTGCACGCTGGCTTCGTCGGCGTCGTCGTTTCCGCCGCTCATCAATTCCTCAAGGAAGGTTGGCGGCTTTGGCATTACGATACGCTGGACACTCTTGTCGGCGGGAATGTTGGCGAGCTGTTTCGCGATTTCGATCGCTTTATCCAGACCGCCATATTCATCAACCAGGCCATTGTCTTTTCCCTGCTTGCCAGTCCAGACGCGGCCCTGGCCGATCGAATCGATGTAGGTCTTGTCTTTGTTGCGGCCTTTGCCGACCTTGCTGATGAAGTCGTCGTACGTCGCCTTCATGAACTCCTGGAATTTAGCGCGCTCGGGGTCGCTGAACTTTTCTGATTCGCGAAACATGCCGGCGTTCTTTCCGCGCAAAACATATTCGTTGGTCAGACCAATCCAATCGTAGAATCCTTTGATGACGGGTTTGCCGCCGACGACGCCGATCGAGCCGGTGATCGTCGAAGGCTCAGCCACGATCTTGTTCGCGTTGCAGGCGATGTAATAACCGCCTGAGGCGGCAACGTCGCTCATCGAAACGACGACGGGTTTTTTCGCCTTCGCATTTTCGATCGCGCGCCAGATGATGTCGGAAGCCAATCCCGATCCACCGGGACTGTCGATGCGCAAAACGATCGCTTTGATCGATTTGTCATCCCGAGCTTCATTGATGGTCTTGACCAACGAATCCGATCCGATAGTCGTTTCGCCCTCACCGCCGAATGAAGATCTTCCGGAGATGATATCGCCTGCTGCGAAAACGACGGCGATCTTTTCGCCTTTGTTTAGACCCAGGGACTCTTGCGAAATTTGTCGGTAGTCAGATCCGCGCGCGATGTGCAGGTCGTCACTTTCTTTGTAGCCCAGCCGTTTCTTCAATTCCTTCTCAACGTCGTCATGATACAGAGCGCCGTCGATCAATCCGGCATCCTTCGCTTGCGTCGCCGTGTAGGGCGCGTCATCGATCAACTTCTTCACGTCATCGACCGATTTCTTGCGCGCTTTGGCGATGCCCTCGACGTAGCGGCCGTAAAGATCGTCAAGCAGCGAGTTGATGTACTGGCGATGCGCGTCGGTCATCTGTTTCTGCGTGAACATGTCGCCGGCACTCTTGTATTTTCCGATCTGATACACGTCGGGATAGATGCCCAACTTGTCGAGCGAGCCGCGAAAGAACATCACATCTGCCGCCAAACCAATCGTAAATAACTCGCCCGGCGGCGGCACAAAAATTTTGTCGCACGCGGTCGCGATGTAATAGTCCTTGTTCAGTCCAGTCTCCATATAGGCGTAGACGGGTTTGCCGGACGTGCGGAAATCTTCGATCGCGCCGCGAATCTCTTCCGACTTGGCCCAACCGGCTTCGGACATGTCGATGTCCAGCATCACTGCAGTGATTCGCTTATCGACTTTCGCTTTGCGAAGTTGCGCGAGCAGGCTGCTGAGCGATTGCGGTTGCCCGCCGAAGAGACGACGCAGCGGATCGTCAGGAACGTAGTCAGGCAGCGCGCCGGAGATTTTCAAGGCGAGCACGCTGTTGTCCTGAATCGATGGACGGCGGCTGCCGATCGCGGAAAAGATGATCGCGATTCCCAGGACGACGATTAATATCAAGCCGAGCACGATGCCGGAAATGATCAGCGCGACCTTACGACCTGTTGACATTGCCATAGCGAGTTTTTACCTATTATTTCTTAAGAATGTGGCCGATTGTGAGTACGAGGGACAAGCGGAAAAGGTTTTGGTAACAGGCCGCAGGCGCCAGGAGGCAGACGGCAGGAAATCTGGTAGTTTGCCTCGTGCCTACTGCTTCCTGCCTACTGCCGCCTGTCCCTTCACGATCCATCCACCACCCACAACTTCGTCGCCGCGATAAAAAACCGTTGCCTGGCCGGGTGTAATCGCGCGCTGAGGTTCGTCGAACTTGATACCAGCGCGATTATTCGCGAGCGGAGTAATCGTCGCCGGCGCGGCAGTGTGACGATAGCGAACACGGACTTCGGCGCGCACTGGCTGAGTCGGATTGTCGAGCGCAATCCAGTTCAAGCCCGCCGCGGTGAATTCATCGCTCAACAATTCATCGTCATAACCAACCACGACTTTGTTGTTCGACGCGTCGACATTCAAAACATACAATGGTCGCGCGTCGGCGATACCAATCCCGCGCCGCTGACCAATCGTGAAGCGATGAATGCCTGAGTGACTGCCGAGGGCTTCGCCGTTTGCGTTTACAATTTCACCGGCGACAGGCAAACGATCCGTTTGCTGTTCGGCTTCGAGATATCGATCGATGAAACCGGCGTAATCGCCATCCGGAACAAAACAGATTTCCTGCGACTCTTTCTTTTCCGCCACCGCAAGATGATTCTCGCGCGCGGCTTGTCGCGCATCGCTCTTTGAAAGTTCGCCCAGCGGAAACAGCGCGCGCGAAAGCTGATCCTGCGTCAGCTCCCAAAGAAAGTAAGACTGGTCCTTGTTTGGATCGCGTCCGCGCAAGAGCCGATGACGATTCGTCGCTTCGTCTAATTCAACCCGAGCGTAATGGCCGGTCGCAACCTTTTCACATCCCAGACTTGACGCAAGTTTATCAAGTGATGCGAACTTCAAACGGCTGTTGCAGGCAACACAGGGAATCGGCGTCTCGCCTTGCAAATAGCTATTCACGAACGGCTGCACGACGTCGCGCTCGAATTCTTTTTCCAGATTCAAAACATAAAACGGAAATCCCAGTTCTTCCGCGACGCGTCGCGCGTCGTAAACGTCGTCGAGCGAGCAGCAGCGCGACGGCAGCGGCTCGCCGTTTTCATCGACACTGATGCCGCGGCCTTGATTCCACAACTGCATCGTAAAGCCGACCAGGTCATGGCCCTGCTCCCTCAAAATTGCGGCGGCCGCGGACGAATCCACGCCACCTGACATGGCTACTGCGATCTTCACAGTCATAGTTTCAGGTTTCAGGTTTCAAGTTTCAAGTTGGAACACGGTGTCGGAATCCGATCGTGTCAGAACCGGGAGCGATAGCGACCGGATCAAGAGGCAACTCGATTTCAAAAGCATGTCGATGATCCCGTCGTTACGGCTCCGGGTTCTGACACTTTTGGCGGGCGTTTGCGTCGATGCTAAGATTTGAGAACTTGAAGCCTTAAACTTGAAACCTGAAACCGATTTTCATGTCTGAGCGAGCAATAGAAGAATACAGAATCGCGGAAGAGCCTTATTACCTGCCGGTCGACAACGAGATTGGTTTGTTCGAAGCCGCGCATGCCGCACACTTGCCGGTGATTTTGAAAGGCCCGACGGGTTGCGGCAAGACGCGCTTTGTCGAGCACATGGCCTGGCGGCTCGAGCGGCCGCTGATCACGGTCGCGTGTCACGAAGATCTTTCGTCGACGGATCTCGTGGGGCGGTTTTTGATCGAAGGCGAAGAGACCGTTTGGCATGATGGGCCGCTGACTTCGGCGGTGCGGCACGGCGCAATCTGCTATCTCGACGAGATTGTCGAAGCGCGCAAAGACACCGTCGTGATCATTCACCCGCTCACCGATCATCGCCGCCGTCTGCCGATTGAAAAGCGCGGCACGATTTTGGAAGCGCCTTCGGATTTCATGCTCGTAGTTTCTTACAATCCCGGCTATCAATCGATTCTGAAGGATTTGAAACAATCGACCCGGCAACGCTTCGTGGCGATCGATTTCGATTATCCGCCCGCTGATCTAGAAGCCGCGATCGTTGCTCGCGAGGGCGGCATCGATGAAGGCACGGCGCGCGATCTGGTTTTGATCGGGCAGAAGGTGCGCAACCTGCGAGGGCATGGATTAGAAGAAGGTGTCTCGACGCGTTTGTTGATTTACGCCGGACAGCTGATTGCGAACGGCATTGCCCCGACGCGCGCCGCCGAAGTCGCGATGTGCTCGCCCATCACCGACGACCGCGATCTGCAGCGCAGCATTCGCGATATTTATAGATCCCTACCGTCATAGTTTGCAGTCGCTCCGTAGGAGCGGCATAAATCGACGCACGATCATTCCGCTCCTACGGAACTGGGAATTTGAATTACGCTGAGTGACTATAAACATTTGGCTCCTAACCGAGCCGGAACCAGATTTAATGCACAAGTACGAAATCATCATTTACTGGAGCAATGAAGACGAGGCCGAGGCGTATGTTGCGGAAGTACCTGAACTCCCGGGTTGTACGGCGCACGGTGCAACCTACGAGTCAGCCGCGGTGCACGCAAACGAAGCGATTCAACTTTGGATTGATACGGCCACTGAATTCGGCGATCCGATCCCGGAACCCAAGGGCCAACGCTTGATGCTCGCCTAGCCAGTCGTGTCTGACAAACCTCAAAACAACTCGAACGATCTCAGCGAAGAAATCGATCAGCATCTCCGCGCGGTAAAAAATCCGACTGAACGACGCACGATCGCGCGCTTGCTGCGCGAAATCAGCCAACTTCCGATCGAGCAAACGCGCGCAGCATTAGAGACGAGTGCGACGATCGCCGCAGTTTCTCTGCGCGCCAGTATTGAATTCTTGCGCGCGGTGCCGCGGGTCGCGAAGGTTCTCGATGCCGCAGAGTTGCGCGCCTGGGGCGAACTCGGCCGCCGCCTCGCGATGAGTGACTTAGACATCGGTGTCAGCTTTATAGATGCCGGCGCCGCGGAATTCGGACGAGTCCCAGCGACGGTTCGGCCATTCGTCTTCCAGGTTTGCGCTCGTCAAATGATCCTCTCGGCGACGACCGCCGCGGAGACGTTTGGCAATGCCCCCGCGCTGGCCGAGAGAGTTTCGAACCCTGAACTGCTGAGATCGATCTATGAGGTTGCAACGGCGGTCTCTCGTCGATCGGCGAAGCACAGCGCGGAATTTTTGAACGCAACACCGAAAGTTGTTTCGGCCCTCGCAAAACAATCGACTTCGTTTAGCGGAGGGCTACCGCCCTCCAGCTCAGGATCACAGGCGGGCGGTAGCCCGCCTCTAAACGATTCGCCTGTAATGGGCAGTAGCCCGCCTCTAAACGATTCGCTAATAACGACAGCAATCGAATTGGTTAAAGCGTTTGCCGAGCTCGCGGGCGGCATCGCGGCGGATGCGTGGACCTCTCTGCCCGCGGCGATCGAGCGGCTCGACGTTGACCAGTCTCTGCGTTTGATGCGGCGAGCCAAAAATTTTCTCGAACGCGGCGGCGCGGCGGGACTGCATCTGCTGCTAGCTGGCGGCGATGTGCTGCGCACTCTGCCCGAAAGTTTTGATGATTGGATCGATCTGCTTTGGACGATCGCGCCACACGGCAACGCCGGTCTGGTCGCGTTCATTCGCGCCAGTCCAACTTTCTTTCAAAACATTGCGGCGAAAAATGATCGAGAGAGTGCCACCGCGCTGGCGCGTCGAGTGATTTCGCTGGCCGCCGAGGTTGGTCGCGTTGACGCGGAGGCCGCGCTGGCATGTATTCGTTCCAGCGCGAAGGCTCTTCATTCAGTTTCGATCGAGCAATTTGAAAGCTGGGCCCGCGCGGGTTTGATCGTCGGTGATATGCGCGCGCGGCGCAGCTACTACGCGCTGGAAACTCGCAGCAGCAACGACGCTCTGCGCGCCGGCGGCGTCGGCCTATCACTCGAATCAGTGCAGTTTCTACTGCGGCTTTATGTCGAAGGATTGACTGGACGCACGGTTGAGATCGCGCCGCTCGCTGCCGTGCCGGTTGAATCCCGCATCGGCGATGGCCGCACGATTCACTTGCCCTCGGCTGTGTCTGAGTTCGGTGATGAAGAACTCGACTTCCGTCTCTACAAAGTATTGGCCGCGCACGCTGCGGGTCAGATTGAGTTTGGAACTTATGAGCGAGATAGCGACGATCTCCGAGCGGCTTGGGCGTCGCTCGCGCAGTTATACGATCCGGAGAATCAGGATGCGCAAGATTCGTTCGCAATTGATCCGGGCCTACTAACGGAATCACAGGTTCACGTAAAGGCCCAAAGCCGCACAGATCACGCGACGAATTTGCGGTACAGCGACGTCATCAATCTATTTCCCATCCCCGCGCTCGCGCGCCGGATCTTCGGCACGTTGGAAAATGGCCGCATCGATCGACGCCTGCGACGCGCCTATCGTGGGCTAACTCGCGATCTCGATCTGATTCGCGCGCACTTGCGCAATCGTCGTCCGAAGATCGTCGATCTGCCGCCGGCCCTCGTTCCGTTCGAACTGCTGTTTCAAATCACGATGCTCGGCGGCGCGCTTGACGATGCGCGTGAGTTCTATCGGCAGGTGGTAACGGAACTCGAAATCATTGTTCCAAATTATTTATCGAGCCCGCTTGCCACCGTGGCCGACACGTTGATGGCGACCAGCCGCGTGTACACGCTGTTCCAATCGATTTCGATGGATGAATCCGAACAGCAAATCGAAGTTCCCGACCAGCAGGATCAGGAAGACGAAAACAAAATGGCTGAGCAGATGCTCGCCGAGCGTGAGACTGATAGACAGCCGCAGCGGCGCGACGCGCGCGAGCTTTTCAATGCCTGGAATTCCGAAAACGAAGGCGAATTCGACGAACTCGAAGGCAGCGAAACCTGGAGTGAAGGCGAGACGCCCGAGCAGGATCTCGAAGCCGGCGAAGTCGCATTCAACTACGACGAATGGGATCGCGAGCTGGTCGATCATCGCGTCGGCTGGTGTCGCGTGATCGAAAAAAAGGTGAAGCGCGGCAGCCGCGACTTCGTCGATAACACGCGCGAACGTTACCGTGGGCTAGTCTCTTCAATCCGTCATCAGTTTCAGTTGATGAAGCCTGAGGACCTCGCGAAGATCTCCAACGAAATAGACGGTGAAGATTACGATCTAAACGCCGTCGTCGATTTCTTCATCGATCGCCGCGCCGATGGACAACAGTCCGAGCGCATTTACACCAGGCGTCTGCGTCGCCGTCGCGACGTGGCGGTTTCTTTTCTTCTGGACCAATCTTCATCGACGGCGCGCACAATCGGTCGCCATCCGCTCCAGCCTTACACGCATCCCGGCCGGCGAATCATCGAGATTGAAAAAGAAGGCCTGGTGTTGATGAGCGAGGCGCTCGAAGCCGTCGGCGACGTCTATGCGATTAATGGTTTTACGTCCGAAGGTCGTCGCAACGTGAAGTTTTATGTGCTGAAAGATTTTCAGGAACATTACTCCGACGAGGTCATGCGCCGCATCGGCGGCATCACTTATCAGAACAACACGCGGCTCGGCGCCGCGATTCGTCATGCGACCGCCAAGCTGGAAAAGCAGGAGGCGCGCACGCGTCTGCTGATCGTCTTGTCGGACGGGCGTCCTTACGATCACGACTACGGCGACGCACGTTACGCGCGCGACGACACGCGCGAAGCTCTGATCGATGCGAAGACGCGCGGCATCATACCGTTCTGCATCACCATCGATCGCGAATCGGAAAGCGAGCTGCGCGATCTCTACGGCGAAGTCGGGTACACGATCATCGATGACGTATTGAGTCTGCCAGAGCGACTGCCGGGGATTTATCGAAGATTGACGACGTAAGACGCCCGTTCTACCAACATCTAGAATGATTCGATAGTACGGCGGGCTCCTGAGCGGAGCCATTCAATACAAGTTTCCAGTTGATCGGTCCAATCGTCGTTTGGATAGGGAGGTATTGGCTGCAATACCTCCAGCAGATTCGCATCGCTCGCTCGTGGTCGCATCCAAGCGCCGACTGTGTATAAGAATCTAGTCCAGTCGTTTGTAGATGGATGAAGCGATACTGCGAGAAGATCAAACTCCCCGAACCGATAGGGCCTTGTCGCTCCGCCAGCCGCGTCTTTACCGGTGCGTGTCCGTTGCGTTTCGACAACAAATTTGCCAGCGCGAACAAGCGGCACGCCCTTCTCACGACGTTGCATCTTTACCTGAATGCTAATCTGCCCGACGTTATCCGCGATCAAAAAGTCATACGAAGCATCGCCCACGATTTGGACAGTTTTCCATCCTTCCATTTTTTGGAGGACGTCCACCAAGAATGCTGCCTCAGCAATAATTCCGCGGATGCCACGCATCGTCAGGTCACTGGAGCGCGCCATTGCTTCCAGTATCACTTCCGCCTGTGTGTTCAGGTCAGCTTCAAGCGCATGAATCGGGAATTCCTTGCGAAGATGATTGAAAATCTCGCGCCGCTCTTCCGATGAGCAGTCCTCGAGCAATTCCAATATTTCGTCTTTCTTAGTCACCGTGTGCCGTTAACAATCAACCTCGTGCCAAAACGTAATGTGTTACTCAAGAAAGCGCAAGCTTAGTCGAAAAGAACCTTCTCTCGCGTTGATAAAAAACTATGCCTTGACTACGCGTCTAAACTAGCTTGAGGCGTCATCATAAAAAACGGCGCGTTAACTAGGAAGGAAGATCAGCATGCTGTAAGCTACGCGATAACGCCAAGCAGATCCATGTCAACGCAAAGTGCGCAACTTTCATTTCCGCCACCTCGATCAGGACGAGTTTCCGTCGTAGGTCACGAACCGTATTACCGAACGACCTTGGGTGCCGCATATCTTGCGGATGCTCGGAGCGTCCTTCAAGCGTTACCTCCGAATTCGGTGGATGCCATTATCACCTCTCCGCCGTATGCGCTGCACTTTAAGAAGGAGTACGGGAATGTAGAAAAAGAATCCTACGTTGCGTGGTTTCTGCCATTTGCGCATGAGTTTCATCGCGTACTCAAAGACGACGGTAGTTTCATTCTTAACATTGGCGGTAGCTACAACAAAGGCTATCCGACTCGTTCAGTTTATCTCTATAAACTGCTGATTGAACTTGTGGAAACGGTCGGATTTCATTTAGCCCAGGAGTTCTATTGGTACAACCCAGCCAAACTTCCGATGCCCGCAGAATGGGTGACAGTGAGACGCATCAGAGTAAAGGATTCGGTTGAACACGTGTGGTGGCTGGGAAAGACTCCATGGCCCAAAGCTGATAACCGGAATGTGCTGAAACCCTATAGTGCGGATATGATTCGACTCAATCGCCGCGGCGTTAAGCCGACGGTCCGACCGAGTGGCCACAATATCCGTTCGAGCTTCGACAAGGTCGACGCTGGCGGAGCGATTCCTGGTAACGTCTTTGAAGAGCGAGAGTCGCAAGATGCATTTCTTAAATTTGGTAACAATGCAGCTAACGACTCCTATACGATTCGCTGCAAAGAAGCTGGCGTAAAAATACATCCTGCTCGGTTCCCCGCAGCCCTGCCTGAATTCTTCATGAGACTGCTGACACACGAAGGCGACTTTGTGGTTGACCCGTTTGCAGGCTCCAACACGACAGGGGCGGTGGCTGAAAATCTCAACAGACAATGGTTAGCGTGCGAGACAGTTCAGGAATATCTTGACGCAAGTAAGTTCCGCTTTCCCGCGATCGAATAGCCTTCGATTCTCATGCGTTGACGCGATCTCTCCGCACCACGCGCACGCCTCCGCGCCAATCTTCATTTATATCGAATCGGTAGACTTCAATGTCCGGTGCGATCATGCCGGCCAGCGTCCGAAACGAAGGATGAAAGCGGAGAGTCGGTGCGACGAGATACACGAGCGGCGTCTCATCGCTGATCTCTCGGTCGCCGAAGAGCTTCGCGGAAGAGATGTGCCCGCGACGCCGGTGAGCTTCGACGCGACGCCAGTAATCCACACCCTGGAAAACGTGCTCGCGATCTTCATTGACCTTCAATTCGATTACGACCAAACGGCCATCATGACGCAGCGCCAGCAAATCGATCGGCCGTGCGCCGGTTGGACCACTGTGCGAGGTGCGAAACTGTGCGTGCAACGGCGCAACGATCAATCCCGGATCTAGTCTCGTGATGTCGCGCCGCAGAATTGATTCAAGCCAGGCCTCGCCCGCAGCCCGATGCAGCCAGTGCCGCCGATCGCGGCATTCAGCATTGCGATACGTTTCCAGATCGTGCAAAAGCTTCAGCCAATCTTGCTGGTGATATTCATCAAGCGATCGCCGTGGCGATCCTTCAATCCCGAACCAGACGCGATCGCGATCCATGACGCAGCGCACGCGCGCGAACGGCAGGCCGTGATAACGAAGCGTCTGCCCATGACGCGCGGCCACCACATCGATCGCCTCGGGACGCGTCGCTACGATTTCGTTGACCAGGTCGTGGCGTTCATCTTGGCGGACCGTTGGGAACCGGTTGAGACGCTTTCGCCAAATGTACTTTCGTTCCCACGGACGCGTGGCTTCGACTGCCTTCCAGTCGTCATCGATCTCAAGCAACTCAACTCTGGCGCGCAACGAATCCCGCAGCAGCACGTGCCGCTGGCGTGCAGTTTCCAGGATTCCATGCTCGACGATCATCAGCAGGCGATTGATGGGTGGCTTCTTCGGACTCGACAAAGATCGATTGAACCAAAGCAGCACGGATGAAAAAAGCGAATCAACATTGCGGGCATCGCTCCGCGCGACGGTTCCGGCGACGGCGATACGTTCATGCGGAAGCCGCAGAATGATGCGCGCGTAACGCCCCGGTTGATCGCGACGCATCCCGGGACTGAGCGCGGCGCGTTCAATCTTTACGGAGGGCTGTTGGGTGAAGGGTGTTGGGTGTAGGTGTAGGTCGGTGTTGGGGTGTAGGGTTTGGGGTTTAGGGTGTAGGGGAGAAGGTGAATCGCCATGGTGCCAAGAGCGAGTCTTGGATTCGTGGTCTTGGTCGGTTCCGACTACACCCGACCCCCTACGCCCAGCACCCTCAAGACTAAGCGCCACCAGCTGCGCCAAGCGTTCGCATCGTTCCTGTCGCGCCGCAGCGATGCTCGCAACGATCGTCTTCGCTGAAGCACGGGGCACGAGTTCGATCGTCGCCGACTCAGCGCCCATGCGCCGGCTAGCTTGCAGAATCAGTTTGTCGCCGGTCCAGTTCCACGCGTTCACTCGCCACGTTTGCGACCCGATTTCAGTCCACGACGAAAAGATCAGACGCGATTGCGCGACTGAAAAATCGAATTCGTCGTTGTTAACGCTCAACGGCGGCCGACCGTCAATCGACATGAACCATTCTTTGTGCGCGCTGATTACTTCGCGAATTTGGTTTTCGGCTTCGCGCGCATCGCTGACAAGATTGGGATGGGTGGGATTTACGGGAGACATCGGGCGCTATGCTAACATCAAGTTTCAAAATGAAACCGATATTTCTGGCAGGCGCAGTGCGCACTCCGATTGGACGGTTCGGAGGTTCTCTCAAAGATTGGACGGCCGCCGATTTGGGAGTCGCGGTGGCGAAAGAAAGTCTGCGCCGCGCGAATCTCCAGCCCGACAAGATCGATGATTCAATCTGGGGTTGCGCGCGGCAAGCGGGTGGTGGGCCAAACGTCGCGCGACAAATCACGCATCGCGCGGGTGCGCCCGATCGCGTGCCCGCATTCACAGTTAATCAAGCCTGCGGCTCGGGCCTGCGGGCGATCATTCTGGCGGCGGAAAAGATTATGTTGGGCCGCGCGAGCGTGGTGTTGGCTGGCGGAACTGAAAGTATGTCGCGCGTTCCTTATTTTGCCGACGGCGCCCGTTGGGGCGCGCGCATGGGCCATGTCGATCTCGTGGACGGAATGTATCGCGACGGCTTTAACGATCCGCTGTCGGGAATGGTCATGGGCGAGACGGCCGAAGAACTCGCTAAGCGATACGAGATCGCGCGCGACGAGCAGGACGAATACGCGTTGCGATCTCAAGAACGTGCGGCAGCAGCGATCGCCGCGGAAAGATTCAATGGCGAGATTGTTCCGCTGGATATCAAAGGTAAAGTCTCCCTCTCCCGTTGGGAGAGGGCTGGGGTCAGGGGCGAAGCTAGCGCGGCCGTAAACCCTCACCCTCTCCCAAAGGGAGAAGAAAAAATCCTTTTGAATGATGAACACGTTCGCGCCGACACCTCGATCGACACTTTGCGCAAACTCGCTCCCGTTTTTTCGAAAGACGGAACTGTGACGGCTGGAAACTCGTCAGGCATTACCGATGGAGCGGCGGCCGTTGCTGTCTTGAGCGAAGAAGCTTTGAAAGAATCCGGCGCGGAACCGCTTGGGCGAATTGTCGATTATGAAATCGTCGGCGTCCCGCCTGAGATCATGGGCATTGGCCCAGTGCCGGCAACGCGGGCAATTCTGGATCGACAGAAATTGAAATTGGACGACATCGATCTAATCGAACTCAATGAAGCATTCGCGGCCCAAGTCATTGCCTGCGATCGCGATCTTCAATTCAATCAGGATCGTCTGAATGTTAACGGCGGCGCAATCGCTTTGGGCCATCCAATAGGTTGCACCGGCGCGCGAATTACCACGACGCTGCTTTATGAGATGAAGAGGCGAAAGGCGAAACGCGGGCTCGCGACGCTGTGCATTAGCGGCGGTATGGGCATCGCGTTGCTGTTGGAGCGGGACTGATGTCAGAAGCCCGACCGTTAGGGAGGGGCTGCCATGAGCATCACACACGTCGGTTTGTGGACTTGCCCTCGCTGACGCGCGGGCTTCTGACACGGCAACCATAGGCGCTCATTCGCGCATCGCAAGACGAACAACTCAGGCTCTCGGGAAAGGTCAAATTGTGAATAAAAGACTTGTCTTATCTGCACCAACTTTCGCGTCATTGATGATCGTTCTTTTGTCTTCTGCGCTCGTTGGGCAAGGGCAGCGTAGGGCTGCTGCTGCCACTTCTGACGCGGCTAACTATCTGCCGGCATCGGATGCCGTAGCGATCATCGACGCCAAGCGATTGTTGAACGAAACGATGCCAAGCATCCTTGGCAACGATCCGGCGAAGCTGGCCCAGGCAAATGCGGAAGTCGAAAAATTCAAAACGCGCACCGGCATCGATCCGCGTTCATTCGATCGCGTGGCTTTGGGCGTTCGGTTTACCTATCCAAACGCGAACACAACCAAACTTGAAACAGTGGCGATTGCTCACGGCACGTTCGACGCCAAATCTCTGATAGCCTCAGCGCGCGCCGCCGCGAACGGCAAAGCTCGTGAAGAAAAATATCGCGGCGCGACAATTACGATTATTAACGTGAACGATCAGATGAAGGTGTTCGGTCTTTGGAATATGAAAGTCGACCAGTTGGCGATTTGCGTTCTCGATCCTAATTCATTAGCGATGGGTTCTGTGGCGAACGTGCACGCGGCCATCGACGCGGGCAAACGCGGACGAGCCAGCGCCGACCTTATCTCACTCGCTTTACGCGATCCCAACGCAGTCGCAGGCTTCGGCGCAAATGTGCCGCGCGAATTGCTTAACAAGCTCGACGTCGGCAATGATACGATGGCCAAGGACGTTAGCTCGATTCAGCAGGTTTATGGATCCATTGGCTCGACGCAGACGGATGTTTCGATCATGCTGGTAGCGAAAACCGACAGCGTTCAATCGGCAAAGAACCTCGGCGATACCGTGCAGGGACTGCAGCAACTCGGGGGACTCTTCATCGGTAGGCTGGCCCAGCCGCGCAAGGCTCTGGCAGAAAACGCTTTGGCGAATTTGAAAATTACGCCGCGCGGAAATGAACTCGAGATTCGTACACAGGTCACGGCAGCAAACCTGGCAGCTCTGATCAAATAATCATTGGCAAACACTTCGCATCCCCAGGAAGGCAGCAAGGCACCCGACTTTGTTTTGCAGGATGGGGACGGCGTTGCCTGGCGTCTGTCGGATCATCGCGGCAAGGTCGTCGTGCTGCTTTTCTATCCGGGAGACGAGACTCCAATCTGCACGCGCCAGATGTGTTCGGTGCGCGATCGTTGGGAGGACTACCGCGCGACCGGCGCGGAAGTTGTGGGCATTTCCACGAACAGCGTTGAGTCGCACAAGAATTTTGCCGAGCATCACAGTTTGCCGCTGCGCCTGCTCGCCGATGTCGATCGAAAGGTCGCCGATCTCTACGGCGCAAATTCGATGATCCCGGGCAAGGTGGCGCGTTCGGTTTTCGTAATCAATCCGGACGGTGTGATTACCTATCGCGATGTACGGCCGTTAGGATTATTCAAACCGAAAGACGACGACACCATCGCCGCAATTCGAGCCGCACAACGCTAGTTTCAAGTTTGAGGTTTCAAGTTTCAGGTTTACGATGTTCAACTAGAAACTTTAAACTTGAAACCTGAAACTGGAGTTTCCAATGTCAGACGAAATCAAATGCGCCCGTTGTGGGCAGAAGCGTTCCGCGCTCGGTTACGCGCCGTTGCCGACTGAGCTAGGGCAAAAAATCGGCGCTGAGGTTTGCCAGCCTTGCTGGTCTGAATGGCTGCAGACACAGACGCGCATTATCAATCATTACGGCCTCGACTTGACCAACCCGGACGCCCAGGGCTTTCTGATGGACAACATGAAGAGTTTCTTTTACGGCGAGAGTGATCTCGCGACGATCGACACCTCGAAAGAAGGATCGATCAAGTGGTAACGATCGCCGCGCTCGATTTTTGAAACCGGCGCTTCACTTCGAGCGTAAAACCTCGTCTGCATCAACTGCGCATCGCGCGCAAACATCAATTCAATTTTTCGTATCAGTCTCGGATTTTAAGGAGGAGAGTCCCTTGTTCACGAAATCAAACCTGCTGCGCCGGCTTCCCGCCATCATCCTGGCGCTGTTCGCGGTGGCGATCACCGCGGCCGCGCAAACCAAACTGTTGCGCTTCCCTGACATCTATGGCGACCGCGTCGCCTTCACTTACGCCGGTGACATTTGGACCGCGCCCGCGACGGGCGGAACGGCGATCCGCTTGACCGCGCATCCGGGCATGGAAGTCTTCGCGAAGTTCTCGCCTGACGGAAAATGGATCGCATTCACGGGCCAATACGATGGCGACGAGCAGGTCTATGTGATTCCGTCCGTCGGTGGCGAGCCGCGACAACTTACGTTTTATCCGGCGAAGGGCCCGTTCACGCCGCGTTGGGGTTGGGACAATCAAGTTTACGGATGGACCAAGGACGGCAAGCGAATCATTTTCAAGTCGCAGAGAGATTCATGGTCGCTGCCGATCGCGAGACTTTACACGGTCTCAGTCGATGGCGGCCCGGCCGAAGCATTGCCGATGCCTGAAGCCGGTTCGGGCGATTTTTCGCCTGACGCTACGCGCATGGTTTACTCGCCGCAGAACCGTGACTTTCGTCCGGAGAAACGCTACGGCGGCGGACAAGCAAATCGACTCTACATCTTTGATTTGAAGAGTTACGAAACGAAATCGATCGCTGAAGGTCCGCGCGCGACGCGTGACGCGATGTGGATCGGCGACACGATCTACTACAACTCGGATCGCGACGGGCATTTTAATCTTTACGCGTACGGCGTTTCCAACGGTAAGACGACGCAGATTACCCGGAGCAAACAATGGGACGTGCGCTGGCCCAGCTCAGATCATCAGAACCGGATCGTTTATGAAATGGACGGCGAGCTGCAAATCCTCGACACGCGCAGCGGCAAAGCCTCTGAGATTTCGATCAACGTTCCCGATGACGGTCTCGCGCGCCGGCCGAGCCGCATTCCTGCCGCCAACAACATCGAATCTTACGATCTGAGTCCGAAAGGCGAGCGCGCGTTGTTCTCAGCGCGCGGCGACATCTTCACCGCGCCAATCGAGAAAGGCCCGACGCGAAATCTGACTCACTCGTCCGGTGCGCACGACAAATGGCCTAACTGGTCGCCCGACGGATCGCAGATCGCTTTCATTTCCGATTTGAGCGGCGAAGAAGAACTTTACATCGTGCCGCAAGACGCTTCGAAGCCGCCGATGCAGATCACTACTGGTGGGCAAGCGATGCGTTATCAGCCCGAATGGTCGGCGGACGGAAAGCGCGTTGCCTTTGGCGACAAAGACGGAAAAATCTTCGTCGTCACGCTCGCCGACAAAAAGGTGACTGAGATCGTCGACGCGCCGCGCGGCGGGATTCGCGATTACGCCTGGTCGCCCAGCGGAAACTATCTCGCGTTCAGCATGCCGACAAGCGGCAATGGTTTCTCGCAGATTTTTATTTGGAGCGCGGCCGACGGTCAGGTTCATCGCGTGACTGATCAGATGTTCAATGCTTTCAATCCGGTGTGGGATCCGACGGGGAACTATCTTTACTTTCTCAGCACGCGCGAATTTGCACCGCAGATATCCAACATCGAATTCAACTATGCGACAAATCGCGACTCGTACATTTATGCGATGGCTTTGCGCAAAGACGTGAAGCATCCGTTCCCGCCGGAAAGCGACGAGGTGGCGGTGAGCAAGAGCGATGCTTCGCCCGAAGCAAAGAAAGATGGCGAGGAGGCGCCGAAAGCTGAATCACCCAAGCCGGCGCCAGCCGCACCGCCAGCACCGAAAGCGATGACGATAGATTTCGACGGCATCAACAATCGCGTCGCGCGCGCACCACTAGGCGCGGACAACTACGGTGGTTTGTCGGCCAAGCCGGGCTTTTTGATTTACGCCACTGGCCCGGCCTTTTACTACGGGCGTCAGGGTGACAGGCCGGCACAGCTAAAACTCTTTTCTTTGAAAGATCGAAAAGAGACAACCTTGATTGACGATCTCGGAGGAGGCTATGCCTTGTCACGTGACGGTTCGAAGATCCTGGCGAGGCAGGGGCCAGGTTTCGGACTGTATGACGCGACGCCGCAGGGAGACAAGAGTCGCAAGCCGGTTTCGACGGCCGGGCTCGTCGTCGATCGCGTGCCCGCTGAAGAATGGAATCAAATCTTCAACGAAGTCTGGCGGCGCTATCGCGACTGGTTCTATGTGCCGAACATGCACGGCTATGACTGGGTGGCGCTGCGCGAGCAGTACAAGCCTTTGCTGCAATACGTCAAGCATCGTTCGGATTTGAACTATGTGATCAGTGAGATGGTTTCCGAGTTGACGATCCAGCACGCTTATGTCGAAGGCGGCGACTTTCTGATTCCGCCGCGGCCTCGTTACGGATTGCCGGGTGCGCGATTCGCAGTTGATCCGGCTTCCGGACGTTATCGCGTCTCAAGAATTTTCGAAGGCGAGAACGAAGAAGATATTTATCGTTCACCGCTCAAAGAAATCGGGTTGAACATCAATGCCGGCGATTATGTTTTGGCCGTCGATGGTGAAGAACTCAGAGGAACCGACGACATCTATCGCCTGCTGCGCAACAAAACCGACAACCCCGTCTCTCTGACGGTGAACAGCAAACCAACGATGCAAGGCTCGCGAGTTGTTTCGTATCGGCCAATCACTGACGAGAGCAACTTAATCTATCTCGCTTGGATTACGAAGAACCGCAAGCGGGTCGAAGAAGCCACCAACGGCCGTGTCGGTTACATTCACATTCCCGACATGGGCGCGGCCGGCATCCGCGAATTCATCAAGTGGTATTACCCGCAAATCGACAAAGAAGCTTTGATCGTCGACGTGCGCGCGAACGGCGGCGGCAACGTTTCGCGAATGTTGATTGAGCGTCTGCGGCGCAAGCTGCTCGGGGTCAACTATTCGCGCACGGACGACATCGGCAGCACTTATCCCGATGGCGTGTTTCTTGGTCCAATGGTGGCGCTGCTCGATCAGAACTCGGCTTCTGATGGAGACATCTTCCCTTACATGTTTCGTGAATCCGGTCTTGGACCATTGATCGGAAAGCGTTCGTGGGGCGGTGTCGTAGGCATCGGCAGTCGTGGTCCGCTAATCGACGGTGGCCAGATTTTTGTTCCGGGTTCAGCGCTGACGAACAGCAAAGGCGAATGGATCATCGAAGGCCACGGCGTCGATCCGGACATCGAAGTTGATAACGATCCGGCTTCAGAAATTGCCGGAAAGGATGCGCAACTCGAGCGCGGCATCACTGAAGTCATGAACAAACTGAAGACTCCGGTGAAGATTCCCGCGCGCCCGGCGGCTCCGGTGAAGACACCGAAGTAGCGTGTTGCACAGACTTCAATCCGTGAAACCAGCAAGGAGGTCGCGCGCTTCACTAGCACGCGGCCTTTTTTTTCGTTTCAAATGTCGTCGCGCAAAACCTAACTAATCGGCTTTCGGCTTAATTACCAACTTCTCCAACGCCACCATTGCCGGCAGGCCTTTGTGTTGGAAACAGCGTTCGCCGGGTGCGTGCACGCGCCGCTGACACGGTGTGCCTTTCTTGGTGCGCGCGCCGCAAATGTAACCTTCTTCGTTCGACACTGAAGCGGGCGTCTGACTCGATTGATAAGTCGCCGCGCGCTTCGCTTGAGCGGCAGTTGATGATTCAGCCGGCGATTGATATAGCGGAGAATTCGCGGCGCGCTGAATAATCAATGGTGGCGGCGAGGGTCGCGAATATTTCCCGATCGCGAATGCCGCAACTGCAATCAGCCCCACGCCAATCAGGGTCTGAAACGATGCGAACCTTCCGAGTCTTTGCGTGCAGCGATCGCACAGTCGGCCTCCCAGTCGCACACGCCAACCTTTCAGCGCGAGCTGCTCGCCACATTCCGCGCAAAAATTTGCTGTGCGCATAGCGGAGAACCTGCGAGGCGCGCCGTATTATAGGCGATTCGTCGCTCGTAAACTCAAATGAAATTTCCTGGATGCGTGAGCAAAATTTTTTACCAAACGGACTACGCTGCAAAGTTGCAAAGATTCCGAAGTCGCAGGCATACTCTCACGAACCCCAGCAATCAAAGCTTTCTTAGAAGATCGAATGATTTCACTTTCGCCCAACAGATGCCGTCCTTATCAGCGAATCCAATGTCGCGTCTTGCCATCGCTGACTCTCGGGCTTCTCGCACTGTTGTTCCTGGTTTCGGCGTCGTCGCCGGCGCACGCGCAGGATGAAGTAATCAAGACCGACACATCTTTGGTGCAACTCAGCGTCGGCGTCGCCGATAAGCAGGGACACCCAATCACGAACTTATCGCAGAACGATTTCGCTATATTTGAAGATGGTGTGCGTCGCCCGATTTTGCATTTCGAACCTACTGATGCGCCGTTCAGTTTGGTGATGCTGCTAGACACGTCCGGTTCAACCATTAATTTTCGACAACAAATTAATCAGGCGGCGCTTCGGTTTCTTGACGCGCTGGCGCCGGACGATCGAGTCGCGGTCGTCGATTTCAATGGCAAGGGCGCGAAACTTCAACTTCCTTTTTCGACGGATCGCCGCCGGATCGCTTACACGATCGGTATCACGCTGCAAGCCGGCAAAGGCGAAACGCCGCTCTATGACGCGCTAAAACTTTCTGTGAAAGAGTTGGCCCATGAAGCGCCCCGGCGTCGCAAAGCGATCGTGGTGTTGACCGATGGACTCGATACTGATGCGCGCAATGGTGATCGCAGGATCGTCGGCAAAGCTGCCGCGACTGATGTCGGTTCGGCGATCAAAGCTGAAACGAACTCGCAAGTGATTTCAGTTCTCAACGACGCCGATCGACAGGGCGTCACGATTTTTCCGCTGGCATTGCCCTCGGGCGATCCGAAGAAACTGCCGCTGCCCGATCCCGCAATCACCGCGATGTACACGGCGGCGCGCACGCGTCTGCAATTGCTTGCCGATCGTACCGGCGGGCGCTTGCACGAGATTCGCCGCCTCGACGATCTTTCCCGCTTATACGCGGAAGTCGCTGCGGATCTTCGCACGCTTTACACCGTCGTGTATCAACCTCCGAACGCTGGTGTGCGCGACGGCAAATGGCGCGAGATTCGCGTCGAAGTCGCGCGCGGCGAACTCGTGGCCAGCACCAAGCCGGGGTACTTTGCGCGCTGAAGCGCGGTTTCAAGTTGCAGGTTTCAATTTTCAAGTTGCCAAAGCGACCCCCGGAAATCTGAACTTTTGCTTAACTTGAAACTTGAAACCTTAAACCTTAAACTTCCCTTCATCCTACACGCACCCGTAGCTCAGCTGGATAGAGTACCTGACTACGAATCAGGGGGTCGCACGTTCGAGTCGTGCCGGGTGCACCATTTCATTCTGACTGAATCAGTTCAGTGCTGCTCATTCCGTGGACTCCATCCAGCGTGACAAAGATTTCGAAACCGGATAAATTCTAACCATGTCAGTTGCCGAAATTATCGATGCTGTTAAAGAACTCTCCGAAAACGAAAAGGGAGAGTTTTTAGACAGACTGATGGAGATTGATTTCGAGGACGCTTGGGATCGCCAGATCGAAGTCGATGCGAAGGCGGGACGGCTTGATCACCTATGGCAAAAAGCCTTAGAGGACATCGAGGCCGGCCGCACCAAACCTCTTGATGAAGTCCTCGACCACACCTAGTTTTTGGAAGGCATACGCGGCTCTTCCATCTCAAATAAAGACAAGCGCGGATAAAGCATATCGATTGTGGCGTCAGGACCCGCGTCACCCGTCATTGCGCTTTGAGCGCAAAGGCGAATATTGGCTGTCCGTATCAGCCGAGGATGGCGAGCGTTGGCTCGTGAGCATAAGGGCGTGTTGTATTGGTTTTGGATCGGTCCACACGATGAATACGAACGCATTTTGAAAGGATGATCTTTGTCGAGCCAATCAAGCCCTCAGCCGCGCGAACTAAAACCCGAACAAAAGATCGCTGCGCACACGCTGGATAAGCATTTGTCCGTGACCGCAGGTCCGGGCGCCGGCAAAACGTTCGTCCTGGTCGAGCGCTACCTGGAAATCCTGCGCACGAAAAAAGTTTCGGTCGACAATATCGTCGCGATCACTTTCACAAATCGCGCCGCGAATGAAATGCGGCAGCGCGTGCGCGATCGAATCGATGCGCTGCTGCGCGCGTCGCAGGAGAAGGAACGACAGACGTGGCTGCGGCACAAGCGCACGCTCGAAGGTGGCGTGATCACGACGATTCACGGCTTCTGTTCGCGCTTGCTGCACGAGTTTCCCGTCGAAGCCAACATCGATCCGCAGTTTGTCCTTCTTGACGAGCATCAGGCGGCGATGCTGCTCGAGGCGGTGGTCGAAGAAGCGCTCGCCGACGCAATCCATCACGGCAACGACACGATAGTTCAGTTCACGCAGGGCACCGGCCGGCCGGCGCTAGCCAGCGCGTTGGTCGATCTGCATCGGAAGTATCGCGGTGAAGGCTTATCGATCGACGCCATCGAAACGTTGACCGCTGCGAATCACGCGACGCGCACGAATTACGACGCGGCGCTGAAGCAGCTCGACTCAGCGATGGCTGAATTCTTTTCAGTCAAGTTGTCGAAAGCGGCCGATCAGAGACGCGCGAAAGCGATCGATGCTTGGCCCAGGTTGCGAGCAATTCTCGCAAAGCCGCCGACTGAGAAAACGATCGCCGCGTACACGCAGGGAATAGAAGATTTCTGGAGCGCACGTCCGCAAAAGGGAACGCATCCGGTAATCGAGAAGATTGACGCAGCGTTGTTTGGGGATGACCCTGGCGGAAGCGATTGTCTGCGCGGTCGGTTGCCGGCGATCGGTTTCGATCTGTTGGCGAAGGAATATTCGCTGGCGTTGCTGAAGCTTTTGCGCGAGATCGATCGCCGGCTTGATATCGAAAAGCAGAGATTGTCGGTTCTCGACTTTGACGATTTGCAATTGCGCGCATTGCGTCTGCTCGAACGACCAGAAGTCCTGGCGCGCGTCACTGAGCGTTATCGATATTTTCTCGTCGATGAATTCCAGGACACGAACGGTTTGCAGCGCGACATCCTGACGAAAATTGCATTAAAGACCGGCGCGAATCTTTTCATCGTCGGCGATCGCAAACAATCGATCTATGGATTTCGTGGCGCGGACGTTGACGTTTTTAGCGAGATGACTGCGGCGATCGAGAAAGCCGGCGGCGCGCAGCAACCTTTGAATCTGAACTTTCGCAGCCAAAAACCACTGATCGACGCGTTCAATTTTCTGTTCGAAAGAATCTTCCAACCGCGAGTAGACGTGCTGGTGGATGCGCTTCCGCAGCTTGGCTATGTGGGCCACGAGTCCAGCGAACCACAGCGCGAAAGCAAGCACGAGCCGCCGCTGGTTGAATTCATTGTCAGCGCGGTTCGCGATGGGGATGAAGAGGGCGACGCGTCACAGCAGCGCACACTAACGCCCCATGAACGAGACGCGGAACAAGTTGCGACGCGAGTCGCGGAACTTGTAAGCGCCGGCGACTTTGATTACGGAGAGGTCGCGATTCTGCTGCGCGCGTTCACCGGCGTCTGGACTTATGAGAGCGCGTTGCGCCGCGCGGGAATTCCTTATCTCACCGTTCAGGGCAAAGGCTTCTATCAACGGGAAGAAATTACTGACCTGATTCAACTGCTGCGTTTTCTCGACAACACAACGGATGAACTGGCGCTGGCGGCGATTCTGCGTTCACCGCTCGGCGGAATATCCGACAACGCTTTATTCGCGCTGCGCTGCGCTCCGTGGATTGATGCATCCGGGGCGTCAGATCGTTTGCATCGTCGCAACTTGTGGCGTGCGGTGCGTCGTCATCGCGAAATTCAATTCATTGAAGCGGACGACCACGTCGCTTTGGATCGCATCCACGCTTTGCTCGCAGCGCTAATCGAGCGACGGAACCGATATGGCATCGCGGATCTCTTGCGCTACGCAGTTTCTTCTTCGGAACTGATGCCCGTGATCGCCGCGAACTTTGATGGCGCACAGCGCGTCGCGAATGTCGAAAAACTTTTTCGTCTCGCTGAACAATTCGAGAAGTCAGGCCAATTGATTCGCGACTTTGTTCATTACGTCGAAGAGTTTGAAGCGATCGGCGGCCGCGAGGGCGAAGGTCAGATGGACGAAACGGCGAACGTCGTGCGTTTGATGACGATTCATCAGGCGAAAGGCCTGGAATTTCCGGTGGTGATCGTCCCCGATCTTCAGCGCGAGCCGAATCGCCGCGAGAACGTCGCCTTCATTCTCGATCGTCACAAAGGTTTATCGGTGCGGGTTCCTGATGGACGCGGACGATCCGTCAGAGGCGCGCTCTTCAACCAGCTTCAGCAGCGCAATCGCTGGCGCGAAGAATTTGAAAGCATGCGGATTCTGTATGTCGCGGCCACGCGAGCCGAGGATCGTTTGATTTTTTCCGGCGCCGTCGAACACAAAAAGCTCGAGAGCATTACGAAGACCAACAGCGAACTCTGGCTGGCGTGGATTTGGCAAGCGCTCGAACTCGAGGCGCACTCGTCCAGCGGCGTCGCGCGATTCGGCGATGACGTGCAGGTTCAGGTGACTATTGAGCGCAATGCACCGCCGGCCAAAGCGCCCGCTACGCCATTGCCCAGCAAGACAAGTGAGAGTGTCCAGATCGATTCGTCCCACTCATTTGAAGAAACGTTTCCGTTGCTGCAGCCAGTGACAGCTGAAGTTGGAACTGGATTGCGGCGGGTCACGGTCACTCAACTGATCAACTTTCAGCGTTGCCCGCGTCAATATTATTTCGAGCGGATGTTACGCACGCCCGGCGCTGAAGAGCGCGCGGTCTGGAACGACGCCGAAGCGCCCGAGCCGCCGGCGAATCTGACGGCGACGTTGAAAGGCGCGGTGATCCATCGATTTTGCGAAACGTATTCCGAAGGCGACGATGCCGAAACGCGCCTGGCCGCAAGCTTCGATGAAGTTCTCGCGCAGCGACAGTCGGAATTGGCAGGACGCGCTTTTGATATTGACGAGACGGAAGCTGTGCGCGCGCTCATGCCCCTGGCAGAGAATTATTTGAAGAGCGAGGTTTTCCAACGCGTCGCGAGTGTGCAAGCTTTTGCGGATTCCAAATCCCAAATTCCAAACTCCAAATCCGGAAACCGAAATCGGCAATTGCAAATTCCAAATCCGCAATCTGTAGTCCCCAATCCGAAATCCAATCCGGGTCTTTGGAGCGAATTACGCTTTCGCCTCCGCCGGCCGCTGGGAATTCTTACGGGCACGATCGACAAGCTGCTGATCACTCCGGCGGCAAATGGTGACGGTGTTGACGTCGAGATAATTGATTTCAAGACGAACCGATTCAGGGCCACGAACACGACAATTCGCACGCGCGCCAAAACTGTTTCTTCGCGATCGACAGTAGTCGCAACGAACGTCGCTAAGATCGATTCGAAATCCGGCCAAGCTGCTTTCGATTTCGAATCCGCCTTCGAAGAAGAGGTAATCGAAGAAGCCGAAACAATCGACGCTTCCGAAGCAGCGCCGTCGATCTCAGAGCAGATTCAGACTACGGCTGACGATTATCAATTGCAGATGCAGGCGTATGCATTGGCGCTGCGTGAACTGCTCAGTGTCAGCACCCGGAGCGGTAGCGAAGGGATCGGCGGCGCAACTTTTGAAAAAGCACTCAAGATCAACTCGCTTCGCGCCACGCTTCACTTCATCGATCCGAACGTGGAGATCAGTCTGCCGTCGTCGATGCTGACCGAAGATGTCTGTGCCAAGACGATTGATGACGCCATGGTAACGATCGCTTTTCTCGACGGCACGCTTGATGCCGATCAGTTTCCACCGTTACCGGCGACGCACTGTCGTATATGCAACTACCGCGACATGTGTCCGGCCGGTCGTGAGTGGTTGCGCGCGGTTAATAATTCGGATTAGCGACTCACCACAAAGACCCGAAGGGACGAAGAATACTCGGCAGAAGGTTAACGGCTTGAACGCTTAATTCGTTCTTTGTGACTTCGTGTCTTGGTGGTGAACTTCCACCCATTCCTTCCGTGACAAGAGTCGCAGCCCTTTGCCCCGACTCGCCAAACACCAAACATTTCGCGTATAACGCTTCGCGCGGAGGCGTTTATGATCACAGTCAAATCATTCGATGGTGGTGAGTTTGACGCGCACATCGTTTTCCCTGCCGGCGGCTACGGTCCGGGCATCGTCGTCTTGCAGGAAATTTTTGGCGTCAATCAATTCATGCGCGATGTTTGCGACTGGTATGCATCGCACGGATTCGTGGCGATTTGTCCTGATCTTTTCTGGCGACAGGAACGCGGCGTCGACATCACGGACCAGAGCCAAGCCGAATGGCAGAAAGGCTTCGCGCTTTATCAAGGTCTCGATCAAGCGAAAGCCGTCGAGGATTCCGCGGCTACGATGGAGTTTCTGCGCCAGCATCCAGCCTGCAACGGCCGCGTTGGTGCGGTTGGTTTTTGCTTGGGAGGGAACCTCGCGTGGTTGTTGTCGGTTCGTTTCAAACCTGACTGTGCGGTTGGTTATTACGGCGTCGGCATTGAAAAGACTTTGAATGAGGCCGGCAATTTGTCCTCGCCTTTGATACTGCATATTGCCGGGAAAGATCAGCACTGTCCACCTGAAGCTCAGAAGCAAATTCACGCTGCGCTCGTTTCAAATCCGCTTGTGACGATTCATGATTATCCCGAGCAGGACCATGCGTTCGGACGGCCCGGCGGCGAGCATTACGACGCGAGGGCCGCTGAGCTCGCGAATCTGCGCACGCTGGAATTCTTTGTTCGCAATCTCGCTGGCGAAGGACTCGCGAACGCTCAAAAGACTCTTTCCGATCGTTGGGACGAACACGTCAAATACGAATTTGCGACGCGAGATACTGAAGACACTTTGAAGACGATGACCGCAGACGCTTACGTCAATCATGTTCCGGTGATGACGGGTGGAGTCGGCCACGATGAGCTGCGCGAGTTTTATTCCGAAGCGTTCATTCCGCAGATGCCGCCGGATACTTCGATGACTCCGGTGTCGCGCACCATCGGAGTTGACCGGGTGGTCGACGAGATGGTTTTTGAATTTACGCACACGATCAAAATGGATTGGATGTTGCCGGGCGTCGAGCCTACCAACCAGCACGTGAAGATTCCGCTGATCGTCGTGGTCCATTTTCGCGATGGTAAGCTCGCGCACGAACACATCTATTGGGATCAAGCATCGGTGTTGGCGCAACTTGGATTGATAGATGCGACCGACTTGCCCGTGGCCGGAGTTGAGACTGCGGAAAAGGTCTTGAATCCGAAATTGCCGGCGAATAAATGGATGAAGCGATAGAGTGTCAGAAGCCCGACCGTCAGGGAGGGCCTACCAAGTTAGGTTGCCCTCCCTAACGGTCGGGCTTCTGACACGACCGCGTCCATCGAAATGGAATCGCAAACCCAATCACCCGCTATTGTGTCTCGGCTTCGTCGCGATCTCGGCACGGTGGAGTCTTATGCGGCGCTCGTCGGCATCTTGATTGGCGCGGGCATTTTCAAAGTCACCAGTCAGGCCTGGTCACTTACTGGTCCCAGCGTAATTCTCGGATATGCGGTCTTGATGCCGGCAATTCTCGCGACCTCGATTCCTTACGCGGCTTTCATTTCGACGTCATTGGGAAAAGAGCCCGGCGGCGAATACCTGCACATGTCGCGCACGTTCGGCGGCTACGCGATTGCTTTCATCGGGGCATGGCTGAAAATTATCGCTTACGTCGGTGCGGGAGCTTATCTCGCCAGCGCGCTGGCGGATTACATAATCGAGTTAAGCGGACGCCGGATTGGCGGCGAGTTCGCGCATCAGGCTCTGGCAGTTGGCAGCCTGCTTTTCTTTTATGCCATTCACGTCGTCGGCGTCCGCTGGTTTGGAAGAATCCAGGTGGCGATGTGCGCGCTGTTAGGAATTTCGATTTTCGTGCTGGTAGTTCCCGGCTTGTTTGCGATTCATCCGGCGAACTACTCGCCTTTCATCACGCACGGAGCCAGTGGCTTTGCGTTGAGTCTCGCGCCGATTTTCTTTTCTTATGCTGGCTTTGAATCGCTGGCCCAGACCGCCGGCGAAACGAAAGACAGCACGCGCCGGTTGCCTTTGGTTTTCTTGAAAGGAGTGACTGCGACGGCCTTGATCTTCATCGCCATGTCCGCGGTCGCGTTCGGTGTGTTGCCGGGAGCCAGGCTGGCCGCCAGCAGCGCGCCGATGACAGAAGTCGCATCAGTCTATTTGCCGTGGGGCTCGGCGATCGTGGTGACACTCGGCGCGATCATGGCGATCACGACTTCGTTGAATCCGACATTGATTGTGCCATCGCGGCTGGCGCTGATCTTTGTCGAAGATCGTTTGGCGCCGAAGTGGTTGGCATTCGTCAGTCCGCGGACCGCAACTCCCGTCGTTTCGCTGACACTGAATCTCGTGGCGTGTTTGATATTGGTTATCAGCAAACAGCTTTCGTTGGCGCTGAACATCGCCGTATTTGCGCTGGTGTTGCTTTATTGCCTGCACAGCATCGCGTTTCTGATGTTGCCACGTTGGAATCCGAAACTTTATGGCGAGATCAGTTTGAATATTCCACGCTGGCTCATGATGCTGGCCGCGGTTGTCTCAGTGGTATCGATGGGGGTGCTGATTGCTGTGCAGGTGGTGCAGGATATTGACACGCTGTTGACCCAGAGTGTTAGCGAGAGAATCGCACAGCATTCACTGACGAGTTTGGAATTGGCAGTCCTCTGGTCAGCCATCGCGGCGGCGATCTATGTTTATGCGCGAGTCGTACAGAACCGCTCGCGGTAGCCAGCGGGTAAGATAAAGCAGCTCTGCTGCAGCCCAATGCGGTAAGCCTTCGGCTTACCGAGAGCGATTGCTTTGATTCAACCGAGGCTACGCCTCGCGGTGGAGGCGTAGCCTCCACAAAACGGTAGGACGACGGACAGGCAGAGCCTTTCCGCACTGTGTGGCGGCTGAGCCGCGATGGCCCATGGATATCAACAACAGAACAGTCTTAGTTACTGGTGCGAGTCGCGGTCTCGGGCGAACGCTGGCGTTTGCTTTGGCTAAAGCTGGCGCGAAGGAAGTTTTTGCTGGCGCGCGCAAGCCGGAAGACATTGAGCGTTTGAAAAGAAACGCGACAACGATGGGCACCTCTCTTACTCCGATCAAATTGGACGTGACGAGTGATGAAGATATCGAGGCAGCTGCGCGATTGGGCCCGATAGACATGCTTATCAACAATGCCGGTGTTGCCGGCTACGGAAACCCTGTATCGATGAACCTTGATGCGGCGATCGAGGAGATGAGCGTCAATTATTTCGGCGCGCTGCGGATGACGCGAGCGTTGGCGCCCGCGATGATTGAACGCGGTGAAGGGACGATCGTGAATGTCGCGACTGCTTTTGCGAAAATCAATCTACCTATCGTCGGGACCTATTGCGCCAGCAAGGCGGCGCTGCTTTCGCTGGGCCAGGCTTTGCGTGCTTATCTGGCCGATAAAGGCGTTCATGTCATGACTGTCATGCCGGCCACGATCGATACCGACATGAGCAAAGGCGCAGACGTGCCAAAGATGACCACTGAATTCGTCGCCGGTGAAATTCTGCGTCACATTCGCGAAGAATCAATCGATCCGCCGATTGGCGAAGAAGCACAAGGAGTTTTGGAAGGACTGAAAAACGATCCGCTGGGACTAGAGAAGATGTTGTCAAAGATTCGCGCGTAAAGCTTCGTTAGGAGCGAAACATTTATAGCCTGGAAGTCTACACAAACTGTTTAGCTCCGTAGAGCGACATGTTCGCGTTAGTATTTCGCTCCTGACGGAGCTTCGAAATAACAGACCGCTGAGTGCTATAAATATGACGCTCCTAACGGAGCTTTAAACTGTTTCGAGCTTAACTTGAAACTTGAAACGTGAAACGTGAAACTTGAAACCTGAAACCTGAAACTTGAAACCTGAAACCCGCATCAATCGCCGCCGCGAAGAATTTCCGACGCTCGCTTCCGGCATTCACCTGCTGAGTCACAGCCTTGGTCCCGTGCCGCGCGCGGCGCGCGAATCGATGCTGGCCTACTACGAAGCCTGGGAACATCACACGAGCGAAGACGCCTGGGCCACCAGTTGGTGGGAGATGTCCGCGCAGGTCGGCGATGGCATCGCGCAAATTCTCGGAGGCAACGCCGGCTCAGTTCAAATTCAGCCGAACGCTTCGATTGCGCTGTCGTCCGTGCTCTCATGTTTTGATTTCACTTCGAGTAAGCGAAACAAAATCGTCGCCAGCGCCCTCGACTTCCCATCGATGCAGTACGTGCTGGATGCGCAGACGCCGATGGGCGCGCGCGTGCAAATCGTCCCTTCCGATGACGGCATCGCGATCCCACTGGAGAGAGTTCTCGATGCGATCGATGACGCGACGGCTTTGGTTGCGCTCTCGCACGTTTCGTTTCGCAGCTCGTTCCGGGTCGACGTCGAAGCGATTGTCCAACGCGCGCGCAAACACGGCGCGTGGGTCTTGCTCGATGTCTATCAGTCCGCCGGAGTTGTTCCCTTGCGGGCATCCGCATGGAACATTGATTTTCTAATCGGCGGAACTATCAAGTGGCTGTGCGGCGGACCGGCGTGCGGCTATCTGTACGTGCGGCCGGATTTGCAGCAGCAACTGCAGCCGAGATTAACCGGCTGGGTAGCCCATGCAGCGCCGTTTGACTTCGCGCAGCCGCCAATGCGTTACGACAATTCAGTGCGCCGATTCGCGCAAGGCACGCCCAGCATTCCCGCCCTGTATTCCGTGCTGCCCGGTTTGCAGATTATTGAAGAGGTCGGTGTCGAAACGATGCGCGCAGAATCAGAACGTCGCACCGAATTCATGATCGATTTCGCGCTAGAGCGTGGCTGGAAAGTAAATAGCCCGCGCGACGTCAATCAGCGTGGCGGCTCAGTGATGATTTACGTCGAAGATGGACCTGGGATGGTAAAGCGTCTTAACGAACGAAAAGTTTTTGTGGATTGCCGGCCCGGTGTCGGCCTGCGTATGTCAGCGCATTTCTTCAATACCGATGAAGAGGTGCATGAGGCGATGGAGATTTTGGCGGAGTTAATCTCTTGTCAGGGTAATAATATACTTGGCTAACCTTATGTCAGCTTAGGTAGATCGAGGGTGATGCGAAGATTGTCCGGCAAGTCTTCGATCGGTATCATGGTTGAGAGTTGCTTGGTGAGTTTCCACGTCACGGCTTGCCCTTCCGCCATGCGTACAAGCTTTCCCGCTTTGCCTTCAGCGACATCGCCTTTACGCCACATATTGTAGACGATCTCCTGCGGACAGATTCCCAGACAGAGCAGATATTCGTAATTCCGATCCAACCGCACGTGGTTAAACTGAAACGTGCCGTTAGCACCTAGTGATGCGGTCTTGATCTCGAAAGGGTGGCCCCCAATCTTCACGTCCGTGATCGAGGTTCGCTTGCCGTTGCTGATTTCAAGACCCGCGGCTTTGAGATACTGGCGAATGAACTCTTCGCCAATTTCCCCTCTATTCGTATTCCCAAGACCTCGATAGCCTTGAAGGGGTGACTCCAGCCAGATATTCTCGGGCGCATGGGTCTTGATGATATGTATCATCAATTTAATCGGATCTATTGGGGAGGCTGCCATCGTTCTTTTTCGCTATCCGACTTCCAAAACACCAAAAAATAGGAATGATTCTTGCGAGCATGAACTTGCTGAACTACACGGCTAACGCCAGGGCGATTGTTGCGAACGATTACGAAAAGGTCCTCCGGAACAAATCCTATCTTCTCGTATGCCGCCATTATCTCCACGTGCGTAAATCGTTGCCGATTTGCACATACTTCATCTTGGCACTTTACGATAAAGACGCCTCGATTGCGGAGGACGCGATGCGCTTCTTTCCCGCCATCGATATATAGCTCAAGGACCGCCTCGTGGTACTTGCTATTGGTTCGGTTTCCTGTGCCGTTGTTCCGATAGTGGTCTTCAAACTGATTGTGGACGGTGTGAGCGGAACCGCCGGGGGTGTGCATATAGGGAGGGTCAAAGACGACACAATCAAGTTCGCCGTTCTTGTACGGAAGGTCGCGACAGTCCACACCATTTTGAAGGTCCGTGGCTCTTATTTGATATTCACCGTCGGGAATAGTTCTCCAAAAGACGCCCTTTCCATACGTGACATCGGCGATCACGCTGCCCGGTTTTACATATAACCCGAGAATGCGGGGAAAGACGCTATCATTTCCTTCGATATATGCGCTGAGGACTAGTTCGTTCGACGGTTTACCGTTTTTGACCTTACGTTTTTCCTGCGGCTTCGGTTTCGTTCGGAACGTCGCGAGAGAATCGCTCTCCTCTTGTTGGTCATTCATTGCGGCAATCACCTGTTCACGCTTCACCGTAGGAAAAGCTTCCAGGAAATCATCGACTGATTCTCCGCCTTCGAGGTAGTCAATAAGGTTTTCGAGCGGAACGCGCGTACCTACAAACACCGGCGTTCCCCCCATGACCTGAGGATCGGAATGAACTACCCCGCGCAATTCATCAGTTTTCATGGCGTTAATATAACAGAAGTTATTGATGAAAAAAGATTCTTCCTTTATCAAGCATCATATCTTACGCTCGGACTTCCCGCCGGATAGAACACGCCCAGCAAACGCAACTCGCCTTCGCCCGTATTCTCTACGCAATGCACCTGTCCTTTTGGCAGATAAATACATGAGCCTACACCTATCGGCGTGTTCGTTTCGCCGGCCCACATGCGGCCTGCGCCTTTCAAAATGAAAAGCACCTCTTCGTAGTTGTGAAAATGATCGGGCGCGCGACCGGGCGGAATCGAGCCGACGAATTGTGTGACTTGCGCACTGCCGATTGCTTGATCGACCAGCACGCGATACCAACGATCCGCGGTTGGCTGCGCGCGCTGATCAGAGAGACGGACCAGCGGCGGTCGATCTAATTGTGGCGCATCGGATGAAATCGTGAGAGGCGCCACAAATAACGGCGCTCGATCAGGATCAGGACATTGAGCGCTGATAATGATGACTGAATTCGGACCGGGATTATCGATCGCAAATATTTCGTTTGGGCGAATGTAGATGCCGGTGTCGGAGCCGATATCGTAGCCGTGTCGATCTATTTGAATCGTCGCCGTTTGTCGCCCGCGGCGCTCCAGCACGTACAGAATCTCGTCGCATTCATCATTACGCATTGACGGCGAGATTCCCGGGGCGAATTCCAGCACGCGCAAAGAGATTGCCTGCGCGCCGGTGGCGCGGCCGATGCGATGCCAAATGCGCAGCGTTCCTGCCTCTACGGGCGCGCCTTCGCGCACGGCAGAAACTCGACAACCACCTTCCAGATTTACGGCCATAGCACTTAACGATCGGATTCAAATGAAGAAGTAAGCGAAGTGATAGAGATCCTAGCCGACCTTATTTGATCTTCTGAGTTGGACTCGGTGACGGCGGCGGTGGTTCAAGCCCGAGGCAGTACAGTTTGCCGTTGAATGCTCCGATATAAATTCGTCCATCCAGGATTGCCGGCGTTGAATTTATGTTGTCGCCAATCTTCAAATCTGAAATCAGTTTTCCATCATCCGCCGACAGCATATTTATCCAACCGGCTTTATCGCCAAAGACGACGCGCCCATCAACGACCGGCGCGGTCCCCCAAATTGGTCCGTGCGCTTTGAATCGCCAGATCAGTTCACCTTTGTCCGCGCTCAAGCAATGCATGTAACCGTCGCTCGCGCCGATATAGATCTTGCCATCTGAAAAGACAGGACTGGCCCAGATGCCAATGTGTTCGCTGCCGCGGCCGTAGTGCCCGCCTTCGGTCGTGTATTGCCAGGCTAACTTGCCGTCTTCCTGATTGTAGGCGCGCACGACGCCATCTTCGGCGGCCGTATAGACCATGCCGTTGGCGACAGCCGGCGTTGAATCTGAATCAGCGCCAATCAGAGACTTCCAGATAGCCTTGCCGTCTGAGGCTGAGAAGCAATAAAGATAAAACTGTTCTGTGCTCAGGTAAATGCGGCCGTCCTTGTAAGTAACACTGCCCTCGACGGAACCGACGTCGGGAATTTTGTAGACGAGCTTGCCGTCAGCCAGTGTTAAGCAATAGAGACTGTGGTCTTCACCACCGAAGTAGATCTTATCGTCGACAGCTACGACTGAGCCATCGACTTCAAAGCCGGTTTCATAATCCCAAATTAGCGTGCCGTCTTTCTTGTTTAGGCAATAGACGTGATGATCCAATCCGCTGTCGATGATGCGGTCTCCGATGATCACCGGCGTCGCCTTCATGCTGTCCTTCGCGCGAAATTTCCAAACGATGTTGCCGTCATCTCGCTTGATGCAGTATGTATTTCCGTCGGCCGATGGGAAATAAACAAAGTCGCCTTCGACCGAAGGCTGGCCGGGCCATGAGGTTCCGCCCCAGGGATCCTCATGAAATCTGCCGCTGATCGAGCTGGTCTTAACTTCCCAGAATACTTTTAGCTGACCCTCCCTCCAGGGACCCGTGCCGTAGAAGTTGCGTTCAGAATTTCCTAACCAGAACGACATGGCCGGCGGCGGTTTTGGTATTTCGATTTTTGCCGGATTAGTTTCCGTGACGGCTTTGCTTATGCAGCCGAGCAATGGACCAACCGAACAGACGATTAGGATGAAAAGAAATGCGCGGCGCGCGCCGCAGGGGAATGACGGGTATTGCAAGGGGCACCTCAAAAACTGAGAACTGACTGCTGACAATATTAATCCATAACTAGGCGTCCCTGTAAAACCACCATTGACCAGGTGTCAGATTGGAATCGAGAGGATTGAGGTTTAGAGGTCTCTACGGAAGCACGATGTCCTTAATCTGTTTCGCCAGACGCTCTAACCCGAGTCTGCCGCCGGCTTCGAGGTTCGTCAGAATGACGACGGCGAATCGTTTCTTAGGCAGGAGGACTAGATCACTGGTAAAACCAGGCTGCACGCCGCCATGCCAAACTGCTTCGGGGTCGTTGGAAAATCCTCCACCGGTACCGACGAACCAGCCATAACCGTAGCCTGTTTCCTTGCCGTCACGCGTTTTTTGGCTCCGGGACATCTCCGCGAAAGTTTCCGGCTTAATCAGAACACCGTTCTGCACTGCGATAGCAAACCGCGCCAGATCCTCGGCCGTCGAAAGCAATCCGCCGCCGGGAATCTTGTAACTGGAATCCATCAAGACAGGATTTCGATAATTACCGTCTAACCGACCAAAGACTCTGGGGGTGTTTCCGCGTGCGCGATTCGGGATGATCGCATAGATGTCATCCACGTAGGTGTGCTGCATGCCCGCGGGCGTGAAGATATGCTCGCGCATGTAATCTTCAAACCTCATTCCGGACGCAGCTTCGATCGTTACGCCCAGTAACGTATAGCCGAGAGTCGTATAGTTGAATCGTGTTCCCGGTTCAAAATCGAGCGGATCGTCCTTAAAGATGCTAAGCGCATCAGTTAATGTGTCGTAACGATTAGTGCGTTCGCCTTCACCCGGCCGGTAGTTACGAATGCCGCTCAAATGCCCCAGCAGTTGGCGCGTCGTGATGGGAAATTTCTTGGTGGGAAAACCGGGAACATACTTCTGAATTGGTGCATCGAGGTCCAGCTTTCCCTTTTCGACCAGTTGCATTGCAGCGACCGCTGTCAATGACTTTGAAACTGAGGCAATCCGATAGACGGTCAGGGCTTTCGCCGGAACGAAGTTTTCGACTTCGGCCATTCCGTAGCCGCGCTGAAAGCGAACCTGATTGTCCTGGACGATGGCGACCGAAATCCCGGGAATGTTTTGTTGAGACATGAACGACGAGATGGCCGTTTCGATTCTGCTAGTGTTTTCGGCAGAGAGAGCGCCCGGAGTTTGGGCACCCGCCGGCGCGGCCAGCAGCAGCACCAGGGTGATTATCTGGGTTCTTAGGAATTTGGAATTCATGTTCTCCTCAAAAAGTTTTTTCAACCACCGATGCGATCGAGAGACGAACTTCCAGAGTTTTGATCGATGGGCAGAATATGTATTGAACAATCGAAACGTCTTGGAACGGGATTAGTGCGACGAAAGAGTTGCCCGGTAGGCAGCCGGGGTCATGCCGGTGACGCGTTTGAAAGTACGAGAGAAATGGCTCTGATCGGAAAACCCTGCCCCGCAGGCGATCGCTGCCAGCGACTCATCTGAGTTGCGCAGTTGCCGGCAGGCTCGTTCGATGCGCAGACGACGAACGTATTCTCCGATCGTGCAGTGATGAAAACGGCGGAACTCGCGGGCCAGGTGCACAGGATGAACGCCAGCTTCGGATGCGACTTGGATAATAGTCACGCGCTCGGCGAATCTATCGTGAAGAAATTCATCCGCTTGGGCTAACCAACGCGGAGGCTTGGGATCCGAAAGTTGAGCCGCACTGCGGGAAGCTTCCGCGAGCATCTCCAGCGTGAGGCCCTCTATCGCCAAAGGCGAGGCGCTATCCGTTTCCAGAAATTCGCGGTAGACCTTCATCAGCATGGCGCTCAACACGCCGCAGTGGGAGTGGACGGAATGCTCCAGACTTAAAGAGTATTCGCGGGCGCGTTCTAGCCACGAAGGCGCGACCTCAATACTGAACGCGCGTGTGTCAGCGAAAGGAAAATCAATCGAGTGAGATTGATTCGAGGGCAGAAACTCAACTGTCATACCTTCGTAGTTGCGAACCTTACCGGCGTAAACTTCGTTGCACAAACCATTCAAAGCAACACAAAAGAGCGCTTGCTCATGCGCGTGGCTCGCAACCTTGGTCTTGGCGGAATAAACGCCGTCCACCAATCGAAGCCCGGAAAATTCGCGGGCTTTGATCACGGTTCCTCTGTATGGGCTTTCTGGAATGGTTAGTTGCATCTGTTTACTCCGGCCACTCACCGCTGTACACGACGCCGGCCGTTCCTGTCAATACAACCTGGTCATCAGCCCGCCACTCGATGGGAATCAAACCGCCCGGCGCGTGCACGTTCACCACGCGATCGGTTTGGCCGTTGATGACTGAGGCGACAACAGCCGCGCACGAGCAAGTGCCTGAACTTTCAGTTTCGCCGACGCCGCGTTCCCAGATTCGCTCTTCGATGTTTTCTCGATCCACGATGCGAATGAAAATTACGTTCGTGCGTTCAGGAAACTGCGGATGATTTTCGATCAGCGGTCCCAGACGCCGCCAGTCGATCGCCTCAAAATCATCGACAAAGATGCAGCAGTTCGGATTTCCCATTTGCAGCGCCGTCACTTTCAGAGTTTCGCCGTCAACGTTTAGCCGGTAATCGATCACGCGTTCGAGCGGCGCGTCCACGGACATCGGAATCGAGGCGTTGTCGAACTTTGGTTGGCCCAACTCAGATCGAAATAAGAACGATCCGCCAGAGCGTTCGAGAAGGTGATAGCGCTTGATGCCGTTGCGCGTTTGCAGCTTGAGTTCATCACTGGACCAAAGACCGTGGAAAAACAGATAGGACGCCGCGCAGCGCGTGCCGTTCCCAGACATGCCCGCTTCACTGCCGTCGGGATTGAAGATGCGAACGCGGAAATCTGAATCAGCGTCGGCCGAGCGCTGAGCGATCGCAATTCCATCTGCGCCTGCACCGTAGTGACGATTACAAATGCGGCGCGCAAATTGGCCGAGGTCGTTTAGGTGCGAGAGTTGGTCGGCTTCAAAAACGATGTAGTCGTTGCCAAAGCCCTGGAATTTTGTGAAACGTGCAGACATTTTTTGAAGTGCGGCGGCTTAAAGGGCGCTTGCGGAGCGACGTGTCTGAAGCCCGACCGTAAGGGAGGGCAAGCAGCCCTTGCTGACGCGCGGGCTTCTGACACGATTCAAAATCTACGGAGGCGATTCGCCGAAGGCTTTGCGGAATCTAATCGTTAGCGCCGGTTCGATGTGAAGCAGACGCTCGTACACCGTGAGCTGTCCGCGATGATACATCTCGTGCGCGATGGCGAAAGACATGAAGGCGAGCTTGTTCATTTCTTTGCCGTCGAATCGCTTCATCGTATTTTTCAGTTCATCCGTGGCGCCGCGCAACTTCTCAGCAGATTCATCCATTGTTGTGCGCATTAAGTCCAGCAGCGCATCTTTATCGTTAACGTCTCTGACCCCAGGCGCGTACGTCTTCACGTTCTCAGCAAAAGATCCGCGCATCAGATTTGTATCGGGCCGGGAAGCCTCGCCGACGAGAAACTTCTGCGACTCGATCAGGTGTTGCAGCAGTTGCCTGACTGAACGCGTGTCAAGCGCCGGCCGAAATCCAAACTGATCCGCCGGAATCTGGTTCGCTTCATCGATCAAGCCATTGCGAACTTCTTTCCAACTTTCGATGATGTTTTCTGCGGACATCGGGTTCTCCTTTAATGTTTCCTCGTGTCGAGATGCCGAGACATGTGGATGACGGCAATGACTTCGATTCTGTTTGGTCTAATGTGATAGATAATTCGATAGGGACGCTCAAACAGTTCACGCAGTTGCCCCACATTGAATTCCCGGGACAATGCGTCCGGACAGCGGGAACGTAGCAATTTGCTCGGTGCGACTCGTTATCTTGTCGACCATCCGTCGTGCAAACTCAGGCGAACTCTGGGCGATGTAAGCGTGAATTGCGCGGAGGCTTTGCTTGGCGTAATCGGTCCAAACAACATCAGGTGGGGAGTCCAAATTCTTCTCTTACTTTCTTTACGTCAGTTACACGTCCAGCTTCCGCATCGGCAAGGCCTCGTTCCACAGCTTCTCGAACATAGATCTGATACATCAGATCTTCCCAGGTCGAATCATCGGGCAAAGTATCGATCAGTCGTCTCGCTTCTTCCTTTATGTTCGCGCTCATTGTTTTCTCCTAGTCAAAGACTACAACACTTTAAAGCAGCGGCAAAAACGCTTTCGGTTATTGCGTCTTGCCAGCAAACGAGGCCAGCAAGACTGCGATCGCGTCGATTGAATCGCGGCGCACGGCGGCTGCGTCGGGATAATTATTGAGCATCATCGAGAAGACGAGATGCTCGCCGGCGGCCGTCGTGACGTAACCGGACAACGAGGCAACCGAGCTGAGGGAACCGGTCTTTGCACGCAGATTACCTTCGGCAGGAGTGCCACGCATGCGCGTGCGCAAAGTGCCGTCCACTCCGGCAATCGGCAGCGCATCGCGGAACTGCGCGAAGTATTTATGCTTGGACATGAAAGTCAGCAACTGGACCGTCGTGTTCGCTGAAATCAGATCGTTGCGCGACAGACCCGAGCCGTCGTTGAGCGCGACATCGTTGTCGCCGATGCCCGCCTGACGCAGAAAATTTCTCACCGATTCGAGACCGGCATCTTCATCATCTCTGGCGCCTCGACTGTCGCCGGATAATGGTCGCGACTCGCCCGTGCTATCCAGGACCTGCGGGTTTCGGCCAAGCGTCCGCAGGATTAGTTCGGTGTATTGATTTTGACTCGGCTTCAGAGTTTGAGTTGCGATGACTGAGAAGGGCGGCGATTGCAAACTGGCAATTTCAACCGGAAACTGGGCCATCGATCCGCTGCCGAATCCCGGCGCAGTTCTTGGCATCACAGAACTGCCCGAACGCGCATTCACGGTGCGAACTCGGCCTTCAATCTTTACGCCCCGCTTCGTTAACGCCTCGCGCAACATCGAAACGAAGGCCAATGCTGGATCGGGGATCGCAACGCCGCCGATGAAACCCGCGCCACCAATCGGCAGACTTCCGGACAATTCGAGCGTGTTCGCTCCGAGGCCGCGATAGATTCGCAGATCGCTTTTCGCTCCGCGCGTGGAAGTTGTGGCGCGATTGATGATCGTCATGAACGAGGCCGAAGGGGGCCCAGTTGTGAAAACCACGGGCCCGCCGATTTTGTCGCCAGGCTTCACGTTTAAATCGATCGCGTTGTCATTAATCGATAGCGCGCTGATTTGCGCACCATACGACCAGGTCAAGTCTTCCCATTCCCAGCCGCTGCCCAGCGGCGCGCCGTTGAAATAACTTTCATCGCCGACGAGATCGCCTTTAATGCGTTTTACTCCAGCAGCGACGATCCTATCGGCGAGATCGTTTATGCCTTTGAAGTAATCGCCGTTATTGAAGCGCGCCGCAATCGAAGGATCGCCGCGGCCGTAGACGAACAAATCGCCTTTAACCTTTCCGTCATCCGGTTTTTCGTTCGCGTAAACCGAGGTGATGAAATGAAAGTCCGGCGTCAGCCGATCGTATGCGGTCGCCACCGTGTAAAGCTTCATGTTAGAAGCCGGCCGCACAAACTTGTTCGCATCCTGCTCAAAGATCGTCTGGCCCGTATCGAGGGAAACAATTTTTACGGCGAAGAAACCCGGCGCCAACGCAGGTTGTCGGACGATTTCTTCAATGCGATTTCGTAAATCAGCAAGGGTCGCGGGGCCGCTTCGGACTGGCTGAGTTGCGCGTCCATTCCCGGAAGTAACAACTGACGCCTGAGCGAACGCGAGGCCTTGTTGGATGTTTAGTCCTGCGGACAAGCACAGAGCCAACAGTACGTGCGCAACAAGTCGTTTAGTTTTTCGTTGGAGCATGAATCGAACTTTGTTAACGAGAGTCCGTTCGTCCCTCCGGGATTCAGCAAGCGAACGGCGAGCGCGCATTCAACCGGCTATCGCACTAGAACTAACCGATTGAGTTCAGAATCTCTTCGATACTCGCGGTCGCCGTGCCGAGCTTTCCGACGACGATTCCCGCGGCGTGATTCGCGAGCACCGCGGCTTCGGTCATCGATGCCCCGCCGGCCAATGCGGCGGCCAACGTCGCGATGACTGTATCACCAGCGCCAGTCACGTCATAAACTTCGCGCGCCGCGGTTTCGACCACGACAGGATCGCTGTCGCCTTCGCACAGCATCATGCCATGCTCGCCGCGGGTGATCAGCACCGCGTCACACTCTAGTCGACCCTTAATGATTTCGGCGGCCCTGCGCAATCCATCATCGGTATCTTCTTCGAGGTTCGTCAATCGCAACGCCTCGTGATGATTCGGCGTCACCAAAGTCGCGGGCCGATACGAATCAAAGTTCCGCATCTTCGGATCGATCAGAACCGGCATTCGATCATAAGCGAGCGGCAAGACTTCGGAGAGAATGCGCGGCGTGATGACACCTTTGTCATAATCAGAAATCACCAGCACGTGCGCATCGTCGATTGTGTTTTTGACGACCTCGATGATTTGAGCCTCAACCTGACCATTCACTGCCCCGCGATGTTCGCGATCGGCGCGCACGACCATCTGATTGTGCGCGATGATCCGTGTCTTGATCGTCGTCGGTCGCTGGTGGTCTGTGACTAAAGTGTTGCCGGTCTGCACGCCGCCATTCGCGCGCAAGGCGTCGCGAAGTTTTCCGGCAGCGGCATCTTCACCAACCACACCGATGACATTTGCGCTTGCGCCCAGCGCCGTAACATTCGCGAGGACGTTGGCTGCGCCGCCCAGCCGCGTGGATTCGCGTTTGATGTTCACGACCGGAACGGGCGCTTCCGGCGAGATGCGGCTGACATCGCCCCAAATAAATTCATCCAGCATCACGTCGCCCAGCACGACCACGCGCGAATCGCGTGCACGCTTGAGAATCTCTTCGGCTCGTTGTTTGGATAAAGTAATCAAGCGAAATTCAGAGGCTCAGATGGAACGTCGTTACGGCCAGCTTTCAGGATTCGATCGATCGCGGCGGCTACGCGTTCGACCGGAACGCGCAGAATGCATTCAGGCTCTTCAAACTCTCCGCAGAAGTAACCATGACAGGGCTGGCAGGGCATCTCTTCGCGCACAACTTCGTTCGCGTTCGTCGTCCAGGGCCGCCAGTGTACGACGTTCGACGAGCCGAAGATGACGACGCAGGGCGCACCGACCGCCGCCGCAATGTGCGCGATGCCGCTGTCGTTTCCAACGAACAGACGCGCGCGCGATGCCAACGCGGTAACTTCCGGCAAACTGAGATCGTCAATGCCGCTGATCTTCGCCGACGATTCTTTGGTTAGTAAATCGAGCAG
>QHXI01000061.1 GCA_003222895.1 Acidobacteriota bacterium | reverse complement strand
GCCCGATGGAGCGCGGAGATCCTTGTCCGCAAAGGCGGGCAGTAGCCCGCCTCTAAACGATTTCATTTCCAATTTGTCTTTTCGTGGCGCTCAATGCGGACAAGTTGTCCGCGTTCCTTACTGACCGCCGACCGAAGCAGTGCGCATCGGCTTTCCATCGGCATCGTACTCAGTCACGCTGCCGAACTTGGCCAGCGCTTCGCGCGTCTTGGCCGCATCGCCGACCGCGACGATCTGCATATGGTTGATGTCGATGTATTTTTGCGCAACGCGCTGAACGTCATCGGCAGTAATCGCTGCGACTTTCTGCGGGTACGTGGCCCAGTAATTCGCCGGCAGGTTGTAGAGCTTCTGCGTGATGATGTTGCCGAGCAATCCGTTTGGATTTTCCAGCGTCAGCGCAAAGCTGCCGATGATCGCGTGCTTCGCATTTTCAAGTTCGATGGGCGAAACCTTTTCGTCGCGAATACGCTTGAACTCGTTCATGAATTCGCGAATCGTGCCTTCGGTTACTTCAGTACGCACCGGCGAACTCGCGCTGAAAGTGCCGCGATACTTTCCGGCGCTGAAGCCGCTGCCGACTGAGTAGGTATAGCCTTTGGCTTCGCGAATGTTCAGGAACAAACGCGACGACGGGCCCGTGCCGAGAATCCGATTCATCACCGCCATGGCGACGTAATCAGGATCGGTGCGCTCGATCCCCAGGCTGCCGATTTGGAAAACGGTTTGCACCGAAGCCGGCCGATTGATCAGGTGAATCTTTGTCTCGGCTTGCGCCGGAATCGGCGGCAGTATCGGCGCGGTCACGCTTCCCGGCTTCCAATCGCCGAAAACGCGCTCGAGCCTTGGCATTAACTCTTTCAACTTCACGTCACCGGTAATAAACAACGTCGCGTTATTCGGCACGTAGTTCTGATCGTGAAAGCGCGTCAGGTCCGCCGCGGTGATCTTCTTGAGCGAATCAGGGGGCGCGACGATCAAGGCAGCCGGGTGCGTCCCGTAAATTGCCTGATTGAATCTTTCTTGCGCGAGAAATCCCGGCTGGCTGCGCAGCAAAGGTTGTTGCGCTAAGATCCGCGATTTGAAGCGCTCGACTTCTTCAGTTGGATACGTCGGCGTGCGAATTACTTCCGCGAACAGATCGAGTATTTGATCGAGATTGTCACTCAGTCCGGCCATCTGAATGTTCGTGGTCGGCGAAGCCACGCCTGAGTTAGCATTCAGCGTGGCGCCGATCGTGTCCAACGCCTCGGCCAGTTCGCGGCTTTTGTGTTTGGCCGTTCCTTCGCGCAGAAGGCTCGCAGTCGTGCTCGCCAATCCGTGCATGTCCGCCGGATCAGAAAGACCGCCGCTCATCACGACCATCTCCATCGAAAAAATCGGCAGGCTGTGATTGCTTTCCAACAACACCACGTGCAAGCCGTTCTTCAGCGTTGCTTCCTGGGCCTTCGGAAGTTTCACCGGCAGCAGCTTTTTGTTCACCGGCGCTTTGCCTTTGATGACCGCGCCTTTTGTGCTGCTCGGAGTTTGTGAGGCCATGCCGCCCTGGGCATAAGCTGCCGATGCGATGGCGACGACGCAGATGATTGCGAATAGGATTCTTGTCTTAATTGAATTGATGTTCTTCATGATTCATTCCCCTCGAGCGAGCATTCGCGCTCGTGCTACTGCTGCATCCCGATTCCCATTCCGCGACCCATCGGCGCTTTCGGAATTGTGATGACGACTGTGCGGTTTGTCTGCACCAGATACTTGTTGGCGACGCGTTGCACATCTTCCTTCGTCACGGCCATGACTTTGTCGAGGCGCGTGTTGATAAGATTCGGATCGCCGTAGTAAACCGCCGCTTGACCGATCGCGTTGGCCCGGCCCAGCGAGCTCTGCAGCGAATTAACGAAGTTACGGCGCGCGCCGCTCTTCGCTTTCTGCAACTCCCAATCGGCGATCGGCTCTTTTTGCAGACGAGCAACTTCATCGTAAATTGCAGCCTCGACGGCGTCGTTTTTGAAGTTCGAGCGCGGAGTCGCGATGATGTAGAAGCCACCGACGCCGCGCATTTCCTGAACGAAGGTGTTCGCGTTCGTCACCATCTCTTTTTCGCGAACTAGTTTCTGATTCAGCCGCGAGCTGACACCGCCGCCCAGCACGTTGCCCAACACTTGCAGCGCATAGAAATCCGCCGTGTTGCCCGGAACTGTCTTGTACGCGATCGAGATGCGCGCCGCACGCGCCCACGGATCGTCGATTGAAGCGCGGCGTTCAGCCTTCTGATCCGGCTCAGTCATGTCAACCGCCGGCGGGTCGGGCTGGCGTGGAATACTCTCAAAGTTTTTCTTGATCAGCGCGAGCGCGAGCGCCGGTTTGAAATCTCCGACCAGCGTCAACACCGCATTGTTCGGCGCGTAGTACATTTTGAAAAAGGCACGCACGTCGTCGACTGACGCCGCGTTCAAATCATCCATCGATCCGATCGTGTCGTGCTTGTAAGCGAAGTTGTCGTACATCAGCGACTGTTGCATCTCACCGCTTTTTCCGTAGGCAGCGTTGTCCAAGCCGATGCGGCGCTCTTCCTGAACTGCGTTGCGTTGATTGTCGAGATTTTCCTGCGTGACAGCGAGACTGCGCATCCGATCGGCTTCGAGAAACAACGCCAGGTCAAGCTGGTTCGACGGCAGCCCCTCGAAATAGTTCGTGCGGTCTTCGTTAGTAGTACCGTTCATGGTGCCGCCATTGTTGTAGACCAGGATGAAATGCTCGGACTTGCCGACGTTCTCAGAACCCTGAAACATCATGTGCTCGAACAAGTGCGCGAAACCGGTGCGGCCCGGCTTTTCGTTACGCGAACCGACGTTATAGCTGACATTCACGGCGATGACCGGCGCGTTGTGATCCTCAACCGTGATCACGCGCAGGCCGTTCGCGAGTCGCGTCTCTTTCAAATCGACGTGAGGATTACGGCTTTGCGCGAATGTGACCGCCGCGAACGCCAGTATAAAGATGAGCCCGACAAACTTTAGTTGAAATTTCATAAGAAAACTCCTTTTGGAATCTAATCTGGCTGTGTGCCGACGGGACGGTTTTCAACAACCGTTTCAGCGGTCCAGGGACTGAAGCGAAGTGACTGTATTCAGATGATTCGAGGGTGTCAAGGCGGGAGGCCGGTAGTATCTCAGTTTGGCTTTGCGTGGTCAGGGCTGCCTTCGCGTCTCTGCGTGAATGACCTTCCGCGCAGCAGAGTTCACGCCGAGGCGCAAAGCCGCAGAGAAAAACCGCAAAGCCAGACACGAGGCGGCAGGCGGTTGCGTTTTCGCCAAAGCATCAGCCAACCGCACTTGTCTCTCAGCCATCCAAGACCGTGCCCAAGGTTGCCCACGGGTTGTTCAAGAAGCTTTCAGTGTCCCTGGTTCGACCGGCAAGACGGAAGCTTCTCGGCATCGACCGCCTGCAATTATCTCTGAAGCTGGCTGGCAAGATTACGTCGAACTATAATGTCCAACAGGAAATCGATCGCCCATATGTTTACGAAAATTCTCTCCAATAGCGCGGCGGCGCTGGCGGTGATTCTCGGAATCACCTTTGGCGCGATGGCCCAACAGCCTGCGGCCGGATCGCGTTACGACATCCAGAACTATCGCATTGAAGCCCAGTTGAATCCGGACGAACACACGTTGCGTGCCGGCGCGGACATCACGTTTGTGCCGCTGGAGGCCACGCGTTCGGTTGTTTTCGAGTTGAACGGATCGCTGCACGTCGACAGCGTCGAGAAAGACAGCAAGGCCCTGACTGGATTTGTGCAGGATGCAGTCGGCGCCGGCTCGCTCGGCCCTAACGTAAGGATCGATCTGGGCCAGGTGATCCAGCCGAATCAACCCACGACCATTCGTATTCGCTGGAGCGGCGCGTTGACTTCACCTGAAGGCGGACCGCTGGCTAACAAGCGTCTGGCCTATGTTGGACCGGAAGGTTCATACCTCATGTACGCGTCGCGATGGTTTCCGTTTCACGACTACGCAGCGGATCGCGCGACCGCGGATATCACAATGATCGTGCCGACCGGAGTACAGGTTGGCGGCATTAGCGACGAGGCGGTGACGCCGCAGGTCGATGCCAAGAACGGCACAACCCGTTTTCATTTTGTTAACAAGACGCCAGTGCTCGTCGGAAACTTCATCGCGGGCCAATACGTCGTGAAGTCTCTGCGCATGGGCAAGTACGAACTGCAGTTTTTCGTCAAGCCGGGCAGCGAAAATCGCATCACGAGTTACGGCGAGTTGATGGGCCACGCGCTCGAGTTCTACACGAACGAGTATGGAGCACCGGCCTTCGGCTCGCGTCTGATCATCGGCCAGACCGATGATGAAACGATGGAGGCCTATTCGGGACCGGGAATTTTGTTCCTGTCTTCGAAACTTTTCGATGCCGCGAAAGCTTCATCGGAAGAACGCCTGCAACGCGAAGTCGCTTATCAATGGTGGGGACAAACAGTCGGACTAAAATCGTTCGACGATTCGTGGATTTCGCAGGGCCTCGCCGAGTGGAGCGCGTTCGCGCTACGCGAATCGACGCTCGACGGCGCGCCGCTCGATGCCGCGCAGCGTGAAGAACAGGAACGCGCGTTGACCTTCGAGCAGACTTCCTCGATTGTGCGCGCGCCGGCGGCTCTGGACGATCAATCAGCTGCGTACCAATCGATCGTTTTCTATAAAGGCGCGATGGTCTATCGCATGCTGCGCGAGACGATGGGCAAACAACAGTTTGGTCAGTTGCTCAAAAAATTCTTCGAGCAGTATCGAAACAAGAGCGCCTCGATCGACGATTTCGAACGGCTGACTTCTCAGGTCGCCGGCAAGAACATGCGCTACTTTTTCGCGCAGTGGGTCGAAGGCACGGGGGTGCCGGAATTCAGCGTCGATTATCAAATCATTCGCACGCGCGCCGGTAAATTCCGCACGCGCGGCACGGTGCGCCAAAACTTTGACAACTTGCACATGCCGATAGAAATAACTCTGCATTCCGAAGGCGATTCGCAAACGAAAATCCTGTATCTCGACGGCCGAAGCGAAGACTTTGACTTCGAATCAAACGGCCAGCCGATCAGCGCGGAAGTCGATCCAAACGATAAGATTCTGCGGATGTCAGACGAACTGAAAGTTTCGATCGTCGCGCGTCGCGGCATCGAGCTTTTCAAAGACGGCCAATACGCCGAAGCGCAACAGCAACTCGAATCGGCGCTCAAGCTGGATCGAAATAACGCGTGGGTCTATTACAACCTCGGTTTGATTTACTTGGAACAGAAAAACTGGCAACTCGCGCTCGACAACTTCCAGGCAGCGCTGGATGCGGCCAGCAGCAAACCTGAATGGATCGACACGTGGGCGCGCATCAAACGCGGCAACGCTTTCGACGCCAAAGGCATGCGCCCGCAAGCGGTGAACGAATATCAGAAGGCGGTGCAAGCCGGCAGCAACTACGACAATGCGCAGTCGGTCGCGAAGAAGTTCATCGCCACGCCGTACGATCCGAAAGCTTCTAACGAACAAGCACAGAACGCTCCGGGCGATTCGAATTAGCGATTCGCCCGCCCTTCGTAATTTCATTTGCTATATCGCTTGGCGTCCGTCCGGTTGCTAACGTAAGACTTCCGTCGTCACTTCCAAAAAACTCATCACGATTTTCCTCGAGCGGCGGGACGCGCGCAGTGAATCTGTTTCCCCTCATACATCGAAACCGCCGGTCATGATATAAAAACAACCCGGGAGCTGCGTAGATGAAACTGGCCCAATTCAAAACCAAGGATTCAGATCAGCAGAGATTGGGAATGCTGATTGGCGATCGTCTGGTTTGCGTCGCGGAACTTGCGCGCGCCGTTAAGAATGCCGGAATAGCCGTGGCCGATTGGCTGCTTCGGGCGAACAGCATGATCGAAGTAATTAGGCTCGGCTCAAACTGTCGCTTACTCAATCAATTCGATCGAGTTCTTGCCGGCGGTTTATCCCAGCAAGATTCTCGCGATCGGACGCAACTATGCCGAGCACGCTGCCGAAGGCGGAGCGGATCTGCCGAAGGCGCCGCTGCTCTTCAACAAGCTGACAAACGCTTTGAGCGCGCATAAGAAGCCAATCGTGTTGTCGCCTATCAGCAAGCAGATCGATTACGAAGCTGAACTGGCAGTAATCATCGGCCGGACTGCAAAGCGAGTCGGCGAATCGGAAGCGCCCAAGTATATCTTCGGATATTCGCTCATCAATGATGTCAGTGCGCGCGATCTGCAATTCGGCGATGGTCAATGGACTCGGGGCAAGGGGCTCGACACTTTTGCGCCGCTTGGTCCATTCATCACGACGCGCGACGAAATTCAGGATGTGCAGGCGCTGAAAATCGAGGGCGTGCTGAACGGCGAAGTGATGCAGTCATCAAACACCTCGAAGATGATTTTCAAGGTTGCCTATCTGGTTTCGTATTTATCGCAGGGCATCACGCTCGAGCCCGGTGACGTGATTTGTAGCGGCACGCCGGATGGTGTGGGAATCTTTCGTAAGCCCCCGGTGGTGCTGAAACCCGGCGACGTGTTTGAAGTTAAGATCGAAAAACTCGGCACGCTGAGAAATCCGGTTGTTGCTGCGGAATAGAGCCAGCCACAGATGAGCACAGATAGACACAGATATGAAATGGCTTAGTTCTGATCTGCGTAGATCCGTGTTCATCTGTGGCTCATTTCAAACTCGCTAATTCATAATCGATGCGTATTTGGATCGATCTCGCCAACTCGCCGCATGTTCCTTTCTTTCATGCGCTGATTCCGGAATTCACTTCACGCGGTCATCAGGTTGAACTCACCGCGCGCGATTTCGCGCAGACAGTTGAGCTGGCAGCCAATGCGGGCATGTTGCCGCACGTCATTGGCGGGCATGGCGGCGGATCGATTACCGGCAAAGCCGGCAATCTCGTCGGGCGCGCGGCGGCGCTGCGCAAATGGGCGCGCGGGCGCGGCATCGATCTCGCCGTCAGTCACAATTCGTACGCGCAAATCGCTGCCGCGGCGGTGCTCGGAATTAAGAGCGTCACGATGATGGACTACGAACATCAACCGGCGAATCATCTCGCGTTTCGTCTGGCGTCGCGTGTGATCGTGCCCCGCGCGTTTCCGGCCGCAGAGCTGCGCAAGTACGGCGCGTCGCTGCGCAAAGTGAAGCGTTACGACGGGATAAAAGAAGACGTTTACCTCTCTGATTTCGAACCCGATCCAACCTTCCCGGCAACGTTGCTCAAACTAGGCGTTGCAGAGCAGGAGGTGCTCGTGGTAGCTCGTCCCCCCGCGCGCGAGGCGCTCTATCATCGATTCGAAAACGAACTGTTCGCTGAGTTGCTGGCGCATTTGGACTCTCAACCTAACGTCAAGATCATTCTGTTGCCACGCTCGGACGCGCAGCGCGATGAACTGGGATCGCGCAAGTTGCAGAACATGATCATGCCGCGCGAAGCTCTCGACGGATCGAACTTAATTGCCGCCGCCGATCTGGTGATCAGCGCCGGCGGCACGATGAATCGCGAAGCCGCTGTGTTGGGCGTCCCCGCCGCGAGCGTCTACGCCGGCAAGTGGGCCGCGATCGATGAAGAGTTGGTGCAGGAAGGGCGGCTGCAAAAGATCGATTCTGACGCCAGGGTGAAGCAGATCGCGGTTCAAAAGAAGTCCTCACGCGATCCGAGACATTCTACGCGCGTAAAAGTTCAGTTAGCCGGACTCATACTCGATCAGATCTTTTAGACAACGAGGGTAAAGTACATGTCATATGATAGGCACTTGATTAATTCGTCCGAGCAAGCCGATCATGGCGCTGATTCCGATGAAGGCTGAATCGCTCGTCCAGGAAATCACCACCCCGCGCGCCGTCCGCGTTGCCGCGCGCGCGCCGCGCTGGGTCGTGCCGTTGGTGAAGAGTTCGCTTATGGTTGCGGACATCGCTTTGACGTCGCTTTCGTTTCTGGCCGCGTTCTACGTCCGCCATTACAACTCGATCGTTCAACGCACCGCCAGCGGCAGGTTGAACTGGAGCCGCGAGTTTGCTCCTTATGCGGTGCTGCTGCCTCTCGTCATTCCAATTCGGCTGCTGCTAAATCGCTATTACGACCTGTATCGAGTGCGTGGCGAGTTTTCGTTCGTCGACGATCTGGCGCGCGTCTTCAAAGCCGCCGCAATTGGATCGTTGTTGATCGTGGCCGCGACCTTCATGTATCGCGGCGGTGTGGCGTATCGCACCTTCTCGTACTCGCGCGGAATTTTTCTCGTCGATTTTTTGCTTGTGGTGGCGAGCATCGGCGCCCTGAGGATGTTATTTCGTAGCGGTCAGATCCTAATGCGGCGGCGCGGGATCAATCTGATTCCAACCCTTATAGTCGGCCGCGGACCGGAAGCCGCGCTGTTCATAAACGAGATGCGCGCGCGGCCCGAACTCGGTTATCGCGTGATCGGCATCGTCGAAACCGGGCCCGCGGTTTCGCCGGTAGCGACGTTCGAAGGCGTTCCGGTCGTTGGCGATCTCCAGACTTTGCCGGAAGCCATTCGAGAATCGAAAGCTAACGAAGTGATCATTTCCGATCCGAATGTTCCGGGTGAAGCTTTATTCGACGTGATGATTCAAACCGGCCGCCGGCGCGGTGTCGAATTTCGGATCGCGCCGACGCTGCTGAATTGCTTGCCCAGCAAAACCGAAATCGACCAAGTCGGATCGCTGCCAATGGTCACGCTGTTTCGCTCGCCACTCTCCGGCGCCGCCCGAATCGTGAAGCGCACTTTCGATCTCGCGATTGCGATCCTCGCGCTCGGATTGCTGTCGCCGTTGTGGTTGCTGATCGCATTGCTAATCAAGTTCGATTCGCGTGGCCCTGTGTTCTACAAACAGGAACGCGTCGGCATGGATGGCCGGATCTTTCTCTTCTTCAAATTTCGCACGATGCATCCGGGCGTCGACGATCGTCCGCATCGCGAGTACCAGCGCGCGTATATCAATGGGCGGCCTGATTCAAATTTAGGCGATGACAACCGTCCGGTTTTCAAGCTGCCCACGGATGAACGGATCACGCGACTCGGGAGAATTTTGCGGAAGACGAGTCTCGACGAGCTGCCGCAGCTATTCAACGTGCTGCGTGGTGACATGAGCATCGTTGGCCCACGGCCGCCGATTCCTTATGAGGTTGAAAATTATCAGCTTTGGCATCGCAAGCGGCTGGACATGAAGCCGGGCATCACGGGTCTGTGGCAAGTATCGGGTCGCAATCGACTGCCGTTTGATGAAATGGTGCGAATGGATTTGTACTACATAGAAAACTGGTCGGTGTTGCTCGACATCAAGATCATTTTGCAGACGCTGCCGGTCATGTGGCGCGGCGAGGATGCGTATTGAGACGCTGACGCGCTTCGGTTATACTCGCGGTATGAAAACTGCCGTATCAATTCCGGATGAAGTATTCGCCAAAGCTGAACGGCTCGCTCGGCGAATGAAAAAATCTCGCAGCGAGTTGTTCAGCAATGCGTTGGCCGAATATGTGGCGCGTCATGCTCCCGATCACGTTACCGAAACCATGAACAAGGTCTGCGCGGAGGTTGGTCTTCATCACGAGGACTTCACGTCCGCCGCCTCACGGCGTGTGCTCGAAAGAATCGAATGGTAGTTGCTCAGGGAGAAATCTGGTGGGCCGCCTTGCCGAAACCAATCGGATCAGGTCCCGGCTTTCGCCGGCCAGTTGTTGTGGTGCAAAGCGATTCTTTTAACCGAAGCAACATCGCGACTGTCGTTTGCGTTCCCCTCACCAGCAATCTGAAGTGGACCGACGCGCCCGGTAATGTGTTGTTGTCCTCGCGTTCATCAGGTCTTCCAAAGGACTCAGTGGCAAACGTCTCGCAGATTGTTACTCTGGATAAAAATCTTCTCAGTGACCGCACGGGAAAACTGTCGAGGAGCCAACTTGGCCTTGTACTGTCGGGAATAGACATCGTACTCGGGAAATAGCTCAATAGGACTCCATGGCAACGCAGAATTCAGATCCCAAACGTGAAATGCTGCGACACACGGTCGCGACCCTAGCCTATCGTGGCGGGAAAGCCGTGCGCGATGCGCATGATTCATTCGCAGACTTCAAAGCATCCGAAACGACGCGCACGCCGGCACAGATTCTCGCCCACGTTGGCGACTTGCTCGACTGGGCGTTGTCAATCGCGAAAGGAACCGAGACGTGGAACAACGCGGAACCGCTCGAATGGAGAGCTGAAGTCGCGCGCTTTTACGCCGCGCTGAAGAGTTTCGACGACTATCTGGCTTCAGACGCTGCGCTTGACGCTAACTGCGAGCGACTCTTCCAGGGACCGGTTGCCGATGCTTTGACTCATATCGGTCAGATCGCCATGCTGCGCCGAATCGCCGGCGAGCCGATGAAGGGCGAGAACTATTCGCGCGCTAAAATTGAAGTCGGCCACGTCGGCGCTGAACAAGAAACGCCGAAGCGCGAATTCGATTAATCTCTGAAGATGCACAACTCGACAATCTGAATCCATCTGACGCGTGGCAACCCGCTAACCTTCACCTCGCGTCCTACGTTACAATTGACTCATCCCCATTGGACATATAGGAGGCACCATGAAGAAACGTAATCTACTTAAGATTTACTTGGCAATTTTCTCTCTCCTGGTGATTGGAATGGCGGCAACTTCCGCCGGCGCGCAACGACGCGGCCGTAACTGGGATGGTTATCCAAACTGGGGCGGCGGCTACCAACTTCGTGAGACGGCGCTGAACGCCGGTTACAACGAAGGGTCGAAAGAAGGCCGCAACGATCGCGCGCGAAATCGCTATCGCAGCTACTCAGATTTCAGCGCGTACAACGACGCGACGCATGATTATAGTTCGCGCTTGGGCGATCGCGATCTTTATCGACGCTATTACCGTTTAGCGTTCGAGCGCGGATACGACACCGAGAATCCGAACCACTACAACAATCGGAACGATCGCACCGGCCAGGACAATCGCGACCGCGATCGAGATCGTAATCGAGATCGTGATAATAATGACCGCCGCGGACGTGATTGGAATCGCTATGAACAATACGGCGGCTCTTATCAGTTGCGGCAGACGGCCTTGAATGCCGGTTATAACGCCGGCAACAAATACGGCCGCGACGACGCGCGGCGCGGACGTCGCCGAAACTATAACGACATTAGCGACTACCGTAATGCGACGACGGATTACAGCTCAAAGCTCGGCGATAAAGAGTTATATCGCCGCTACTATCGGGAAGGCTTCGAGAATGGTTACGAGGACGGGTATCGCGGGTATTGATCGTTCTCTTAATTGATTGAGTTGTTCGATGAGCCCGATCGCAAGGTCGGGCTCGTTTTGTTTCTTCGGTCGTCGCGAGGAAGTACCGCGCAATAGCCCGACTGTAAGGTCGAACGCTCTCATCGCCGCGTGGCGGCGAAATATTTATGGAACCCAGGAGTAAATAAAATCCAAAGCTGCTTTAGGAGCGAAATATCATGCCCATAAATGGGCTGGGGTTAATCAATCCAACTTGTGTCTATAAATATTTCGTCCCTACGGGACTCTCTCGGACATGAAACACTACTCAACTCCCGCTAATGCCACTTCCAACAACAGAGTTTTCTTGATCCCTTTGTAAAACGGTTCGATTTCGCAGTTCTCGGCCAGACTGTGCGAGCCGTCGCAGGGACCGGCGCCGGTTGAGATGGAAGAAATCCCGGCGAGCAGTGCCGCGCTCGAATTGTTAGATCCCGCGTTCGTGATCGGTGGATCGAAACCCGCTACGCGATGCACGGCTTCGGCCATGCGCACGAGATATGAATCGCGGTGACCGGGAATCGAAGCCGCCGGCGAGGTCGAGATCACATCCGTCTTAATCGTCATCCCAGCGCGCGCCGCTTCTTCATCGAGAATTGTTTTGATCTGCTTTTCCAGATCGGCAATCACTTCATTCGAAGTCGAGCGCAGATCGACCGTAAACCACGCGTCAGAAGCTTTCGCATTCACAACGTCCGATCCGCCCAACATGCCGATGTTCAGATTCGACGACGGATTAGTGGGCACGGCTAACTGATAAATTCGCTCGATTGCGCGGGCAACCGGCAGCGTGGCTGAGTAAGGTGGCGTGCGCGAGCGAGTGTGCCCACCCGGCCCGATAAAATGGTGGCGATACCAATTGATGCCGATGCCGGCGTAGGTGAATCCTTCGTAGCCGCCGTCGAGCGCGATGTATTGATCGATCTTGCTTTTGTTCGCCTCGACGTAGGCCTTCACGCCTTTGAAAGTGGTTTCTTCTTCGACCGTGAAGACGAACACCAGGTCGCCTTTCGTTTTAACCTTTGCTTCGTTCAGTGCTCGGATCGTCGCCAGCAGCGCTTCGACGTTGCGCGTGTCGTCGCCGATTCCGGGCGCGTAGATTTTGCCTTCGCGAATCGTCGCTTTGATTGCCAGTCCCAACTGAAAGACGGTGTCCATGTGCGCATCGAAAACAATGACTGGTCCGCCGCCCGTGCCTTTACGCACGGCGATCAAATTGCCGGCTGAATCGTAATGAAGATCGTCTAGCTTGTACTTGCGTAGCAGGCTCTCGATGTATTTCGCCCGTTGCTGCTCGTGACCGGAAGGCGCATTGATTTCCGTGATAGCGATCCATTCGCGCAAAATCTCAGCATGATGTCGATCGATGTAATCGTTTGCAGCTTTGAGATCAGCGCGCTCCGTTAGAGCCTGAACCTGTTGCATGTATTCGGCAACGGTTTTGACTTGTGAGTAGTTCGCACTGGTGGCGATTACGATTAGAGCAAGTCCGGCAATCAGTCGTGGCATGTGGTTTCCGTCAAGGTCGAATATAATCCGAGCGACCGGATTCTAAACGAAATCAACCGCAGAGGACACAGGGAAATCATTCGACCAGAACGCGAAATCGCCCCAGGACCACTCGGCCTCTGGCTGGAACGCACGATTGTCGCAGCGATGTTTCTATTCGTCATCGCGGCGCCAAATTCAATCGCGGCGACGCAGACCGCGTGGATGCTGGGAATGCTTTTCTGGCTGCTGCGCTTTTTGGTTTGGCCGCGGCCCAAGCTCTATCGCACGCCGATCGACTATCCGATGTTTGGATTCTTTCTGCTCACCGGACTGTCGTCGTTTCTTTCTTACGAACCGTCGGTTTCGATCGGAAAGCTGCGCGCAGCATCGCTTTTCACGATCGTCTACCTGTTCGCGGAAAATATTCGCTCGCCAAAGATTCTGCGCGTACTAACAGTCCGCTCACCGAATCACGGCTCGTATCCCGCACGCAGAACAAAAGCATACCGATCATGAGCGGCGACACGTTGGAAGAAATCGACGGACAAACGCTGCGAAATCTCGATCAATTAGTAAACGCCCTCGATCAATCGTCTGGCACGACACCAGTAAAGGTTCGCATCTATCGAGTGGAATGGATTGCGGAACTTGAAATGCCGCGAGGACATTTATTGCCAGGGGCGACGGCCGAAGAACGCCTCGGGATTCAGCGCTGGTCGAGCGGTCGCGATCGTCGCGCGACTGGTTTCTACAATCATTGGACGACCTATGCCGAGAGTCTGCAACTAATCGGCTCGCTGGCGCTCGGATTGTTCGTGGCGTTGCCGATAAAGAAAAGTCGCAATGGTTTGCTGGTGGGCGCGGCAATCGCCACCATTTGCGGCGCGCTGCTGCTGTCGGTCACGCGTGCATCATGGCTTTCGTTCTTATTGTCGGCGATCTTGATTGCCACGTTAAGCTTGAGTCGGCGCGCGCTGATCCTGGTTGGCTTGTGCGCAATTCCCGTTGTGCTCGCCGGTTTGTTTGTGCTTCATCAAAAACGCAACGTCGGTTTCGTCGATCAAAAAGACGATTCGATCGTGTGGCGACAAAAAATCTGGCGCGAAGGTTTTCATCTGCTCACGAGCAATCCTCGCCATCTCGCCATTGGCGTGGGCATGGATTCAATCAAAGCGCATTGGCGCGAATGGGATCTGTTCGAGGGCGGCAAGCTCCCGATGGGCCACATGCATTCCGACTATTTGCAGATCGCGCTCGAACGCGGCGTGCCGACGCTGATTGTTTGGTTGATCCTGTTGGGAACTTACGCCGCAACGCTTTGGCGAACTCGTCGCCGCATCCTGCCGGAAAATTGGATCGAGAAAGGAATCGTGCTGGGCGCCTTAGGCGGACTGCTCGGATTTATGACGAGCGGAATGGTGCATTACAACTGGGGCGATTCCGAGGTCGTAATGATTTTTTATCTGATTATGGGATTGAGTTTGGTGGTCGAGAGACAGGGGTCAGAACCGGGAGGAGCGGTAGCGACCGGATCAAAGAGTCGCCTTAGACTTGCCACGCTCTCGCCTGATCCGGTCGCTACCGCTCGCGGTTCTGACACGAGCATAGTAAGCGCAACTTTTCCTCACCGGACACTTTTCGCACCGTGGCCGAGTCGTCTTACACAATTCTTTTCCATGGTGACGTAGTAGAAGGTGCGCATTAATCAACCACTCATAATCGTCGCCTAGTTGATCTTTAATTGCTTCCTGGACCGAGCGATAGCTCGCGCTGTAATTCTTTTTTTCCTCGCCGAATCCCAAACGAAGAAGTACGCGCAACGCATTCGAATCCAGGCCAAGCACGGGATACGAACGCGTGAATAACAGGATCTTCTCGGCGCTGGGCTCGCCGATGCTGGGAAACTTTTGCAGCGCTTTCTTCGCTTTCGGCAGCGGCAGTTTCAAAGCTTCGCTCAAGTCACCGCCGAACTCATTCATCGCAATCAATGCGATCTCGCGCAAACGCGCGGCACGTTTTTCCGGTTGCATGCCGCCGAGATCCACAACTTTCAAGAGAATGTTGTTCGCAGCAGCCAGGATTTGATGTGGCTTTGTCCCGGCGGTTTTGCGCAGCAGATTGAAAGCTTCTTCGCGGCGTTCGTCAGTGACGAGATACGCGACGTTCTCGAACAGGATTAGTTCAAAGGGATCGGTTGTGCTTGGAGGCTTTGGCGTGCCGTAAAATTTAGCCAGCCGCGCCACGACGACTGGCAGATTTTCGCTGGCCGGCATGGTTAAATTACGCAACTTCCTTCGGCACTTCGCTCATCAGCGCCAGGAAATTCCCCTCTGAATCTTTGAAGTCAGCCAACCACAGATCATAGGTAGGCATTGACGCGACCAGGTGAGGCTTGACGATGAATTCGACGCCGCGGGCATTAAGGACCTCGTAGACTTTTTCGATGTCGTCGACTTTGTAGTAGATGATCGAGGCCGGATGATCGAGATCAGGTCGATCGGCAATTCCCAGCATGAGCCGAATCCCGCCGCAATCAAAGAAGGCCATGTTTGGCGGCGCTTGAAACAAAAAAGTAATCCCCAGAGTCTCGCGATAAAATGCGATCGCGCGCTCGAGGTCTTTCACGTTCACAAAGATTTGGCCGATGCGGGACAAGGTTGGGCCGATCGGAATGGGCGCGTTCATGGCTCTCCTTTTTTCTGGAGCGTCTTTGCGAAAGTTGTTGCGAAGTCTGAATTGGTAAGGCGCGCCAATGCTTGCAATTCTTTTTCAAACGAATCTGACTGGTGCGCTTCGAGCAGGACTATTAAATGTTGGCCGTGCGAGTATACCAAAGCGCCGATCAACTCCTCGTTACATTGATCTGCCTTGTCGAAGGCGAGAATCGTTGTGCCCGTTTTGTAGTTCATTTTTTCAATGCACGGCGGCTTCTCGTTGCGAAGCCGGGTAATCTCGGAATGGTACTTGTTCTCAAGAAAATACAGATGCTCGCCCGGATGAGTTTTCCACCATTCGCGATAGGCACTCCAGCGGCTGACCGCATAATAGTCAAAGCTGAAGTGCTTGGCTTGATCGTACTGAAAACTCCACGCCATATCTATTAGCAAATTGGTTGTATCAGCTTCCGCTTGCTTCCGGTCCGCGCTATTCATCGGGTCCTTGCCCAGCTGCGCGATTAATGTCTTGAGGTCGTCGATAAGGAATCCGATTCCGCTTGGAGAGATTTCCTCATTCACTGGAAACTTCAATATGGCTTCTTTGTCAGCCTTGATTTGATTTTGGATCCGGTTTGCGCGGTCGAGCGCCCGGGTTTCGTTTTCACTTTGTCGTGCGCTTTGCAAACTCAGAAAACTGAGGAACAACCCGGCAACAGCAACCAGTGTGGTCAGCGCTGGGCCAAACGTGCCGATTCTTTCAATCAGACGGTTTTGCTGTCTTAGTTTCTCTATTTCGAGAGTTAGCTTCTGACGTTCAAGTTCAGCAGTGGTTGGATTATCAGAGCCATCAGGCTGGTTCTGCTCGGCCATAGCCGCAAACCTCCAGATTGGTTACCGTCTGCCGTAAGCCACAGATGCGGCATCATACTCGTTTCTGTGGTTGGCAAGGACAGAATTCTTGGCTACTGGCGGAGCAACTAAAGTTGCCCATTTGTGGCGGTTTGGGCGACAATGCCGCATCTCATGCGGCTAATTGCAACACGGAGGAGGAACTTGGCGGTTCAATTCGCACGCGTCACCGCACTTCTTACAATGCTTGTCTGCGTTTCCGGCTTCGGCGAATGCTACAAACCGGTAACTAAAAGCCAACTGCCGTCGCATATCAAAACGGTCGCGGTTCCTGCATTTCAAAACAACGCGCTGCGCTACAAGATCGAGCATCGCTTCACGGAAGCCGTGGTGAACGAGTTGATTCGCCGCGGTCATGGATTGAAAGTGCAGAGCGAGCGCGAAGGCGCCGACGCGGTCATCGACGGCGTCGTGAAGAGCTTTGGATTTTCCGGCGTTTTGCTGGACGATAAAGGCCGCGCGCGAATTTTTGAAGTGACAGTTACCGCCGCGGTAACCGTTCGCGATCAGCATGACAATCGCGTGCTTTACGACAATCAGAATTTTGTTTTTCGCGGCGAGTTTGAATTCGCTAACGACCCGCGCAATTTCTTCAACGAAGAAGACCCGGCGGTCATGCGTATCGCGCGCAGCTTTGCCGAATCGATCGTCTCAACGCTGGTGAACGGATTTGGAGTGAAGGAATAAGTGCCCGCCCGCGCTCGCAAAGATCTGGAACAGTCGCTGAAGCAGGGCCAGATCGACCCCTTCTATTATCTCTACGGCGCCGAAACTTTTCTGCGCGATCAGGCGGCGCGCGCGATCGCCGACGCAGCTCTGCAAGGGACGCTGCTGCGCGAATTCAACGATTCATCATTCAATCTTTTCAGCAATGACGTGCGCGACGCGATCGCCGCGGCTGAGCAACTGCCGATGATGTCTGAGCGGCGCGTGGTGCGTCTGCGAAACTTCAGCCGGCTGCGCGAAGCAGACGAAGAGTTTTTGCTCGCTTATCTCGAGCGTCCGGTTGAAACGACCGTGATGATCTTTGTCGGCGACGACATCGACAAGCGAAAAAAGTTTGGTAAGAAGCTGATGGCCGGCACCGCTTACGAGTTTGCCCCGCTGCCATCGAAAGAGCTGCCCGCCTGGATCAAAGCGCACCTGAAAACTCTCAATGCCGACATCGAACCAGAGGCCGGTCGTCGCTTGATCGAAGTCGTCGCCAGCGATCTGTTGACCTTGACGAACGAACTGAACAAGCTCGCCATCGCCGCGTTACCTTCGGGCCGGATCACGCTGGAACTCGTCGATCAACTGGTCAGTCGTTCGCGCGAGCACATGAACTGGGATTTGACCGATGGAATTGTCTCGCGCAACGGGCGCGTCGCAATGAAAGTGCTGCGCGATTTTCTCGACGACGGCGTTGAGCCGGTGCTGCTGACGGGCATCATCGCGGGAACTTTTCGTCGACTGGCGATGGCCAAAGAGTTATTCGATCGCGGGGCGCAGCCGCGAGAAATCTTCAGCGAAGTGCGCGTGCCTCCGTTCAAACAGGGCGATTATCTTTCTATGTTGAGGCGGACCGATGCGACAAAGCTAAGACATGCGCTGCAACGGATCGCGGAAACCGATCTCGCGATCAAGACTTCGAAGGCTACTCCACGCATGCAGGTTGAGATGCTGGTGTGCGAGTTATTGATTTGAATTCTTCGGGGATTTCTTCAAACGGCTTGAGATCCGGTTCGACCCAGTCCGCTTTCGCGTTTGCCGAATCCAACACTTCCGCCGAATAGTACTCGTAGATTACATTCTTATCGGCGAACTTTGCCGCCAGCCGGTTCGCGAGGTTCAATATCGATTTGCGAGGCGAGGCCTCAGCGAAGAACCTTCGCACAATCTCTAACCAGAACATCGTGATCGTTTCGTGGTAACCCATTTTGCCGTGCGCGGCGGCGAGTCTCTGAATTCCGTTTCGCATCTTGTCGCTTGCCTCGCGATCGGGAAAGTGCGCGACGTACCAGAGCGCAACGGCAAGATGCTGATAGTGTTTGAACTCCGCAGGATGAATCGTGCACATTTCGAACCCGCGCACCAACGCGCCGAGTTCTGCTTCGTCTTTGAAATAGTTCATCGTCTTTTCCTCCAAACAAAAAGAAAAGAGGCGGACCGAATAAATCGATCCGCCCTTCAAAACCGAAATGTTTTGACCCGCCTGCCACGGCAAGCGGTCCGTAAGCTACTTCGCTGCTGCCTGATTGACTCGCGCGGTCAAACGCGATTTGTGACGCGCGGCCGCATTGCGATGCAGCACGCCTTTCTGCACAGCCTTGTCGATCTCTGAGATCGTCTTCGGCAACAACGCGCCAATTTCCGTGTTGTCTTTGCCGCCCAAAGCGCTGCGCAGGTTCTTTACTGAAGTCCGCAGCTTGGTGCGATTGTGTCGATTGATGACGCGCCGGCGCTCGGTTTGACGAACGCGTTTCTCTGCTGATTTGTGATTAGGCATTGCGAAAAATCTCCGTTAATTCTCAATAAAAGCGCCCGCATTGCTGCGAGCGCGAAAGTGAAACTATAGATAGCGCCTAGTTCAGTGTCAAGCGCGGCGCACCAGAGCGTGTGCGCGCAATTGTCAGCATGCGCCTGGTCAGTCGTTGAGCCGCAACGATCGCAGTATCGCCAGAAACGTATTCTGATAGCTGCTGTATTCGTCGCTCGGGCTGACCGCGATCATATAAAACAGCTCGCCGTTGCGAAGTTGCGTCGTCACCACGTTCACGACCTCCGGGCGGCCAGTCGCTTCGTTCACGTTATCGAGCGTCAGCAACACGCCGTTACGGCCATCGACATCCATGCGCTGATAATTACCGCGCGCGCGCAGGTTGCCATTGCCCTGCTGCAGGCTGTTGATGAAATCGTTCGTCGCCTGTTGCAGATTGCGATATCGCGATTGCGTCGTTCCGAAATTCACCGCATGAGTGAAAACAGTCTGGCCGCCTGACGAGCCATAGCCTCCGTTCGGCGCGAACCACAAACCCTGCTGCTGATTCAGCTCGCGCCAATTGTCGGGAATACTGACGGTGAATGTTCCTTCGTTATAGGCGCGGTAACGCGACGAAGGATAGTCGACGCGGCCGTTCGGGGCGGGATAGTTCGTGCGATCGCCGGTCGGATATTGATCGCCCTGATTCGGATAGCCCTGATTTGGATAACGACGACCGCTGCGCTGAATCTCCGCCATCGTCTGCGCTCGCGGATAACCTCGCAGTCGTTCTTGAATTCCGAAAAACTCGCGGCTGTCGGTTCGCATGGCGGTGTTGACGCGCAAGGATTGCGCTTCCTGGTTGATACGCGCGTAGCGATTTTTCGGACTCGGGTGATCGCTCAAGAAGCCGCCGCCACCGCCACCTTGTCTTTCAAGCGTCTGAAACACGTTGGCAAGGTCATGCGGATCATAGCCCGCGTTTGCCATGATGCGCGCGCCGAGCAAATCAGCCTCCGTTTCATAATCACGACTGAAATGTAAAAAGTAAGCGCCGACGGGAAGCTGCGCCAGTTGCCCGGCGGCTGTGCTGCCCGTCAGGATCGTTCCGAGAATTCCCGCGACGCCCGCGCCAACCGCATACTTTTGAGCTTTGGTCGCCTGTGCAGTGCCGTGACGCAACGCTACGTGACTTAACTCGTGGGCCATGACGCCGGCCATCTCGCCTTCAGTTCGCGCGGCTTCGATCATTCCGCGATTCACGTACATCGGCCCACCCGGCAAAGCAAACGCATTGATGTCGCTCGCGTTTACGACTTTGAAGTAGTAACGAAATTCGGGATGCTGGAACTCGGGTGGAATCGCCGCCACCAGTCGCTGGCCCACTCGTTCGACGTACGCGCTGACCTGAGCGTCACGCAACAGAGGAAACTGCTGCTCTGCCTCAGCGCCGGCCTGGCGTCCCAACCGGACATCATCTGCGGGGCTGAACTTGTTGCTGTGTAGTTTGATTTGCGTCTGGCCCAGCGTGGCGATGGGCATAGCAAACATCGCCAGCGCGATGAGCGCAGCGAGCCATGCATTTGACCTCTGAAAATATTTCTTCATTCCGAACTCCTTGATTGTCTCTCGAATATCCCTCGGCTTGGATGCTTTCTGGCTGAAGCCGTTTGCCCAATTCGCGAATCAATCACAGTGCCACGAAAGCCATTGCGACGAAATTGCAGTATCTCCAGCGAACTGTGACCTCGTACGGTGCAAATCACTTGTTGATTTAGATTTCAGTGCCCGAAATCGTTCCACGCTCAGCCCGATTTGGTTTAGCTCAGCCGGGGCTTCCATCCCTTAGTTCTTCGGCTTGATCTTTTCTTCGAGCCACTTTCTCGGAGCGTCCAACGGCGCAATGTGATGCGGCTTGCCTTTGAAAGCGCGAATCATCGAGACAATGAGAAAAATGAACGCAGCGAAACGAAAAACTCCCGCGCCAAAATTGCTGCCCGAAATCAAAGTCAGGAACGTAAACGCGCCAGAGACAACCAGAATCGTGATTTGCAACGCCAAGCCTTGCGCCGCATGAAAGCGCGTGTTCGTTTCTCCGCGCGGAACGAGCAGCAATTCAACTACCGCCGCAATAGCGCCGATGTACCCCGGAATATAAGGCAGCAGCTTGGCCCATCGTTCCGGAATGTTGAGACCTGCAACCGTGTTCGAGCCGGGCTTGAACGCGATTGGAACAGGCGGCGGTTGATACACGCTGGGCGGCGGAACCGGTGGCGGCTGATAAATGTTCCGATTGATTTTTGGCGGCTCGTAGTATTGAGGCTCGGGAGCTTTCGGCGGCACGAAGATCGATGGGTACGAAGTCACTTCATCATCAATGCGCCGCGTCGGCGCTTCGGCTTCGGGATTCAATCGCGCAGCTTTATTTTCCGTGCGACCGATGTCGCGCGTTGGACCGCCGAGCACTTCTTCAGTCGGCGGGCCCGGCCGCCCCACTTTCGCCTGGTCAAATGATTCGTCCGCGCGGCTAGCGACCCCTTCATCAAGCGGATTCGTATCGTACTTGCTGCGCTTGGGCTCCATTAGAATTCTCTACGAACGCCTTGCTGTTACGGTTCAGTTCGCCTGGTCGACAATTTCGAATTCGACACCCTCCCAACGTCCCTCGCTTTCAGAAATGCGAAAGGCCCGCAGGCAAGGTTCATCGTTTGTTAATCCAACAATAAAGTAAACCGCCGATGGGTAGTAGGCAAGGCGTACGTCTGTGGCGGAAGGTTGCGGATCGGATGCGTGTGGATGCGAATGATAGATGGCGATCAATTCTTCTTCGCGCTCGCGCATCTTTCGTTGCGCTGAGAATAAATCTTCGGGCGCGGCTTCGTAAGTGACCAGCGGATTAGCCGCGATGTTTCGAGCTCGATAAATAGATCGCGCCACGCCGTCGGTAGTGCCGCCGATCAAGCCACAACATTCATGAGGCGCGGCTTCGCGAGCGTGGGCGATTATTTCGCTGACTTGTTCCAGTGTTACGGAAATCATCAGTTATTCGAATGTAACGGCGCCGTTTGATGAGCGGAAGGCTTTGTCTTCGCTCCACCAGGAGCGAGATATTTATAGAACCCCGCCAAGAAAGATCAATGAGGTCATTCGAGGAATTCAGTTCTATAAATATTTCGTCCTTAACCGGGACGAAAACCCGCGGCCCCGCGCAGGGATCACTCAACCCGAATCGATCTCACTCCTTCACAATCTTCAACCGCAACTCTGCCAACTGCCGCTCGTCGACTTCGCCGGGCGCGTCGATCATTAAGTCTTGCGCCGATGCAGTTTTCGGGAACGCCATCACGTCGCGAATGTTTTCCGTCGGCACCAGCACCATCAGCGTGCGCTCGATTCCCGATGCGATGCCGCCGTGCGGCGGAGTTCCATACGCCAGAGCGTCAAGGAAGAATCCGAAGCGCGCGCGCGCTATTTCTTCCGTCATGCCGAGCGCTTTGAAAACGAGCGCCTGCACGTCGCGCCGGTGAATCCGGATTGAGCCTCCCGCCACTTCAACTCCATTGATGACTGCGTCGTACGCTTTCGCGCGAATCTGTCCGAACAGTTCAATCTCGCCATTGACCGCGCGCTCAAACACCGGGACGTCATCGTCCATCGGCGACGTGAAGGGATGATGCATGGAGTAGTAGCGGCCGTCGTCTTCGTGAAACTCGAACATCGGAAATTCAGTTACCCACAGCGGCGCGTACACGCCTTCGGGGATCAGTTTTTCGCGTTTCGCGATTTCGTTGCGCAGGGCGCCCAGACTTGCCGTGACGACATCCGATTTGCCGGCCACGATCAGCACGGCGTCGCCCTTTTGCGCGCCGGCGATTCCCCCCAGATCGATTACCTGGTCGCTGCCGAGCGCTTTCAAAAGCGAAGACGAGACTTCATCGCCCAACTTGATCCAGGCCAGCGCCGACGCACCGTATCGCTTCACAAACTCCTGTAGTTCGTCGAGCGTCTTGCGCGACATCGTGGCGCCGCCGCTGACGACGATTCCTTTGATCTCGCCCTTCGACGACAGCACAGACGCGTACGGCGCGAACGTTGTTTCCGCGAGCGCCGTTGAAAAGTCCTGCAACTCCATCGCCGGGATCCGGAGATCGGGTTTGTCCGAGCCGAAACGTCGCGTCACTTCCGCAAACGTGAAACGCGGAAAAGGCGTCTGCAAATCAACGTCGATCAAGCGAAAGATCCGCGCGAACAACCCTTCGACGAGCGCGTAGATTTGCTCGGTCGTGGCGAAGCTCATTTCGACATCGAGTTGCGAAAACTCAGGCTGCCGATCGGCCCGTAGATCTTCATCGCGGAAACAGCGCGCGATTTGGTAGTACTTGTCCAGTCCGGCGATCATGCAAATCTGTTTGAAGATCTGCGGAGATTGTGGCAAAGCGAAAAACTTTCCGGGCTGAACTCGCGAAGGCACGATGTAGTCACGCGCGCCTTCCGGCGTTGATTTGATCAAGTTCGGTGTTTCGATATGCGTGAAGCCCTGCTCGTCCATGTAACGGTTGATTTCCAAAATCATCCGATGACGCAGGCGCAGGTTCGCCTGCAACTGCGGCCGGCGCAGATCGAGATAGCGATACTTCAAACGCAAATCTTCGCTGGCGAGCGTGTTGTCCGAAGCGTCGAGTTGAAACGGCAGCGGACGCGCATCGTTGAGAATAACGATCTCGGCAGCCTGGACTTCGATTTCGCCGGTGGCCAATTTCGGATTGATCGAGTTCTGATCTCGCAGAACAACTTCACCAATCGCCGCGATCACGTATTCACCGCGAACCTCTTTGGCTTTCGCGTGCGCCTGCGACGCTCTCTCCTGGTTGACAACGATCTGGGTAATCCCATCACGATCACGCAAATCGATAAATGTAAGCGGACCAAAGTCGCGTCGCCGCGCGCACCAACCCATCAACGTCACCCGCTCGCCGACGTTTTCTTTGCGCAGCGCGCCACATGAATGCGTGCGTTGCAGATTGTTGAGGTTGTCGATCATTCGGTTTCAAGTCTCAAGTTTCAGGTTTCAAGTTGAGCCGGCAATCGAACTTGAAACTTCAAAACAGCACCGTTCCCCCATCAACATTAATCGCCTGGCCGTTGATTCCGCGACCGTCTTCCGACGCCAGCAACACGGCCAATGCCGCAACTTCTTCTGGTGTGACCAGCCGATTCTGCGGACTCATCCTCTCGAGCATCTTCAACGCTTCGTCTGCTGACTTGCCGGTCTTCTCGACAATGTTTTCGATGCCGCGCGACGTCATCTCAGTCTCGACGTAACCAGGACAAATGGCGTTGACCGTGATCCCCTGCGCGGCGACCTCAAGCGCCAGTGATCGCGTTAGTCCGAGGACGCCATGCTTCGATGCAGCGTACGCCGACACGTAAGGCGCTCCAGTCTTTCCCGCAATCGACGCGATGTTGATGATGCGGCCCCAGCCGCGTTCGATCATTTCCGGCAGCCCCGCATGCGTGCAACGAAACGTTCCGCCGAGATTAATGTTCAAGTGACATTCCCACAGCGCCTCATCAGTATTAACGAACAGCGCCGTCTCAGCGATGCCGGCGTTGTTGACTACGATGTCGGGCCCGCGGCCAAATTTCTCTTTAAGATCACTAAAGGCGCTTAGGACGCTTTCCGCGTTCGCAACATCGCATTCGACCGCGAGTGATTCGACACCGAATTGATTCACTACCTCGCTCGCGACTTTATCGATTTCAGCTCGCGTGCGCGCAGCTACAACAATACTCGCGCCTTCGGCGGCAAACGCAAGTGCGATCGCACGGCCAATCCCGCGTCCGCCGCCGGTAATGAATGCGAGCCTGTTCTCTAAAAGCATCGAGTTTCAAATTTAAGGTTTCAGGTTTCAAGTTCAAATGCAACCGCACTAAACTTGAAACCTGAGACTTGAAACCTGAAACTCGATTCTATCTCCCCGTAAATCGCGGCGCGCGCTTCTCTAAAAATGCGCGCACTCCTTCGCGGCCGTCTTCAGATTCGAAGCAACGCAGTTGCGCGTCCACTTCGTATTGCAGCATCTGCTCGAGCGTGTCGTGCTCGCTCGCGTAGACAGCATGCTTCGCCGCGGCAATCGAAACTGCGGGAGAACCGCGCAGGCGTTCGGCGAGCTTTCGAGTTTCGCTTTCCAATTCTTCCGGCGCGACCACGCGATTTACCAATCCAAATTGAAGAGCTTTCTGCGCGTCAATCGAGTCGCCGAGAAAAAACATCTCGCAGGCGATGTTTGACGGCACCATGCGCGGCAGGAAGTAACTGCCGCCCCAATCAGGATGAAAGCCCAGCTTGACGAACGATTGACTGAACGTCGCGCTTGCTGAAGCGATCCGCAAATCGCAAGCAAGCGCAAGATTGAATCCGGCGCCCGAGGCTGGGCCGTTGATTGAAGCGACTACCGGTTTTGTCATGTGACGAATTGCGAGAATGACTCGACGCGCTGCACCCAACAATCGCGCAAACTCTTCCGAATCGCCGCGGTCAACCAACTCCGCCATAAAATTGACGTCGCCGCCCGCACAAAACGCGCGGCCTTCGCCGGTGATCACAACCACGCGCACGTCCGGATCGCTGCCAGCTTCTTCCAAAGCTTCAGCCAGATCGCGACGCATGTGACCAAACAGAGCGTTGAGTTTCCCTGGCCGATTCAAAGTGATCGTGACGATGCGATCGCTTTCCGCGACTTTGATTAGTTCGTCGTTCATAGCTCGTCAGCAGTAAGCTATCAGCTCTCAGCAAGCATCGATCCGGCTGAAAGCTGATGGCTGAACGCTGACAGCTTAACGTCCCTTAAATTCCGCCTTACGTTTATTCACGTACGCGTCCAATCCTGCTTTTGCGTCTTCAGATTGGAAAAGCTGCTGCTGCAACTCACGTTCGAGCGCGAGCGCTGATTCGAAAGGAATCTCGGCGCCGGTTTGCACCGCGCGTTTGATGCGACCCACCGCCCGTGAAGCTTTGTTCGGCGTGGTGAACTGCCGCGCGTAATCCATAACTTGCTTCATGAAATCCGCGCCGTCTGTCGCGTCAACAATTCGATTTACCAAACCAAGCGTCTCTCCCTTTTCGAAATCAAACAACTCGCCCGTAGCCATCAATTCGATCGCTTTTGATTTTCCGACGATGCGCGTCAATCGTTGGGTTCCACCCGTCCCCGGCAATACGCCGAGGGTAACTTCCGGCAGACCCATCTTGCCCGCGCCGCGACGCGCGACGCGCATGTCTGCCGCCATGGCGACTTCCAGACCACCACCGACGCAGTGACCATTCACCGCTGCGATCACCAGCTTCGGCGTTTGTTCGAGGCGGCCAAGTGTTTCGTTCGCGTGCAAACAAAAATAATATTTGAACTCGGGTGTAACGTCAGAAAGCATTTGAATATTCGCGCCCGCGCAGAAAAACTTTTCGCCGCTGCCGGTGAGCACAATCACCTGCACGCTTTCGTCAATACGCGCTTCCAGGATGGCTGCGTCAAGCTGCTGCATCATCTCGTACGAGTAGGTATTGGCGGGCGGATCGTTGAGCGTGATCAGTCCGATCGCTTCGCGCGGTTCATAATTAATTAGACTGGCTGACATTTCTGTGATCGTGAATTCGTTTTCTGCAGTGCTCATCTTGTGTCAGTACCCGGAGCGATAGCGACGGGATCAAGTGAATCGCAGGATGTTCTCATCCCGGTCGCTACCGCTCCCGGTACTGACCCTTCGCGCTATGCCGTCCGCCAAACGCTCATCTTTTCCTTTGCGCGCGACGGTGGGATCGAGAACGATGCATTTGACGACGAAAGAAATCCGTTCAGAAACAATCGCGTAATATTATCGACGAGATGGTTCACCGACAACTTGCCCGAGGGGTCGTACCAGTTGTAAATCCAGTTCATCATGCCGAACAGCGCATACGTCGCCACCGTCAAATCAACCGCCCCACCGTTGCCATTTTGTTCCTGAATCTCGCGCAGAATCTTTCTCGCCATCTTTGCGTATCGCTCTTTCTTCGTCGAGACGTGCTTGTGCAGGTCGCCCTCGAGCGATTCAGCTTCATGCGAAAGAACTTTCATCTCGGCCATGTTCGCCGCAAAGAATGAAAGATGGTTCTCGATAAAAATACGCAGCTTCTGAAATGGATCGTCGACGGATTTGATTCGTTCCTGGAATCGTTCGAGCACCCGTCCAAAGCAATGATCCTGAATTAGAAACAGCAGCTCTTCTTTTGATTTGCAGTAATGATAAAGCCCCGCCAGGCTCACGCCCGTCGCGCGCGAGATATCGCGCATCGACGTCGAGTGATAGCTCTTCTCAGCAAAGATGCGCGCGGACGTGCGCAGAATGAGTTCGAGTTTCTGATCGTGGCGAGAAAATTGATTCATTGGTTCATTGATTCATTGCTTCATTATCGATGCGCAAAGATTCTTCAGTGAATCAATGGGCCAATGAATCAATGAATAAATTCTTAAAGTCGGACATATTCAAACTCGAACGGCTTGCCCTTGATTCCGGAAGTTGGCGGCGCAATCCAGTTCGCGATCTTGCCAACTTCAGTCACGGGTTTCATCAAGCTGCGCACATATTCGCGATCTTCGATCGCCGGCAACCATTCGGATTTCACGGCTTCGAATTCTTCTTTCGAAATCAGATTTCCTTCAAGATCGAAGTAATGACCCGAGTACTCGCCCACGTGCCGATGGAAACGAATGTTCGGGAGATAAAGCCGTTGATTCAATCCTTCGTCGGCCAAGGCTTTGTTCCAGCGGGCCAAGCCTTTCTGGCAATCTTTCACATACTCGCCACGCAGAATTTCATTCAAAGCATTTCGCAAAGGCACTTCGCGCGGAACCAACTTTCCGTCTTGAACGACAATCATCGTGTACGAGCCTTCCGCCGCAATGTGATCCGTGTATTGCTCCTGCTCTTTGAAGCGCCCTTTCAATCCTGCGGCAAAGAAGTCCGCCGAATTTGAACTGATCTCGCCGCCAAACAGATCGAGGGAATAGCTAAACCAGAAATTGATGTACTTCTGAATGATGTCGAGCGGAATGGCACCGAGTTCGCGAACCTCTTCGTTCGGGTTTTGCTTCATCAGTTGCCCCGTGCGTTTGACGACGCGGCTCAACCCCGTGTCGCCGACAAACATGTGATGCGCTTCTTCGGTGAGCATGAAGCGGCAGGTGCGGGCCAACGGCTCAAAACCTGACTCGGCGAGTGCCGACAACTGATATTTGCCGTCGCGATCGGTGAACATTGTGAACGCAAAAAAATTCAACCAGTCGTCGCATGGCTGATTGAAGGCTTCGAGGATGCGCGGCTTGTCAGGATTGCCGCTGCGCCTTTCGAGCAAAGCATCGGCTTCATCGCGCCCATCGCGACCAAAATAGCCGTGCAGCAGATAAACCATGGCCCAAAGATGACGTCCTTCTTCGACATTTACCTGAAAAAGATTTCGCAAATCGTAGAGCGATGGACAGGTGTGGCCGAGTTGTCGTTGTTGCTCAACTGAAGCCGGTTCAGTGTCGCCCTGTGTAACGATAATACGGCGCAACGCATTGCGAAATTCGCCCGGCACTTCCTGATATGCGGGTGCACCGTAGTTATCGCCAAAGCCAACCTTAGCGTCAGGTTCCGCGGGTTCGAGAAAAATGCCCCAGCGATACTCAGGCATCTTCACGTAATCGAAATGCGCCCAGCCCGCGCTGCCCACATCGACGGCCGTGCGCAGCCAGACATCCTTCTGCTGAAAACCTTCAGGCCCCATGTCGTGCCACCACGCGAGAAAATTCGGCAGCCATTTCTCCAGCGCGCGCTGCAGACGCTTGTCTTCCGAAAGATTTACGTTGTTAGGAATGCGATCGTAAAGATTCATATGTATTGATTCATTGATCCATCGGTTCATTGATTCAATGAATCAATGATTCACTGGATCAATCTCTATGTCCTCTTGAAGTCGAACTGCGCCTGCGTCGGCTTGCCGTAATTCGTCAACGCCCCGTTCGGACCAACCGCATTCGGTCGTTGAAAGATCCAGTTCTGCCACGCGGTCAACCGGCCATAAATTTTCGTGTCCATGGTTTCCGGTCCAGCGAAACGCAGAGACGCTTCCATCCCCGTTAGCGCGTCGGGCGAAAGCGAAGTACGTTCTTCAATCGCCACGCGAATTTCGTCTTCCCAATCAAGATCGTCGGGAGCGAAAGTTACCAGGCCAAATTCTTCCGCCGCTTCGGTATCGAACGGACCATCGTGCGCAAACGCTTCGTATGCCTTCTTCGGCTCAGCCAGGAACCGTGACTCAAGACGCGTCAACCCGTTGCTCATTGGAAAAGCACCCGGGTTCAATTCACTCAGAGCGATCTCAACGGTCTCATCCGGGCTGTTCAGCATGTAGCTGCGATCAGAGGCGAGCAGCAATTCAAACAAGTTGCCGGCGAAACAATTGCCGGGCTCGACCATGGCGAAAAAACTTTTCGCAGTGAGATCGAGCCGGCGCAGCACGCGCGCCATGTTCAAAATAATTTCGCGAATCAACCAGTGATCGCGATTCGCGCCGATCGCTTTGTCGACGGCCAAAACGTTATCGATGCTTCCCTCGGTGCGAATGCAAACCAATCCGATTTCGGGTTCGTTGACGCGCAGGTGAAGCAGCGCGTCGTCGAGTTCACGGTAAGCGCGCAGCGGCCAGTACGCATCACCCAAGTTTTGAATTTCATCGGTCGATGCCGGCGCATCCGATTCGGGACCGCGCACGATCAAATCAACATAACGCTTGTCACGATGAACCTTCAGCGAAACGTATTTGTAATCGCGCGCGTCAACGCTTGATTCAAATTCGAGTGAATTCAATTTAACGCCGGCTCCTCGGAGCGCAGGCATCTGTGCCTGCGGTTCACCGGCATCCTTGCCGGTCGCTTTTGCTGACCCATCGCCATCAATAATTTGCCTCACTCGATCATCAATCGCTTCCTGAAACTTACTCGTGGCAAACGTATCGTCGATCAAGCCCCACTCTTTCGCCCGTTTGCCTTTCAATCCCTCGGCCAGAGTTGAAAAGACGTCGGCGCGATCGCGGCGCACCTTTCGCTTATCGACAAGTCGCGTCAAACCGCCGGTGCCAGGCAGCACACCGAGCAACGGGACTTCGGGAAGCGAGACGGCGGAATTACCGTCGTCAACCAGATAGATTTTGTCGCACGCAATCGCCAGCTCGTAGCCACCGCCCGACGCGGTTCCGTTCAAGGCCGCGAGGTACCGCCGGCCCGAGTGTCGCGAGTCGTCTTCGATAGCGCAGCGCGTCTCGTTCGTAAATTTGCAGAAGTTGACCTTGAACGCGTGCGAGGAAGTGCCGAGCATGTAGATATTCGCGCCGGCGCAAAAGATACGCGGCTTCAAACTCGTGACCACGACCGCGCGAACCTCCGGATGCTCAAAACGAATTCGCTGAATCGCGTCAGCGAGTTCGATATCGACGCCAAGATCGTAGGAATTCAGTTTGAGCTTATAGCCGTCGGCCAGCGTCTCATCTTCCTGCACGTCCATCGAGAGCTTCGCCACCGGCCCGTCGAGAGAAAGTTTCCAGTGTTTGTATTGATCAGGAGAAGTTTGAAAATTGATCATGCAATATCTCTTCGCTCTACGCCACTCGTTCGAACGTTCGTTCGAGAATCGTAATGTTAAGTGATGCACGCAGAAGTGGTCAAGTTGGCTTCGATTGGCGGAGGCGTGTAGGAATCGAACCTACCTGAGCCTGCTCTCGCAGTCTCACTGACGGTTTTGAAGACCGCGCCATTCACCAGAACAGATGCGCCTCCGTGGCTGGATCAGGTTGGCGGCGTACAGGGTACTTTGTTGCCTAATCTGCCGCAACTTTCCCCCAACGAAAATTTATTCCGAGGCGATCTCACTAACCAGGACACTTGACGATCATTGATAAGAATTTGCACGCGCGGGGTGCTTGACGGACTGGTCATCAGATGTTAATCGTTCGCGCCGCTCGTCGCAGATCAGCTAGCGAAGATCGCGCCTGAATCATGAATCGGCAACAGGTTCATCGATGAAAGATTGGATCGCTCTCAACATGACTCCCGGTGTTGGTCCACGGGTGACCGCGCGACTGCTCGAGCATTTCGGATCGGCCGAAGCAATCTTCGATGCGCCGCGCCGAGAACTTGCATTGTTGAGACTTACGCCAGAAGCGATCGAGAGCATCGCCAATCGCGAGTTGCACGAGCGGGCCGAAAAAGAGATCGCGGAAGTAAGGAAGCTCGGCGGCGACATTCTGGTGTTGGACGACGGAGTCTATCCTTCGCTGCTGCGCGAGACCTACGATCCGCCGGTCACTTTGTATGTAAAAGGCGCGTGGGCGGAGTGTCTCGAGCGGCCCTGCGTGGCGATCGTCGGATCGCGTCGTTGCTCGACTTATGGCCAGAACGCGGCATTGATGTTATCGCGAGAACTGGCCCAGCGTGGTGTCACAATCATTTCAGGACTCGCGCGCGGGATCGATGCGGCCGCGCATCGCGGCGCACTGGAAGGCGGCGGCAGAACCGTCGGTGTCATGGGAACCGGTCTCGATCAAGTCTATCCGCGCGATCACAAAAAGCTTGCCGATGAAATTCTGAAAAATGACGGCGCGCTGGTGACGCAATTTCCGCTCGGCACGCCGCCGGTTTCAGAAAACTTTCCTTATCGCAATCGGGTGATCAGCGGATTAAGTTTGGGAGTAGTCGTGATCGAAGCGGCAGAAAACTCCGGCTCGCTGATTACCGCGCGTTTGGCCATGGAACAAAACCGCGAAGTGTTCGCTGTGCCTGGCAACATCACTTCGCGAAATTCATTCGGCACGAATTATTTGATTAAAGGCGCGGGCGCAAAACTGGTCCAGCAATGGCAGGACATCGCCGCTGAGCTGCCGGCGGAAATCGCGGCGCAACTGCTACCGCCGCCAAGTAACAAAAAGAAAAAAGGCGAGCTGGTCGATCAACTCCAACTCACCCCGTCAGATTTGAATGAACACGAGCGCGCGGTCTTCAAACTGCTGACGACCGACACGCCTCGACAAATCGATTCACTCGCTGAAACCACCAAGCTTTCAATCACTCAACTAACCACGGCATTGCTCACGCTGGAAATGCGCGAGTTGATTCGCGCGCTGCCGGGAAAATGTTTTGTGCGGAAGTTGTAACGGATTGGACCGGTTCAGTAGTCGGCGGTTTTGGCAGGAAGCAGATTGTTACGCGTTGACGATCGTGTCCCGAAAAAGACTCTGCACAAAATAGCTTAGCGCGCGTTCATTTCCCTTTCCCATTTGCCTGCTAAGAAAGAAGAACCCGATAAAGAACACGATCACAAAAGCTGGTATTCCAAAAGCTACGAACAATAATGGCATGGCAGTCTTAGAGTCCGGCGGCCCGGCCACGAAGCCTAATAAGGCAATTGAGACCGAGAAGAGTAGTGACAACAACAGGAAGACCCCGCCGAATATCCACAAGAAAGTGAACTTCGCCGCGATCCGGCAATTGATTGTGCTGCCCGATCCGTTGGGAACCACATCGCCGGTGCAAGCTGGCGCAAAACTATTTCGCGACCAACGCTGGCGTTTTCTTATCCAGAATTGATATCCGGTGAGATGGCCAAAGAAGTCTTTCCCGCTCAGAGGATTGATCACCACAACGCGGGGCTGGTCAATGGACGCGGCGAACCGTCTCATCACGTCGTCAGGTGAGAGATTTACAACTAACTGAAATTGCTCCATGGCAACGGATCCCTTCTTACTTGCAGCTTGAATATTCGATTTACTCGTCAGCGAGAGAGTAATGTCGGGCTAGAGTTTGACTTGCGCAGGCTGCGGAACTCACAGAATAGGAGGATTCTTGGGGAAATACAACACTTCGAAGGTCGCCCAGATCGTCCCTAGAATTGCAGCCGTTTGGCTTTTGATGTGTGGTTAGTGTTATTTTCATGCGCGCCCTCGAAACCCTTAGGTAATCGGTCGCGAAGCAACCTCCGACCATCAAAACTTCATCAGTGCGTGGCCGGACATAACAGTAATGGCAAAGAATCTCGTAATCGTCGAATCGCCCGCCAAGGCGAAAACGATCAATAAATATCTCGGCAAGGACTTTATCGTGAAGGCCTCGATCGGGCATATCAAGGATCTGCCTTCGAAAGGCCTGGGCGTCGACGTCCAGAATAATTTCGCGCCCGAATACGAAGTCATTCCTGATACGAAAAAGCGGAACAACAAAAAAATCGTTGCCGATCTGAAAAAGACTGCGAAAGAAGCCGACGCGATTTATCTGGCCGCTGACCCGGATCGCGAAGGCGAAGCGATTTGCCAGCATCTCGCGGAAGAGATCGTGCCGAAGAAACCGGCCAAGCCGGCGTTTCGCGTGATGTTCAATGAGATCACCAAGCGCGCAGTCCAGGAAGCGTTCGAGCATCCGAAACAGATCGACGAAAATCTGGTCGACGCGCAGCAGGCTCGTCGCATTCTCGATCGTCTGGTCGGATATAAAGTTTCGCCGTTGTTGTGTCGCACAGTCGGTGGTCGTTTGAGTGCCGGCCGCGTGCAATCGGTCGCGCTGCGCATGGTCGTCGAGCGCGAACGCGAAATCGAAGCGTTCAAGAAAACCGAGTACTGGACTATCGCGGCAAATGTTGCCGGCAAGCAGCCGCCGGCGTTCGACGCGCGTTTGCTGAAGGTAGGCGAACACACGGTTAAGACCAGCGGGTTTGACCAGGATCTCAAGAAGACTGACATTCTGATTGGCAATGACGCGCAGGCAAACGAAATCGTCGGGGAAGCGAAGCAGCAAACGTTCATTGTCGATGAAGTTACGACCAAAGAGCGCAAGCGAAATCCGGTTCCGCCTTTCATCACTTCAAAAATGCAGCAGGAAGCTTCGCGCAAACTCGGCTTTCCCGTGAAGCGCACGATGATGATCGCCCAGCACCTCTATGAAGGTGTCGAGATTGGCGCTGAAGGTTCGGTTGGCTTAATCACTTACATGCGCACCGACTCAACTCGCGTCGGCGAAGCGGCGCTGGGCGAAGTCCGCGGATTTATTAACCAGCAATACGGTGCCAACTATCTTCCCGAGACGGCGGTGCATTATCGCTCGAAGAAGGGTGCTCAGGATGCGCACGAAGCGATTCGTCCGACGGACGTCACTCGCACGCCTGATTCACTCGCGAAATATTTAAAGCCCGAAGAATTGAAACTCTATCGCTTGATCTGGCAGCGCTTCGTCGCATCGCAAATGATGCCTGCGCTCTTCGATCAGACGACGATCGATATTAAGGCCGGCCGCTTCGCCTTTCGTGCGACCGGATCGGTGCAGAAGTTCGATGGTTTCCTGAAAATTTATCAGGAAGGCCGTGACGAGAAGCCAGCCGAAGACGACGAAGATGAGCGCACGTTGCCACTGGTGACGAAAGGCGAGACGCTCGCGCTGAACAAGATCGATCCCGAACAGCATTTTACTGAACCGCCACCGCGTTATACCGAAGCGACTTTGGTGAAAGCTCTCGAAGAGAAAGGTATCGGCCGGCCGTCAACTTATGCGGCCATCATGACGACGATTCAGGATCGCGAATACGTCGAGAAGAAAGACGGGCGTTTTCATCCGACCGCGCTTGGAAAGACCGTCAATGATGTTTTGATCGAGGGCGGTTTTGACGATCTCTTTAACGAAACTTACACCGCGCGGATGGAAGAAGAACTGGATGAAATAGAAGAGGGCAAGCTCAAGTGGACCGATGCGCTGCACGAATTCTACAACAAGTTCAAGGATGACCTGAGCAAGTTTCAAAAGTACGCGAAGGATATTAAAGAGAAGGAAACTCCGACCGACGAGGTTTGTCTCAAGTGCAATACGCCGGGCATGGTGCAGAAGCTCGGGCGCTTTGGAAAATATCTGAAGTGCAACAACTGCGGCGCGACCCGCGATGCCGAGCCGGTCGCGACCCAGGAAGCGAACTCCGCGGGATCGGATGGCGAGGAAGAGATCGAAGCCTGTGAACTCTGCGGCAAGCAGATGCAGTTGAAGCGCGGCCGATTCGGGCCATTCTACGGGTGCTCGGGCTATCCCGAGTGTCGCAACATTCGAAAGATTTCAAAAAGCGGTAAGATCAAAGCGCCGCCTGTACCACTCGATGAAAAATGTCCGGTTGACGACGCTCAACTCGTAAGGCGGCAGGGTCGATTCGGCGAATTCATTTCCTGCTCGAATTATCCCAAGTGCAAATACATCAAGCAGGAAACTATTGGCGTGAAGTGTCCGCGTCCCGGCTGTGGCGGTGAAATCGTGGTGAAGAAATCGCGTCGCGGAAAAGTTTTCTACGGCTGTGCGAATTATCCGAAATGCGAAACCGTTTTCTGGGATAAGCCGGTGGCAGAAAAGTGTCCGCAGTGCGACAAGCCTTTTTTGTTAGAAAAGACTACCAAGAAAGGCACCACACGGCGCTGTGCAGATGAAGAATGCGGATACAAGAGCGACCTGATGCCGCCACCGAAACCCGAGCAACCCGCACCAGAGAAGCGAGCGGCCTAAAATCTCGCGACGACCTTCAGCCATTGGCCGTCCTCGCCGCCAATAGCTAGAATAACCCTTCAAACATGGACGGTTTGACTTCATCGCTCGCGGTGTTGACCGCGATGATCACGCCGGCGGTCCTGATCTCAGCCAGCGGCACGATGATCCTTTCGACATCGACGCGACTCGGCCGCGTAGTCGATCGCGTGCGCGCGCTTTCAGATCGTTTGCGGAGTCTGACCAGCGAAGAAAAACCGGCAGAGTTTTTCGAAGAAGAGAGCGCGATGTTCTACGATCAGCTCGATAAGCTCACCAGCCGTTCGCGGCTCTTGCAGCGTGCCCTCACAACTTTTTATCTGGCGGTCGGAATTTTCGTAGCGACCAGTGTGGCAATTGGCGGTGTGGCTTTCTTTTATGCTCGTGGTTTATCGACGGGCGCACGCGGCGCATGGGTTCCCGTGGTTATGGGACTTTTGGGCGCGCTGTTTTTGTTTTACGGCAGCATGCTCTTGGTTTTTGAAGCGCGCCTGGCGTTGAGCACAACACATTCGGAAATGGATTTCATCTGGCGGACCACGAAGCGCGCGGTTCCTAAAGAATTGGTCGAACAGCACAAAACGCATTACGTGCATTTCAGGAAGAAGAGCGATGAGTAAACCGTGTCAGAACTCCGAGCGGTAGCGAGGTGGATCATGCGCGGACGCGTTTTTGATCCGGTCGCTACCGCTCGCGGTACTGACACGAAAGTGAACGAGTGATGAGCGATGAGTTAATACATCATGAAGCTTCATACGTTCGTCTGCTGGCATCAGGCGAATTGAAGCGGCGCGTCGAATCACTCGAAGGCCTCCTCGAACGATGCACGGTCTGTCCTCGCGATTGTCTCAACAACAGATTGAAAGATGAGATTGCCGCCTGCTATTCGGGGCGGCTGCCAATCGTGTCTTCTTACACGGCGCATTTTGGCGAAGAGCCCCCGCTCGCCGGCGCGCGCGGCGCGGGAAACGTCTTCTTCGGTAACTGCAACCTGCGGTGCGTCTACTGCCAGAACTATCAAATTTCCCAGGCGCACAAGGAGCAAATCAAAAATCAGGTAACGCATGAGCGCCTGGCCGAGATGATGCTCGAGCTGCAAGCGCGCGGTTGTCACAACATCAATTTTGTTTCGCCCACGCACTTTGCGCCGCAGATGGCCCGGGCAATCTTGATCGCCGCCGAAAAAGGGTTGCACTTGCCGATCGTTTACAACACGAACGCGTACGATTCCCTTGAGGTGCTGAGGCTGCTTGACGGCATCGTCGACGTTTACTTGCCTGATTTGAAATACGCCGAAGACGAAGCGGGATTTCTGTATTCAAAGGTTCGCAGCTACGCGTCGGTTTCGCGCGCGGCGCTCGCCGAGATGTATCGTCAGATGAGCGATGAGCTGGTTTACGACCAAGCGGGATTATTGAAACGCGGGCTGGTGATTCGCCTGCTCGTCCTGCCGAATGATATCGGCGGCTTGCGTGAGTCTCTTAAGTGGATCCGCGACGATCTGAGCCCGCGTGTCGCTGTCTCGCTGATGGCCCAATACTATCCAACGAACGTAGCCGGCACGAACGCGCGGTTCGCTTTGCTGTCGCGTCGCATCAGCGAATCAGAATGGATGCGCGCAGCTTCCGCGCTTGAAGAGTTCGGAATCGAAAACGGCTGGATGCAGGAATATGACGGCGCCGCGTTTTACTATCGTCCCGATTTCAACGATTCCGAGACGCCCTTTCGCGACGTGCGAGATTTTCAGTAATCCTCACTTTGTGATCGGCAGCGGCCGGCGCGGTGGCAGTGCTTGCGGCTCGTCTTCCTGAATCGTGTCGAACACGTCCTTGTAAATCTTGATGTTCCCAGCTTGCTCCATCCGCGTCTTCACGGCCGTCAAATAATCTTCGAAGACCTGGTTCTTGCGCTCGGTCAGCGCCTGTTGCATGAGCGACTCGCGCTGCTTCGCGAACTCAGTCAAGTCTGCGTCGGTCTTTTTGTTGACACCGATAACCAGATAGTTCTGATTCAGAAAGATCGGCGTTTGCAGGACGTCTCCGGTTTTCGCTGCGTACAAAGGATCGTCGATGAGCACGCTGGATCCGGCTTCGCCGAGCGGCGTGCTCAATTTGTAATTCGCTTCGGCCTTCGCTTCTAAACCCATTCGCTCGGCAGCAGCCTTCAATTCACCGGGAGTTTTCGCGGCGGCGATCAGATCTTTTGCTTTCTGCTCGAGCTGGTTGTTTGCTTTTTCGTCCTTCACCGCTTTGACAACTTTGTCTTTGACTTCGTCAAAATCGGGAATGCGCGGCGGTTTCTGATCGACCAGCATGGGTACCGCAAAACCATTTTTGATTCCGACGCGTTCGCCAATGTCGTTGGCTTTACTCAGCGGCGCAATCGCCTCCTCGAATTGCTGAGAGCTGCCGATGTTCGGGATCTCGTCACCCGGTTTGACGTAGGGTGTTTCGCGCACCATGTCGGCCGCGGTCATATTCGCTTCAGCGGCGAGCTCCTGGGCGACCTTCTGCGGGTCTTTCGTTTCCTTCAAACGACCTTCGGCCTTCTGCGCGAGTTTTTGAGCGACGGTGTAGCCACGGCGATTGCGCAGCGACACGAGCAGCTCCGGCTTTGCATCTTCGAAAGTTTTTGGCACTGAATCGCCGCGACGCAGAATGTAATAAGCGTTCTTGTATTTGATTGGGTCGGTAATTTCACCCGGCTGCAGGTCGAGCACCTGCTGATAAGGATCGTCCGTCTTGTTGGGATTCTTCTTAACTATGCCGTTTACCAAGCCACCGTTTTTCGCGGTGGCAGGATCCTCGGAATTACCTTTGGCTAAATCTGAAAAGGCCTGTTCGGTCGCGTTACCCGAGGTACCGCGCGCTTTCGTCACCAGTCCGTCGGCCTTAGCCTTAACGGTCGCATCCAGATCTTCGCGCGCGATCTTCAGAACAATCTGCTGAACTTTCACGCCCGCTTGTTTGTATTGCGGCTGAAGGTTGTCGTACTCATCGTGAAGTTCTTTATCGGTAATTTGCAGCTTGGCGCCGGACTTGTCCTGATCGATGAAGACGTATTTGATCTTTTTCTGCGGCATCAGGATGTTGTAGTCAATTTTGTGCTTGTCGTAGTAAGCCTTCAACTCATCGTCGGTAGGTTGAATTTTCTCGGCGACTTTGGTCGGCGAAACAATGACGTAACTGAGATCGAACGTCGTGTTCTTTCGTTTGAACTCACTTTGAACATCTTCTTCCGAGACGCGCACGCTGGCCGCTACGAACGCTTCCAGTTTCTCGCGCGCGATGTCTTCAGCGACGCCGCGCTCGAATGCCGCGACATCGCCGACGCGCTGCTCATACTTGGCCATATCGAGCTTTCCCGACGCATCAAGCAGCGTCAGCTTACCTGCCGCGTCGCTGAAGTTTTTGCGAATCCGTTCGTTGACTTCCGCCAGCGACGCGTCAAAACCGAGGCGTCTCGCTTCCAGCAAGGCAACTTTTCGCTGAATCAGTCCGTCGAGAATCTTGTCGTCTGTATAGCCCATTTGGGCCAGGCTGATTTGACCGCCAAAGCGAGCTAACTGCATCTGGATGTTCTGCTTTTGCGTCGCGAATTCTCCGGCGGTAATGTCCTCGCCGCCGACTGTAGCAAGCACTTCGGCGCTCTTGGTAGGCTCGATCCCAGACTGGCCGCTGTTAGGTCTGAAGAAAAGGACAAGACTAACGGCCATTAGCGCCACGAACCCGAGAATCAGGACTTTGCTGGTGCGTTCGAACCGGCTGAGTTGTTTGAGCATGTATAGATACCTTTACTGCATTGGTCTGAAACGACAAATTCTAAATGAGCACGGCGAGGCCTGCAACCGCGGGCGAAGTATCAGAAGCCCGCGCGAGAGCAAGGGCAACTAGAGCTGTCACAAACCTTGGATGAAGAACTTGATCAAGCCGCCCTTCCTCACGGTCGGGCTTCTGACACTGGCGTAGGGAATGATATTTTAGAGAGCAGATGCATTCGCTGGCGACTTCGACACTAGCGTGGGGTGGTTTCTGTCTTTTCATTCTGATAATGCTGGCGATTGATCTGGGTGTTTTCAATCGCAAACCTCACGAAATCAGCTACAAAAACGCGGCCATCTGGAGCGTGGTATGGGTCGCGCTTGCGCTTATTTTCGCGGGCCTGCTGTTCGGTCCCCTCGGCTATGAATTATTCGGAGCCGCGCGGTCACAGAAAGCACTCGAGTTTCTTACCGGATACCTGATCGAACTTTCGCTGTCGATCGACAACCTCTTTGTCTTCCTGCTGCTGTTTTCGTACTTCAAAGTTCCGCCTAAGTACCAGCATCGCGTGCTCTATTGGGGGGTGCTCGGCGCGCTGGTGATGCGCGTGACGATGATTCTCGCGGGCACGACGCTAATCAACCACTTTCACTGGATCATTTACATCTTTGGCGTATTTTTGGTTTACACCGGCATCAAGATGCTGAGCGGCGGCGATACGGATGTCGATCCGGAAAACACTCCGATCGTGCGATTCGTCACGCGGCATGTTCCGATCGTTCGGCATTACGAGCGCAGAAAATTCTTTACGGTTGTCGATGGGAAACGGGTCGGAACATTGTTGCTGTTGGTGCTGATCGTCGTGGAAGTGACGGATCTCGTTTTCGCGGTCGATTCGATTCCGGCGATCTTCGGCGTAACGACCGATCGATTCATTGTTTACACTTCAAATGTTTTCGCGATCCTGGGCCTCCGCACTTTTTATTTTCTCCTCGCCGGCGTCGTCGAAAAATTCCATTATCTAAAAACTGGACTAGGCATCGTGCTCGGATTCATCGGCGTGAAAATGTTGTTGCCGCTGCTGACGAAGCTGCTGGCGGCGGGGTTTGATGCGGTTGGATTCGAATCAGTCGCCTCTGCAGTTCGCGGTGCGGACCACATTCCAACGAGCATCGCGCTCGGGATCGTTTTCGTGGTACTCCTGACCTCAGTTTGGGCGTCGTTGGTTTGGCCGCGGAAGGCCCGGAAAAAAGAGGAAGAATAAAAACGACATCGCCCCGAGGGCTTTTGCCTACGGGGCGACGGAGCGCGCGCCGGAAAGCTCCGGCAGCATTTTTTGGAAACGGTACTTAAGTTACCTCAACTGTAGAGAACCTCGGTGTTGATTCTTCGCCCGCCAAGAACCAAGTGATTAGGAGCCAGCGGGTACAGCGTTCCATTTACTTGGTAAGTGACCAAAGTCTAACGCTCAGGTCGCGAAATCGTCAAGCATCATGTTGACTGCACTTCAGTAGTACATCGGACTTCAACCGCGCCAGATCAGCGGTGCGAGCAGCACCACAATCAGTGCACAAATGACGGTCAAAGGCGTCCCGACTTTCACAAAATCCCAAAATTTATAGCGTCCTGGGCCGTAAACCAAAAGGTTTCCGTGATGGCCGATCGGCGTCAAAAACGCGATGACCGAGGCCATCGCCACCGTCACCACAAATGGTTCTGGAGCGCGGCCCAAAGCTTGCGCCAAAGCCACCGCGATTGGCGCAAAAAGTGCAGTCGTCGCGGCGTCGGACATGAACTGAGTGATCACCGCGACTACCGTAAACAGAACCAACAAGATTGATAACTGAGGCCAGTCACCGATCGCCTTTTGCAACCAGCCAGCGAGCAAAGTTGCGGTTCCGGTTTTCTGAATGGCGACGCCGAGCGGAATCGCGCCGGCAATGAAGACGAAGATGCGCGAATCGATCGATTCATAAGCCCGCCGGATACCGATGCAGCCCGTGAGCACGACCGCCACTGCTCCAGTGATGGCCGCCATCTCGATCGACATCACATTGAATGCCGCGAGCAGGATCGTACCGAGCATGATGAGGCCAGCCAGCCAAGCCTTGCGGCGAGGCTTTGCTTCGCCGTGAAAAGGAACCAACATCAGGAATGCCGGATCTTCCGCAGCGTTGCTAAGCGATTCTGCGTCGCCTTCCAGGACCAACACGTCGTTCGCTTTCAATTTCGTCTTCGCAAGCTCCTGAGTCAACCACTCGTCTTTGCGCCATAGGCCAACCACGACCGCGCCGTATCGTCGCTGAAAGTTCATCTGACGCAACGTGCGTCCGATCAAATCAGATCGTGGTGCGACGACCGCCTGAACGAATTCGACGGTTTCTTCATCGCCGTTTGTTTCAGTCTTCTTCTTCTTGCCTTCGCCATAGAGTTTCACCGGATGCAATTCAATATTCGGTTCTTCGCGAATCGAAACCATCTCTTCGGGCGTGATGCGCACCAACAGGACATCGCCGACCTTCAACGGCTCTTCTTTATACGGCGCGCGCATTCGGCGGTGATTTCGAATCAACCCCAGAACCCTGAATTTGTCTTTGTCTTCTTCGATTTCAGAAATCGTTTTTTCGATAAAGGCCGAATCCTTTGTCACCACAATTTCCGTCAAGTAATCTTCCAAACGAAAATGGCTGGTTCGATCGTCAGCAGCGGTGCGATTCGGGAGCAAAAATCTTCCCACCATAAGGATGAAAAGTGTTCCGGCCAACGATAGCGTCAGCCCGATCGGGGCAATCGAGAAGATTCCCAGCCCCGCGCGAGCTGACTTCTGTAACGTGGTGCTCGCGATAAGAAAAGCCGGCGCGCCGATGATTGTAATTGTGGTTCCCAGCGAGGCCGCAAATGACATCGGCATCAGGAGTTTTGACGCCGGAATATTCCTCTCGCGCGAAAGATCAAGCGTGATCGGCAACATGACGGCTGTGGTGGTAACGTGATGAGTAAACGCCGACAGCAGCGCTACTGACGGCATGATGACGGCGATCGCGCGGCTAAAGCTGCTGCCCGCGAGTCTTCCGATCCATTGTCCGATCGTGTCTGAGAAGCCGGTCGTGTGCAGCGAACCGCTCAAAACAAAAATTCCAGCGACAACAATCGCCGGCTCGCTGCTAAAACCTGACAGCGCGTCTTCCGCCGACAGGACCCGCGTCGCATACAAGGCGATCACAATCATCACGGCGACGATGTCCGTGCGAATCCATTCGGTAATGAACAACACAATCGCCGCGATCAGGATTAAGAGAAAAAATATTTGTTGAGGACTTAGTCCGAACACAAAATACTCCATTGGGCGCAATCAGTCGCGCGATAGGCGGACGGCGTCGCAATTCGATTAGCTATTTCGATAAGGGGGTTGGTTTGCAGAGTATACGAAGCAATCGTTTCGAGCAAGCGCCGTGCAAATCGACATTGGCTTGGCGCATCTGTTAAGTTCAGGCCTTTCACAATGAAACTAACGATTAAGACGCCGGGAGATTTCAATTTCCATCGCACTGTTTTGAGTCACGGCTGGTGCGCTTTGCTCCCATTTGAGCTGGATCGAAAGAAATGGAGACTGGTTCGCGTGCTTGATCGCGGACAGACGAAACCTGTCACAGTCGAAATCTCGGCGGTCAAAGCCGGGCTCTCCGTCAACACCGCGCGCGCTGTCGGAAAACGCGCAGCCGAAAACGTCGTTCGCGACGTGCGGCACATGTTTCGGCTCGATGACGATCTGAGCGACTTCTATCACGCGATGTCCGTTGATTCTGACTTTGAATGGATTACGAAAGAGGGCGCCGGTCGTTTGTTACGTTCGCCGACTGTCTTTGAGGATCTGGTAAAGATGATCTGCACGACCAATTGCTCGTGGACTCTGACTGAAAAAATGGTCACCGCGCTGGTGAAGGAGTTGGGCCAACGCTCTGACGACGGCCGCAAGTCGTTTCCGGCGCCCGAAGTAATGGCGGCCCAGCCAGCGGATTTTTATCGCGATCGGGTCCGCGCCGGTTATCGCGCGCCGTACTTAAAAGAGTTGGCCGAACGTGTAGCTTCGAGTGAGCTTGATGTCGAGAGTTGGCTCACAAGCGATGCCGGGCTCGATGATTTGATGAAGGAAATGAAAAGCGTCAAGGGCGTCGGCAATTACGCTGCGGAAAATCTGCTGAAGCTGATTGGCCGCTACGATGGACTCGCGTTGGATTCGTGGACGCGCGCGCAATTCGCTCGGGCCCGCAACAACGGGCGCGCGCCGAGCGACAAAAAAATCCTTCGCTTCTATTCTCGATTCAATTCATGGCGGGGACTTGCGCTGTGGTGTGACATGACTCGGCACTGGCTCGATCCTGAAAACATCGCCAAATGGTAAGCGAACGTCCAAACTTTCGTACGTCTTCACAGCTTCCTAATCAAAACTTAACACAACTTCACAACGTGACAGTTTTGCCACGCAACTTTCCGTCATGTGTAGGCACTAACTAAATACGAACGAAGTACGGAAATGCCGGCGCTGACAGCGACGGGCAGATCATTTTGAATTTAGGAGGCTACTAAGAATGAAACGTTTCATGAAAGCATTTTTCCTGGCGCTGATCATTGGCGCGCTCGCGTCGATCAGCGCGTTTGCCGGCGATAAGGGCAAAGCCGAGAAGAAAACTATTACGTTCCCAGAGGACGTAACGGTAAACGGAACCTTGTTGAAGGCGGGCGACTATGAGGTCGCGTTCGATGCGACAACCGGTGAGCTGCGCATCATGAGGAATGGCAAGGTCAAGGCAAAGACCGCGGCGCACGTCGAAGCGCGCAGCGATAAAGCCAAGAACACCTCGCTGCGAACTCGCGAGCAAGGCGGCGCTACTGAATTGATCGGCGTAACCTTTGGCGGATCAACCCAGGACGTTATGGTGGGAAGTAGTGGAGCGACGAGCGGCATGCAACAGTGAAGCCGCTCTTAACGTTTTGGTTCTGATCGAAAAAAGGCGCTGCGGCAATCCGCGGCGCCTTTCAGTTTTTTGTAGCATGACCTAATCCTTGTCGGATTCGGTATGCATTCAAGCCCACACCGCGCACGTTTTTTCGACCACATCGATGCGCAAGAAACAGTTGACTTAGCAAAGTCAGAGAGTATAGTTGCGGCCATAAACCGGCTCCCTGCCGCCCACATCATCGGATGTCTCCGACAGTCGGCTACGGTTTTCTGAGTGCACAAGAAGGGGATCGCTATGCGAGCTTTGCTTTTTCTCATGCTGGCACCGATTCTGTGGCTGATGTTAGCTCCCGCTAACCATTCGTATTCGCAGAACCCAGCCGAACGATCTATTGAGAAGCCAATACAGCACAAAGAGCCTGTGGACATGGAAGATATTCAGGTTCGAGATGATCAAGGACTCAAATCGGTTAAGCCTGGTTCGAAGTTTCATGGTAACGAAGATTGGTTAAAAGGGCTGACTCTGAGGTTGAAGAATACGTCTGATAAATCGATCGTCTATGCAGAAATTCGGGTGTATGTTCCGACCTCGGAAACCGAAGATAAGCCCGTCGCATTTTCCTTGAGGTACGGCGTAATGCCCAGGCCTGGGTCGGATAACTTTGGGTTGAACCCCTCACAGCCGATAGCGCACGGTCGTAGCGTGACAGTAACGCTTTCAGACGACGATTACGAGCTAGGTAAGAATATCGTGAGGGAAAAAAGGGGCAACGTAAACTTTAACCACCTGGAGATCCGAGTTGGAATGATTGTTTTTGATGACGGTACGGCATGGAAAAATGGGTATTCGCTGCGTCGCGATCCAAATGATCCAGAAAGGTGGGTTCCAGTGGATGAGCCAAACCCTAATTTGGCTTTGCGCCGCGGGTATTACGGACGCAAGGCCGCATCTGTTCGGTCAACATCATCGAAAGCTACTGAATTGGCATCGCATAAGTTGAACCACGGGCCGCGCCAATAACGCGGATGATCCGGTCGGTTGTGTACGTTATATCGCCACTACCGAACCCACATGTACCGGCGTATACGATTACTGTAGTTTGTATAATCAATGTCATGTTGAGACTGACTCTTTCGTGTCGGGCCAGGGCGGTAAAGCCCGTTTAGTATGGGAGTCCTGCCACAGGAACTGTACTTGTTCAGCGTCGGTGCAGGTGGCGGAGGTTTACTACTCGGTTGAATGTAATCCGATCGCGGACGAAACATCGTGTTATGAAACCGGTTGGTACTGGAACTTCACGAACAGCACCTGCAATGCAGATCCAGGATGTCCCGACTATTGCGATCAAACGGGAACTGGTTTCATGGGGACCGACAACTGTTGGTACGGCGTCAGCGGATGTCCTTTTGGTTGGGGCCGACCGGAAAGAGGCAGCACCTGCTGCACCAACGGCACTCCTGTTCTGATTGACGTAAACGGCGACGGCTTCAATCTTACCGATGCCGCCGACGGAGTCGTATTCGATATCATCGGCGATGGCCGGCCGGTGCATCTGGCATGGACTGCTGCCGACTCTGATGACGGTTGGCTTGCTCTCGATCGGAACGGCAATGGCGTTATCGACAACGGCACTGAGTTGTTTGGAAATTTCACGCCGCAGCCGAACCCGCCGGCGGGTGTTCAGAGAAATGGTTTTCTGGCGCTGGCCGAATACGATAAGCCAGAGAATGGCGGCAACGGAGACGGAATAATCGATCGCCATGACAGGATTTTTTCTTCGTTGCGATTGTGGGTCGACAGTAATCACAACGGTGTTTCAGAACCGGGCGAGTTGCATACGCTAGCCGCGCTGGACATTTGGAAGCTCGAATTGGATTACAGAGAATCGAAGCGGACTGATGCTTACGGCAATCAGTTCAAGTATCGCGCCAAGGTCAAGAACTCGCGCGATGCACAGGTGGGCCGCTGGGCCTGGGACGTGGTCCCAGTCATCGCACACTGAAGGTTTGACCGTATCTGGGATTACACAAACAGCCCTAGACTCAGCCTGAGCTTTTGGGTGTTTGTTTGCTCGATGCATACAGACGAAGCCTGGGCGACTCAAGCGCCCGTGCGATAGCGCAACCCGATGCCGATGATTTTTTGCAACAGAACGTCATAATCAACGCCGCAGTGTTTCGCTGAGTCAGCAAAATCTTCATTGTTCGCGATCTGCGGATTTGGGTTCGCTTCGAGCAAGAAAATCTGCCCGTCATCAGTCATCCGATAATCCAGACGCGCGTAACCGCTCAAGAAAAGCGTGCGATAAATCTTCTTCGATAAGCGCTCGAGTTTCTCGCGCATCTTCTTGTCAATCTCGGCTGCCTTTGTCACCACGCCAACCTTTTCCTGATACGCGGGATCCCATTTCAGTTTCGAGGTCGCGATGTTCGGCGCGCCTTCGGGCAGTTTTTCGATCACCAATTCCCACGGCGTGTAGCACTGAAGCCGCTGATTCCCGATCACGCTCACATAAATCTCGCGACCCGCGATGTATTGCTCAGCGATGGCATGCGTCTTTGTTTGGCGATGAATAAAGTCGACACGCTCCGCCAATTTCGCATCGTCGTTGACGATCGAAGCGCGCGCGATTCCAACTGATCCTTCTTCGCTGATCGATTTGACCAGCAGCGGAAATTTCAAACGCTTCGATCGCTTGACCACACGATTCATGTGAAAGACCGCGAACGCCGGCACATGAATGCGGTGATACGCGAGCACCATCTTTGACAGCGCTTTGTCGCGGCAGATGGTCAGGCCGCGCGGGTTGCAACCGGTATACGGCTGCTTCATCAGTTCCAGATAACTGACGACGTGCTGATCGTAAAGCGGATAACCGTGAAATTCTTCCAGCAGGTTGAACGCAACGTGCGGCTTGTGTTCGAGCAGCGCGTTGCCGATGATGCCGAGGTTATTATAGACGCCGACGGGATGAACTTCGTGGCCGATCTTTTTCAGTGTCGAGATGACGTCCCATTCAGTTTTGAACGGCGCGATCTCTTTCGTCGTAAGATCGTCGATCGTTTCAGGAGGCACGAGATCTTCGTGACAAAGAACAATCACGCGCAGCTTCTTGAAGGCCTCGCCGTTTTTTCCTGCTCCTGACGGCGAGCTTCGTTTGCGCCCTCGCTTACGTTCGGGCTTCTGATTCGGTTCGCTGCTCACAAGGCAATCCTGTAGTAGCCCGAATGGACCACGTTCATCGTCTGCACAGTCAGCATGACCATCAAATGTCGCTTCAGTTGTTCCTCGCGGCCAATCGCGCGCAGCTTCAGTTGCGCCGCCCGCTCGATCATCAATTCCATCACGTGATCGATCGCATAGCCGTGCACGCCGGTACCTTCAGAAACGAGCTGCTGAATTTCGGGCCCCACTCGGCGCAGAAAGCCCGCGGCCGTCTCGCGCGATCGATGACGCTGCTCGCTGGAAAAAATTCGCCGCAGATCGTTATCGAGATAGGCCGGCCACTCGAACGCATACTTCTCGCGCTTGCGGTCATAGTGTTCGCGCAGCGTGATGCGAATCTCAGAGAGCGTTTCGATCTTTCGGCGGACGCGATTTCGCGGACGCGTGCCGGCAATCTCGTTCAATAACTCCTCGACGTATTCCAACTTTCGCAGCGCGGGCCAGCCGCGATAACGACGGCGCCAGTTCGAACGCGGCTGTAACCAGACTGCGAATGTCTCGGCAAAGTCTTCCGCCGGGTGCGCCTGCGCATACCACGCGTCGAGGTTGAGCACGTAACGGCGGCTGTTCGGTTTCGGTTTGTATGAAGGCGGATATTTCTGCGTGAACGATCCGAACATGCGGATCCAGCGCCGCTTGAAGTGCAAACGGAAAGCATTGTCGATCGCGTGGCCCGCTTCGTGACGAAGGATGCGCAGGCATTCAACATCGGTGCCGCCTTCGATTTCGCGCATGAACTTGCGCTCGAGTTTCGCCAGTCGCGGATGCGCCAGATAAAAGGGAATCGCAAATCCCGGCACGCCATCCGGCGTGAACCATTCAGCCGACAGCCACACGTGCGGCTTGAAGCGAATGCCGCGATCGTTCAGCTCGCTGTAGAGGCGTTTGATATGAGGTTCGATGAACGAACCCTTGATGCGAATCGGCAGATCGCAAATTCGCGTGTCGAGTAGACGCTCATCAGAGATGAGACTCCATTTGAATCTCGCCGGCACGGGATGGGATTGTAACTGGGTTGAGTGTAAGGCGCTAGAGATTCATCGTCTCAACCTGGATTTGCCAGGCTCGTAGGCTTTTGATGGCTATTCACAATCGTTCGTGATACGGTCTGCCCACAATCCCGCTGACCTGAGTTGGATCATGTTGGTGATCGCAAATCCCACGGGCACATTACTCAACCGCTCGAATAACATTAGGAGAACCCTCATGTCCAAACGAAACACTGTAGTGTTCGCCATGTCACTGGCGATCACGTTCATGATGATGGTTGGCAAGCCAGTTTACGGAATAGCAAAATCGCGATCCGCCTTCGCGCAAGCCATGAAGTCACAAGCCCCACAGCAGACGCTCGACGATCTTTTCGCTGCTGTGGCTCGACAAGTTCCTGAATTCGGCGGGATGTTCCTGGGAGACAATGAAGAGACGCTTCAGGTGTATCTGAGTGTTGTTAGCCCAACCAAGGTGGTTGCCGTGCAAAAAGCGATCGTGGCTGTCTTTGGTACCAGTGTCATCCCGAAGGGCGGAGTGAAAGCGCTTCAAGGTCAGTATGGATTCCTGCAGCTCAAGGATTGGTACGATCGGATGACTGGCCCGATATTGAGAGTCAGCGGTGTGACTTTCACTGATATTGCCGAGGGGAGAAATCATCTGGCGATTGGCATCGGCAAGCCTGAGGTCGAGTCGCGGGTGATTGAGCAGTTACAGAAGCTGGCTATCCCACGCGAATCCGTAGTTATCGAGGTATCCGGGCCAATTGAGACGCTCACCCACACGGTTCGAATGCCTAACTCGATGAGCCCATGGCCCTATTTGCGAGCGGGCGGCTATATACTGACACGTCTGCTCTGCAACCAAACCGGCGTCGGTATCTCACAGGCTACTCTGGGCTTCAATATTATCGGACCTTCGTTGGGTGCAGGCTTTGTCACCGCGTCACACGCTACGGCAGCATGGTGGAAACTTGATACCATTGCTGGCTTTCCGCCGGCCGATTTTTATCAAGCCTCGGGATATTATCCACCTCACCTTGTTGGAAGGGAAACTGTTGACCCCCATGGTTTCACGGGGGGTGCGTGTCCCACCGGATTGATTTGTCGCTATAGTGACAGCGCTTTTGTCCGCTACAATTCCAACGTCAAATTTGGTGTTGGCCACATTGCACGAACCACCGGAATAACCACTTCGGTTACCAGCCCGATACTCACAATTGACCATGGTGGTTCTCCCTCTGGAGAATTCTTGATCGTCGCTGCTCCGTCAGTGCCATACCTGACAGGCCTCACTCTAAACAAAGTGGGGCATTACACTGGCTGGACCCAAGGCAAGATCCAGATGACGAATGCAAACTTCTCTCAAATCCCGTCGGCATACATCCAGGTTGGTTGTCCTGGCGGCCTTGCGGATCCGACAATGCCGCCAGCGGGTGCGACGCTGCTGTCGCAGTATGTAGTCGGCGACCCGACTAATGATGTTGTTCATTCGGGTGACAGCGGCTCACCCGTCTTTCGGAGCCTAAAGGGTCTGGCTTTACGCCGGGCCGAGCTTTATGGAATCGTTTGGGCTCGTTTCGCGGGTACTTATAAACAATTCATCTTCAGTCCAATTGGGGGCGTGCCGTTCCAGCCCACAGGTGTAAAAACCGATCTCCCACCCTTCAGATATTGCGACGCTTCGGCGAGTCCTCCATGCTGAACAGGCAATGTTCGAGACTTAAGTCGATAGTTTTAGCTTTGTTCTGATATTAAGATCGGTATTTAATCCTTCCACAGTGCTGAGAAAGAGGCGATAGCTATGACGAAACGAAATCACATGATCAAGCGAGCAGGAAAAGCTCTGCTCATTCCGGCCACTATCGGCCTGCTGTTCGTAATGTTGTTCGTACTGGGCAGCCGCTCGCATAAGGCGTTGGCGAACAACGTGAACACGTCGTCGGCTAGCGCTGACGAACCACGGACCAGCTCACCAACGCAGCCACTTCAACCATGGACGGCCGTCGCGTCCACCGGCACAATAGATCCCTCGTTCCTTAGCGTCGTCGCTATAGGAAGTACTCCCAGTACGCCTTCGGACCTGGGATTCAAAGGCGGCTCCT
>QHXI01000109.1 GCA_003222895.1 Acidobacteriota bacterium | reverse complement strand
CTCAGCAGTACTCAGGTATCGTTCCGCGAGCCAAAACAGCGCAAGAATGCAGATGCCTTCGAGCGGTTTGCGAAAACGGGCTTCCATTAGGCCCGCATTCGAGAGCAGCGGGACCAACAGCGCGGTGATTGCAAGCGCCGGCATTAATTGCACGCGGCGCGTCCAGTACACGTGCAACGCTGACCAGATCGCAGAGCCGAGCACGATGAATAGCCAGCTCCAATGCAGGTGATAGGCCATGTTCTCCCATAAGAGATCGCGGTGACCATCAGGCCACGAGTCCCCGAGCAGAAACAGCAGAGCATTTTCTCCATACAGATGCAGCCTGCTCGAAAAGGTCGGGGCATAGAGCGCGGCGGCTGCGCGCCAATCTGACATGCCATTGTCAAGATTTACGGATACGTCCACCTGTCCGGAAGGCCGAACCTGGTAGTGACTGAATGGCCGCAGCGGTTCATCGAAGACCGAGAACGCGGCAAAGTGGTATTCGAATAGGGCTCCGTGGCTGGGACTGGACAGGTGCAAATAGATGTCTCTGGCCCCAGACTCCCAATAGATATGGTGCGGATACGGCAGTCCGAACGGTGTCGCGATATTGATGATTTGTTTTGCGAGATAGGCAGCGGGCGTCAGCACACACGCCCACACTAAGCCTGCAAGAAGCACCCGCCGCAGAGGGCGGCTAGTGCCGCTGAGCGTGAATGCCATGGCAATGAGGGCGAGCGGCAGCGCAATGATGCGGGTGAGGCAGGTCACCGCCCAGCTCAGGTTCAGGACCACCCAGCGTTTACTGCTGTCTACATCCTCCAGCACGCCCTGCCAAAGCGATAAGCCAATCAGTGGAATCAACAGAGTTTCGTTCATGAAGTAACTGAACACACCTATCCAGGAGGGAAGCCAGATTAGCGTGGCCCAGAACCAGAGTGCCCAGGTGCTGTGGCTCAATACTTTCTTCGCGAAGAGGAACCATACGAACGGAGCGCTCAAAGATAAGAGTGCCGCATATATCCCGAGTGCCAGCCGGTCACCAACCGTGAGGTGAGCGATCATGCCGAGCCAAAGCTCATACGCGGGAGGATCAATCCCGGCCAGCGGATTCATTTCCAGGGGATGTGTCGCGTTGAACCAATGACGGGCGGGGTCGCTATAAACGAAGTCGGAGGGCGGATGTTGCACAGTCCAGACGACACGCAGCCCGGAACCTATGAGAATCAACGCGAGTGCCGCCGCAGCGGATGCGGAGATCCGGAATCTTGGCATTCGCTGGCAGAGTATCCTAAAACGCGAGAGCCGAGAATCGGGCTGCTTCCCCAGAACCTGGTTTCGCAGCCCAATCGCAGCGATTCAGATCAAGACAGCGAGAGGTTCTTCACCGAGGTGATCTCTCGGATTGATCGATGAATGAGATCCCTTGGGGTCCGAGAGTGTGTCAATTCATCCTGCGGTGCGGCGTTATTTGGTTTCGTGATAGTCCGTTTCGGTGTTGACGGACCAGATATTGGATTTATCGACTCTCTGCGCGATGATGTTATCAACAGCAGTCATCGCCGTAAGCATCGAGTGATCCTGATTGTTGTACTTGTGCATCCCATTTCGGCCAATAAGAAACAAATTCTCGTATTGGTCGACGTACTTCCGAAGTTCTTCCAGCCGATCGTAGGTGCCGAAGTAAGCAGGATATGTCTTGGGCATGCGCACGACCGTGAAATCGATTACGTCGTCGCGATCGAGAATCGCGATTTTGTGAAGCTCCTCGACGGCAAAACGGGCAATTTCCGTGTCTGACTTCGACCACAATTCGTCCGTCTCATAACAAAAGTACTCAGCTCCCAACCACACTTTGGCGGGATCCTTCACCAGGTGAGGACTCCAATTGTTGAAGATTTGCAGGCGGCCAACCAGAACATCCGGCTCCTGTATATAGATCCAGTTATCGCTAATTAGCTTGCCGTACTTGCCTGTGCGATCGTTAATCATCAACTTATTGCAAAGCAATCCAACGGCAATGAAATCGCGATATATAAGGCCTTCGCTCACCTCGCACACTTGTATCGGGACACTCGCGCGGAACGAGCGCACAAGTTCCTGAATCGGCATGGTAGAAAAGAAATAGTCTCCCGCAAACTTTCTGTCACAGCCATTCCGGTCGGTGCCGCTCACGGCGGTCACGTTGAAGTCTTCGACGTGAATGCCACTCACGTCGAACTCGGTGACGATTTCTCCTCCGAGCCGCGTAATTTTCTCCGCCACTGTTTCCCACATCTGTCCGGGTCCAAGCTTCGGATACAGGAACTGCTCAATCAGAGACGTTTCCGTCTTCTTTTGCGCGATGCCGGTCCGGCCATTTGCCGGAAGCATCTTCTTCACCTGATGGAGAATCGCCTTGCGAACGGACAAGCTTTTGATTCGTTGTTCGCCCCAGGCAGCGTCGATCTTGTCGCAAGGCGTCCCCCAAACCTTTTCCGTATAGGACTTGAAGAACGTCTTGTAGAGTTCGCTTCCAAAGCGATTGATGAAAAACTGTTCCAGATTTGCTACGTTCCGAATCGGGAATACAACTCTCCGCAGGTAACTTATACCTATTCTGAGAGTCCGTGCGAGGCCAAGCTTTGCCAAGGTGTCTCGTGAGAGCTGGATCGGGTAATCGAATAGCTTGCGCATAAAGTAAATGCGCGATTTGCGGGGCCGGATGAGCATCACGCGGTCCGGGCCAATCGCCGGAGAATCAAGAACGGCAAGGATCGAATCCGACGTGTGGGATGCGCTAGCCGCTTTCGACGAGGTCTCGCTAAGAATGCTGCGCCTGGCGCCTTGATACGTGATCGCCGGCGTCCCGTCGTGAGCCTCTGCCACTGGCAGATGCTGGAACCACCAGTTCATGACGCGATCGCTCTTGGAAAAGAAGCGGTGGCCGCCAATGTCCATGCGGTTACCCTTGTAGTTGATGGTGCGGGAAATGCCGCCCATGTAGGTGCTCTTCTCGAGGACAATCGGCTTAATATCGGTGCGCGTCAGCAGTTCGTAAGCAGCAGTGAGCCCAGCCGGACCAGCGCCGATGATGATTGCTTTTCGCGTCAATCTACCGTCTCAAGAATTGCTATACCAGGCTCTCAAGATCGCGCAGGACTTCTCGACAGGAAGCGCCCTACATCTGGACTGCCCGCGTAACCTACAAACAATGAAGCGCAGCGAGAACGCTGCGCTTCACCGGAACTTGAAAACATCTCAATATGTGATCTCTCGTCTTGCGACTACAACAAAGTTGGCCGCACCAGAAATGTCTTTGATCATGCAACTGTCGTAATTAAAGCCGGCAGTTCCGCCGCCAGGATAGTCGTAGATAGGAGCGCCGAGCTTTTTCGGAAAGACCAGGTTTGCATCGGTGGGATTTGTCTTATAGCAATGCCCCGTCATGGTTGCACATCCACTG
>QHXI01000015.1 GCA_003222895.1 Acidobacteriota bacterium | reverse complement strand
GCTTTGTTTGGTTCGCTGAACAAAACGATAACTCTAACGTCATAATCGACGCTGACGCTCCACCAATCTTTCATCGCTCCGGATAGCTTATGCGTCTTGAGTCTTGGATCATGAGGATCGTGTCGAAAAATGTCCACGCGCTCCCAAAAGCGTTTTTCCAAGTTCGGGTTCTTGCGCAATTTTCGTTTAAGAGTCTTTAGAAATGACGCGGTAAATGCAATCTCAGTCATCGGCGAGCTGCTTCTGAAGCTCCTCAAGATCACTCGTAAACGTTAGTTTGCCTTCACGCAATTCTTGCAAGCCAGCCTCGCAGTTCTGGAGAATTTCGCGGCGTCTCTCTTCGATAAGAGACCTCTTTATTATCTCCTGGAGTTCTTCTCTCTCCGTAGGAGACAACTGTCTAACATCTTCCACCACATCCGCAAAGGTTTGACTCATCACGCTATCCTCCGAGTGATCTTACTTGTCAGGATACTCCGTCTCTCTGCGACCTTCAATCGTCTTTCCGCCAGATAATACTGCCATAGCATTCTTGCTGCGACGGATCTATACGGACGCCAGCGTTCAGCCATTCGCACCAACTCAACAAAAGACGGACGCGTCTTCATCTTGCGCAGCCAGCCAACGGAGGAAGCAAGCGCAACATCACCATCGGGCCAAATGTCCGGCCGCTTCAACGCCATCAGCAGATAAATGTTCGCCGTCCATGGGCCGACGCCTTTGATTTGCAAAAGCGATGTATGCGCGTCTTCATCACTCATGCGGCCGACTTGTTTCAAGTGTCCATTCGTGAACGCCTCGGCCGCTTGGATAGCGTAGTGGGCCTTCTGCCGAGTCATGCCGAGCGCGCGGAGATACATCTCGCCCGATTCAATGAATTGTTCAGGAGTGAATGGATTGATGTTCGTCTTTAGACGCTCAAACATTGCGCGAGCTGACACAAGCGACACCTGCTGTTCGAGCACGATACGCAGCAGCGTGGGAAAACCCGGGCGGCGCGTCCACATCGGCGGCGAACCGAATCTATCGTAGATGTAAGCGAGATGACGGTCGCGTTTGGCGAGAAGTTTAGCGGCCTCCGCGAGACCATTCATGGTGAGAAGAGTTATGTTTCGATAGGGAATTTTCTTTTTGCAACCTCAATGGTTTCCTGCGTCTCTGTGGTTACCGCTCGCTGTTAAAGTACAGACACACAGAACCACAAAGTCAGGCTGAGGTTTGATGCCCAAGAGCCAGCTTCAAAAAATTCTCAAACAATAATCGGCCATCGCGAGATTCGTTCGGGTGCTCCCAGCGGGTGCGGTTTTGGTTCCAGTCCTCGAAAGATTTCTCCAGATGGAACTGAACCGAGTAGATGAGCTGCCCATCTGAACGCTTGACCATCATTTGATTCCGGCAAAGGTACGATCTGGCTAGCAGCGTGAATCCCGCCGGGACCCGATCGAGTTGCAAACCGTGATTCTGCCAGACCCGGAGAATGCGACCTTCGTGTGTGTAGTCCTGCCAAACTCTCGATTCGGGATTGTCGATGCCAATGAAGATTGCATCTTCCGGATCGACTATGCGCACGAACCGGTATTGATATTCCGTGACGCGATTCGTTCGCCGCTTTTCCTGCTCCTGCTGATCGAGCGTGACCACCCGCGCGCCAAAACTCAACCCGACGAGTTGATGGCCGCCGCAAATTCCCAGCACCGGAATTCGCGTGGCGTGAATGAAATGGCCAAAGCCTTCGAGCATCTCCGGCCGGTAGTAATCAAAATCGCGCAGCGTTCCGCTCAGCACTATTGCGTTTGGTTTGAATCGTTTTGCAGCATCAGGAAGTTCGCTGACATGGACGATTTCCGTAACGGGTTCCTTTATCAGGCGCGCGATGTTCATGACGATATTCTGAAGGGCCATCGTCGCTATTTCGCGCTCACGTTTCAATTGGGTATGGGCGTCTTTGCCCAACTCAGCCCGTCCTACACCCGACAGATCGGCTTCGTTTCGCAGCAGGTTGTCGACGATCAGCACACGTTCGGTTTCGATCGTCTTCTCGACCGACTCGTAGCGACAAAAATTCTGTTGATTGAATGGGAAAGGAAGCGCCTCCAATTCGGAGGCGTGCGCTTCGGCGATATTTGTTTCCTGAACTTCCACGATTGATCTGTTAGCCACGAAAAGGCAAAAAAGCTCAAAAACAAAGAGCGAGCAGTAAAGACCTCGACCGTAAAATATCAACGCTTCGCATTTCCTTTTGTGCCTCTTGTGCCTTTTTGTGGCTCTGCATTCTGCTTTGTTACCAGCCTAAACTCGGGAATGCGTGGACCGGCGCCGGCTGTTTCAATTTCGTCCCGTACTTTACCAATTAACTGGCATTGAATGCGAGTGCGAAATGGGGCACTGCAATCCACAGTCAGACGATCCGAAGTCAGAAGCATGCGATGCCAGGAGTTTTCGAGATCATCAGCCACTTGTGAAATCTTTGTGATGTCGTACGGGATCGCTACCGAGCGACAACCGATGCGCGCGAACACGGCAAGGTATCGCGCCGTCGCCAAGTCGGGACACAGCAGACGCTTTCTACCAACCTTCAGTTCAATCCCCAGCAGCGTGCGATGAATCTCAGCCTTTGCGTTCTTTGCATGCGTCGGAAAGTCGTAGGCGCGCGTCCGCAGCTTCAAAATTCGTTCGCGATAAATCTGCGGCAACCATGAGTCGCCCAGTTCTCTTTCTATCTTTTCGAAGTACTTCGCGGCGTTGTTCATTAAGAGAAGTTCAACGCATTTGCAGAGAGATTGTGGGGCGGGCCTGGAAGGCATTAATGACTCGTCCCGGGAAGAGACCTAGATAGAACACGCCGACTAATGTGATTATCAAGGCGAGCGCGAGGCTGGCCGGAACCCTTGGCACATCCCAGGTGCCGGTGCGCTCGCGGAAAAACATCACGATAATCAGGCGCAAATAATAATAGGCCGAGATCGCGGCATTCAGCACGCCGATAACAACCAACCACACATAGCCTTGCTTAAGAGCTGCGCTGAACACGACAAGCTTTCCCATGAAGCCCGCGGTCAAGGGCATGCCGAGCAAGCTTAGCAAAAAGATCGAAAGCGAGAACGCGAGTACGGGTGAAGCGAAACCGATTCCGTTGTAGTCGTCCACGTTGGTCTGCTGATCACCGCGCCGCGCGATCAGAGTCACCACGGCAAACGCGCCCATGTTCATAATCGCGTAGGTGAGCAGATAGAAAGCGACTGCTGATAACGCGGCGCTTCGATCCTCGGGAGTTGCGGCTGCGCCTGCGGCAACGAATCCAACCAATGCATAGCCCGCGTGCGCAATCGACGAATATGCCAGCATCCGCTTCACATTGTTTTGAACGATCGCGGTGATGTTTCCGACGCACATCGTAAGTACAGCCATCACGGCCAAAGCTCCGAGCCAGGCTTTGTGAGCATACCCGCCTGTGCTGACGACGGTAGTCGCGATCGGAAATCCGAAAATGAAAACGCGCAGGAAGGAAGCGAAGCCCGCGGCCTTTGGACCAGCGGCCATGAATGCGGTGACAGGCGTGGGCGCACCCTCATAAACGTCTGGCGTCCAGACATGGAACGGCGCAGTGGCGATTTTGAAACCGAATCCAACTAGCAACATCGCGGCGCCGGCAAGCAGCAAAGGTGGATACAGTGACGAATTAAGACGGGCCGCGATTGTCGCAATGTTAGTTGTGCCCGGCAGGCTTGGCGTCGCGGTCGCGCCATAGATCAGCGCGATGCCGTAAAGGAGAAACGCCGACGCAAACGATCCGAGGATGAAGTATTTCAACGAAGATTCGTTTGAACGAACGTCTGTGCGTCGAAATCCGGCGAGTACGTAAGTCGCGATTGAAAGAATCTCAAGACCGAGAAACACAATCACGAGATCACCAGCCGAAGCCATCAGCATCATCCCGCAAGTCGCGAAGAGCAGCAGCGAATGAAACTCTCCGGCGGGGAGTTTTTCGCTTTCAATCCAGACACTTGAAATCAGAACCGTCAGTAACGCGACAATCAGGAAGATCAGAGTGAAGCTCAAGCGGAGCTCATCTAAAACGATCATGCCGTTGAACGCCGAGCGCTGGGCTGGCCACGCAGTCCAAAGCCAAATCGACGCCGCAGCCGCAGCAATCAAACTGATTATCGAGAGCGAACCCGTCAGCCAATGCTGGCCGCGCGGCGCAAACGCATCGACCATCATCACCGCGACGCCCGCGATGCCGACAATTAATTCCGGCGCGATTAGCGTCAGGTTGATATCAGGAGTCGCCGCTTGAAACAAAAACATAACTCTGGTCTCTCTCCCCCAGGAAAGCGTTGAGTGAGGATCTGTTAGCGATTCAGCGCACCCTTCGGGCCTTCACCCTCGGTCCCTCTCCCAACGGAAGAGGGAAGTGCCAACAGCTTGTTGAGCCGCGCGCGGATGTCTGCTTTGTAAACGTCAACTTGCGACTGCATGCCGAACTTGACTGGAGCAGCGACTTTGCCGTCCTTGCCGATCATGACGATGAGCGGCAGACGCACGCGCGGACTGAATTGCGAAAAAACCATCTGCGCATCGTCGCGCAGCACGGGAAACGGCAGCTGTCGCTCTTTCGCGTATTGCTTCAATTGTCCATTGGAAACGTCCGCGCGGGGCTCAATGCTCACCCAAAAAAACTTGACTGGCTGGTCGCGATACTCCGTTAGAATCTGTCCCAGCGCGCGCAATTCAGTCGTACACGGCGCGCACCACGTGGCACCGAATGAGACGAGAACTACGTTGCCACGCTGTTCGGTCAGGTCGTAAACCTTTCCATCCAGTCCCTGGAATTTGAGCGATGGGTCGGTCGGGAGAGATCGAACCTGCGCGCTCGCAATTATGAACATTGCGAGTAGCAACGCTGAAATAAATACTGTTCGAAACAACTTCATCTTCTTAATTCTCATCGTCCGTCGCTTTGATCCAATTTGGTCGCTACGTTGATTGTTGGACCGCCGCTTGGATTGACCACGATGCGGCGCGCCGCTTCGACACTCGCGCGCGAGCGATTGAGAAACGTGCTCGGATAGACTCCCATGAAAAGCATCAGCGCCAGCAACGGCAGGACGAGGCCAACTTCCCGCGCGTTTAGATCTGGTAACTTCGCATTCGCTTCACTCGTGGTCGTGCCGAAGACGACGCGTTGCAGCATCCAGAGCATATAGACTGCAGCCCAGATAACTCCCGTTCCTGCGAGCATCGTCACGATCCAGGAATGCTGCACGGCAAACGACGTCCACGATCCAAGCATGATCAAAAATTCGCCGACGAAACCATTAAGAAACGGCAACCCGATCGACGACAGCGATGCGATGACAAAAAACGCTGAGAACCACGGCATCGGCCGCGCCAACCCACCGAAATCGCTGATCATGCGCGTGTGCCGTCGCTCGTAAATCATGCCGACAAAGAGAAACAGTGCGCCGGTCGAGACGCCGTGATTCAGCATCTGATACAGCGCGCCCTGCATGCCTTGCTCAGTAAACGAAAACAAGCCGAGCACCACAAAGCCCATGTGACTGACTGATGAATATGCTACCAGGCGCTTCACGTCAGGCTGCACCATTGCCACGAGCGCCCCGTAAATAATTCCGATCACCGCGAGTGTGATCATCAGCGGCGCGAAATATCGAGAGGCATTCGGGAACAAACCAAAGTTGAATCTGAGCAATCCATACGTGCCCATCTTTAACAGCACGCCGGCGAGGATTACTGAACCGGCCGTGGGCGCTTCGGTGTGCGCGTCGGGCAGCCAGGTGTGCAACGGCCACAGAGGCACCTTGACGCAGAACGCAAACGCGAACGCAAGGAATAGCCAAAATTCTGCGCGTGGTGAAATCGCCGTAACGTTCGTGCGCAGAGTCTGCATCAGGACTGCGTAATCAAACGTGCCCACGCCGGTCGCCTGTTGATGAATGAAATAGAGCGCGATGATGCCGACCAGCATCAAAAGCGATCCGACCGCGGTATAGATAAAGAATTTAACTGACGCGTAGATGCGCCGCTCGCCGCCCCAAATTCCAATCAGGAAGAACATCGGCACGAGCGACGCTTCAAAGAAAAGATAGAACAGCAGCAAATCGAGCGAGACGAACACTCCGATCATCGCCGACTCGAGCAGAAGCATTAGCGCGTAATATGTTGGCTGGCGTTTGGTAATCGCGGTCCAGCTCGACAGAACCGAGATCGGCATCAAGAGCGTCGTCAGCAGCACGAGCCACAGACTTATGCCATCAACTCCGACGTGATAACGCGCGCCGATCGAGGCAATCCATGGATAGCTCTCTTCAAATCGAAAAGCGTTGACCGCCGTGCCTGAACCGCGAATTAACAGCAGGGAGACAAGAAACGCTAATGTCGTAAATCCGAGGGCGATCCACCGATGGTGTGATTCTTTCGCGCCCGGCGTAAAGCTGTAGACGATCGCGGTTGCCGCGCCGATGACGGGCAAGAGAACCAGAATTGTGAGCAGGTGATTCTGCAAAATTACTTCACCAAAAATCTCAAGGCGTGCGCGCCGCTGTACGCGAAATAGCCGATGATAATCAGCGCGCCCGCCAGAATAATCGCAGCATAGCCACGCACGAAACCAAACTGCATGTAGCGAATCGTCCGGCCAAATTTGACAACTGTGTTTCCGAGCGTGTGGATGATTCCATCGATCACGCCAAGATCGAAAATCTTCCACAGCCCTTCACGCGAACCAACCTTGATCGGTTGAATGATAGTCGCATCATAAATTTCATCGACGTAGTACTTATTCTCCAGCAATCGCGGCATTGCGCGCAGAGGCTGATGCTGAAAGACGAACCAACCGATACCAATGCCTGTCAAAGCGATCAGCACCGACACCAGAGCGAGTAAACGTTCTTCGTTGATCTCCTGCGGACTCGGCGTCTCGTGACCAGTGGCTGAGCCTGGTGCTTCACCAGCCGGCGCAACGGCGGGCTTGCCATCAACCGCCTGCGGCTCGGGCGTAAGCCAATGCAACTTCGCCGTCGCGTTCTCGCCGCCGGTGTTTGGCACTGAGCTGATGACCGGCGCCAAAGTCTCTTCAAAATAATTTTGCGGATGGCCGCCGACCATCGAACTGATTGCATAAGGCACGCCGACCAGTCCGCCGACAGTTGAAAGGGTCGCCAGAACTATAAGCGGAATCGTCATCGAGAGCGGCGATTCGTGTGGCTCGTGCGGATGACCGTGAGCGTGATCGGCAGTAGCGTGCGCGTCACGAAAACGTTCGCTTCCCCAGAACGTCATTACCATCAAGCGCGTCATGTAGACCGCGGTAAGCAAGGCCGTAACTGCTCCGACAAACCACAGTGCTTTGGCTGCGCCAGCCGGCAAATTGAATGGCCCGGCCACCCATACCTTCCAAAGGATTTCGTCCTTTGAAAAGAAGCCCGCCCAAATCGGCACGCCGCAGATAGCCAGCCACCCGCAGACCATCGTCAGCCAGGTGATTGGCATGTACTTACGCAGACCGCCCATGCGGCGCATGTCCTGCTCGTGATGCATGCCGTGAATGACTGAGCCCGAGCCGAGGAACAGTTGCGCTTTAAAAAACGCATGCGTCATGACGTGAAAGATTGCCGCGACGAAGGCGCCGACGCCGCACGCCATAAACATGTAGCCGAGCTGCGAAATCGTCGAGTAGGCGAGTACCTTCTTGATGTCATTCTGTGCCAGACCAATCGTCGCGGCGAACAATGCCGTCGCCGCGCCGATGATCGCCACGATGAACATCGCCGTCGGCGCATGCGTGAAAATCGCCGAGCAGCGCGCGAGCATGTAGACACCGGCCGTCACCATAGTCGCCGCATGAATCAACGCCGACACGGGTGTTGGACCAGCCATAGCATCCGGCAACCAAACGAACAGAGGAATCTGCGCGCTCTTTCCAATTGCGCCAATGAAAAGCAGAATTGCGATCGATGTTATGCCGCCGTACCAGAGCATGTTCAATGCGAACGGCTCAGGCGTTATGTGAGCGATCGTAGTGAGAGCGCTGATGACACCCTGTGTCGGCTTATCAAAAAAGCTGATCGACGCGACGCCTTTGGCTGACGTCAAAAAGAACACCAGCATGATGCCGAGCACGAAGCCCCAATCGCCGACACGGTTCGCGATGAAAGCTTTCTTGGCTGCGGGCGCGGCTTCGTCTTTGTCGATGTAATATCCAATCAGCAAGTACGAGCAGAGACCGACACCTTCCCAGCCGACGAACATCAAAAGGAAATTATCTCCGAGCACCAGCGTCAGCATCGCGAACATGAACAGATTCAAATAAGCGAAGAAGCGGTAATAGCCGCTGTCACCGCGCATGTAGCCGGTCGCAAAGATGTGAATCAGCAGGCCTACAAAGGTGATGAAGAGCGCGTAGATACCACTGAGCCGGTCCATTGCCAAACCGAAATCGGCGCGAAACGATCCTACCTGAATCCACGTCCAAAGGTGATCCATGATCGGCTCAGTAGATCGCAGCGCGCCGTCTGATTTGAACGCCAGGTAGAACGCTATGATTGTCGAAATACCGACAGATCCGCACGCCACGATTCCGATGAATCGCTCGTTACGCACACGGCGGCCAATCAGCCAGTTGATAACTGCGCCGGCAAGTGGTGCGAAGATGATGTACCTGAGCATGCTTTCAGCTTTCAGCTATCAGCAGTCAGCCAATACTGAGAGCTGATAGCTGACGGCTGAGAGCTAGAGTTTCAACGTGCTTGCGTCGTCGACATCCAACGATTCGCGATTGCGAAAGATGGCGATGATGATTCCTAAACCGACTGCTGCTTCAGCCGCGGCAACCGTCATGACGATAAAGACAAACAACTGACCTGTTACATCACGAAAGAAGCTTGAGAAAGCGACGAACGTGAGATTCACCGCGTTCAGCATCAGCTCGATGCACATAAACATCGAGATCACGTTGCGCTTAACCATCACGCCGACGACGCCGATTGTGAACAGCACCGCCGAAAGGGCCAGATACCATGAAAGCTGTGGAACCATGAAAACAGTAGTCAGCACTAAGTAGTCAGAAAAAACAGTCCTATTCGCTGTCTTGAGTGTGCGGGACTTTCGCAACCCCCAAAAGCCGTTCGGCTTCTTCGGACGTGCGCGCGACGACCTGTGTTAGATCCGGGGTTGTTCGCGGATCTAATGTGTCTTTAGCAAAACTTTGATAACCCGGAACCACGCCGACATTCGCCGGCAACAAACCACCGCGCCGCGCGAGGGTCATCGCGCCCACCACGGCCATCAACAACAAGATGGACGTAATCTCGAATGGCAGCAGATAAGTCGTGAACAAACCCGATCCGATCGACGCGGTCAGGCCGACGTCGGAAACGTTGGCTGTTGGCGTAGCCGGCGATGTCTGCACAAAGAAAATGATGAACGCCGCCTCTGCAAACAGGATCGCCGCCAAACTCACAGCGATCGGAACCAATGAACGCAAACGCATCGGCCGTCGCTCTTCCTCTTCGACGTTGAGCAGCATGATGACGAAGACGACCAGGACCATGATGGCGCCGGCGTAAATGATTACCTGGACTGCAGCGATGAATGGCGCCGCCAAAGTCACATACAAACAAGCGAGTGAAATGAAAACGCCGACCAGCGAGATAGCGCTGTAAAGCGGATTGCGCTGCCCGACCATCGAGATCGCACAGCCGATCGCCATCCCGGCAAACAAAATGAAAAGAAGAGCTAACATTCTTTGTGCTTTTCGATGTCCTCCGTTGTTAAGACTCTTCTGACCACGGAGGCCACAGAAAACCGCAGAGAGATCATCCTCCCCAACCCGTACTCGTCTTCAAAAACTTCGCCAGGAAATCAAACGCGCCTGACCATTGCAGGGTGGCCGTGAAGACAATGTTGATAATCGCCAACGGCACCAGGAACTTCCATCCGAAGCTCATCAACTGATCGAACCGGAAACGCGGCAGCGTCCCGCGCAGCCAAATGTAGAAAAACAGAAACAGGACGACTTTGCCGAGAAAATAAAAGATTCCCAGCCATGGAAGCTGATGCACGAACGGTCCATTCCAGCCGCCAAGGAAAAGGGTTGTCGCCAACATCGATACCGTGAACATGTTGACGTACTCGGCCAGGAAGAAGAGCGCAAACTTCATCGCGCTGTACTCGGTATGGAATCCGGCGACGAGTTCTGTCTCGGCTTCGGGCAAATCGAAAGGCACTCGATTAGTTTCGGCGATTGCGGCGATCAAATAGACAACAAAACCGATTGGCTGCGCCAGGATCAGATTCCAGCCAGTAATTCCCAGATGCCCGGCTTGCTGTTCGACAATACTTTGCAGATTGAGAGTTCCCGATTGCAAAATTACGCCAATCAATCCGAGCCCGAGCGCTAACTCGTACGAGATCATCTGCGCCGATGAACGCAGTCCACCCATCAGACTGTACTTGTTGTTTGACGACCAGCCGGCTAGCGCGATGCCATAAACACCGACCGACGTAACGCCAAGAACATACAGCAGGGCCACATCGAATTTGGCGATGACCATGGGAATGGTGTTGCCGATCCAGGGCAGCGAGAAAGGCAGATGAATATCCGGACCAAACGGATAAACCACGATGCTCATTAGCGCCGCAGTCGTGGCAATCGTCGGTGCGAGAAAATAAATGAAGCGGGTTGATTTGTCGGGTACGATGTCTTCTTTGAAAATGAATTTCAGGAGATCCGCGAGCGGTTGCAGAAGCCCACCCGGCCCAACGCGATTTGGCCCAAGCCGGCCTTGAATGAACCCTAGAATTCTTCGTTCCGCCAGAACGGTGTACGCCACCATCGTCATCACGACAGTGAAGGCGACCAGGATGCCGATCATTAATAGGACCAGATGCTTTAGATCTTCCATTCCGAATGTCACGCAACTGCCGGTTCGCGTTTCAAATTCTCATCAACTGTGATCTGATACAGCGGCGAAATCGCAAAAGTCTCGGGCGTCGGATTTCCTGCCGCCAGTAATCCAATCTGCGGCGTCTTGCTTATCATCGTTCCCGGCTTGAATAACTCGTGTCCAACCGATGGAGTCGCCTGCGACTTCTCACCATTATCCGGCAACGCTTCAACCTGCTGACGAATCGCTTCGAATTCGTTTGCGAGATCTCGTCGCGGCGCGAGCGCATGCTTTACTTGCGACGGCTGGCTCTCATCTTTCAATGCGGGATAGCGCAAACCAGCATAAGCCGGAAACCGATCCGCAATTTCGCGAAAGACTGCGCTCGCCGATCGCTCATATCCAAAATCGACCCCGAGTTCTTTTGCCAAACGGCCGGTGATGATCCAGTCCGGCAACGATTGATGCACTGGTTCGATCGATTTGCGCACGCGTTGGACCAGCCCGCCACTATTTGTGAACGTGCCGTCAACTTCAGCGAATGATGCTGCCGGGAACACCACATCGGCAAAGGCAGTTGTTTCTGTTTCGAATAATTCTTGAACAACGACGAAATCGAGTTTACTGAGCGCCTCGACCTCGTCCGCAGCTAGCAGGCTTCCGGCTATGTAAGCTGCCCGAACCGATTGACCGGCGCCTTTCAATACTTCGTTCGCGCTCGCTGCTTCGCCTTTTGCCATGTCGTGCGCGCCGACGCTGTTGTTATAAAGAGGCAACGGATGCAGTAAGACTCGGCCACCTTCCGCCGCCAGCAAGTGAGGGAATTGGGCGATGACGGCTTGGGCGGCGGCGCTTAATTCGCTGCCAAACATAAAGATGATGTCGCCTCGCGTCTGACTGATTACATCGCGCGCAGCTTCCAATTCATGCGCATCGATTCCCATCTTTCCAGCCGCGAGAGCGTCGCTCCCGCCGGTCGCCAGGGCCAGCAATTAATAATGATTAGGTTCGCGCCGCCGTTGCGAACGGCCTGGCGGACCTGCTTGCCGGTAAGCGCCTGCCGTTCTTCCGGCTCGCCGCCGATCAAGACGATCGTTTTCGCGTAGCGGATGTCGCGGTGCGTCGCCAACTGTCCGCCGAGGTTGGCGAAGAAAGAATTCAGACTGAATGCGTCAGCAACAGCAAAGTGTTTTGTCTCGACGACCTCAGCAGCAAACTTGTTCAGCGCGTATATCGATTCATTCGTCAGCCGCGGACTACCAATAACCGCAAGTGAGTTGTTGCCATGTTCGGCAACAACTTTGTCCAGATGTGCAGCCGCGAAACGGATCGCTTCGTCCCAGGTCGCGGGAATAAGACGACCGTCCTTCTTGTAGCGAATAAGCGGCGTCCGAATTCGCTTTTCGTGATTCACGAAAGGATGGCCGAAGCGGCCTTTAACGCAGAGGAATTCGCCGTTGTGACCATTCACGTAACGATCGCGTGCGACGATGCGCACGAGATCCTCCCCGCGCGATCCCAAAGACATCTGGCAACCGTCAGAACAATACGTACAAGTCGAAATCGTCTGCGTTAGCTCCCACGGTCGATGCTGATGGCGATAGGTTCCATCCAGCAAGGTGCCCGTCGGACAGACTTCGATGCAGTTGCCGCACTGCGAGCAATTCAGCCAGCCGCCGAACGTGCCGATGACCATATTCGCGCCCCGATTACCGGCTTCAATCGCCTCCTCGCCCATCCATTCGTCGCAGACCCGCGTGCAACGCTTGCAGAGAATGCAACGCTGCGGATCGTTTGCCACCATCGGCGAAAGATATCTCTCTGCCTTCGCATTCTTTTTTTCGATGAAACGTTCTTCGAGATTCCCCCAATCGAAAGTAAGTTCCTGCAGTTCACACTCGCCGCCGCGATCGCACACGGGACAATCAAGCGGATGATTCGCGAGCAGGAACTCGAGCATCGAACGCTGCGCCTTTTCAATCTCTTCGCTTTGCGTAGTGACGATCATCCCGTCCGTGCAGGTGATCGTGCAGGAGGTCTGCAGCTTGGGCATCTTTTCAATGCGGACGAGACACATGCGACACGACGCTTGCAAAGCCAGGTCGGCGTAATAGCAGAACGAAGGGATCGCGAAATCGTTTTCGCGGCACACATCGATCAAGCGCGCGCTTTTCGGCACCTGAAAGTCCGCGCCGTTGATGGTTACCTTGATCAGTTCAGTTGACATTCTGTGATTACTTCTTCAGCCGGCTGGTAAATTCATCTACCGTAAGGTTCGCCGATCTGATTAGACTTCGCGGTGTTCCTCTCGCGACTTCTTTATGGTTTGGAATTGACAGCGAAGCGATTTGTCCTTCCTGCGTCATAATGATGTGGCTACTGGTTTGACGCGCGACAGTCCAGCTGAATCGCTCAAATACTTTCACCACCTCGCCGCCGCTGATTACAGGTAACGAAGCCATCAGGCAGCGACCTCTACCTGCCTCGTCTCAATCGTCAGAGGCATGCCTTTCTCCGACCTCACCTGCAGGCACAGCGTGATAGCGTCCTTGATATTCTCAAGGGCCTCTTCCTTCGATTTTCCTTGGCTAACACATCCTGGAATCGAGGGGCATTCGACAACAAACACACCGTCTTCATCTCTATCGATCGTAACGTTGAAAATCATGGAAGAAACCTCCTGCTAAGTCTGCTCATTGCCCTAATTGTTCTTCACCAGATGCTTCTCGAAATCTTCCGGAAACCTCTTCACCGCTGATTGAATCGGCCACGCCGCCGCGTCCCCCAAGGGACAAAATGATTTGCCCTCGATGTTGTCACACAAGTCCAGTAATAATTTCGCATCTTCCGGCCGCCCGGCGCCGCCTTCTATGCGCTTGAAAATCTTTACCAGCCAGTCAGTGCCTTCGCGACAAGGGGTGCACCAGCCGCACGATTCGTGTTTGTAGAACTCAGTCAGGTTCTTCGTCGATTCGAAGACATCGACAGTTTCATCCATCACGATGAATCCGCCTGAGCCGACCATCGATCCGCCGGCAACCAAACCCTCGTAATCCATGCGCACGTCTTTGCCGACGATCTGATCGGCGCGCATGATGTAAACCGACGAGCCGCCGGGGATGACTGCCTTCAACTGCTTACCGTTGGGAATCCCGCCACAGTCTTCCATGATGAACTTTTCCATGTCGTCATAGCCCATCGGCAATTCATAAACGCCGGGGCGATTGACATGGCCCGAGACGGACCAGAGCTTTGTGCCACCGCTTTTTTCCGTTCCCAGTTTTTGATAGGCCTCGCCGCCCATCTTGATGATGTCGGGGACAGCCGTCAGGGTCTCGACGTTATTAACGACGGTTGGCGACGCATACAAACCGGAAATCGCCGGGAAGGGAGGCTTCATGCGCGGATGGCCGCGAAAACCTTCGAGCGAGCTGAGCAGCGCAGTTTCTTCGCCGCAGATGTACGCGCCCGCGCCCGTGTGCGTGTAAATTTCGCAACTGAAATCACTGCCCAGAATGTTATTGCCGAGAAAGCCGGCTGCGCGCGCTTCGTCGAGCGCGAGATCCATGATGTCGATCAAATACCTGTATTCTCCGCGCGTATAGATGTAATTCCGTTTCGCACCCAACGCATAAGCGGCGATCAGCATGCCTTCGATTAACATGTGCGGATCGCGTTCCATCAGATAGCGGTCCTTAAATGTGCCCGGCTCAGATTCGTCTGCGTTGCAAACGACATATTTTTCTTTGGGCGAATCCTTCGGCACGAAGCTCCACTTCATACCAGTCGGAAATCCCGCGCCCCCGCGGCCACGCAGAGCAGACTTCTTCACTTCGTCAATCACACCATCCGGCGACATTGAATCGAGAACTTTCTTGATAGCTTCGTAACCGCCGTTGCGCCGATAGACGTCGAGCGTCTGCGAATTCTCGAGATGAATTCGCCGGAGCTGAAGCGGTTCACATCCGATGGCGCCGATGAACATAATCAATTAATACTTTGGCCTTTGGTCTTTGTGCTTTGTGTCTTGGTCGCGCTTCGCAGCATGTCAAAGTACAAAGTTCAAAGCACAAAGTTCGTCTTACTCCAATGATTCCAAAATCTGATCGGCCTTCTCCGGCGTCAGATTCTCGTGATAATCAAAATTCACCTGAAACATTGGGGCCGTGCCGCACGAACCTAAACACTCGACTAACGAGAGGCTGAATTTCCCGTCCGCCGTAGTCTCGCCGGGTCTAATTCCCAACTTATTGCAAACGTGTTCCGTGATCTTTCCTTCACCCATGATCTTGCATGAAAGCGTCTTGCAAATCTGGATGTGATACCGACCCGTCGGCTTTGTCTGAAGCATCGAGTAGAACGTTGCAACTTCCCAGATGTCCGTCACGCGCAACTGCAAACGGTTCGCGAGATATTGCACACCCGGCGGATCGAGATAACCGCGCTCGCGCTGGACAATGAACATCAAAGGTAAAATCGCCGAGCGCATGATCGGATACTTCGCGAGATGACGATCGATTTCGGATTCGACTTGCGGAGAAAACTTAGCCGCTTCCGGCATGTGCACCGGATGATCGGGCGGCTGAATTTTGACGAGCACTTCGCCCATGGCTATCGATCAATTTCTCCCAGGACGATATCAATCGACCCAATGATTGCCACGATATCCGCGACCATGGCGCCGCGCGACATGTGCGGCAGCGCGGAAAGATTCACGAAACTCGGGCCGCGGAAATGAACGCGCGCAGGCTTCGGGCCACCGGTCGATTGCACATAGACACCAAGCTCACCTTTTGACGATTCGATTGGCATGTAGACTTCGCCAGCCGGAACATCGAATCCTTCCGCGACGATCAGGAAGTGATGAATCAGCGCGTCCATGTGCGTCTTCATCGCTTCGCGATCCGGCAGAACAACTTTCGGCGCGTCGGCTTTCACCGAACCCGGCTTCAAACGCGCCAACGCCTGGGAAACGATCTTGTGTGACTCAATCATCTCGCGCATCCGCACGAGATAACGCGCCCACACGTCGCAATCGGCCTCGGTCGGAATTTCAAAATCGTAGTTTTCATAACCGCAATACGGATTCGCGCGCCGAATATCGAGAGCGACTCCGCTCCCGCGCAAGCTCGGACCTGACAAGCCCCAATCAATCGCATCCTCAGCCGAGATGTAGCCGACACCTTGCGTGCGCTTTTGAAATATCCGATTACCCGTGATTAGCGTATGAAACTCTTCGACAGCTTTCGGGAAATCGTCGAGGAACTGTTTGACGCGTCGCTCGAAGCCGGCGGGAATATCCATCATTAATCCGCCGATACGGAAATACGACGGCGTCAAACGACCACCGGACGCGGCCTCAATCAGATTCATAATCTTTTCGCGTTCGCGAAATGCGTAAAAGAAAACTGTCATCGCACCAATGTCGAGAGCGTGCGTGCCCAACCAAACCAGGTGCGAAGCGATGCGCTGCAATTCGCAGGTGAGCACACGAATGATCTGGGCGCGCTCGGGAATCTCGATCTGCAGAAGCTTCTCGACTGCCATCACATAGGCAAGGTTATTGCCGAGCGGATTGAGATAATCCATTCGATCGGTGATGACGATGCCTTGCTGATATTTGCGGTATTCGAAAAGTTTCTCCATGCCGGTGTGGAGATAGCCGATGTCCGGTGTCGTTTTGACGATGGACTCGCCGTCGAGCACCAACTCGAGGCGCAGCACGCCGTGGGTCGACGGATGTTGCGGCCCCATCGAGATCGTCATTTGCGTGTCGAGCGGCTGATCGACGATTTCAAATTGCGGCGGAATGTTGGCTGTTGAAACGCTCATTGTTTCAGGTTTCAAGTTTCAGGTTTCATGTTCGCGTCGTAACTTGAAACGTGAAACCTTAAACTTGAAACTACTCCAGCGAATACGGCTCGTAACCTCGCAACGGAAAATCTTTTCTTAACGCATAGCCCTGCCAATCATCGGGCAACAGAATGCGCCGCAAATCCGGATGATTATCGAAAATCACTCCGAACAAATCATAAGTTTCACGCTCGTGCCAATTCGCTGTGCGCCAGACGCCGGTGACACTCGGCACATGCGTGTCGTCTTCATTCACGAGAACTTTGATCCGAACGCGATGGGACTTGGTTGTTGAAAACAGATGATAGTTAACCTCGAAGCGCGGCGCTTCTTCGGGACCGCGATCGAATCCGCAGAGGTCTGACAAGAAATTGAATTCAAACCCGGATGTCGTTTTCAGAAAAGCGCAAACGCCGGCGATGTGCTCGCGAGGGACGATGATCGTGGTTTCACCCAGCGCTTCGACAACTTTGCTGACCCACGCACCGTTCTCACGCTGTAATGCCACAGCAATAGGCGATGACGCTGTGCCTGAATGCAGTTCCTTTTCCGGTTGGCTCGTTTGCGGGTTCTGCGGTTCCATCTAATCTTCTGTCTGGGGAAACGTTTGCCACCGGCTTTCGGTGGGTTGAGCTAAAACGACCGACGCTTCTCATGTCTCGACGCAATCGTGTAAGGCCTCGGCGTCACCGATTCGTTTTCTCGCAACGTCGATCCGTCGGTCACCGGCAAAGTGCCCGGCGTGATCGCTCCACGAGCTTCCTCATCCGGAGCGTCGCGGCGATCTCGAATCGATTCCTTCATCACTTTGTCCTGCAACATCATCACAGCATGAATCAACATCTCGGGCCGCGGCGGACATCCGGGAATGTAGACATCGACCGGCACAATCTTGTCCACGCCTTGCACGATTGCATAGTTGTCGAACACGCCGCCTGACGTTGCGCACGCACCCATTGAAATCACCCACTTGGGCTCGGGCATTTGGTCGTAAATTCGTCGCAACACCGGAGCCATCTTGCGCGACACGCGGCCGGAAACGATCATGACGTCCGCTTGTCGCGGCGACGCACGAAAGACCTCCGAGCCGAAGCGCGCCAAATCATTGCGCCCGCTGGTCGCGTTCATCATTTCAATCGCGCAACATGCCAGGCCGAACGTTGCGGGCCACAGAGACGACTTGCGCGCCCAATTGATCAGCGAATCCAGACGCGTTGTCAGGATTTCGGGCAATGCTTCGGCTAGAACATTTTCCAGGCCCATAGTTACGCCGCCTTCTTACTCGCTCTCTGCTTCTCGCTGACTTCCAACAAACGTGCTTCGGCTTCAGCCTCGCGCCGTGCTGTCTGACTCCAATCGAACGCGCCCTTCTTGATCACGTAAATCAAGCCCGCTGCCAGCAGAGCAATAAAGACAATCATCTCGAAGAAAACAAGATTGCTCAGGCCGTATTCAGGAGCTGACAATCTGCGAAACACCACGGCCCACGGCACGAGAAAGATGACTTCGATGTCGAACAGAATGAAGATCATCGCGATCAAATAAAACTTGACCGAGAATCGTTCGCGCGCTGATCCCACGGGATCTTTGCCGCATTCGTACGGCATCAGCTTTGTGCGCGTGCGCTTTCGTTGGCCGACGAGTTGTGACAAGCCGATGAACGTCACCGCAAATCCCGCCGCAACGACGAACATCAAAAGGATGGGCAAATAGTCAACGAGACTGAAACTCATAAGCTTATTTAAGAGTCAAGTGCAAAGGGCTAAGTGCAAACGATGTGAGCCGTTTTTCGTTCGACACTTCGCCTTTAGCTCTTGGCTCTCTTGCGCACTGCTTGAGAATCATTGTACAAGCATGGATCGTAGGTCATCGATCATAGTGTGTCAAGCGCGTGATCTCTCAATCTGATTGGATCGAATAATCGATTGACCATAGAAAATTTCGTGTGCTAACTTTCCGTTTGCCCTGTCAGAACTCTTGTCAATCGTTAAGCGCTAAATCCACGTGATCACCGGCTACAACACAGACGTTGAGCACCACGCAATCGTCTACCACGTGCAAACCGAAGATACGGGTACGCCCTCCGCGGAAATCGTCTCGCACGTTTTTGTAGGCGGCGCGATTTTGGCGAGCAAGCGGACTTCGTATCGAGATCTACTCGCGCCGGATTCAGATGAAGACGTTTTGAGAAAGCGGCTGGAACGCCAACACAAGTTGATTTGCGCCGCGGTTCACGCCGGACGAATTGAAGATCTGAAACGAATGACTGAACGCGAGGCGTTGCTGCATGCGAAGCCCGACACGACAGAGCCGGGTGCGAACGAGGCCGCAGTACAAGAAGCGAAGGATGAGCGCATCGCTGACGTTGAGCCAATTTCGGAGGGCGGAGGTTTGGTTGTGCGCTTGATCGACGAAAGACAATTCCACGGCGGACAGGCCGTGACGCTAAGACTGAGAGTTACCCGGCACGGTCGTAATGAAGTCAGCGGCGCGTCAATCACTGTGAAGACTTTGGGGACCAGCTTCGCGCCGCAGACGACGCGTTCATCAACCGATGAACAAGGACTAGCGGTAGTTTCGTTGACTCTCCCGCATTTTGAAGTGGGACGCGCGGCGATTTTGGTGCAGTGCGAAGATAATGGCGAGCTTGCGGAACTGCGACGAATAATCCTGCCGGTGAATTCTTAAGATCGTGCAAATATATATCAACGGAGAATCTCGCGATGTCGCTGGTCAATTCACAGTTGAGGATCTGGTTCGCGAGCTTTCGCTTCAGCCGCCCCGAATCGCAATCGAACTGAATCGTAAGGTGGTTCATCGGAACGAATGGCGCGAGACTACTCTAAACGACGGCGATCAAATTGAGATTGTGCACTTCGTCGGCGGCGGCGGCTTGCCCGAGCGTGAGGCAGACCATTTTCTCTTCGCTCATCAAAGGGTGTACAGTTTTCTCTAAATTCATAACGAGGAAGTGAGCATCCATGTCTACACCAGCGCCTGCATTGACCGATCAATTCACCATCGCGGGAAAGACTTTCAAGTCGCGTCTAATAATCGGCACCGGAAAATATCGAACGCACGATGAAATGAAAGCCGCACATCTCTCGTCAGGCGCCGAGATGGTCACTGTTGCTGTCCGTCGCGTTCCGCTAGATCGCAGCAGCGAATCGTTTCTCGATCATCTTGATTCTTCTCTGCAAATTCTGCCCAACACTGCCGGCTGTTACTCAGCCGAAGAAGCGGTGCGTACGGCAAGACTCGCGCGCGAAGCTTTGCAAACCGAATGGATCAAATTGGAAGTGATTGGCGATCAGACGACGCTGTTTCCGGATAATGAGCAAACCCTCGAAGCTGCACGCACGCTGGTAAACGAGGGCTTCATCGTGCTGCCATACTTCACTGATGATTTGATCGTCGCGAAGAAACTGCTCGACGCCGGTTGTCCGGCGGTAATGCCTCTGGCCGCGCCCATCGGTTCAGGTCTCGGCATTCAAAACCCAACCAACCTGCGCATTATGCGTGAACAACTTCCCGACGCAACGATTATCGTCGACGCCGGCGTCGGCACGGCGAGCGATGCCACGATCGCAATGGAACTCGGCGCTGATGCTGTTCT
>QHXI01000108.1 GCA_003222895.1 Acidobacteriota bacterium | reverse complement strand
TGGATCTTGAGATTCATTTCCGGAAATCCCGGTCCTCCGATATGTGAGGTATCGGCTGTTTCAGTTGAAAGCGTACTTTGGAGCCGCAGATTCGGCAGCTCGGAAGGGGCTCACCGGCAAGAAACACGGCTTGGTCAACGTCGGACGAGCAATCGCTGTGGATTACATCGTAAATGCCTGATTCAGGCACCGGCTCTCCCGCTCTGAGGGCATACCGTACCGCTTTTCTCGCACGATTCATTGCTGCTCCATAGAGGCATAAGAGAAAGTGCAGATGGCATGCCAAACCGGCAAAGAGCAGCTTGGGATAGTGGGCTGCGTTTCAGCGTCTTACGAGCAGCGTAACAAGGTTGTCTGAGAGACAGCGGAAAGTTTTACGCGAGGGCCCGCGCGCGGTTCGGGGACTTCTAGGGCTGCATGGGCAAACCCATTGCGGCTAAACGCAGGCGGCGAAGATGGTCGAAATGAATTAAGCGAGTCCAGCCTCTGCAAAATCGGACCTTACCACGGGAAGAAGGGTACGGGTAACCGTCCGTTAAGAGCTCGAAGCAAATCACCATTCCCCAAGCTTCTGCAGCTTCCTAATCTTCCGTTTGATCAGATCGCGTTTGAGCGCGCTGACGTGCGAGATGAAGAGCTTGCCGTTCAGGTGATCGGTCTCGTGTTGCAGGGCGCGTGCGAGCAACTCTTCACCACCAGTTTCGGACCATTTGCCTTCCACATCCTGTGCGCGCACGGTGCACTTCATGGCGCGAGTCACGTTCTCGCGAAAGTCTGGAAGGCTGAGGCAGCCTTCGCTGTGCGTCTGCCGCCCCTCTTTGTTGATGATCTCTGGGTTGATAATCACCATCCTCGCCGTGGGATCTTCTTTGAACGAACAATCGATGACCGCAATGCGTTTGGCGATGCCGATCTGCGGAGCGGCGAGCCCGACTCCGTGCGCGGCATACATGGACTCGAACATGTCTTCGATCAGCTTCTTGAGTTCGGCGTCAAAGACGGTGACGGCGGCGGCTGGCTTATCCAGAACGGGATCGCCATACTTCACGATGGGATAGATCATTCTGAGTATCTGTTCAGTACTCCGCTATCTGCTTGCAATACGACTTGTAATTTCGTTCGAGCTCAGTGACTGAGTCGCCACCAAACTTCTCCAGTGCCGCGCGCGCCAGCGTCAGCGCGACCATGGCTTCGGCAGCAACTCCGGCGGCGGGCACTACGCAAACGTCCGAACGCTCGTAGGCGGCCTTCACTGGCTCGCGCGTCGCGAAATCGACCGACTCCAGCGGACGACGGAGCGTCGAAATTGGTTTCAGGTATCCGCGAACTACGATGTCTTCACCATTAGAGACGCCACCCTCGATGCCGCCAGCGTTGTTTTGCGCGCGCGTAAAGCGGGTAAAGTGATCATCGCCATTCAGCGGCGGTTGTTCAGTGGAATAGCCGATGGGATCGTGCACTTGCGATCCGAAGGAAACTGCGGCCCGTACTCCACGTCCGATCTCGACCGCCTTCACCGCTTGCAACGACATCACCGCGGCCGCAAGCTGAGCGTCAAGACGCTCATCCCAATTCGCGTACGTCCCCAGGCCCGGCGCAATGTGATGTCCAATGACTTCGAAAATGCCGCCAACAGAATCTCCGGTACGCAAAGCCTGATCGACTTCAGCCTTCATGCGCTGCTCGGCTTCGGAATCGACGCACCCCAGCAGGACATCTTCTTTCAGCGCAAGTGCGCGCATATGTTCCCATTTGGGGACACTGTCGGAGCTTGCTTTACCAACCGCAACCACGTGACTTAGAACTTCGGCTTCAATTGTCCTGAGGAGCAGCTTGGCTACCGCACCCACGGCCACCCGCGCGGCAGACTCCCGCGCCGAAGCTCGCTCGAGTACATATCGGGCTTCCGGCAAGTTGTACTTGAGAGCACCTGCAAGATCTGCGTGCCCCGGACGCGGAGAGGCTACCCGCCTGTGCTTTGCTGGATCGCCGGCTGCAACCGGCAGCGCTTCTTCCCAGTTCTTCCAGTCGCGGTTCTCGATGCGCAAGGAAATTGGCGAGCCGATGGTCTTGCCTTGGCGAACGCCAGAAATGAAGTGTGCAGTGTCGCGCTCGATGCGCATGCGTCCACCGCGTCCATAGCCCTGCTGTCTACGCCAGAGCTCACGATTCACAAACTCCTGATCGACTTCCACGCCAGCGGGGACTCCGGAGAGAACGGCAACTAGAGCCTCTCCATGGGACTCTCCGGCAGTGCAGAAGCGAAGCATGAATCGTAGATTTTACAGTAGGCGTGGGACGAGGAAGTATTCAGTCGTCAGGGCAAGAACATTTCATACGAACCAAATGAAAAAGGCCTGGCGTGAATGCCAGGCCTCTTTCGTTTTCATTATCAGCACCTATCGCGGAACTGTCGTCTGCGGCGGTTGCTGCATTTGCGGTTGCTGGGGTTGCGGTGCTTGCTGTGGTTGCTGATATGGCTGAGTCGCAGCGGGTTGAGTTTGATACTGCTGGTTTTGATACTGTGGCTCCAGACCATTTGACGGCTGGCCTTGTGCTGACGCCACATCACCGATCGGTTCTCCTGAGACGACCATCTGCACGCGTCGATTCTGCTGGCGTCCGGAGGCGGTCGCGTTGCTTGCGACCGGATCGTTCTGCCCGAAGCCCTGTGCGGTTACGCTGTTCATGTTGATGCCTTGAGCGGTGAGATAATCGCGAACCGTCATGGCACGCTGCTCCGAGAGGCGCTGATTGTATTCCGGAGTGCCGGTACTGTCGGTATAGCCTTCAACCTGCACTTTTAGGCCGGGATAGGCCAGAAGAATTCCGGAGACTTTTGCCAGCTTCTCTCTTGCACCCGGCTTGAGCGTGTACTTGTTTGTGTCAAACAGCACGTCGGACATATTGACGATCAGTCCTCGAGCCGTGTCGCGTGTCTGCAGGATGGTGTTGAGCTGTTCCTGCAAACGCTGGCGCAATGCTTCTTTCTGCTGCTCAGCCTGTTGCGCCTGAAGTTGCGCTTGTTGTGCCTGCTGCTGCGATTGCTGAGCCTGCTGTTCTGCCGCAAGACGCTGCTGCTCAGCCTGTTGTTGCGCAGCCAAAGCTGATTGGCGGGCCTGGTCGGCCTGTTGTTGCGCTAACTCTGCCTGCTGGCGCGCCTGCTGCGCGGCTTGCATGTCCTGCTCGGCGCGTGCACGCTGCTCCGATTCACGCTGCTGCTCGGCTTCGGCGACCGACGCACGGGCACGGGCCTCCTCGGTCCGCTGACGCTCTTGTTCACGAGCGTCGGCGATGGACTTCTGCTCGCGACGCCGCAATGCGATCACGCGGGCGTCCTCGGCGTTCTGTGCGGCTTCGCGGGCGGCTGTTTCGACCGGCTTCCACTGCTTGCGGCGATAGTAGTCCTCGGCGCGATCCAGGGAAGCCTGCGCTTTGGCCAGTGAGTCGGCTGCATACTGATCCGCGGCAGCGGCCTGCGCCAGGCGCAGAGCATTGCGAGCTTCGAGTAGCCCAAGCGGAACTTTGTGGTGATCGTGCTCCACGTCTTCGGCCAGAGGCTGCACGCCCCTGGCGCTTTCGGTCTTCGTGTACTGGCCTCGTGGAAGCAGCTCGTACTTGGCCACGACCTCCTCCGTCTGTCCCTTGGTCTTGGGTAAGATCTTGTTCTCCGCTACGACGACATCACTCGGCGTAGTGACGGCAAAGTAAGGCTCCGCAGTGACAATCA
>QHXI01000060.1 GCA_003222895.1 Acidobacteriota bacterium | reverse complement strand
CGTGCTCGCGAGGCGCGACTTCAGTTGCGCCGCATCGAGATCGCCGACGATCACCAGCAGCAGATGCGACGTCTGCATCACTCGCTGATGATATGCGCGCAAATCTTCCGCGGTGAGTCTGCTGACAGTTTCAGCGGTGCCTTCAGGGCGATTCAAGTAAGGATGGCCGGCGTAAGCAACTTTCTCCTGCAAACGCTGCAGATAAGAATCTGGTTCGTCTTTATCGTCGCTCAGACTTGCAACCAGCCGCGACTTAACCAGATCGACATCTTCCTTCGTGAACGCCGGATGCAGCGCGATGTCCGTGAAAATGTCCCACGATCGATCGAAGTTTGCGCGGGTCGAGGTCATCGACAACGCCGAGTAGTCATAGTTCACAGACTCGCCGAACACCGTGCCCATCCGGGCCAATTCTTTGCGCAGCCGTGCGCGCGGATAATTCGCGCTGGCTTCGCTCGCGACGTTCAGCATGAAAGCTTCGACGCCCGCGTTTGGCGAACTGTAATTCTGAACGCCGCCACGGATGAACAGTCCGGCCGCAACTGTCTGGCTGCCTTCGCGTTTCTTCACGAGCACTTTCAATCCGTTCACATCGAACTCAGTGACGAGGGCCGCTTGTCGCGCGATTACGCTTTGAAAATCGGGAGAAGGAGCCGGCGTCGGAGTTGGAGTTTGCGCGGTCGCGAGCGGAGCGACTAGCAACAGGCAGAGCGCGATAAGCAGTGAAAGTCGCAGGGAAGGCCATTTGACATTTGATATTGGACATTTTCCATCTGTCATTTTCTTAAACATCTCGTTTGCCATCCTGGTCTTTAAATCTCAGTTTCAATGAAAGATCCATGAACACAACATTCGCGATCGTGCTCGTTCTCCAAGTGACAAATGAAAATTCTCAAATGCCAAATGTCAATAAGTCTCTACTGTCCGATTAAATCTTCCGGCGTCAGCTTCGCCTGCTGCTGTCCTGGTTCAGAAATTAGGGCCAGCGCGACGTGCGGCTTGCCTTGAATGTAAGTCGTGATGTAGCGGCTGATGTCCGCGCGCGACGTGCGCCGCAGATTGCCGAGATAGCCGCGGAAGTAGTCGACGCCGGTTGACGACCACCAGAAACCCAGCGTCTTCGCGTACTCGTCGAATTTTTCGCGCGAGTAAAGATCGTCGGCTTCCAGAAGGGCCTTCGCGCTCTCGAGTTGTTCGTCGGTGTAATAGTCTTTGTCGTTGAAGTGCGCGATTTCGTTGTAGACCGCCTTGAGCGCGGCTTTCGCTTTGTCCGGCGTCGTCTGAAAGACCACGTTTATTGGGCCGACATTTCGTTGCGTGTAATAGCCAATGCCAACGCCGTTGACTAATCCGGTGTCGACGAGATTTCGCTGAAAGCGCGAATCAGGCTGCTGCATGATGAATGAAAAAGTGTCCGCCGCGTAGGTCGCCGCATCATCTTTTCCGATTGAAGGACCGTGCCAGCCAATCTCGATCAAGACATTCGTGACTGGCTGCTTGATGACGTTCGCCTCGCTTTTTTCCAAAGGCGGATGCTCAACCAATGGAAACTCGGCGAAGGGGTTTTTTTCGCGGCGCGGCCAATCACCAAAAAACTCTTGCGCCATCGAATAAATGTCAGCCGTCTTGACGTCGCCAGTCACGACCAGCGCTGAATTGTTCGGCACGTAATAGCGGCCTTGAATCAAACGCATCATCGTAGTTGTCGCTGTCGAAACTGTTTCGCGATTGCCGAGCGGCTGCTTTCGACTTGGATACTTGTAAAAGAGCCGGTCATTCATCTCTTTGTTCAGATAGTAACTAGGCTCAGATTCATTGCGATCGATTTCGCCGATAACAACCTGACGCTCGCGCTCGAATTCTTTTTCGTCGAACAGCGGATAGCGTGTGGCGTCGCGCATAAAGTTCATCGCGGCGCGAATATTCGGACTGGTCGTCGTGAAGTAGTATTCGACTACTTCTTCGCGCGTCTCGCCGTTATAAGCAATGCCGAGTTGGCCGATTTTTTGCAGATAATCTTCCTGATTTGCGACGGCCCGGTTCGCTTTGAAGAACATGTGTTCATAGAGGTGCGACAGGCCGTTGAGTTCAGGCGGTTCGGTGAACGAACCGTTGCGCACGGCAAGTTCGATGGTCACGACCGGCACCGAATGATCTTCGAGGACGATAATTTCCAGACCGTTTGCGAGAACCTTGCTCTCGATGTCCGCAGTTGGTTTCGCGGCAACGGTTTTCGCGGGCGCAGCACCTTGTGACTGGCGCAGAAAATTCGTTTGCAATGAAATTGGCCGCGCAGTCAACGGCGCAATCAAAGAAAAAATAAGCGCGAGAATCAGCAATAATCGTTTCACGTGAACTCCGGCGTCGGGCATTTTCTCGTCGGGCTGTCACCCGACATCATCTCTTATCAACTAATTGGCGGGCATTAGGCGCCCGCCTCTCTCATCACGACGTTTGGTTGGAAGCAACAAATCTATCACAACCATGACAGCAGTCGCAGCTTGTGTCGTCTCTTTTACGACCGGCAAGGTTTTAAGTTTCCATTTCAGTCGAAGCGTTTCGATGTTTGGCTGTCGAAAATAGATGTCGCAACGATTGATGACGAAATTTTAGAGTTACGGTGAAGATGTTGGAGGCGAGAACTGCAATTGATAGTCGGCGAATTGCTCGCACGGCTTGAAGGCAAGGCCTTTCTTCAGGGCTTCCGCGTCACGAACTACTTTGGCGCAAAAAGTTCCATCCTGCCGAATCGATTTTGCGGCGCCGAAATGGTCTTCTTCCCTCAGCAGCGCGACGATCAAATCGAAATGAGCAGGAGCGCGGGTTTGAGGCTGAGCATGGGAATCCTCCGGAATTCATTTCGAGGCGCCGCCGATTTGCGGCGTCATAATGTCACCGTCCGTTTTCCTAAAGCAAGAAATCCGGGCGGCCTCATGTGATTAAGGATCGCTAGGTTGAAATGACGTTTACCTTGTAGAATCGACACGCCAGGTTATCTTAAGAACCATCTGAATTACCGTCTATGGCCCTCTTAAAAGTTACCGACGCCAGCGGACGCCAGGCGCAACATCAACTCAACTCGCGCACGCCCTGCTTGATTGGTCGCGCGCCCGACAATCAGATTGTGCTCGACGACCCGCGCGCCTCGCGGCATCACGCGCACATCAAGGCGAACGAAGACGGCTCGTTTATGATCATCGACGGGATCATGGCGAACGGCCAACTGAAGCGCAGTGCCAACAAAGTCTTCATCAATGGTGAGCAAAAGTTCGACCACAAATTGCAGAACGGCGATCGCGTGACCATCGGCGCGAGCACTCTGCGTTTTGAGCAACCCAAAGAAGAGCGCACCGCGGATCTGAGTTTCGATGACAAGCCGCTTGGCCATACCCAACTATTGATGTCCGCGAAAGATGTGCTCACGACCGTTCTGCGCCAATCGGATCCGAGCGTAGGCGGCACTGCGGCGCCACGCGGAGATAAAGTTCTCGAATCGCTGCAACGAAAGGCAAACATCCTCAGCGAGATTTACGAAATGAGCAAGGCGCTCGGCGCCGGATTCGATCTCGATCGCATCTTCAAGATGGCGACCGACATTATCTTTCGTTCGACCCCGGCCGATCGGGTTGTCGCGTTGCTCGCCGATGGGATTGTGACCGAGCAGACCGCCGACGAAGCGAAGTTGTTCCCGATTGCCACGCGCGCGCGCGATGAAAAGTTGGAAGCGCACGCGCGCAAGATGACGATCGGCCGCACCATCACGCGCAAAGTGATGAAGGATCGCGTGGCGTTGTTGTCACAGGATGCAGCCGCCGACGAACAATTCGCCGGCGCAGATCGTCTCGATCCATTCTCGGCTTTCAAGCCGGACGATCTCGAATTGATTAGCGCCGTCGCCGCGCAGACTGCGATCGCAGTCGAAAACGTGCGCGCGCACGAACGGCTTGCCAAAGAAGAAGTGGCCCGCGCGAATTATTCGCGGTTCTTGCCGGAGTATGTCGTGAAGCAGATGCTTGAGAATCCCGAATCATTCAAGCTCGGCGGGGTCACGCAAACGATTACCGTTTTGTTCGCTGACATTCGCGGCTTCACGCGCATCTCTGAACACGCGCCGCCGGAAAAGATCGTCCAACTGCTGAATCGTTATTTTTCCGCGATGACCGACATCATCTTTGCGCACGGCGGCACGCTCGATAAATATCTTGGCGATGGACTGATGGCATTGTTTGGCGCACCGACGGTCACCCCGAAAGACGCCGCCAACGCCATGTCCGCGGCGGTGGCGATGCAGCGTCGCATGCTGAGCATCAACGATGAGCTGCGCGCGGAAGGCTATCCGGAAATCGGCATTGGCATCGGCCTGCACACCGGCGAAGTCATCGTGGGTTACATCGGATCTGAACGACGATCCGAATACACGGCGATTGGTGATTCGGTGAACACGGCTTCCCGCCTCGAATCGAACGCTAAGGCCGGCGAGATTCTCGTCAGCGAAGTCACCGCGCAGGCCGCGCGTTCACGTTATCAATTGGCAGAGCGCGATCCGATCAGCGTGAAGAATCGTGAGCAGCCCGTGCCCCTCTTCGAAATCGAGTGGCAACACGCGATTAGCAGCGCGTGAGGTTTAATCGGAACTTGCTCGGGTGACGAGCGTCTAAAGGTTTCGAATGAACATCAACCTCAAGACCCTTTTCAAAAAACAAATCCTGGTCGCACGGGTTTACGGCATTCCGGTGCGCATCGACTATCGCTGGTTCATCGTATTCGCGATGAGTGTCGCACTGATCGCCGCGAATGTCCGCAAATATCCGCTGCAGCTGGGCACTTTGCGTATTCCGCCGACGGGAGATTTTCTCGCATGGACGTTGGGGATTGTTACCACGCTCGCTTTGTTCGCTTCGGTGTTCGGACATGAGTTGTCGCATGCGCTGATGGGACGCACTGAAGGAATTGAGATCGAAGAGATAGTGCTGCATCCGTTCGGCGGACTCGCGCGTTTGAAGACTCAACCGGAAAATCCGAAAGCCGAATTTCGCATCGCCGTTGCCGGTCCCGCTGCGAGCTTCATTTTCTCTCTAGTCGCTTTTGCCGGAATGTTGCTTACTGCGACGCTGCAATTCAATTTCGGAACCGCATTTTTCTTTTTCCTCGGCGCGGGCAATCTGCTGCTGGCCGTCTTCAATTTGTTTCCAGGTTATCCGCTCGACGGCGGGCGCGTGCTCCGCGCCATCATCTGGAAGCGCAGCGGCAACATTCGTGACGCGACGCGCATTGCCGGCTTCTGCGGACAGTTGATGTCGTTGGTGCTGATCGCTTTCGGAATCTACATGGTGCTCGCGCCCACTTTTCACGCGTACTTCATGGGACTCTGGTCCGTGCTGGTTGGCGTCTTTCTTTTGGGCGCCGCAACCAGCGTTGTGCGCAGCGCGCGCGAACCTACGACGGTTGCCGAGGCGATGTCGGCTCCGATTTCAATCGAACCCGATCTGCCGATTAGTAATTTCATCGATCAAGTTTTGCCTCTGCATCGTCATGCCAGCTTTCCCGTTGCGCACGATCGGCGCCTGCTCGGCATTCTCTCGCTCGAAGATTTGAAAAAGATCCCACGCGAGAAGTGGCGCGGACTCCGCGTCCGAGACACCATGCGCACCGTGAGTTCACAACTCTTCGTCCCCCAGAACGCGACGCTCGAAAGCGTCGATCGATTGATTGAACACAACGGCGTCGGGGCGGTTGCGGTAATCAATCAATCAGGCGACTTGGTTGGCTTTCTGCGACGCGGGCGACTCCGCAAGAAATAGCTAAAAGACCGTTGCCTCGCTTCATTTTTTCCGCGATAATCCTAGTGGAGCGTCCGCAGGCTGTTGGCGCGGGGCGCGACTATCTGCGGGGATTTTCCCTCAATAGTTTGGTCGGAAAGCTGATGCGCTGACGGGCATCAGATGGGCAGTGGACTATAGCGAACATGCTGCTGTTACTCGCACCGATTTCTGAATATCTGCTGCGGTTGATCGAGCCGCGTTCAGTCGCGGACGTCGTGCTCGTGTTCCTCGTGGTGTACGGTGTGTTGAAGCTCTTGCGCGGCACGCGAGCAGCGCCGATGGCGGCGGGCCTGGCGGTCTTCGCGTTTCTGTACTGGCTGGCTGTCTATCAGAGATTGGCGACGCTCGAGTTCGTTTTGCGGGGCGCGCTTTTCTACGTCGGCTTCGCCATCATCGTGCTGTTTCAAAATGAAATTCGACAGGGTCTGATTAGTTTCGGCAATCGATTTCGCCTTCCGTTTTCGCGCAAGCATCGGGGTCAATTCGGCGCGAGCATTTACGACCAGATCGTTTTGGCCGCGACCACTTTGGCTTCGACCAAGACGGGAGCCCTGATCGTTATCGAGCGCAACAACGGTTTGAAAGGAATCATCGATGCGGGGGTGAGACTGGATGCAGAACTTAGTTACGACTTGATTGTCTCGATTTTCAATCCGGCGTCGCCACTTCATGACGGCGCGATCATTGTGCGCGAAGATCGGATCGCGTCGGCGTCGTGCTTCCTGCCGTTGTCGCTAAATCCTTTGCTGTCGAAAGATTTCGGCACGCGACATCGCGCGGCTTTGGGCATTACCGAAGATTCAGACGCGGTCGCGGTCGTGGTTTCCGAAGAAACCGGTTTGATATCATTCGTGCGCGGCGGACGAATAAAGCGTGCGCTTGAACCGACGCGTTTGCGAGCGGCGATCTACAAAGAGATTGAAGGACGCGGTACGTTGGGGAAAGGCGGAGCAGATCCGCATGCGACGGAGTCAGCAGAGGCCGAAGAGGTGGCGTCAGCATAACTAAAGATCATGCCTTTGCGAGAGAAAGGACGGTTGCCAGAGCCAACCAGCGTCATCGGGCGCTGGCTGCGCCGCATCTTCATTGAAGATTGGAGTTTGAAACTCCTGGCGCTGGCCATCACGTTGGTGCTTTGGTTTCTGATCTCGGGCCGAGCGGTGAAATAAGAATGTCCAGCAATCCAATCTCTGAACCTAAATCCCAGGAAACAAGTTGAAGCCGGAAGACCACAAGAAACTTTTCGGCACTGATGGCATTCGCGGTAAAGCGGGAGAGTTTCCGCTGGACCGCGCGACCGTTCGTGTCATTGGGGCTTCTCTCGCGACTCACCTTGCCGAACAACATCGCGGACGAGCGCCGCGGATCGTCATTGGCCGTGACACGCGCGAATCGGGCCTGTCAATCGAACGCGAGTTAACCGCCGGTGCGAAATCAGCAGGCGCTGAAATCGAATCTGCCGAGGTGATTACCACGCCCGGGGTGGCTTTTCTAACGCGTAATTTGGCGGCAGACGCAGGCGTGGTTATCAGCGCATCGCACAATCCGTACGAAGACAATGGCATCAAGATTTTCGATCCATCGGGAAGAAAACTGGATGACACGACCGAACGGCAGATCGAAAGAGACATTGCCACTAATCGCTTTAGCGAGCTGCAAACAAACGAAGTCGATGAAGCGAGAACCAAAGCGCACGCCATCGAATTACATAAACGATACATTGATTATCTTCAGCACGATGTTGCGCGTGATCTTTCGCTGAGTGGATTGACGATGGTCGTCGACTGTGCAAATGGCGCCGCATTTGAGCTGGCGCCCCAACTGTTTACTAACCTGGGCGCACGCGTTATCGCAATTAACAATCAGCCTGATGGTCGGAACATTAATCTCAACTGCGGATCGTTGCATATCGAAGCTTTGCAGCAACGCGTTTTACGCGAACGAGCGGATTTCGGCGTTGCTTTCGATGGCGATGCGGATCGGGCGTTATTTGTTGATGCCGAAGGAAAGTTTGTCGACGGCGACGCGACGATGTGGGTATTGGCCATCTCCGCGCAATCGCGCGGCGAGTTGGACAACGACCTGGTTGTCTCGACAGTGATGACCAATCTTGGTTTGGAAGTTGCGCTGCGTTCTCGCGGCATTAAGCTGGCTCGAACGGACGTAGGCGATAAGTACGTTTTAGAAGAGTTGCTCCGATCTCGAGCCGTACTCGGCGGTGAACAATCAGGCCACATAATTTTCCCGAAGATTAGTCTTGCCGGTGATGGGATGATCACGACGATCAGTATTCTGCGGGTGATGATGGACGAAGGGCAGACGCTGGCGCAGCTCACGCAGGGCTTTTCTCGGTACCCTCAAATTCTCATCAACATTCGTGTTCGCGAGAGAATTCCTTTTGAAAAAATCCCCATGGTGCAGGAGAAAGCGCGGGAGATTGACCGAGCGCTGGGTGAGCGCGGCCGGCTTTTGCTTCGGTATTCGGGAACTGAGCCACTGGCCCGCGTGATGATCGAGGGCGAAGACGAGCAGGAAGTGAAGAGTCATGCGAATGCTTTGTCAGAAGTGATCAGAGCTGAAATTGGCGCCGACGAATCAGGGCATTGATTTACTCGCCGCATAAGATCTTCACGGTCGAGAAAATCCTACATCGCGCATCGTGAAAGAATTGCATCGTGGCCTGCTGCTGGTGTCGGTAACTTGGTCAGATCGCTTGTTTTAGGCGGCTTTATTCGCACCAAAAATCTCTATTGCGCGGCATAAGCGTTGCGAGGTATATTGTGGGGCAAGAGAGACGGTTGGTGGATCCTCCGTCTCAAGTGGTTGCTGGGGTGAGGACAGTAACCACGAAAATGGATGAGCGCTGCGACGCCCACGTTGCAGCGCTCATTCGCTTTTTACGGCCTCGAGTTTGATCAGAAATAAGGAACGCCAGTTTGACTCGGGTTCGCAATTCGCGTAGATAGATGCGGTTTCATGACCGCGCCATTTTCCATTTTGCCGCGAACGAGGCTCATCGCGTATCTACTCGCATTAGGCCTCGTTTTTTCTGCCGGCGGTTGTCGCCGAACTCCGAAAGTGAATTCCAACGCTAACAACTCGACCGGGACATCTGCGAACGATCCCGATCAAGCAAAGCGTCAGGCCCAGTCACTGATTAAGCAAGGAAAAGAACTTCAGGACAACTATCAGGACGAGCCGGCGGCCGAAGTCTTCAAACAAGCGGTGAACCAAGATCCGAACAATGCCGAAGCACATTTGCGTTTGGGGATGAGTTATGCCGCGCTTGGCAACAAGGATGATGCGGAAGCGGAATATAAGAAGTCGGTTGAACTGTTCAAAAAGAAGACTCAAGGGGATTCAAAAGACGGAAACGCTTTCTTCTTGTTAGGAGAAGCGCACACCTTTCTTCATCAGGATGAGGACGCGGTAAGAGCTTATAAACAGGCCACAAAGCTGAATCCCGACGACGAAGAAACCTGGTATCGATTGGGAATGGGCGAAACCCGACTGGCGCAATATCCAGAGGCGATATCAGCATTCCAGAAAGCTCTGGAACTCGATCCCAACGATACGCGGGCGACTGACGGTTTGGAAAACGCCCAGGAAGGCGCGCAGCGGATCAAAGAAGGAAAGAAGCACGCTGAGGACATGCTAAAGAAGCAGCAGGAGAATGCGAACGCGAATGGAAATTCGAATACCAATTCAAACTCGAACTCGAAGCCTTCACCCAAGCGTTCTCCGCGCAAACCGTGGTAAGCTGATCCCGATCGTTAGTGGAACAAGCAATGGCCACATACACACCGCCGCCCTATTTTCCGCAGAGTTCGCTTTCACCGCCGAGTGAGAATCGCTATCGCAAATTCAAGTTGCTCATCGCCGGATTGGTTATCCTATTGATAGCGATCTTAGGTGGAGCAATTACTGGCGCGGTGTATCTGATCAAGTGGCTCTCACATTGAAACAGAACCGACCGACCTGCGCTTGACATTAATCCACCTCGCCCGTATAGTTTCCGGTTTCGGACTACGGTCTGAGTTCCTCTAGAGCAGCGCTGCGACTGGTTCTGTTGGTGCGGAGGCGTTGCCCGGTTCGATTGCTTCGGCGTCAACCGTTTGAAATTATTGTGGCGTAAAGGTCGCGTTAAAAGCCGCGGTCGCAAATGCGAACCCACTCGCTCAAGCGACGCCACAGAAAAGCTTCGGCTGTTGGGCTAATTGGGAAGCCAAATCCGCGCCCGCCTAAAAGCGAAATCAGAACGTCCCTTAAGGATAATTAAGAGCAGGCCAGTTTGTCTGCGCTGACTGCCGGACGCGTTCCGGAAAGAGGCAGGCCACGGCCCTTTTTGCGCTTTAAGCGCTAACCATGACCGCGAGCAGTAGCAAGCGGCCAAAAGGCCGAGAATAAAGAAGAGAACGATGCCGACGATAAACCAATTAGTTCGTAAAGGCCGCCAGCGGGTCAAATACAAAACGGCCAGCCCGGCGCTGCAAAGCTCGCCGCAAAAGCGCGGCGTTTGTACTCGCGTCTATACCCAGACGCCGAAGAAACCGAATTCCGCGCTGCGCAAGGTGGCGCGCGTGCGTTTGACCAACGGCATCGAGGTCACGACTTACATTCCCGGTGTCGGCCACAATTTGCAGGAACACTCCATCGTTTTGATTCGCGGGGGGCGCGTCAAAGATTTGCCGGGTGTTCGCTATCACGTAATTCGCGGAACGCTGGATTCAGTCGGCGTTGGCGATCGCAAGAAGAGCCGCTCGAAATACGGGGCAAAACGGCCAAAGGGAGGCGCAAAGTAATTTATGCCGAGACGTAGAGTAGCCGAACGACGCGCCGTGCTTCCCGATCCCGTCTACAACAGTCCGCTGGTGACCAAGTTCATCAACGGCATCATGTGGGGCGGAAAACGTTCAATCGCGGAGCGCACTTTTTATACCGCGCTGCGACAGGTTGGAGAGAAGGCAAACGAAGAGCCTTTGAAGGTTTTCAAGCGCGCGATCGAAAACGTCCGGCCGACCGTCGAAGTTAAATCGCGTCGCGTAGGAGGATCCACCTACCAGGTACCGGTCGAAGTTCATCAGGAACGTCGCGGCGCTCTTGCGATTCGTTGGATCGTCACGTACGCCCGCGGACGCGGTGAAAAGACGATGACTGATCGGCTCGCGGCTGAGCTGCTCGACGCGGCGAACAATCGCGGTAACGCCGTAAAGAAGAAAGAAGATACGCATCGCATGGCGGATGCTAACAAAGCATTCGCGCATTATAAGTGGTAATGGCTAAGTACGACCTCAGCACATTCAGGAATATCGGCATCATGGCGCACATCGATGCCGGTAAGACCACCACCACGGAACGTGTCCTTTATTACACGGGCGTCTCGCACAAAATCGGCGAGGTGCACGAGGGCACGGCGACCATGGACTGGATGGAGCAGGAGCAGGAACGCGGCATCACGATCACGAGCGCCGCGACGACTTGTTTCTGGGAGCGGAACGGGGTCGATCACCGAATCAATATCATCGATACGCCAGGCCACGTCGATTTCACGATGGAAGTTGAGCGCAGCTTGCGCGTCCTCGATGGCGCGGTGGCCGTATTCGACGGCGTGGCCGGAGTTGAGCCGCAATCTGAAACCGTTTGGCGCCAGGCCGATAAATACGGCGTGCCGCGTATTTGCTTTATTAATAAACTCGATCGCGCCGGCGCATCCTTCCAACGATCGTTCGATTCGATCGTTACCCGCCTTGGTGCAAATCCCGTCGCGATCCAAATTCCCATCGGCCTTGAAGACAAGTTCGTCGGAGTCGTCGATCTAATTGCGATGAAGGGTTTGATCTGGAACGACGAGAGCAAGGGCGCGGAATACGAGACCGCTGAAATCCCGGAAGATCTGAAAGCAGAAGCCGCCGCCGCTCGCGAAAAACTTATTGAAGCTGTGGCGACTGTCGATGACGACTTGATGAGTAAGTACGTCGAGGCTGAGCCGATCAGCGAAGATGAGATTCGGAAGGCCCTTCGCAAAGGAGCGCTTGAGCTTCGTCTGGTTCCGGTCGTCACCGGTTCCGCTTTCAAGAACAAAGGCGTGCAGACGCTGCTGGATGCGGTCGTAGATTATTTGCCGTCGCCCCTGGATATTCCGCCCGTCGAAGGCGTCAATCCGAAGAGTGGCCACAAAGAAACTCGTCCGCCGGACGCCGATGCGCCGTTCAGCGGCCTGGTATTCAAGATCATGGCCGACAAGCATCTGGGCCAGCTTTCGTTTGTGCGAATCTACAGCGGCACGATCAAATCGGGCTCTTACGCTTACAACGCCGCCAAGGACACGCGCGAACGTATCGGTCGCCTGATGCGCATGCACGCGAATAAGCGCGAAGACATCGAAGTTGCCAGTGCCGGAGAAATCATCGCGATCGGCGGCATGAAGCAGGTCACGACGGGCGATACAGTTTGTGACGAAAACAAGCCGATCATTCTGGAAGCGATGGAGTTTCCCGCGCCCGTTATCCGCGTCGCGGTCGAGCCAAAGACGCGCGCCGACCAGGACAAGCTCGGTATTGCGCTCGGACGTCTGGCGCAGGAAGATCCTTCGTTCAATGTTTCGACTGACCATGAAACCGGCCAGACGATCATCGCCGGCATGGGCGAACTGCACCTTGAGATTATCGTCGATCGCATGAAGCGCGAGTTTGGCGTCGAAGCCAACGTGGGCAAGCCGCAAGTTGCTTATCGCGAGACGATTACGCAGGCAGCGCCTGGCAAGGAGATTTTCAAGAAGCAAACCGGCGGTCGCGGCCAGTACGCTCACGTTGAATTGGAGATCGAGCCCGCGCCCGGTGAGGGCTTTGTCTTCGAAAGCAAGATCACTGGTGGCGCGATCCCGCGCGAATTCATTAAGCCTACTGAGCAGGGCATTCATGATGCAATGGAGCGCGGCTACCTGGCCGGCTATGACATGGTTGATATCAGAGTGCGCCTGGTTGATGGCGGTTTCCACGAGGTCGATTCGGACGAGCGAGCATTCATTATTGCCGGCTCGCTGGCTTTTCAGGACGCGGTCAAGAAGGCCAAGCCTGTCCTGCTCGAACCAATCATGCGCGTGGAAGTCGTGACGCCCGAAGAGTACATGGGCGCAGTCAATGGCGATTTGAATCGTCGACGTGGCCAGATCGAGAAGATGGAGCCGCGACCCGGCGGTGCGCAGGTGGTTACGGCATATGTTCCGCTCTCAGAGATGTTTGGTTACACGACTGATTTGCGTTCGGCGACGCAGGGCCGCGCAACTTCGACCATGCATTTTGAGCGCTATGATCAGGCGCCCAAGAACGTTGCGGAAGAAGTGATCGCGAAGGTTCAGGGCGTAGCTAGATAGGTGAACGGTGACAGGTAACAGGTGACAAGTAAGAAATGACAGGAAGATGTTGTTGCTTATCACCTGTCACTTGTTACTTGTCACCAATCGGAGATTAAGAGATGAGCAAAGAGAAATTTGATCGGAGTAAGCCGCACGTAAACATCGGGACGATTGGACACGTGGACCACGGCAAGACGACTTTGACGGCGGCCATCACGAAGGTTTTGGCGAAGAACAATCCGAAAGTGCAGTTCGTGGCTTTCGATCAGATTGATAAAGCGCCGGAGGAGAAAGCCAGAGGCATCACGATCGCGACGGCGCACGTCGAGTACGAGACGGCGAATCGTCACTACGCGCACGTGGACTGTCCGGGCCACGCTGATTATGTGAAGAACATGATCACCGGCGCGGCCCAGATGGACGGCGCGATATTAGTAGTCGCTGCTACTGATGGTCCGATGCCGCAGACGAGAGAGCACATCCTTTTGGCCAGACAGGTAGGCGTGCCCTCCATTGTGGTGTGTCTGAACAAAGTCGATGCGGTTGACGATCCGGAACTGCTAGAGCTGGTGGAACTAGAAGTGCGCGAGCTGCTCAGTGCTTATGAATTTCCTGGCGATGACATTCCGGTGGTGAAAGTCTCAGCGTTGAAAGCTCTGGAAGGCGACGAGCAATGGGAGAAGTCGATCATCGAATTGATGGATGCGGTTGACTCTTATATTCCGACGCCGGCGCGCGACTTTGAGAAGCCGTTTTTGATGCCGGTCGAAGACATCTTCACGATTCAGGGGCGCGGGACGGTGGCTACGGGTCGCGTTGAGCGCGGCAAGGTGAAAGTTAACGAGACCGTGGAAGTGGTGGGCATCCGGCCGACCATAAAGACGGTAGTGACTGGGGTCGAGATGTTCAAGAAGCTTCTGGATGAAGGGACGGCGGGCGACAACGTTGGTCTGCTGCTCAGAGGAGTGGAGCGCAAGGACATTGAACGCGGACAGGTCATATCAAAGCCTGGCTCGATTACGCCGCACACGAAGTTCAAGGCAGAAGCATACGTTTTGACAAAGGAAGAAGGCGGCCGGCACACGCCGTTCTTCACGGGTTATCGACCGCAGTTTTACTTCCGGACAACGGACGTGACTGGTGTGGCGCACTTGCCGACAGGAGTCGAGATGGTGATGCCGGGCGACAACGTGCAGATGGAGATTGAATTGATCGCGCCGATTGCGATGGAGAAAGGTTTGCGCTTCGCGATTCGTGAAGGCGGCCGCACCGTCGGCGCCGGCACTGTGTCGGAAGTGGTGGAATAGCTGTCAGCGCTCAGCTATCAGCCGTCAGCCAGAAGGCGCGGATGATTTGCTGAGAGCTGAGAGCCGAAAGCTGAAGGCTAAAAGATGCTTAACGAAAAAATCAGAATCAGGCTGAAGGCTTACGATCATCGTGTGCTCGATCAGTCGACGACTGAAATTGTCGAGACCGCAAAGCGCACGGGTGCGCGCGTGGCTGGTCCGATTCCACTGCCGACGGTAAAGAACAAGTGGACGGTGTTGCGTTCGCCCCACGTCGACAAAAAATCGCGTGAGCAGTTTGAAATCAGAACGCACAAGCGTTTGATGGACATTCTCGATCCGACGCCGCAGACGGTTGATGCTTTGATGAAGCTGGATTTGCCGGCAGGTGTGGACGTCGAGATTAAGGCGTTTGGAAAGCAATAGCGGTCAGCCGTTAGCTCTCAGCTATCAGCCAGAAGATGGTGCTGAAAGCTGACAGCTGAAAGCTCGTGAGCTAAGACATGATTAACGGAATCATCGGCAAAAAAGTTGGCATGACGCAGTTGTTTGCCGCGGACGGTACGGTTACTCCGGTGACGGTCATCAAGGCCGGGCCCTGTGTCGTCGTGCAGAAAAAAACTGCGGGCGGCAAGGATGGCTATGACGCGGTTCAGTTGGGCCTGGTCGAAGATCGGCCAGTCAAGCTGAAGAACGTGAACAAGCCGATGCGCGGCCACTTTGAAAAGACTGGCGGCGGAATTCCGCCGACCCGAATCCTTAAAGAGTTTCGTTTGACCGCGTCTGACGAAAGTACAAATGTCGGCGACAAGATCCTCGTCGATCAGTTTGCGGATGGTGACATCGTAGACGTCGTCGGAAAGTCGAAAGGTCGCGGGTTCGCCGGAACGATTAAGCGTCACAACTTTAATCGCGGGCCTGAATCGCATGGTTCGATGAACGTGCGCGCGCCGGGCTCGATTGGCGCGTCCGCTTATCCGTCGCGAGTGGTTAAGGGGATGCGCTCGTCGGGGCACATGGGCGATGTGCGCGTGAGTATCAAGCGACTGACGGTCGCTCGCGTGGATGCCGAAAATAATTTGTTAATGATCAGGGGCGCTGTGCCGGGCGCAAACGGCAGTGTGGTCGTCGTTAAAAAGGCGGCGCGACAAAAGTAAGAAGTAGTAAACAAACCCGAGGCGTTTGTTTTCTAAGACGGAGGTTCCGCTATGCCAACAACCAAAGTTCTGGACCTGACCAGCAAAGAGGTTGGCGAAATCGAATTACCGGACGTGGTGTTCGATGTTCCGCTCAACGAGCCCTTGATTCACGAAGCTGTGCGGAGCTTCCTGGCGAATCGTCGTGCCGGCACGTCGGCGACGAAGACCCGCGGCGATGTTTCAGGCTCAGGGCGAAAGCTCTGGAAGCAAAAAGGGACGGGGCGCGCGCGTGTCGCGAGTCTGCGCTCGCCGCTTTGGAAAGGCGGCGGCAACGTGCACGGACCGCAGCCGCGCGACTGGTCCTATAACTTGCCGAAGAAGATGCGGAAGCGCGCGATGTGCGCGGCTATCTCTGAGCGGCTGCGTGAGGGTAACTTGATCATTGTAAGCGAGTGGAGCCTCGAGCATCCGAAGACGAGAGAGTTCATCAACACTTTGGTAACTCTGAAGTTGAGCGGCAAGACGCTGATCGTTGATTCTTTGAAAAATACGAAACTGATGCTCGCATCGCGCAACGTGCAAACGACGAAAGTCGTGAACAGCTACGGCGTGAACATCTACGACCTGGTGAATCATCAGAAACTGGTGCTGACGCCAAGGACGGTGGAAGAGTTGACTGACATTTTGAAGCCGCGCGCGAAAGATGATGCCGAGAATTATAGTTCGCGACCGCACGATGACGAGAGTCAGCCGCCGCGTCGCATACCGAGAAACAGAGGAGCGGCAGTCTAAGCAATGCGAACCGTTTGGGACATTATCAAATCGCCGGTGATTACCGAGAAGGCGTTGGTGGCGAAAGAAGAAACGCAGGATCGTCGTCAGTTGTTGACGTTTCGCGTCGATCGTCGTGCGACCAAGCCGGAAATTAAGAATGCCGTTGAGTCGATCTTTCAGGTGAAAGTCGACAAGGTGCGCACGGCGCAATATCTCGGAAAAATGGCGCGCCGCGGACGCACTGAAGGCCGCAAACCTTCATGGAAGAAAGCATTCGTGACGCTGAAGCATGGTGAGAAGCCGGTTGATTACGGCGAAGCTGTTTGAGTTTCAAGTTTAAGGTTTCAGGTTTCAAGTTGATGAAGCTAACCTGAAACTTGAAACCTGAAACTGGATTGCTATGGGAATCAAGAAACTAACACCGACATCGCCGGCGCGGCGCTATCAGACTTATCTGACGCGCGACGAGCTAACCGTGGGCGCTGTCCCTGAAAAGTCTTTGCTGGAACCGAAGAAGCGTATCTCGGGACGCAACAACGATGGACGGATCACGGTGCGCCGTCGTGGCGGCGGTCACAAGCGTTTCTATCGCGTAGTTGATTTCAAGCGCGACAAGGACGGCGTGCCCGGACGCGTTACGCAGATTGAGTACGATCCGAATCGATCGTCGAATATCGCGCTGGTGACTTATCTCGATGGCGAGAAGCGCTACATCATCGCGCCGGTCGGATTGGAAGTTGGCAAGACGATCTCGAGTGGTGAAGAGGCGGATATTCTTCCCGGCAACACTTTGCCGATTCGGAATATTCCGTTAGGTACGCAGATTCACAACATCGAGTTGCGTCCAGGCAAGGGTGGACAGATGGCGCGCGCTGCCGGATCGTTCGCGCAGTTATTGGCGAAAGAAGGTTTGTACGCTCAATTGCGTATGCCCTCGGGCGAAGTTCGACGCGTGCCGGTTGAGTGTCGCGCGACTGTCGGGCAAGTGGGCAATGTCGAGCACGAAAATATTTCACTCGGCAAAGCGGGCCGCACGCGTTGGCGCGGAATTCGCCCGCACGTTCGCGGCGTAGCGATGAATCCGGTGGACCACCCGCACGGCGGCGGTGAAGGAAAGACTTCCGGCGGCCGTAATCCGGTGACCCCTTGGGGAAAACCGACGCGCGGCTACAAGACGCGCCACAACAAGCGCACGAAGAAAATGATCGTGAGAGATCGGAGAGTCAAGTGATTGGTCCATTGGATCATTGGTTCATTGAATCAATGAAAAAATGAATCAATGAGCAAATTAAGCTATGCCACGTTCAGTAAAAAAAGGTCCCTGGATCGATAAGGGAGTTCGCAAGATGGTCGAGCGTGTTCGCTCAGGCGGACAGCGACCGCAGGTGATTCGTACCTGGTCGCGACGTTCGACGATTACGCCCGATATGGTCGGACTTACATTCGGAGTCCATAACGGGAAACGTCACATCCCGATCTACATCACTGAAAATATGGTCGGGCATAAGCTGGGCGAATTTGCCCCGACCCGAACATTCAAGGGGCATTCGGGAACCAAAGCCGAGAAGGCCGAGAAGACAGCGAAGGTAACGCCGGCGGGCGGAAGCGCTCCGGCAGCGCCGGCAGCGTAAGAGCTGTTTACTAATTATGGAAGCAAGAGCGAGTGCAAAATTTCTTCGTGGGTCGGCGCAAAAAGCGCGGCTGGTGGTCGACATGATCCGCGGCAAGAACGTCAATCAGGCGCTGGCGATCCTGCGTTATTCGAACAAGCGCGCGGCACTGGGCATTGAAAAGTGCGTCAAGTCGGCGATTGCCAACGCGAACGAAGCGGCAGAGAAGGCGAACGTTTCGGTCGATCCTGACGATCTTTGGTTGAAGGCCGCGTATGTCGATCGGGGGCCGACTAAGAATCGCAGTCGTATGCGGCCCGCTCCTCAGGGCCGCGCGTATCGCGAGCGTCGACACTTCTGTCACGTAACGGTTTTGGTTTCGAGCGACCGAGAGGAAGCGCAAGCCAAGACGGACGCTAAGCGCGGCGACGCGAAGCCTGCTGTAAGCAAGAGCGCAAAGCGTGGCGGCGCTGCGGCAGCACCAAGAATGAAGCGCGCAGGAAAATCTGAAACGAATACTTCATCTGAAACTGCGGCTGACGATCAGCCGAAGAAAAAACCGAGCAAGGCTTCGTCGAAGCTTGGCGGCGCCTTGCGCAGGAAGAAGAAGACGGACGAGTAGCGAATAATCAATCTGCGATTGGAAATTCCAGATTCCAGATTCAATAACGGTATCGATTGAGAACGGAGTAAAGATTGGGCCAAAAAGTTCATCCATACGGCTTTCGCCTCGGCTACAACAAGGACTGGCATTCGCATTGGTTTGCGAAGAAGCAGTTCGGTGATTTTCTGATCGAGGATCTCAAGCTGAAGCGCGATCTGAAGCAGCGTTTCACCGGCGCGGGCGTGTCGCACATCGACGTCGAGCGCGCGGCCAATCGCCTGAAGATCATCATCTACACCTCGCGCCCGGGTATCATCATCGGCCGCAAGGGGTCCGAGATCGATAAGCTCAAGGGCGATATTTCGTCTCGTACGGGCCGGGAAGTTTTGGTCTCGATTCAGGAAATTCATAAGCCGGAATTGAACGCGCAGTTGCAGGCAGAAAAGATCGCGGCCCAACTCGAGAAGCGCATTGCATTTCGGCGCGCGATGCGAAAGGCCGTCGAAGAGTCGCTGCGATTTGGCGCGCAGGGAATCAAGGTTAAGGTGAGTGGCCGTTTGAACGGCGCTGAAATCGCGCGCAGCGAGTGGCACTTGCAGGGTCAGCTGCCTTTGCACACTTTGCGTTCGGACGTCGATTACGGTTTTGCAGAAGCGCACACGACATTCGGCGTAATTGGCGTGAAAGTTTGGATCTATCGGGGACAGATTCTCGATGCGAACGCAGCCATGGCGCGCGGCACGGGAACGGATCCGATCAACGACACGCGGCCCGGACAGCGCGAAGGAAGGCAACGCCCGGCGCGCGCGCGTCGCGAAAGACCAGAAAGGCCGGACAGATAGTTTCGGATCTCAGATCTGAGACTTGAAATTTGAGATACAGCTATGTTGATGCCGAAAAAAGTTAAGCATCGCAAACAGATGCGTGGTCGTATGAAAGGTGTCGCAAATCGCGGCAGCGCGATCAGCTTTGGCGAGTACGGATTGAAGACTTTGGAAGCGGCCTGGATTACCGATCGGCAGATCGAAGCTGCTCGTATTGCGATGACGCGGCACATCAAACGCGGCGGCAAGATCTGGATTCGCATGTTCCCGGATAAACCGGTGACGAAGAAGCCGGCGGAAACTCGTATGGGCAAAGGCAAAGGCGCGCCCGAATATTGGGTTGCAGTGGTGAAGCCCGGACGAATTCTTTACGAGATCGAAGGCGTTGACGAAAAGACTGCGCGAGAAGCGATGAAGCTGGCTGCGCAAAAACTGCCGGTTAAGACGAAATTCGTCACGCGTGCCGGGCAAGAGGGAGGCGCGATATAAGTTGCAGGTGCAAAGTTTAAAGTTTCAAGTTCGCAACCTGAAACTTGAAACCTGAGACTTGGAACTTGAGCGTAGCGAGCATGAAACAACGGGAAGAAGTAGATAAGTATCGCGATATGGCGGCAGAGGATCTGCACGCTGAAGTAGATCGCCTGAAAGAGTCACTGTTTCGCTTGAATTTCAAATTGGCGCTGGGCGAGGTCGACGCGATCAAGAAGATGCGCCAGGACAAAAAGTCGCTCGCGCGCATTCGCACCGAAGTGCGGCAGCGCGAGATTGCCGGCAAATAATTGGGTGCGCACTCCTCGGGAGTGCTGTACATGAAGACACGCCCGAGGCGTGCGAACCGAGTAACTAATGTTTAGAAGAAAAAAGAAAGACGAACCTACTGACGCGCCAGCGGCGCCGGAAGTTTCCGCAGAGGCCGCCCCGGCGAGCGAGACTGCGAGCGCTGAATGGTCGGCGCCTGTTGACGCCGCGCCGCCTACCACCGAAGCGGCGGCTGCACCGACGGATAGCGCAAACGGATCGAAAGTAGCCGTAGCGAAAGGTCGTAGCGGCAATCGCGTGCAAAAGGTCGGGACTGTTTCATCCGACAAGATGCAAAAGACCGTGGTCGTGCGCGTCGACCGGCAAGTGCGGCATCCGAAGTATCGTCGTTATGTGCGGCGTACTTCAAAGTTCATGGCGCATGATGATCTGGGCGCGACGATCGGCGATCGCGTACGCATCATTGAGACGAGGCCACTGTCGGCAAAGAAGCGCTGGCGCGTAGTTGAAATTGTTCAGAAGGCGGCGAAGTAGTCATGATTCAAATGCAGACCTCGCTTGAGGTCGCTGACAATTCAGGAGCGCGACGCGTCGAGATGATCATGGGCATCGGCGGCTCGACCGGCGCGATTGCCGGTCTCGGCGATCGAATTAAGGTCACGGTTAAGGAGGCCTCGCCGGACGGCACGATTAAGAAAGGCACCGTGCAGGATGCCGTGATCGTGCGGACTCGCAAAGAGGTTCGTCGCCGCGATGGAACTTATATTCGCTTCGATCAGAACGCTGCAGTGCTAATCAAGGAAGACGGCACGCCCATTGGTACGCGCGTGTTCGGACCCGTAGCTCGCGAGCTGCGCGATAAGAATTACATGAAGATCGTTTCGTTGGCGCCCGAGGTGATTTGAAGTAACGCAATTGTCGATTTGCGTTAGGAGTCGAAAAAACGTGAAGGCAAGAAAAAGAGCAAAGATTAAGAAGAACGATCAAGTGGTGCTGATCGCCGGGCGCGACAAGGGAAAACGTGGCCGTGTGCTGGCGGTTGCCCCCGTGCGCGGCAAGGTGAAAGTTGAAGCGGTCGGCATGATCAAGCGTCATCAGAAGCCTGCGGGTAATCGCGGCGGCGGCATCATCGACAAGGAATCCTGGATCGATATTTCTAATGTTCAGATCGTCGATCCGCAATCGGGCAAGCCATCTCGGGTGAGCTACAAGGTTGATCAGGACGGAACAAAATTCAGAGTGGCGGCCGCGAGCGGACACTCGATAGAGAAATGATGATTGATTTATTGACTCATTGATCCATTGAAATCAATGAACAAATGAATCAATGAGCGAATAGTTATGGCCAGACTGAAAGAGCGTTACAGCAAAGAGGTCGCACCGGCGATCGCCAAGGAATTCGGAATCGAGAATCCGATGGCGGTACCGCGTCTCGACAAAATCGTGCTCAACATGGGCATGGGAGAGGCGATCGCAAACGCCAAAGTGTTGGACACCGCGGTCGAAGAATTGAAATCAATCGCCGGCCAGAAACCGGTAATCACGCGCGCAAAGAAATCGATTGCGAGTTTCAAATTGCGTCAGGGAATGCCGATCGGTGTGATGGTCACTCTGCGCGGCGAGCAAATGTACGAGTTCTTCGATCGCCTCGTGTCGATTGCTTTGCCGCGCGTGAGAGATTTTCGCGGAGTTTCGCCAAAGGCATTCGATGGGCGCGGCAATTACACCATTGGAGTTCGCGAACAGTTGATCTTTCCCGAAATTGATTTTAATAAGGTAGACAAGACGCGCGGGATGAATATCTCGATCGTAACGACAGCGCGCAATGACGAACAGGCGCGCGCACTTTTGAAGGCGCTGGGAATGCCGTTTAGGACGTAGCTCTCAGTTGTCAGCTTTCAGCTATCAGCCAGATAGCTGTTTTGGCTGACCGCCGATAGCTGAAAGCTGATAGCTGAGTTATGGCAAAAAAATCATTAATCGCGAAAGCCAATCGCAAGCCGAAGTTCTCGTCGCGCGCCTACACGCGCTGCCGGCGGTGCGGAAGACCGCGGGCGTATCTGCGCAAGTTTCACTTGTGCCGAATTTGCTTTCGTGAATTGGCGCTGGCGGGACAAATCCCCGGCGTCGTGAAATCTAGTTGGTAGTAAAACGGGAGTCAGGAGTCAGGAGTCAGGAGTCGGAACTGCCGACCCCTACTTCCCGACCCCCGGCTCCGCGAACGGAGTGAGTTAATGACTGATCCTATCGCCGACATGTTGGCGCGAATTCGGAACGCCGTCTCGGCCAAACATTCGCGCGTCGATATTCCGGCCTCTAAGCTGAAGCTGGAAATCGCGCGCATCCTGAAAGAGGAAGGCTACATCAACAACTTCGTCGTCAAAGGCGACGGCGCGAAGAAAGTCATCCGTATATTTTTGCGTTATGACGCGCGCGGCACTTCTTCGATTACGCATCTGGCGCGCGTGTCGCGGCCGGGACGCAGAGTTTATGTCGGCTCACATGAGATTCCGCGCGTGCTGGGCGGCTATGGCATCAACATCGTTTCGACCTCGCGTGGACTGATGAGCGGCAAAACGGCGCGTAAAGAAAATGTCGGCGGAGAGGTGCTGGCGGAAGTCTATTAGATTGATTCATTGGGTCATTGATTCATTGACTCAATGAACAAATGAAACAATGGATCAATGAGTCAATAATCATGTCTCGCATTGGTAAAAAACCGATAACGATTCCGAAGGGTGTCACCGTCAACATCAATGACGGCGAACTGGAAGTGAAAGGCACGAAAGGCGTGCTCAGGACGCCGATTCCCGAAGGGATCACTTTCAAAGTTGAAGGGGAAATACTGTCTGCAGAGCGCGCTTCGAAGGATCAGGCTGCGTTGCATGGCCTGGCGCGCGCGTTGGCAAACAACGCGATTCAGGGAGTCACGGAAGGCTTCTCGAAACAGATGGACATTGTCGGCGTTGGTTATAAGGCAGACGTGCAAGGAAAGAAGATTGTCTTCGCGCTTGGCTATTCACATCCGATCGAGTTTCCTTTGCCTGAAGGAATTGAAGCGAAGGCTGAGCGTCTGACTACCAAAGGAAGCATTCAGCAGTATCAAACGACGCTGACCGTTTCCGGCATTGACAAGCAGAAGCTCGGACAGGTTTGCGCAGAGATGCATAAGCTGCGAAAGCCCGACGCCTACAAAGGCAAGGGCGTGCGGTATGCAGACGTCCAGTTAAAATTGAAGCCCGGCAAGACGGGTAAATAATGATGAAGTATGAACGCGGAAGGATGAATTAAAGTTCATCGTTCATAGTTCCGCGTTCATCGTTTAAGCAAGATGGCCAACAGAAACAGAGCAGAAGTTCGAACCGCTGTTCACGGGCGCATTCGCCGCAAGGTGCACGGCACAACTGCGCGTCCGCGGCTGGCGGTCTATCGCAGTTTGAATCACATTTATGCGCAGTTGATCGATGACGAGAAGGCGCGAACGATTGCCGCAGCTTCGACGACTGAAAAGAGTTTGGGTCTGAAGACTGGCGGCAATATCGACGCAGCGAAAAAGATCGGACAGGCAATCGCTGAACGAGCGCTCGCGGCCGGCGTCAGCAGCGTCGTGTTTGACCGAGGCGGCTATCTTTATCACGGTCGCGTGAAAGCCTTGACTGATGCCGCGCGCGCCGCCGGTTTGAACAAGAACGAAGTTGTCGAAGCGGAAGCTGCCGCGCCCGAAACAGAAGTGGCGCCGCCAGCCGAAGAAGCTCCGGCAAAGCCGAAGAAGCCGAAGAAAGAAAAGAAAGAAGCGAGCGCGAAAGAAAATAAATGAGACAACCGAAACAGCGCATCTCAGCACAGGGATTGGATCTGAAGGATCAGGTTATTTCGATCAATCGCGTAACCAAGGTCGTCAAGGGAGGTAAAAATCTTTCGTTTGCGGCCCTCGTCGTTGTGGGCGACGAAGGCGGCCACGTTGGATTTGGCACCGGCAAAGCGCGCGAAGTTCCTCTGGCAATCAAAAAAGGCGTCGAGGCCGCGAAGAAGAATCTGATCCGCGTGCCGCTGATCGAAAATACTTTGCCGCACCAATTGATCGGCCGCTTTGGCGCGGGCCGCGTGCTGATGAAACCGGCTTCTCAAGGCACCGGCGTGATTGCGGGGGGCGCCGTGCGCGCTGTGATGCGGGCCGCGGGCGTGCGCGACGTTCGCACCAAAGTCTTGGGATCGACGAATCCGCATAACGTCGTCCGCGCGACCTTCGATGGACTGCTCAAGATGAAAGATCCTTTTGAAGTCGCCAGGTTGCGAGGCAAACAAGTTGAGGATTTGTAGAATCGTTTAGCAGCCGTACTGGTGCGGCTGTATGGTTCGGCGGACGAGTCCGCTGTCTAAACGAATGACCGATTGACGATTAATTCAAATGGTAGCAAAGAAGAAAAAAGCAGACGCGGAGACTGGCAAGATCAAAATTCAGTATTATCGAAGCACGATTGCTTTCCCGAAAACGCAGAAAGAGATCGTGCGCAGCCTCGGTTTGCACAAACTGAATCAGGTTGTTGAGCGACCTGACAACGAATCGATGCGCGGCGTGGTGGCTAAGGTCCCGCACCTGTTGAGGATCATCGAGTAGCACAAAGGATTTATTTGTCATTTGACATCGGACATTTATCATTTGACATTGGATTTTAGTTGGACGATAGAACGATGAATGAAATGACAAATGTCCACTGACAAATGGAAAATGGATTTAGCATGACGCTTAGCCTAAATAACTTACATCCAGCCAAAGGATCGACGCACAAGAAAAAGCGCGTAGGTCGCGGTCCAGGCAGCGGTCTGGGCAAAACTTCGGGTCGCGGCGAAAAAGGTCAGAAGTCTCGTTCGGGCTATTCTTCGAAGACTGGTTTTGAAGGCGGCCAGATGCCGCTGCATCGTCGTCTGCCGAAGCGCGGCTTTACTAACATCTTTAAGAAACAGTGGATCGAAGTGAGCCTCGAGGCGCTCGAAAAGCATTTCGCTGCCGACGACGAAATTACGCCCGAGGTGCTTCACCATCGCGGCATCATTAAGAAAGCGAAACACGACATCGTCGTGCTCGGTAACGGCGACATCACGAAGGCCGTGAAAGTTTCAGCCCATCGATTCACAAAGAGCGCGCGCGAGAAGATCGAAAAGGCCGGCGGAGCGGTAACTGTAATCGGCTCGTAGTTTTCCCTCTCGTTTGGAGAAGAGGGCTCGGGCGAAGGATGTAGTTAGGCGTTGCGCTAACCCTTCACCCCAACCCTGGCCCAAGGGGAGAGGGCGGCAAACTTTATGGAAAAATTCCTAGCAGCCGTACGCAACATGTTTCAAGTGCCGGATTTGCGCCGGCGCATTCTTTTTACGCTGGGCATTTTAGCGATCTATCGCCTGGGCGCGCACGTTTCCGCACCGGGAATTAACAAAGCACGTTTGGATCAAGTCTGGCATGACGTCAGCGGGACGTTGCTGGGCGTTCTGGATCTGTTTTCCGGCGGCAACTTCCGTTTGATTTCGGTCTTTGCTCTCGGCGTCACCGCGGTATTTGACGGTAGGTCTCGCGGGTGTGCAGACAACGTTCGTCGCGCACTGGCTGCAAATTAACGGCGTGGGTGCGCCAACCTGGAGCTTCCTGCTAACGACTATTCTGACGCTGACCACGGGTACGATCTTCGTGATGTGGCTGGGCGAGCAGATCACCGAGCGCGGTGTTGGCAACGGAATCTCGCTCTTAATTTTTGCCGGTATTGTGATCGGTTTGCCGCGCGGCGTGCAGCAAGTAATGCAGCGCGTGGGCGGCGGCGACACGATGGAAATCATCGGCGTGCTTGCGTTGGTGGTCGCACTGGTTGCAATCATCGCCTTCATCGTCTTTGTCGAAGCAGCGCGGCGCAAGATCCCCGTCAGCTATGCAAAGCGACACGTAGGACGGCAACTCGTCGGCGGACAGCAGACAACGATGCCTTTGAAGCTGAACATGGGCGGTGTAATTCCCGTCATCTTTGCTTCGTCAGTTCTCTCGATGCCGCAGAGTTTGTTCTCGGCCTTACCGCCAAAGAATCCTGCGAACTGGTACGGAAAAATCTTCAGTTTCTTTCAGGTGTTCCATGCCGGCGATCCGTATTACGAACTGATCTTTCTGTCGCTGATTGTCTTCTTCACATTTTTCTACGTGTCGATCGTTTTCAACGTCGAGGAGGTTGCGGACAATCTGCGCAAGCACGGCGGATTCATGCCGGGCATTCGGCCGGGACGCGCGACGGCTGAATACCTGAACACGATTCTGACTCGCCTAACGACGGTCGGCGCAATTTATCTCGCGATGGTCGCATTCTTTCCGCAGTTCATGTTGAGCGGATTCAAAGTTGGCCGGCTGCCTTTGATCGGAACCTGGCTGGAGTCGTTTGTCAGCACCACGCCGGGATTGGGATGGATTCCGACGGGCATGGGATATCAGTTTTATTTCGGCGGCACGTCGCTGCTGATCTTAGTCGGCGTCGCGATGGACACCGTCGCGCAGATCGAGGCGCAGCTGGTGATGCGCAACTATGAAGGCTTCCTGGGCAGCGGCAGCAGGTTGCGCGGGCGGCGAGCTTAGTCACATTGATTCATTGATTCAATTCGTCACTGAATCAATGAGCAGATGAATCAATGTCAAAGATAATCGTTCTGATGGGCGCGCCTGGTGCCGGCAAGGGTACGCAGGCGCGTTTGCTGCAAGAGCGACTGGGTCTGCCGCAAATCTCGACCGGCGACATTTTCCGCGCTCTCGCGAAGGCGAACACGCCGTTGGCTGAAGAGGTGCGGGCGATTCAGCAGGCAGGCCGATTGATTCCTGACGAAGTTGTGATTCGCGTCGTTGAAGATCGGACGGCGCAGGACGATTGTCGCAACGGATACGTGCTCGACGGTTATCCACGAACGGCGGCGCAAGCCAGGATGCTTGAAGAATTGGCGGCGCGGCAGAACAAAAAGCTGAGCACGATTTTGATAGATGTTCCGCAGGAGCTTTTGGAAAAGCGAATGACCGGCCGTCGCAGTTGTCCCGTTTGCGGCGAGATTTACAACACTTATTTCAGGCCGCCTAAGTTCGACAACAAATGCGATTTTCACCTGGGTGCGGAATTGACACATCGCGCTGACGATACTGCTGAAAAAGTTCGCGTGCGATTGGAAACTTACAATCGCGAGACGGCGCCGCTGCTGGAATACTACAAGCGTACCGGCCGCCTGCATCGGGTCGACGGCACGCAAAAGCGGGAAGCGATCTATGCGGCGATCCAAAACATCTTGAACAGCGACAGTGTGGCTACAGTTCAGTAATGATTATTGGTAAGTCGCAAAAAGAGATCGATAAGATGCGTGCGAGTGGACAGCTCGTCGGTTGCGTTCTGAAAGAGTTGCGCGCCATGGTGGAACCCGGAATGACCACTATGGAAGTGGACAATACCGCGGAAAAAATGATTCGCGACGCTGGAGCGTATCCAACGTTCAAAGGTTACAACGGCTTCCCGTATTCGATCTGTGCGTCGGTGAATGAGCAGGTTGTTCACGGTTTTCCTTCCGGCTACAAATTGCAGGAAGGCGATATTTTTTCGATTGATGTTGGCGTGACGCTGGAGGGATTCGTCGGAGACACTGCCGCGACTATTCCCGTCGGAACGGTTACCGAAGATCGTCTGAAGTTGATTCGCGTTACTGAAGAATGTCTGCAACTCGCGATCGATCAATGTCGTGTCGGCAATCATCTCGGTGATATTGGTTGGGCGGTGCAGTCGCATGCGGAGGCGAACGGATATTCCGTCGTGCGTGACTATGTCGGTCACGGCATCGGCCGCCGAATGCATGAGGATCCGCAAATCCCGAACTATGGCAAGCCGGGCAAAGGCGCGAAAATCAAAAAAGGCTACGTGTTTGCCGTCGAGCCGATGATCAATATGGGCCAGCATCACACGAAGACTCTGAAGGATGGCTGGACGGTTGTGACCCTCGATGCTCAGCCGAGCGCGCACGCCGAACACACGATCGCCATAACGGAAGAAGGTCCGGAAGTTCTTACGCTGGTGCGATCTGAGGCGGCTGCGGAAGAGCGAATCGCTAACGTGGCGTGACTTTAGCGAGGGCTAATAGCCTGCGCCGGCCGCACGGCTTGGCAATTGCTTTTGCGGCATGTTAGTATCCGAAGTTTGCCAGCAACGGCGGATTTGTGCCCTACAGTTCGTATGGCGAAGGAAGAGGCGATAGAGGTTATGGCTAAAGTCCTCGAAACGCTGCCGAATGCAATGTTTCGGGTCGAGCTGGAAGAAAGTCAGCATCAGGTGCTGGCGCACATCTCCGGCAAAATGCGCAAACACTTCATCAGAATTCTTCCGGGCGATCGAGTTTTAGTCGAGCTTTCGCCTTACGATCTGAATCGCGGGCGCATAACTTATCGATACAAGTAAGGGCAAAGCAATGAAAGTACGCGCGTCCGTTAGAAAAATTTGTGACAAATGCAAAGTCATCCACCGCAAAGGCGTGGTGCGCGTGATTTGCACTAACCCGAAACATAAGCAGAGACAAAAATAGGATTATTAGAGTATGGCTCGTGTCGCAGGTGTAGATCTTCCGCCAAATAAACGCGCAGAGATCGGTCTCACTTACATTTATGGAATTGGCAGATCGCGGTCGGCTTCGATTCTGAAGGAAGCTAACGTGAATGTTGATACTCACGTGAGAGATCTAACTGAAGACGATCTCAGTCGCATCCGCGCGATCCTGGAAGCGCAGGGAGAGATCGAAGGCGATCTGCGCAAGCGCATTCAGATGGACATCAAGCGTTTGATGGACATCGGCGCGTATCGCGGACTGCGACATCGCCGTGGATTGCCAGTCCGCGGCCAGCGAACGCATACAAATGCGCGTACGCGCAAAGGTCCACGTCGGGCTACGATTGCCAAGAAGAAAGCGCCGGGCAAGAAATAACTTATCAGTTTGCAGTTTACAGTTTTCAGCGATGCGCTGGGACGGTAACTGCAAACTGAAAACTGATAACTGAAAAACTGAGCAATGGCTAAAGCAGCAGCAACCGGTAAGAAGAAAGTCTTTCGCAAGAAAGAAAAGAAGAATATTCCGAGCGGGATTGTCTATATCGCCGCATCGTTCAATAACACGATGATCTCGATTACCGATCTCGAAGGAAATCTGATCGCGCAATCGTCATCCGGCGCGCGTGGCTTTCGCGGTTCGCGCAAGGGCACTCCGTTCGCCGCTCAACAGGCGGCGTACGAAGCAGCTAAGAAGGCGATGGAAGCCGGCATGCAGCAGGCTGAGGTGCGCGTGAAAGGTCCGGGCGGTGGCCGCGAGTCGGCGATTCGCGCAATCAACAACGCAGGCATTCGCGTGGTTGCGATTCGCGATACGACGCCGATCCCGCACAACGGGTGCCGGCCGCCGAAGCGACGTAGAGTTTAGAGCATTGCCGATTTGTGATTGCCAATTTTCGATTGCTTCACGTGTTTGAAAATCGGCAATTGGCAATTGGCAATCGGAAATTGAAAATGTATTGACCTAAAGGATGAAGGGCTCCGATCCGCTGTTTCAAATCTCAAATTTGAGATTTCAAATCATTGAGACTCGCGGCCTGTAAACTTTTCCGTCTGTAGTTGAGACTGGAGGCAAAAACGATTGGCTAGGTATAGAGATGCGGTGTGCCGCTTGTGCCGCCGTGAAGGTGCAAAACTCTTCCTCAAGGGAGATCGCTGTTACAAGCCTTCTTGTCCGATTGAGAAGCGCGGCACGCAGCCGCCCGGACAACATGGCAACTCCATGCGCCGCGGAAAAGCGCTGGCCGGTTATGGTCAGCAGCTCCGCGAAAAGCAGAAGGTCAAGCGAATCTACTTTATCCTCGAAGGACAATTTCGAAATTACTTCGAGCGGGCCGCGCGGCAGAAAGGAATCACGGGTGAAAACCTGCTGTTCTTGCTGGAGCGCCGCTTGGACAATGCTGTCTACCGTGCGGGATTTTCGACTTCGCGCCGGCAGGCACGACAGCTCGTCAATCACGGGCACGTGCTGGTGAATGATCGCAAGGTCGACATTCCGTCTTATCAGATGAAACCCGGCGAAGTGATCTCGATCAAAGAACCGAGCCGCAAGAATGTTCACGTTGAAGGCGCCTGGCAAACTGCTGCCGGACGCGGACGGCCATCGTGGATTTCCGCTTCAGGCGGAGACATGACCGCATCGATTTCGGGATTGCCAACGCGCGAGGATGTCGATCGCTCGATTAACGAGCAACTCATTGTGGAACTTTATAGCAAGTAAATAACGCGCAAGCGTGAACGCGACTGCGCAGCGCGTTCTCGCTCCGCTTCTGCTCAAAAATCTAACGGTACGTTATGGATCAAAATAATCTCTGGACAGGTTTTCAAATGCCGCGACGCCTGGCGGCTGACAGCGAGACGTTAACCGAACGCTACGGACGATTCTCGGCTCAACCATTTGAGCGCGGCTTCGGCACGACGATCGGCAATTCTCTTCGGCGCGCGCTGCTTTCTTCAATCGAAGGCGCAGCGATCACCGCGGTTAAGATTGAAGGCGTCGAGCACGAGTTCTCTTCGATCAAGGGCGTCGTCGAAGATGCGACTGACGTTATCCTGAATCTGAAGCAGATTCCGTTCATGCTTCACGGCAACGAGCCGAAGACTCTGACGATTTCCAAGACCGGGCCTGGCGAAGTTACGGCCGGCGACATCGAAGCAGACGCCGACGTCGAGGTGCTCGATCCCGCTCTGCACATCGCGACGCTCAGCGAAGCCGGCACGTTGAATATTGAAATGCGTCTGAAGCGCGGTCGCGGTTACGTTTCGGCTGAGCGCAATTTCGATGAGGACTTATCGCTCGGTTATATCCCGATTGATTCAGTGCACACGCCGGTCAAAAAAGTGAACTACGCCGTCGATGCCGCGCGTCTCGGTCAAAACACCGAATACGACAAGCTCAGCATTGAGGTGTGGACCGACGGTTCTGTTAAGCCCGACGATGCTATCGGTCTGGCGGCGAAGCTGATCAAAGATCACATGGCGATCTTCATCAACTTTGAGGAAGACACTGAAGACTACAGCTATCAACAGGCTGAACGCCCGCCCCTGCCGCGCAACGATCAGCTCGACCGCTCGGTTGATGAACTCGAGCTTTCAGTTCGCTCTTACAACTGTTTGAAGAATGCGGGGATCAAAACGATTCGCGATCTCGTGCAGCGCTCTGAACGCGAAATGCTCGCGACCAAGAACTTCGGTAAGAAATCGCTCGGCGAGATTCGCGATATTCTCCGCGGTATGGGCCTCGATTTCGGAATGCAGTTCGATGAACAGGGCAATCCGATTCCCGGCAGCGGCGACGGCGAGATTGAAAGCGACATCGAAGGCGGCGATGAAGACGAATTCGAACCCGCCGTGCAATAGGTAGAAAAGGATCATGCGTCATCTTAAGGCCCATCGAAAACTTGGGCGGTCAACAGAACATCGCATCTCGATGTTGCGCAATCTGGCAACGTCGCTGATTAATTCGCGGGACGACCGGATCGTCACGACGCTTCCGAAAGCAAAAGAGCTGCGCCCGTTTATTGAGAAAGCGATTACGCTTTCGCGGCACGCGGTAAGTCTGGATGGAAACGGATCGGAAGTGCAGGGCGTACATCTACGCCGCCAGGCTGCGGCTTACTTTCATTCGGGAAATTTCCGCCGTGCGACGATGACCCGGCGCGGACAAACTCCGCCGCCCCGTTCGGCCGGCGTGGCTGCGCTGCGTCGCTTGTTCGATGAATTGGGCGAGCGCTTCAAAGATCGTCCGGGCGGCTACACGCGAATCATCAAGATGGGCCGGCGCACCGGCGATGGCGCTGAACTCGCGATTATTGAGCTGGTCGATAATGCTCGCGAGAAGGAAGCCCAGGCGAGTTCGCGCAAGAAAACCAAAGGATCTTCGAAGAAGAAAACAGGCGAGACCAAAGCCGCTGAAACTTCTAAAGATCAAAAGGAAGAAGGCGCAAGCGAGGAATAGCATTGGTTTTTCATTCGGCCTCGATCGGCTATTTAGCCGACTCGAGGCTTTGCTTTAATTGGTAAACGCGCGAATACTTCTGCCTATGAAGTCGCGCGCACCGGATAACGCAACTGCCGCAAACCGATCGGAGGTGCGATGTCAACGGGAGCAAAAACGGCCATGGCCGATCAAGACAGCAAACAGGCCGACATTGTTTCGGCAAATCCCGAACGGGCTGAACGCGGTCGTCATGATCGTGGCCGCCGGCGCCATCGAAATGTGCCGAGGCATCTCGAGCAGTCGATCAACTTGGACGAGCTGCGCGAGCTGGTTGGATTGATCACCGAAAATGGCTTGACGCAGTTTGAGCTTGAGCGCGAGGGCTTTCGCGTAAAAGTCGGACGCGGCCCAACGTACGAGCAAGCTGCCGCGCAAGCTGCGCTGGCAGGAGCAGAGAAGCAAATCACCTCGGGCGCTGCCGCGGCTGGACCTCTCGTTCAAAGCGTTCCCACTTATGTGCCGCCACATCCGGGCGCGCAAGCCGAGGAAGCTGCTTCCGAAGATCAGGATCTGCAAATCATAACGGCCCCGATCGTCGGCACGTTCTATCGAGCGCCTTCGCCGACCGCGGACAGCTTCGTTCGCATCGGCAGCCAGGTTGAATCCTCGACAGTCGTCTGCATAATCGAAGCGATGAAGCTGATGAATGAAATTCAGGCCGAGACTACCGGTGAAGTCGTCAAGATCTACGTCGAGAACGGACAGGCGGTCGAATACGGTCAGCCACTCTTCGGAATCAAACAACAGTAGTCGGTGAGCGATAAGCAGTGAGCAATTCGTCTCTTCACTGCTAACTGCTTGCGGCTCGCAACTCACTTTATGAACGGCCCACGACGCTTCCGGAAGATCCTAATCGCTAATCGCGGAGAGATTGCCTGCCGGATTATCTGGACGTGTAAAGAGATGGGCATTCGGACGGTCGCCGTGCACAGCGACGTCGATCGCGATTCGCTGCATGTTCGCTTTGCGGATGAATCTGCGTGCATCGGACCGGCGCCTTCCTCGCAAAGCTACCTGAACATCCCGGCGATTATCAGCGCGGCGGAGATTTTCAATGTCGATGGCATCCATCCGGGCTATGGCTTTCTCGCCGAGTCGGCTTACTTCGCGGAGATTTGCGGCGCGTGCAATATCAAATTCATCGGCCCGCGGGCTGACGTCATTCAGCTGATGGGCGAGAAGGTGGCGGCGCGAAAGGCGATGAGAGAAGCCGGCATTCCCATCCTTCCCGGCAGCGAAACCGCTATCCAGTCTGAAGAGGAAGCGATTACGGTGGCGCGCGAGATCGGATACCCGGTGATCGTTAAGGCGTCCGGTGGCGGCGGCGGTCGTGGCATGCGCATCGTCTATTCTGAAGGCGAGCTGGGCCACGCGCTGGAAACCGCGTCGACTGAAGCTGCTGCCGCATTCAAGAACGGCGACGTTTACCTCGAGCGCTACGTCGAGCGTCCGCGTCACATTGAGATTCAGGTGATGGCCGACGAGCACGGCAACTGCGTTTATCTGGGTGAGCGTGAATGTTCAATTCAACGGCGGCACCAGAAGCTGCTAGAGGAATCGCCTTCGCCGGTGATGACTCCGCAGTTACGAGAGCAGATGGGCGAGGCCGCGATCGCGGCATGCAAAGCGATTGGATACTCAAGCGCCGGCACGTTCGAATTCTTGCTCGATGAAGACCAGCGGTATTATTTCATGGAGATGAACACGCGCATTCAGGTTGAGCATCCCGTTACTGAAATGGTCACGCTGACTGACATTGTGCGGAATCAGATTCGCGTCGCCGAGGGCGAGCCTCTCGGCTTTAGCCAGGACGACGTCATAATGGTCGGCCACGCGATCGAATGTCGGATCAACGCTGAGAGTCCTGACACATTCACGCCTTCGCCGGGAACGATCACGACGTTCAATCTGCCCGGTGGGCCGGGCGTGCGCGTCGACACGTACGTCTATCCCGGCTATAAAGTGCCGCCGTTCTACGATTCAATGATCGCCAAAGTCATCGTGCACGCGCGCACGCGCGAGCTGGCGATTGCTCGCATGCGTCGCGCGCTCGATGCGATGGTTATCGAAGGAATCAAGACGACGATTCCGCTGCATCTGAAAATTATGGACAATCCTGATTTTCAGGCGGGGAATTTTTCGACGCGATTCATGGAAGAATTCCTGGCAAAGGATTCAATTCGCGAAACACCGAACGTAAATGCCTCTGTGGCTTTGACTGGGGTGTCCGCGTGAATTTATAATGATCGACTTTTCGGTGGTGAGATCAGCTCACTGAGAGGTGCAAAGAGAAATGTCATTCGCAATTATCAGGACTGGCGGGAAGCAATTCCGGGTCGAAAAAGGTGCAAAAGTGCGCGTGCCTTCAGTGAAAGGCGAGGTTGGGGCCTCGGTGGAACTGGACGTGTTGGCTACTGCTGACAAAATTGGCGCGCCTTTGGTTGAGGGAGCGACGGTTACTGCGACCGTGGTCGATCACGGCCGCGACGCCAAAATCGTGGTCTTCAAAAAGAAGCGCCGCAAGCATTACAAGCGCACCAAAGGCCACCGTCAGGGTTATACGACGATCAAGATTGATTCAATCGGATAAATTGAATCATTGATTCATTTGTTCATTGATTCAATGACTAAATGATTCAATGGATCAATACAGAGGTTCTTATGGCACATAAAAAAGGCGTAGGTTCGTCGCGTAACGGGCGAGATTCGAATTCGCAGCGACTGGGACTAAAGAAATTCGGCGGCGAGCACGTACTAGGCGGAAACATTCTGGCGCGGCAGCGCGGCACAAAATGGAAACCCGGCAGAAACGTTGGTCGCGGCAAGGACGATACTTTGTTCGCGATGATCGATGGCGTGGTCAAGTTCGAAGACAAAGGCCGGTCCGGCAAGTTCATCAGCGTCTATCCAGAAATGGCTGCCGCTTCATCTTAGAGTTTTGAAGTAGTCTGATAGAAAAGTTGTTCGCAAGTTGTGCTCAAATTAATGCGTTGCCCGCGCCGAAGGCAGTCCAGCGGGTCGCGCATTTTTAATTTTCAAAGTTCCGTTTGAATCCTGTTGGATTTCGTTTTCGATTTTGAATCTGGAATCCGAGAATTGAAATCTGAAAATCTGAGATCAGAAATCGTGTTCATCGATCGCACAAAAATTCGCATCACCGGCGGCCACGGCGGTAATGGTGTGACCGCGTTTCGCCGCGAGAAGTTTGTTCCGCGTGGCGGTCCATCAGGTGGCGATGGCGGTCGCGGCGGCGATGTGTGGATCGTTGCGGATCAATCGCTGAACACACTTCTGCACCTCCGTTACAACCCGCTGCACGTCGCCGGTCGAGGCCTGCACGGCGAAGGCAGCAATCGTTCGGGGCACAACGGCGCCGATGCTATTGTGCGCGTCCCGGTCGGCACGCAAGTCTTCGATCCGCAGAGGAACGAACTGCTTTTCGACTTTGAAGAAGACGGGCAGCGCTGGCGCGCAGCGCGCGGCGGACGCGGCGGATTTGGCAATGCGCATTTTGCAACTTCGACGAATCGCGCGCCTCGTTATCATCAGGACGGCAGCGATGGCGAAGAATTCGAATTGCAGCTCGAGTTGAAGCTGCTCGCCGACGTCGGCCTGGTCGGATTTCCGAACGCCGGTAAGTCGACTTTTATTTCGACAGTTTCCGCGGCGAAGCCGAAGATTGCCGACTACCCGTTCACGACGCTCGAGCCGCATTTGGGCGTGATCGATCTCGGCGACTTCCGCACGTTCGTGATTGCGGACATTCCCGGGTTGATTGAGGGCGCGCACAAAGGACACGGGCTTGGTGATCGATTCCTGCGACACGTTGAGCGAACCAGTTTGCTGCTGCATCTCGTTGACGTTTCTTCGTCCGGTCGCGATCCGGTCAGCGATTACGAAATTATCAATCGCGAATTGCGCGCCTATGATGCGCAGCTGGCGGATCGTGAACAGATCGTGGTTGCGACCAAGATTGACGCGCTCGACGAACCAGAACGAGTTGAAGCTTTACGATCTCGAGCAGCTCAGGATCGTCGGAAGTTCTTTGCGATCTCGTCGGTGACCCGCGAAGGCGTGCGCGAGTTGATTCACTTTGTTGCTAAAGAAGTTGAGCAGCACCGAACGCACAAATTGCCGGCGGCTTCACAGCCTAGTGGAGATGAACTCTTGATCGGCAGCGGTTCGCGGTTTTGACGAAATGAAGCGATGCGACGCATAGCGATTTATGGCGGCACTTTCGACCCGGTGCACAACGGCCACGTCGAAGTTGCGCGCCAGGTGCGTCAGCTCTTTGAACTTGATGAAGTGATTTTTGTTCCCGCTTGCGTGCCGCCGCACAAGCGAAACGCAAACATAACGTCAGCTTTTCATCGATTCGCTATGCTGGCGCTGGCGACCGAAGTGGATCAGCGATTGCTGGCATCGACTGCGGAGCTTGATGCGCCGCAGCTACCATATGCGGTTGATACAGTGGCGCGTATGAAAAGAGAAGATGAGCGTCTTTTCTTTTTGATCGGCAGCGATTCGTGGGCCGAGATCAGGACGTGGTACGAGTGGCCAAGGCTATTGACGATGTGCGATCTGATTGTAGTCACGCGGCCTGGGTACGAAGTTGATTCGCACAACGGCATCGACTCCATTGATATTCGCGGAATGGACAAAAGCAGAGTGGCCGATTTGCTAATTCGCGAAACCGGCCCGCGCGTGTTCCTTACTGATGCAGCGTTAGTTGCTGTTTCGGCAACCAAGATTCGCGCTGCGGTTCAATTGGGCGATCGAGAATCATTAGAAGCGATGGTGCCACCGGCGGTGGCGAGTTACATCGAGAAGTACGGATTGTACAAAACTGAATGAGTCAGAAGTTAAAAGAAAAATCTTTGAGTCCTGAAATGCAGGCGTCCTCAATTTCGTCGCGAGCAACCGCGGCCGTGAGCGATGTGTCTGAGTTTGACCAGCGCATACAGTCAGTGTTGCACGCTGCGGGAGAGAAGAAGGCACTCGAGCCCACGGTGCTCGATCTGCGGGGTATCGCTACCTTTACCGATTTTTTCGTGATCTTTACCGGCGCAAATCGGCGGCAAGTCCAGGCCATTAGCGACGAGATTGTCGAGCAGCTTAAACATCGCGGGACGCCGGCCTCGCGCGTTGAGGGCTATCAAACCGCCGAATGGATTCTGATCGATTACGGCGATTTCGTGGTGCACGTGTTCGACGAGAAGGCGCGACGTTTTTACGATCTTGAGCGGCTCTGGCGCGAGTCGAAGCGTTACGACATCTCACCGGACCAGATTGGATCTCAGAATTCGACTTCGAAAGCTGAGCAAGTTCTTTGAGAGCAGAATAGTGAACGAGATAATTGCGTTGTCTGAGGTGATGCGCGCCGCCGTGAATTTGGCGGAGCGCGTGGCGACGACCGATGCGAATGTGCTCATCACGGGCGAGTCAGGCGCCGGTAAGGACGCGCTGGCGCTTTTCATTCACTCGCGCTCGCTGCGAGCCGGACAGCCGTTCGTGAAGATCGATTGTGCGACATTGCCCGCGGATTTGCTCGAAGCGGAATTGTTTGGCTACGAGCGCGGCGCGTTCACCGGCGCGACTGAAGCAAAGCCGGGCCGGCTTGAATCTGCCCACCGCGGAACTTTGGTGCTGGACGAGATTGCGCATCTTTCGCTCGATGCGCAGGCCAAGCTTTTGCGCGTGATCGAGAATCGTGAGTTCGAAAGGCTCGGCGGGCAGAAAACGATCGAAGTCGATGCGCGATTGATCGCCCTAACCAACGCCGATTTGAAAAATGCGGTCGAGCGCCGCGCTTTTCGCGATGATTTGTTTTATCGGCTGAACGTCGTGCAAATAATTGCGCCGCCGCTGCGCGAGCGAAAGGAAGATTTCGAGGCGTTAAGCGATGGATTCGTCCGCAGCTACGCCGACAAACATGGGCGCGCGGCGAAGAGATTGTCGAACGATGCTCGCCGGCTTTTGCTCGCTTACGATTTTCCCGGCAACGTTCGCGAGCTGGCAAACATCATCGAGCGCGCGGTGATCGTTTCCAACAGCAAGGAGATCGAAGCGACGGATTTGCCGGAAGGCGTGCGCATCGCGGCCGCGCAGCAGGAACGAAAAGGTTGCCGGCTAACCCTCGCAGAAGTCGAAGCGGAGTACATTAACGCTACGCTGGCGGCGACGAAAGGCAACAAAACGGAGGCCGCGCGAATCCTCGGTATCAGCCGCAAAAATTTGTACGAGCGGCTGGCGCGGGACAAAGCAGAGGTCAGTGGTCAGAGATCAGAGGTCAGCGAGCTTAGCGCAGAACCTAATGTGTCTGGCGACGATTAACACATCGACCAGCAAACGAGACTAATCTCTAGTCTCTGATTTCTGACCTCTCGTATGAAACTTCGCTTCATCTGGCCAGGCAAGACGAAGGACGAGCATTTGCGCGCGCTCGTGACGGAATATTTGAAACGGCTGCAACGATTTGTTCGTTGCGAAGTAATTGAAACGCGCGGGGTCGCGGGTTCGAATCCGGCCGGCGTTCAGAAAGAATCGCAGCGAATACTCGACGCGATTCCGGCGAACAGTTTGGTGGTGCTGTTGGACGTGCAAGGCCGTGAATGGACGTCGCACCAACTTGCCGAGCGAGTGCGAAGCTGGGAGAACGATTCAGTTAAGGAAGTCGCAATCGTGATTGGCGGACAAGACGGATTCAGTTCAGAAGTTGTGTCGCGCGCGAATCAGCGTTGGCGGGTGTCACGTCTGACGTTTACGCATGAAATGGCGCGCGTGCTGGTGCTCGAGCAGGTTTATCGGGCTTACACGATCAATCGCGGTTTGCCGTATCAGAAATAGGACTTCAGTGGAGGATTGAACAAGCAGAATGGACAAGAGAAAAGCAAAAACCTATCGAGATAAATTATTGATACGCCGTGAGGGCCTGGTGGGCCAGGTGCAAGCCGCGGAAGCTTACAGCCGCGAGCGCGATGCCGAGGCGACGCAGGATCCGGCGGACATGGCGGCTAACGCTTACACGAAAGAACTGTTGATGTCGATGTCGACCAACGATCGGCAACTTTTGGAATCCATTGACGCGGCATTGTATCGAATTGCCGAAGGCGACTATGGATTCTGCGACAACTGTGGCGAGCCGATTCAGGAAAAGCGGCTCGAGGCAGTGCCCTGGGCGCAGCATTGTGTCCGTTGCCAGGAATTGAACGAGCGCGGATTGTTGGTGGCTGAGGAAGAATAAATCTTCGTCGACTCAATTCGATCGTGAGATAATTGCGGCCTTCGGAAAACCGAAGGCCGCATTTGTTTTTGGCGGCAGCATTTTCTGCTTCAACACGCCGGAAGCGTGAAATTCAATAGCCGTGGGGCCTCGTTCACGGGTTCGATCATTGGTTGGCATCGTTTGACCCCGCAAAGGTCAGATCATTCGCGCTACAGTTCGACGATATCAGGTGGTCTCTCACGTGAAATCGATCTCTTCGATTGTCAGCAATCTTTACGACGCCAGTCTTTCACTCGTCTACCCGCAATCGTGCGCGGTTTGTGGCCGCAGCGTTGAGTCGCGCCATGACGGCGTCGTCTGCGACGCATGCTGGAGCGCGACGCGTGTGTTCAGCGCAAGCGACACGCTTTGCTGGAAATGCGGCGCCTTAAGTCGCGCAACCGTTAGCGAGGATCGCCGTCAACAAATTCGCTGTCGCAAGTGTGACGATGATGCTTACACGGCGGCGCGCGCGTGCGGAGCTTACGAAGGCGCCTTACGGGCGTCGATTCTACAACTGAAACGCCAATCGCATGTTTGTCGCCGCCTGGTTGCGCTGATGCATGACCTGCAACAGCGAGAGCCGCTCAACCGTGCTGACTTGATCGTGCCGGTTCCGCTGCACCCCGATCGCGAACGCGAACGAGGCTTCAATCAAGCGTTCGTGCTCGGCCGTGAACTCTCACGTCTCAGCGGTTTGCCCCTCGACGAACACAGCGTCGTCCGGCGCATTCACACGGACCGGCATCGCGCCGGCATGGATGCTAAGGCGCGCCGTCGGAGTGTCGCAGGGGCCTTTGCCGTTCGCCATGCGAATTTGATTACGGGGAAGAGCGTGTTGCTGATTGATGATGTGTTCACGACGGGTGCGACGGTTTCGTCTTGTGCCGAAGCTTTGAAGCAGTCCGGTGCGGAAGATGTTTTCGTGCTGACGGTCGCGCGAGCTTAGAAGCTGTCGGTTCTCACGCCGAAGGCGTGAAATACAATAGCCAGGGGTAAGCGACGAAGTCGCGCCACCCCTGGATCAGATAGAAATTGATTCCCAAGCCCTGTAAGGGCGACATAAACATCCGAGCGCGACTTACCATTTTGTTGAAAACTGGAATCGTGGGATAGGATGGAAGTCAGAGCACGATGAAAACAGAGGCATTACCACTGACTGATTCAATTCAAGAACTGGCTCAGTTCTGGGACACACACGATGTGACGGAGTTTGAAGATGAAATGGAAGAAGTCACCCAACCTGTCTTCGAACGGCGTTCTGTGATCGCGTTGGACCTGGACTCCGCAGAAGCGGAAGCGGTGAAGAAATTGGCCGAGTCGGAAGGCGTCGCGGATGCCGAGTTAATTCGCGGATGGGTTCGGGAGAAGATTGGTTCGATTTAGTATGATCTTCGTAAGTGCTTCCCGTTTTCACTCGCACGTGTCACGGTTTCGCTAGTCGGTCCTTGGCCGAAAGATCAGACGAATTAATACTGGTCACGGTTTTGATGTTTGCTAGCGATCGAAGCAACAGATCTACGGCGAATCGAAACATCGTAATCAGGCTAAAATGCCATTCGGCAATGGCCAAAGGAACACTTCAGAGGAGTCAAGAACTGATGCGATATGAGCGACGCAGAAGGCGGGGAAATCAATCGAGTGATCTTGAACGTGATCTTACCATTAACCTATCTATCCCTAAGAACGTCGAGGTGCCTCTAGTCAATGCGACTTTTCTGGCTGATTATGAGGCATGGCTCTTTTTTGCCGCTTTGTTAGCCAATGCTGTTGTCGGCTTTCTGGTCGCCGGTATTACGAATAAGAATATTTCATCAATAGCAATTACAGTTGTTTTTTCGATCATGTTCGGAATAGCTTTTGGAATGGCATTTTCGAAACGCCGTTTACTTCGAGCGAAAAAAAAGTTTCACGTTGCGCAGTCGATGAGCAAGTCTTCACAGAAAACAAAGAAGAAAACCGTAACGCGCACAAACGATACCTTAAAGAAGCCGCTGCCCCCCCAATCGAACCCTATAACACCGGCCGTTTAAAAGTCTCGAACCTTCACGAGATTTATTACGAACAGTGCGGAAACCCGAACGGCAAGCCGGTCGTGTTTCTGCACGGTGGTCCAGGTGGCGGAATCACATCTGAATATCGGCAGTTTCACGATCCGGCGGCTTATCGCATTGTGCTCTTCGATCAGAGAGGCTCGGGCCAGAGCACGCCGCATGCTTCGATCGAAGAAAACACAACGTGGGATCTGGTCGCCGATATTGAGAAGTTGCGCGAACATCTCAGCATCGAGAATTGGCAAGTATTTGGCGGGTCGTGGGGCAGCACTTTGTCGCTTGCTTACGCCGAGAAGCATCCCGATCGCGCGACCGAACTTGTCCTGCGCGGAATCTTTCTCTGCCGGCCGAAAGAGATCAAATGGTTCTATCAGGAGGGCTGCAGTTGGATCTTTGCCGACGTCTGGGAAGAGTACTTGAAGGTGATTCCTGAGAATGAGCGCGGTGACATGATCAGCGCTTACTATCGCCGTTTGACCAGCGATGACAAGAACGTTCGATTGGAAGCCGCGCGCGCGTGGTCGATCTGGGAGGGAACAACGTCGAGACTTTATTTCGATCCGGAATCGATCGAGCGATTCGCGGATCCGACTTTTGCCGAAGCATTCGCGCGCATCGAATGCCATTACTTCATGAACAACTGTTTCTTCCCGACAGAGAATTACCTGATCGAGAATGTCGACAAGATTCGTCATATTCCCGGAGTGATTGTGCAGGGCAGGTACGATGTCGTCTGTCCGATGACCAGTGCGTGGGGCCTGCATCGCGCCTGGCCCGAAGCGGAGTTGCATATCACGCCTGATGCGGGTCACTCGATCATGGAGCCGGGAAATCTGAGCGCGCTCGTTGAAGGGACGGATAAGTTCCGAAACCAGTGACAGGTGACACGAAACAGCCTGTATTACCTACTTTTTCATTAATTGCGAATCGAAATTACCCACCACATTCGGTAGCCCTAAGTGCTCGTCACTCGTCCCTTGTCACTCGCCACCGGGTAATTGTCACTTGTCACTGCCCTTAAGCCTCGCGTAATATCAGCCTCAACTATGAATGCGCGGGTTTTAGTACTGAACGCTTCCTTTGAACCCATCAACGTGTGCACTGAGCGGCGCGCGGTGGTGATGATCTTCAAAGGCGTCGCGCGCATGGAAGAGCATAACGGCCACATGTTGCACTCGCAAAGAATCGAGATGCACGCGCCCGCGGTCATTCGTCTAACTGAATACCGGCACATTCCGTTTGAGCGTCGCTCGCTGTCGCGCAAAAACATTTTGCTGCGCGATCACTCGTGCTGTCAGTACTGCGGAAAGCAGTTTTCACCGGCTGAGTTGACGCTGGATCACATTGTGCCGCGTTCGCGTGGCGGCGAATCGACCTGGGACAATTTGGTTGCGTGCTGCAAGCGCTGCAATCATCGCAAAGGAAATCGCACGCCGGAAGAATCAGGTATGGACCTCTTGCGGCGGCCGCGGGCATTTTCGCTGCACGTGAACCGGCAAATCATGCGCTACATCGGACGCGCGGATGAAACCTGGCGCAAGTATTTGTTTTATGAGTCAGACGGCCACAGCAATTTGTGCGTGCGCGCGTGAGTAAAGAAGGAGCACCCCTATGACTATGCTGCTGTTCGCCATTGAGAGCCCGACGATCATCATTCTCGTCGTCGCCGCGATTTTTCTTTTGTTCGGTGGCAGCAAGTTGCCGCAACTCGCCAAGGCGCTGGGCCAAAGCAAGAAGGCGTTCAAGGAAGGAATCGACGAAGCTGACGCCAAGCCGGATTCGCGTTCAAAGCTCGATTCCGTTGATGACGAAACTTTGTTTGAAGAAGCGCGACGCCGAGCGCAACAGATGCGGGCGGATGAAGCGAAGAAGATTGAACGATAAACTACTGCGCAGTACATGAAGCGCCGTAAGGCGCGACGCCTTTGTAGAAAACAGATCACCCGGAAATCATTACGAGCGCGAAAGATTGCATCTTTCGCGCTCGTATTCTTTTCGGGTGGAGGTTGACCTCGCTACAAATATTTCGCGCCTTCGGCGCTAGCGTCCTCTCTGACGATCCGGCTAATGCGCCGATATCACTGCACCCTGCTCTTCTTTCCCATCACCAACGTCGCTTTCAAGCTCAACCCAAACTCACCGCTATGCCGCTCTTCATCAATAATGCGTGAAAGCTCTTTCCTCACGCTTTCACGCGCGGCTTTCGGAATTGGTTGCAGCCAGGCAGGTAACAGAAAATCTGCAATCAACGGCGAGTTCAGAAATTGCTCTCCTGATTCAAAATCGAATTCCTCGATTGTTGTCCATGACTTCACGTCATTGAGTCCGGCGTCCGCGGCCCAGCGCTCTACGTCAGAAACGCCAGGCAAATCAGTGATCAAATGTTCTACGTCGGTACCATGTTCGTCTGCACCGGCGCTCAGCAGAGCTTCCCAATAAATCGAAAAGAATTCTCCGAAGCTCGACGTGGTCGTTAACCACCACGCAGTCGTGCCTCCTGGTTTCGTTACCCGCACGAGTTCCGCGAGCACTTGTCTTAGTTTTCCCGGCAAAGTGAAAGAAGAGTTTCCGAGGACTAAATCGAATTCGTCATTAGTAAACGACAAGGCTTCAGGGTTCTCGTGCTGAAACTTAGTCGATTCGTGCAGCGCTGCGGCCTTTACACGAGCGAGTTCCAAACATTCCTCGTTTTCGTCTGCACAAACCATCGTGAGCTTCTGCCCGCCGCGTTGCTTTAAAGCGAGCGCATGACCACCGGGGCCCGCTTCGACATAAAGCACGCGCCCTTCTTTTGGAAGTTTGACGTGTTCATCCACAAGCTCAGCGAAGCGTTCGCCCCAATCCGTGGCGATGTAGAGGTCGTGGAGGAAGGCTAGTTCTTTCTGGGTCTTGGATCCTGTCATCTGTAGTCCGGAGACGGGGGGCCGGGAGTCAGGAGTCAGTTGAAATTAACCCGGCTCCTGGCTCCCATCTCCCGACTCCTCTTCCTTGAAGTAAACACGTCCCTTCAACGGCTCAGGCAGACATGACATCTCTTCTTCTGCCGCTGCATCGTTGTGCACGTAACGATATTCTTTGCCGTAGCCGAGATGCTTCATCAATGGTGTCGGTGCGTTCCGCAAATGCAAAGGCACAGGCTCGCGCGAAGTTTCGGTTGCATCCTTGTGCGCCGCTGAATAAGCGCGCAACACCCCATTCGATTTCGGCGCGCGCGCCAAATAGATCGTCGCCTGCGTCAATGGAAACAAGCCTTCCGGCATGCCGATGAGCTGCACGATGTCTGCCGCCGCCGCTGCCTGCACCATTGCCTGAGGATCGGCGAGGCCGATGTCCTCGGAAGCAAGAATGCAAAGTCGACGCGCGATAAACACCGGATCAGCACCTCCCTCAATCATTCTCGCCAGCCAATATAACGAAGCGTTCACATCTGAGTTGCGAAGCGATTTGATTAACGCGGACGCCAGGTTGTAATGCTCTTCGCCACCTTTGTCGTAAGCGAACTGCGCGCGGCCCAATGCTTCGATCAATGTTTCGCCTGTTACAGATCTAACCCCTCGGTCGTTCGGCTGAGTTGCGTTGACCGCAGCTTCCAACGAAGCCAAAGCGACGCGCGCATCGCCGCCGGACAAATGAGCCAACCGTGCGATTAGCTCGTCAGATAGTTCGGCTTTGAGGCTTGCGAGCCCTTGTTCCTCATTGGACAGCGCACGCCGAATAATAGTTTCGATTTCGCCTTCGTCGAGCGGATTCAACACCAACACGCGACTGCGCGAAAGCAACGCGCTGATAACTTCAAACGAAGGATTCTCAGTCGTCGCGCCAATAAGAGTTACAGTTCCGTCTTCTACAGCCGGCAGCAACGCGTCTTGCTGGGCCTTGTTGAAGCGATGAATCTCATCGATGAACAGCGTCGTCCGACGACCGCGCTGCCGCGCAAGGCGCGCATCGGCAATTGCTCCGCGCAGTTCTTTGACTCCGGAAAAAACTGCGGACACCGCAATAAATTCCGCGTCAGTTGTTTCCGCAAGCAAGCGCGCCAGCGTTGTCTTGCCCGTTCCCGGCGGCCCCCAAAGAATCAATGAAGGCAGAGTGCTGCCGCTCTCGATCAGGCGACGCAACACTCGTCCTTCGCCCACCAGATGTTCCTGCCCGACGAACTCCTGGAGCGAGCGCGGCCGCATACGCTGCGGCAGCGGCGCAGCGATGCTGGGCTCAGACATTTCTGGAAATAGGGTTGTCGATCTCTTCTGCGGCATCGATTTCCAATCAGCCTACCATAATCGGAATTGACCGGCATCCCGGCGACTTTGTGATCAAAAACGCTTTGCTTCACCGAATTCATGGCGGATAATGCGCGCGATCAAACACGCACGGAGGTGCAACCATGCCGGAACTAGCGTCGATGTCTCGCCGCAGATTCGCTCGATTGTTCGGACTCGGAGCCGCAACGTTTGTGGCTCGACCGAATGTTTCTTTCGCGCATCAGTTGTTAGCTGAAAACTCTTTCATCGCCTCGACGTCGCCAGTTGTTCGACTCAGTTCAAACGAGAACCCTTATGGCCCATCGTCGATGGCGTTGAAAGCGATGACCGACGCGTTTTCGTTGGCGTGGCGTTATCCGGATGAACACGCGGACGTTTTGATCGACACAATCGCGAAGCTGAATGGCGTCAGTCGCGACCAGATTGTGTTAGGCGATGGGTCGGGCGAGATTTTGAAAATCTGCGCGTCGGCGTTCACTGGTCCGATGACGAATGATAATCGCGCGGTTGAGTTAGCGCGGCCGACGCGTGGGCCTGCGCTTACCTTTGTGCCGGGTCGCGGAAAAATGGTTGTTGCCGATCCAACGTTCGAAGCGATTCTGAATCATGCGCGCATTAATCGCGCCGAAGTGGTCAAGGTTCGACTCAACAGCAGGTACGCCCACGATCTGACGAGGATGCTGGCTGCAGCGAACGAAGGTCTCGTTTATGTTTGCAATCCAAACAATCCAACGGCGAGCATCACGCCAAAGAAAGAGCTCCGCGATTTCATTACCAACGCACCGAAGGAAACGATGATCCTCGTTGACGAAGCGTATTTTCACTATGCTGACAGTGCTGATTACGAAAGCGTAATTCCCATGGTGAAGGTTCATGCGAATCTGATCGTCGCGCGTACCTTTTCGAAGATTTACGGGATGGCCGGTCTACGTTGCGGCTACTGCATTGCGCAGAGTGAAACGATCAAGCGAATGCGGCCGCATCAAACCTGGGACAGCGTAAATATTATGGCCGTCGTTGCGGCAATCGCCAGCCTAAACGATCCTGATCAAGTTCCAAACGGGCGCAAGCTGAACGGGCAGACGAAACAATTTGTGATTTCTGAATTGGACAAACTTGGGTTTCAGCAAATTCCATCGCAAGCAAACTTCATGATGATCGACGTGAAGCGTCCAGTGCAACCTCTGATTAGCGCGCTGAGTCAACGCGGCGTGCAAGTTGGCCGAATGTTTCCGGCGCTGCCGAGTCACCTGCGCGTGACAATCGGCAAGCAGTCTGAGATGGAGACTTTCCTGACGGCTTTCCGCGAAGTGATTCGGACGGCTTAATGCGCTGACAACGATCGCTCAACCATCTACAATAGTCCGGATGATATCAGCCCAAACAGCACGACGCGCTGTATGGCGACCGCTGTGGCAACTTCCTGGCCGGTTTGATCTAATCATCTCGCTTACCAAACGAGAGTTGGCTGCGCGCTATCGTGGCTCGATCCTGGGAATCGTTTGGGCGCTGTTGACACCGGTAGTAATGATCGCGATCTTTACGATAATTTTTGCCGGAATCTTTAAAGCTAAGTTCGGCATGAACAGCTCGCAGTGGGATTACGCGCTGTATCTGTTCTGTGGGTTGCTGCCGTGGAATGCCTTTCAGGAATCGCTACAACTTTCTGCCGGTACGATCGTCGCGCACGCGAACCTGGTTAAACGCGTGATCTTTCCGCTGGAGACGTTGCCGGTGTCGCTCTCGCTGGCAGCAGTAATTAATCAATTGTTCGGAACGATCGTGCTGGTCGTTGCGATCGCCATCCTGCGGCGAGAGGTTCACGCTACGATCGTGTTTCTGCCTCTGATTTTGATTCCGCAATTAGTTGCAACTTTCGGCATCGCGTGGCTCGTCGCTTCGCTCGGCGTTTTCATCCGCGACATTGTTCAGGGAATCGCGCTTGTTTTAATGGCTTGGATGTACCTGACGCCGATCATTTATCCGGAATCACTCGTGCCCGCGCCGTATCGCAAAATCATCAACTTGAATCCATTCACGGCGCTGGTTCGAAATTACCGGCGCGTACTCATCGAAGGTTCGTCGCCCGACTGGACTGGGCTCGCGTACTTCTCGGCGTTCGCTCTGCTGAGTTTCCTCATTGGCTACTGGTGGTTTGCGCGCACGCGCAAGAATTTTGCCGACGTAATCTAGCGAGAAATCCAAGCAAAACGAGCAGTTTAGGCGACGTTTAGCGCAGAAAAACCTCGTTGACACCGCCCCTGTCGCGTGTTAGTTTAGAAGTGCCGCTCAGCTCCGACGCGGCTCTCAGGCACACTGAGAACTGAATTATCCTCGTAAGGCGATCGGCATCCGACCTCGCCGCAAATTCATTCCGCTGACTCAGGAAATGGCAATCGATAAGGTAAAGACTCTGCGTGCGGCCGAGAAGTACCTGGAAACGGGGAAAATTCCGGCAGCAGTAACAGAGTACTGCAAGATCGTCGAGAGCGAGCCGGAGGATTACAGCACCCTCAACACTCTTGGAGATCTTCATGTTCGCGTTGGCAACAAAGCCGAAGCGATCTCATGTTTCCGTCGCATCGCCGATCATTATCGCGAGCAGGAATTTGCGCCCAAGGCGATCGCGATGTTCAAGAAGATCGATCGGCTGGCTCCGAACGACGCCGAGATCGCGATGAGTCTCGCTGATCTTTACGCGCAACAGGATCTAATCGTCGAGGCTCGCGCGCATTATCTGATGGTGGCAAACGCTCATGCGAAATCAGGAGCGACGCAAGCCGGACTGGAAGTGCTGCGCAAGATAGCCGATCTCGATCCGCAAAACACCGAAGTTCGAATCAAGCTTGCCGATGGGTACCTGAACGAAGGAATGAAGAAAGAGGCCGCCGCCTCTTTCACAATTGCGGCGCAAACTTTGTTGGCGCGGGGATCGTTGGATGAAGCGCTCGAAGTCTTTGGCAAGTCTTTGGAGTTGGAGCCCGCCGATCACCCGACGCTCGCAGGACTGTTAGCGGCGCACACAGTGCGCGGAACTGCCGACGAGGCGGCCGAAATTATCGCGCGTGCGTCGCAGGAACATCCCGACGATGCCGATCTGGTTTCGATCCTCGCGCGCGCATATATTGAAGCTGAAGATCCCGACCGGGCTGAGTCAGCCACGATCGCATTGATCGCGAAAGAGTCTTCCGCTTACTTGCGCATGATCGAAGTGGCGCGCCTGTTCATGCGATCGGACAAACTCGAAGATGCGATCCGAGTGATCGGATCGATCTCAGAGCAGATATTGGCCGAGCGTCACGATGCCGACTTGCTGGAATTATTGAACGAGTTGTTGACGTGTGATGCGGATAACGTCCCCGCACTTCGGCTGTTGGCCCACGCGTATTCGTTGCGTCGCGATTCAGAGAATCTGAAAGCCGCGCTCGAGCGACTCGTCGAGGCCGCCCAAGCCGCGGGTTTAGCCGAAGATGAACGTCACGCGTTGAGCCAGTTGGTGCGCTTAGCTCCAGAAGATAGTGATTATGTCGAACGGCTGAATCAACTTGGTGGTCCGGAAGAAGAGGTTGTTGAGGAAAGGTTAATGACGGAATCTGAGTCGGCCGTTCCATCTGGACCACAACCGATTCAGTCGTTCGAAGAAGAATTTGCGTTCGGGCCGCAAACTGATGCTTCAGCTAGTGAGAGTCAATTCGAGTTTGCTGAGGAAGCATCAACTGAAGTGTCTCCCCCCGAAAAACTAGATCAGATGGACATTGAGCGCGGGTTTGCGTTCGAAGGGAATGAAGAAGACAAGGTCAATTCGCAAGTTGCATCCGAAGAGCGAAATGCAGATTCAGATCGACACGATGCGATCAGGAAGCAGGAATTGGAGAGCGTCGACTTCTATATCGAGCAGGGTTATGTCGACATCGCAATTGATACGCTGAGTCTTTTGGAAAATCAGTTCGGAGCGCATCCCGATATTGATGCGCGCCGCAAGAAGCTTAACTTATCAATTGGAGCCGAGCCCGAAGTTGCTCAATCTGCGCCTGCTTTGGAACCTCTCGAGTTGAGTATTGACGAGGACTTCTCGTTGCAGTCGTTTGACGACGCACCCAAGACGGCCTCGCCCATGCCTGCAAAGGCTATCGATTCTGGTTTAGCAGAGGTCTTCGAAGAATACCGCGCATCCGCTGAAGTCGGATCAGCGAGCAATGGAGATTACGAAACGCATTACAACCTGGGCTTGGCGTACCAAGAGATGGATCTCTTCGAAGAAGCGCTGGAAGAATTTCAGATCGCAATTAGCCTTGTGTCTGCCGATGATGGCAGCTCGCGTTATATGCAGTGCTGCAATCTACTGGCGCATTGTTTCATGCAGAAGGGTGTGCCGCAGCTCGCCGTCAAATGGCTAAACCAGGGGTTGAGCGCGCCGAACGTTTCCGAAGACGAACGACAAGCTCTGCGATTCGAGCTGGCCGCCGCGCACGAGCAAGCGGGCGATTTGAATCAGGCGATGGATCTGTTTACTGAAATTTACGGAATGAACGTTTCTTATCGCGGCGTCAATGAAAGATTGCGCGCGTTACAATCGCGATTGGCCCAGTAAGCATCATAAGGCAACCCCATTCAATGCCACAGAGCTGAGACAGAACCTTAGCTTTGTGGTATTTTTGTTCTTAAGGAAAGCAAATTATGTCTTCCCGGCTGTCGGTAATTTTCTACATTATTCTGTGCATCGAGATCGGCGTCGTACTCGCGGTGCTGCCCTGGGTGCCGCACGGCTGGTTCGGCCTGAGCGATTGGGGCAACAATTATTTTCTGTTGCTCGCCTCGCGAAAAGTCGGCTTCGGCGTGCAAAGGTTTATCGCCTCGGGTTGGGTGCGCGGCGCCGTCTCTGGCATCGGTATCCTCAATTTGGGCATGGGATTTTGGGAGCTGGTCAATTTCCGAAAGACCGTCCGCGCGCTGGACGCCGGGCTGCCATATGTGGAAAGCTCGCGGCAGACTCTGACGCCGCGCGTGCCGACGAATGCCGCTCAACCTGTCAAGACCGATCCTTTATCTGATTACCCACGGCGCAACCACGGAAGCGACGACGCCCAACAGTTCTGAATTTCGCGACCTCCTTGCTCAAATTTCATCTGCTGTTGACGCCGGTTTCGATCTGATTCAAATCAGAGAAAAGAACCTGACCGCGCGAGTGTTGTTCGAATTAGTTTCGCGGGCCGTTGAAATTACTCGTGGCACATCGACGCGATTGCTGGTAAATGATCGCGCCGACATTGCCGCCGGCGCCCGCGCTGACGGTGTTCACTTGACGACGCAATCGCTCGGTGCGGCGACGATCCGACAGACCTTCGGCAAGGATTTTCTGATTGGAGCTTCGACGCACTCTTTGGCTGAGGCGATCGCGGCGCATGAATCGGGAGCTGACTTCGTCGTCGTCGGACCGATCTTCGAGACGAAATCAAAGGAACAATATGGACCGCCGCTCGGATTATCAAAGTTGGCTGAAGTAACTCGCGCGCTGGAACGATTTCCGGTGCTGGCGCTTGGTGGAATTTCTGCCAACAATGCCAATGACTGTTTGGACGCGGGCGCGGCAGGCATCGCCGGGATCAGTCTGTTTGGCGAGCCGGAAAATCTGAAACGCATAGTTGGATCGATAAAGAATCAGCGGAGGGAGTCAAATAATGAAAGATAAATTCATCAGCCGCACTCGCTGGCGCGAAAAGCTGGAAAAGGAACAAGACCCTAAGGTCGTGAATATTCCACCGAAAATGTCTCGATTCGGTAAAGGCACGATGCTCATTCCGACTCCAAAACTGGTCGATGATCTGGTTCGCAAGGTTCCGAAAGGCAAACTTGTGACGGTTAGTGAATTGCGACGAAGGCTCGCCGCGGACTTTGCTTCCGACGTGACTTGTCCGCTAACGACCGGCATCTTTCTTCGCATCGCTGCTGAGACTGCCGAGGAAGATCGTGCCAACGGGCGCAAACGAATTACGCCTTATTGGAGAGTCGTGAAAGACGACGGCAGTCTGAATCCAAAATTTCCTGGAGGCGTCGACAAACAAGCGCGTTGCCTGCAAGGTGAGGGCTTCGCTCTCAATTACAACAGCAAAACCCCACGCGTCGAAGGATTTGAACGGCGGCTGGTGATGTTGAGCTGAAAGGATGAGCGTCACGTCCGAGCACAGCGAGCATCCGGTAGTTCTGACGATAGCCGGCTTTGATCCCTCGGGAGGCGCGGGAGTGATCGCGGATGTCCGTACGTTCGTTCATTTCGGTTGCCGGCCAACAGCCGCGATCACTTCGCTGACGTTTCAAAACTCACAAGGCGTGTTCGGCGCAATTCACGAAAGCGCCCGCTCGTTGCGCGCGCAGATTCTTCCCATCATTGAGGAATACAAAGTGGCAGCCGTGAAAATCGGCATGTTGCCGACGGCGGAACTCGTCAGCGAAGTTGTCGCGCTGATTAACGAGAAGCAATTGCCCGCGCCCGTGGTCGATCCGGTGATGCAGTCCTCTTCGGGCCAACGTCTGATCGAGCAAGATGCGACGGAAACTTTTGTCCGCGAACTATTGCCACTTGCGTGCTTGATTACACCAAATATTCCGGAGGCCGAAACACTTAGCGGAGTGCGAATCGAAGACGAACTAACGATGCGTCACGCTGCGCAGAAGCTGCGCGAGATGGGTGCGCGTGCCGTGCTGATCAAAGGTGGACACCAAAGACGGGGGTCAGGAGTCAGGGGTCAGGGGTCAGAAGAGAACGCGCGAGAAGCTGTTGATGTATTCGACGAACAAGGCCAAGTCACAATCTTCCGGGGTGGATGGATTGATGCGCAGCCGATGAGGGGAACCGGTTGCATTTTGTCATCGGCGATCGCTGCGGTTCTCGCGAGGGGCGCTAATTTGAAAGACGCAATCGCCGCCGCCAAACAATTCGTCGCGGCCGAAATTCAAAACTCAAAACTCAGAACTCACAATTGAACTATTCTTCGATCGAAACTTTCTCCATCTTAATCTCAGACATCGGCCGATCGCCGCTATCTGTTTTGGAAGTCGCAATAGAGTTCACAACATCCTGACCTTCAGTTACTCGGCCGAAGATCGTGTAGCTTGGTGGCAGCGGATAATCGACATGCATGATGAAGAATTGCGATCCATTTGTGTTCGGACCGGCGTTGGCCATCGCCACGGTTCCGGCTTTGTAGCCGCGACGATACACGTCTGACGACGGATTGATTTCATCATTGAACCTTCCACCCCAAGCTGATTGACCACCGCGGCCAGTGCCGTCCGGATCGCCGCCCTGGATCATGAAGCCGTTAATGACTCGATGAAAAATCACTCCGTCGTAAAAACCCTTTTCGGCCAGCAAGCGAAAATTTTCAGTTGTCTTTGGCGCGTCCTCTTCCAATAACTCAAATTTAATCGTGCCTTTGTTGGTTTGAATGTTTGCGGTCCGATTTGGCATTTAGTCTCATCCTTTGCAAATTTAATTTTGATAACAGCTTAACCCGCAGAGACTGCAAAGGTCACGCAGAGGCAGCGTGTCAGAACCGCGAGCGGTAGCGACCGGATCATGAAGTCTCTCTGGTTCAGAACGAAAAAGAGCATCGAGCGAATCACTTGATCCGGTCGCTACCGCTCGCGGTTCTGTAACTACCGCAAAATTCCCGCTCCACCTGACGGATTTCCTTGCCAGCGGCTATCATGTTCACCGCGAGTCGCTGAAAGGAACCGAAGCAAAACGATGAATGTCACCCATCTTGAGTGTGCCGCGTGCGGTCTCAGGCACGAGGCACGAAGGTTGCACAATCTCTGCACGGAATGTGGAAAACCGCTGCTGGTTCGCTATGACCTGGAGCGGGCTTCAGCTTCTTTGACAAAAGAAAGTTTGAGTCGCCGAAGGGCGGATTTATGGAGATATCGGGAAGTCTTGCCGGTGGAGCGCGACGAGAACGTGACCAGTTTAGGCGAAGGATACACGCCGCTCGTGCACGCATCGCGACTGGGCGAGCAGCTCGGATTGAGCGAGCTTTACATCAAGGACGAGGGACAGAATCCCACGCAGAGTTTCAAAGCGCGCGGCATGACCGCAGCCGTTTCGATGGCCAAAGAGTTGGGTGCTAAGAAGCTGGCGGTTCCTTCAGCCGGGAACGCTGCGGGCGCTTTGGCCGCGTATGCGGCGCGCGCGGGATTGGAAGCGCACATCTTCATGCCAAAAGATACGCCGCGCGCAAACGTGATCGAGTGCGAACAGACCGGCGCGCACGTCACATTGCTGGATGGGTTGATTACTGATTGCGGCGCCGAAGTCGGCAGACGAAAAGAAGCCGAAGGTTGGTTCGACGTTTCGACTTTGAAAGAGCCTTATCGCATCGAAGGCAAGAAGACGATGGGCTATGAGCTCGGCGAACAGTTCAATTGGGAATTGCCGGACGTCATCATTTATCCGACCGGCGGCGGCACTGGTTTGATCGGAATGTGGAAAGCTTTTGACGAGATGGAGCAGCTGGGCTGGATCGGACGAAAGCGTCCGCGCATGGTGACCGTGCAAGCATCGGGGTGCGCGCCGATCATCCGTGCATTCGAAGAAGGGAAGCGATTCGCGGATGAATTTCCGAACGCGCACACCACCGCTTCAGGCCTGCGGGTGCCGAAAGCAATTGGAGACTTTCTAATTATCGATGCGCTGCGCGCCTCGGGCGGAACTGCTGTAGCGGTGACTGATGAAGAATTGATCGACGCTACGAAAGAAATTGGATCGGCAGAGGGAATCTTTTGCGCGCCCGAGGGGGCTGCATGCCTGCCGGCGCTAAGGAAGTTGATGAGCGACGGCGCCGTGAAAGCAAACGAGAGCGTGGTGCTGTTCAATACCGGAAGCGGCGTGAAATATCTGGAGAGCTTTTCGTGATCAAGACACGTGTTCGAATTGGAACCGCGCGTTGAAAGGAAACAGGAGTTGGAACGTTCAATGAACCTGCGAAGCAGGTGGTGCAGAGAGTAGCCCCGGGCGTGAGCCCGGGGATCACGCAAACAAATTGAATCCAAGCCCGCTTTAGCGGGCGACAGAATTCGGAGGCATAGCCTCTAAAATGAAGATTGAAGGCTTATGATAAGGTGCAGCCTATTACCGCACATCAGACGGCATAGCCCCGAGAAATTTGAGGTTCGAATGAAAGTCCAACAGTGTATCGCAATTCTATTCCTGCTCTTTGCGCCGCGCATTGGCCTGGCGCAATCCGCAGCGCCTGCGCCGTGGCTCACCGACACCGAACGCGCGAAATTCGAAACGCTGCGCATCGCTGGATCGGAAGCTCTCTTCAATCTCGATTACGAAGCAGCGCGCAAGAATTTCAAAGAGATGGCGACGGCGTTCCCGAACTATCCCGCCGGACCGCAGTTTCTGGCGGATACGTTGTGGGCTGAAACGCTTTATCAATCGCGGCGTTTGCAGTCTTCACTTTATGGTGACGACGACACGTTCTATTCGACGGGCGACGACAAACCCGACCCGAAGGTCGTCGATCAATTTCGTTCGCTCACGCGCCAGGCGCGTTTGCTGACCGAGGCCCGTGTGAAGCTGTATCCGAAGGACGTTGAAGCGCTTTATTTCATGGGCGCGATCGAGGGATTGAAAGCCTCGTTCGAAGAAGCCGTCGAGCGGCGGCACTTTGCCGCTTTGAAGGATGGATCGGACGCGGTCGATAAGCATCGCGAAGTGATCAAGCTCGATCCGAATTATCACGACGCCGAGATCACAATCGGATTATATGACTACACCGTCGGCGCGTTGCCTCTGCCGGCGAAACTGATTGCCGGCGTGGTTGGCTTTCGCGGTTCGAAAAAGCGCGGCCTGGCGACGCTCGAGCGAGTAGCGAAGGAAGGCCGATGGATTCACGACGAGGCCAAGACTTTGTTGATAGTGCTGTACACGCGGGAAAAAAGATTTGGAGAAGCCGCCGGCTACGCGCGCGAGTTGGCCGCGAAATATCCACGCAACTATCTCTATCGCCTTGAAGCAGCGGACGCGCTCGTGTCGCAAGCCGCCCTTGATCGCAAAGCAAATCCGGCAGCAGCAACCTCGGCGACCGAGACTGAAGCCTTTGCGACATTTGAATCTTTGCTGAGAGACAGATCAGTTCGCGAAACCGCGTCGCAGCAGTTCGACTTAATTCATTTCAAGTACGGCGAAGCCTTGATGACGGCCGGCCAGTACGAACACGCGGTGAAAGAGTTTCTCGCGTCGGCGGATTCGACCGGCGCGCAACAGGGATTGGCGACGATGGCGCATCTGTATGCAGCGCGAGCACTAGATCTGGCAGGCAAGCGCACTGATGCGTTGAATCAGTACCGCGCCGTGCTCGCGCGACCTAACGTGTACGATGCGCACGACCAGGCGCAGTTGGGATTGAAGGAAGCTTATAAAAGGAAACTGACGTAATTGGAGCGCGGGCATCCTTGCCCGCTTGAGCGCGCGACGCAAAACTAAACGCCGCTAGGCGCGAAAATATTTATAGCCACGATGACTGCTTTGTTTATAATCCAACGTCGGGGCTATAAACATTCGGCTCCTAGCGGAGCCAGAAACCGCAGGATCTTTCAGACGTTTCGGACGCGCTCAGTCTCTTTCTCAAACACAAACCCGAGCGTCTTGTAGATCAACTTCGCGCAGAGAAACGCTGAAGCGTTCTGTCCCTCAACGTGCGAATACTCAGTCAAATCCATTCCCACGACGTTGCGTCTCCGAGCGAGTGTACGAATCAAGCCCACCGTCTCGTACCAACCGAGGCCGCCCGGCTCCGGCGTTCCGGTTGCCGACACGAGTGAAGGGTCAAGTCCGTCGATGTCGATCGTGAGATAGACATTCTCAGTCAGGCCTTCGATAGCATCGTCCCACCAATCGTCGCGCCCGGCGATGTCTTTGGCCCAAAAGATTCGCGTCGGCAGATCATCGATAATCCGCGCTTCATCGACAGAGATCGACCGAATGCCGACTTGCACTGCGGGAATGCGCAGATCTTTGACGACGCGCGCCATGATCGAAGCGTGCGAGTAAGGCGTGCCGTCATAGCTGTCGCGCAAATCCGCGTGCGCATCGATTTGAAGCACGGACAAGTTCGCATGTTTCTCCGCGTGCGCGCGAATCACCGGAGCGCTGACCGAATGCTCGCCGCCGATCATCGTGACGAATTTTCCGCTGGACGTAAGCTCCTTTGCTAGATCATAAAGCGAGTTCATCATTCGTTCCGGCGGATCGATCGAAGGGGATTCGGCGAGCGTGTGAATACCGAGCTTATAAACTTCGGCGTCAGTCTCTTCGTCATACAACTCCATGTTGCGCGAGGCGTCGATGATCGCGGCCGCGCCTTTGCCCGTGCCACCGCCGTACGAGACGGTTCCTTCATAACTGATCGGCCAGACCAGAATGCGCGCCCGGTCGAAATTCGAGAACTCTTCTTCGGCTATTCCGCCGAAGTTCATCGGAAGCGACTGTGATTCACTCATGCGCTGGAGTTTAGCTAAGGATGGACTGCGAAGCTATCATAAATCTTAAAGCTCGAACCGACTCTTGAGCCCGATTCAGCGGGCTTGCCGCAGGATTGTTAGACCACGCTTTAGCGCTGGATCACTGCGGCTTCGCCTGAGTTGATTGAGCAGCCGATTACGATCTGATGAACGACATCATTGGGAACTCACGATGTAATCCGCAATTCGTTCCGACAAGGCGCTGATCGTCGCCGAAGGATTTACTGACAGCGCCGTCGGAATGATCGATCCGTCGGAAACGTAAAGATTGGGATAGTTCCAAACCTCGCCGAACTCGTTTACCACGCCTTCTTTTGGGTTGTCGGACATCGTGCAGCCGCCGAGCGGATGCGCGGTCAGAAGCTTTCGCCAGGGCCAGCCCCACAGCACGCTCGGCATGTACTCGCCGCCGATTCCTTTGCTCAATTCCTTCAACGCTGCTTCCATCTCGTCGAACATCGCGCGGCTCCGGCGAACATTCCAATCGATTTCAATGTTGCCTTCCGACAATTGCATGCAGCCGTCCGCGGCGTCCGTTCCCATGCCGAGAAAAGGCAGAAACTTTGGCGTCACGCCTCCCTTAAATAATTTGTCGGCGCCATCGGTAAAAGCCGAACCATGATCGAGTCCGAGCGTTCGCATCAAGTATTTGCGGAAAAACAATCCGAGATTCTTCAAACGTCGGGGTACCGGCAAGGCGCTTTCCAGGTACCAGAGAAATGGATCTGGAAAACCCAGATCCTGAATCATGATTCTGTTGTTTGCCGTCGAAGCGTCGATGGCCGCGGTGATGCTTGGTCCGGAGCCCGGATCGACTTCGCGATTCGATTCGAGCGACCCGGCCAAAAGGAAGTCGCCGTTACCAGAAAACTTTGTGCCGAGCGCCGGACTGAGATTTGGCAGGGTCTCGTGGAGATCGCGACAGCGCAAAAGGATTTCAGTAGAGCCCAACGAACCGGCAGAGATAATTACTTTTCGTCCAATGACCGATCCAGGTTGAGAGGTGGGGTCGGGCTTGGCGCCCCGATCGAATCTGGCGCCATCGACCGTGAGCGGCTGCGACTCAGCGGTCTCGAGGTCGAATTGGCGGAAGTGAACACGATAGCCGTTCACTTCAACTGGATCGATGGGCTCGATTTTTTCGACCTGATGCAGCGGATAAACTTCGGCGCCATTTTGTTCGGCGAGCGGGATGTAATTCAGGTCGAGCGTGTTCTTCGCGTGAACGTGACAGCCCAGCATGCAGTTGCCGCAGTAAACGCAACCGTCCTGCACGACGCCCTGGCGATTCACTTTTTCTGGACCCGTGTAAACACAGATCTCCATCAGTTCGGGTTTGCGTCCGGCATTTTGCGCCGCGGCGATGAACGCTTCTGTGCGGGGCGGCATGTCGCGATCGGCGGGCGGCGTCAGTTGACGCGCTTCCAACATGTCACGAGCCTTGTCGTAGAAAGGATTTAGTATGTCGCGCTTGACGCCTTTGGGCCAACGCGGATTTTCAAAGATTTCTTTGGGGGTGCGAATGTGGACGTTGAAGTAGACGAGCGAGCCGCCGCCGACGCCGCTCGCCTGCAGCACGTCGATGTTTTCGAACGCGCGATAGTCGAGCAACCCGAGATCTTTGTAATTCCAAAACGAGCGCGCGACCTGGCCCGTGGTGCGCGGAAAATCTTTTTTGCCCCAACGCTTGCCACGCTCGAGGATGCAAACAGATCGGCCCGCTTGTGCGAGCCGGCAAGCATTGATCGCTCCGCCGAAACCCGAGCCGATGACGACCACGTCGTAAATGTCTTTCATGGGATTGGTCTTGTATTTCTTAAAGCCCTCTCCCACTGGGAGAGGGCTGGGTGAGGGCTTGTCGCGCTGAAGCTTCGCCCCTCACCCCGGGCTCCTCTCCCAGGGGGAGAGGGGAAAAAGCCAAGGCCTCAAATGTCCTGCAAATCGAATCCGATCCGCAGCCGTCTTTGATGCCATTCCTCATCCATCAAGAGGAAGTAGCCGAACAGCTTGTACTTATATTCTGAGATCGGGGTGTTTGGATCCCACGGCTTCAGCCAATCAGTCGCGTAAATCAATTGACCGAGATAGAGACCTTCAGCGATCTGCGCAATCTCGTCGATGCAAAAGCAATCCGGCGGAATATTCTTTAGAGGCTTCCAGCGATAATTGAATTGGTAGATCTTTTTGCCCTTGTTCTCTGGCAGCATGCTGGTTTTGTTGGGCCGCCCGATGAAGAAAAAAGTGTGCGCGTCATAACCGTACTTCTGTTTCTCTTCGGGCGTTGCGTCTTCCATGCGCACACCGGCCAGCTTCGAAACTTCGCGCGTGAACTTTTCTTTGAGCGTGCGAAAGGCAACTGTGTTCGAACAGTTATATGCCGGGTCTGAGCCCATCGACTCGCCGCCTTCAGTCCATTTGGCTAGTTCCGCTTCGTCGATGGGATTGAATTTCTTTCCCGTCCATGGCGAGAAGAAACGCGACGCCTGCCACGCGACACTAATTGCGTTTTCCTCAAACGGCGCGAGTAATCCCTGGCTTTGCCATGAAATCAAAGCGCCGCGATAGAAACCATTCATCGTTTGGGGCGCGATGCCTGCATTGAAAAGCGTGTGCAGTTTGTCGAATGTCGGCGAGACAGTTTTGTGCTCAGCCGTCAGAATATCCGAATAGGATTTCAGCGTGCGCATGATGTCACCGGCGTTCTTAATGTCGGCGCGCACTTCTCTGAGGCGGGCAGCATCGACGTCGCCATCGGTCGGATCGGCTAACGACAAAGTTGAAAACTTGTCCGTTGGCGGTGGAGTTGGCGCGGGCGCAGGAGCTGAAGCCTTCGGCACTTCAGCCGGAACTGCGACATCCGGCATTTCCAAAAACGGAAACAGGCGTTTAGCTTCGGCGTTCCAAAACGGCTCGAACAAAAGAAAGTAGCCGAAGTTCTGGTAGTGGTAAGTTGCCGGGTCAGCTTTTGGATCGTATCGGTCTAAGAATTTTGTAGTTGCGAAGATCGCCTGGCCCAGGAACATGCCATCGGCGATTTGCACCATCTCATCAATCAAATAACTCAGCGGCGGGTAATTACCGAGGTCGGGATAGCGATAGTTCAAACGAAATACTTCGCGCGGCGTGCCGGGATAAATCGAAGGCGCGCGATGCGAGGCAATGTTGCCTCCCTTATAGTCATAACCGTACTGGCTTTTCTCTTCGTCGGTCGCTTTCTGCAAGTGCCACATGAAATTTAGTAAAGCGACTGTGGCGACGTTGACCGGAGCGCCTTCAATCTTATTGAAATGATTGATGCCGCGAAGGACTTTCACATCAGCGGGCACAGTATCGCCGAGAATCCTCGCCCGGTCTTCGTCGCTCATCGGAGAGTAGCTTTTCCCAGCCCAGGGACAGTGGCCCACGATTGCCGAACTCCAAACGTATCCGAGCAGGTTGCCGAATTCAGCAGCTACGCCGTGCAGGTCGCCAGTGCGAAGACCGGGACAGACTCCATAGTAATGACCATCCAGAGCGTCGAACGTTTCACCCAATTCAAAAAGCTTCGCGAGCTTTCGAAATGGCGGCGCATCGTTATTGAAGTTGTCCTTGAGCAGCGCCATGTAATCCTTGATCATTTCGAGGATCGAAGACGCTACTGAGAGATCCGCTTTGATCTCTTTGACTAATTCGTCATTCGGATTGGCATTATTCAGACAAGTCAAAGTCTTCAGAGTGGCGTCCACTCCTGCTGCGCCGCCGGAAGCATTCCATGACATAACGAAACTCCTTTCATCAGGCACGCCAGCGCGTGCGTAACCGTTATCGCGCGATTAATTCGCTGTGATGAACTCCGAGGTGATAACCAAAGAAACTATTCGTAAGCTGATAATGATTGTAGCCACCGCGGCCGGTAACCTGCTTACGAAATGGAAGCAACTTTTCGTACACTTTACGAAAAGTCTTGCGGTCATAAACGGCTATGGTGTTGTAGCCGCGGTTGCCCGTGATGATGTACTTGCCATCGGGTGAAACGCGCGTGGCATAGATGCCGTCCAGAATGCGCCAGCCGGTAATCTGAAGAGTTTGCAGCATGTAGTGCGTGCTCGTAACGCTGGCTTTACGCGACATCGCGCCGAGCAGCGTGTGCATTTGATCGTTCAGACTAAAAAGGCGCGTCGAAAAGCGTGGGATGCACTCGAGAAAACGAAACTCGGCGAAACGATCGAGCGGAATTTCGAGCACACCATGGCTGCCGCCACTCGCGATGTACAAGGTGTCGTCGTAGATTTCCACGTCTGAGTTGAGGTGACCCGGAAACTCGGCGGCGCTGCTCCAGGTGCGGGTGATTTTCGCTGCCGGAAGATCGATCTCGTATATGTACTCGCGCACGTAACCCGGCGACCAGTTCACCCAGTCTTCGTGGTCGGTAATCAGTGAATAGGTGAGCGCATAGCCGACCGGCTTGGTCGGATGAACCCGGCAGTGCCAGACGTTGTTCTGCACCTTGATCTTGCGGGCCCGCTTCTTCGGGTCAGGCTCCTGCAGATCGAAGACGCCCACCTGACGCACGTCTTGTTTTTCTGGTCCGAGGTCCCCCATCAGGATGTATCGATGAGTAGCGTCCCAGCGCAACTCGTGAGCATTCTCTAAATAATGCGGACCGAGGTTCACGGGATTTTTCAGGTCGTCAACGCGAAAGTGATAAAGATGATCGCCGACGGCCCCGATGAAACTTTCGCTGTCCGGATACCAGAGGTGATGCGTGTTCGATCGCATGCGATAACCGCACTCCTCAAAGAACATCGTCGATTGTCGCGCGACTTCGCGAATGTTGTTTGCATCCTCGATGTCCAGCAGCATGATCGTCTGGCTGAAGTTGCCGAGCAGCGCCAGCTTGCCGTTCGGCGCCAGCGAAGGATTGTGTCCTGAACTAATTCCGTCGAAATGCTTGATGTAGAACTTTCGTTCAGGCCAGTCGAAGCGCAAGATGCCCGCGCTGCCGACCAGCCCGTCGAGGTCTGGTCCATCCAAAGCATAATAAACACTAAATGGTTGATCGCTCATGACGCCTCCAATCATATTTGGAAAATAACCGGGCCTTGCTATTTCTTTTCAGATGGCAGGCTGGACGCGGCCGAGTTTGCAAGGGCCGATCAGGCTCGTGAGTGTCTAGCCTCTGTAACGGCTGCGAACGATATGCGGGTTAAGAGAGAAAGTCAATATTTTTGTGGGAGTGCTTGTAAGTCAAACGCCGATTATTCTTAGGGATACGGCGGCTTGGCAAAAATATTTCTTACGGGACGTCTATGATCAAGTCCTTGCCGCCAAAAGTGAAGTTCGGACGGCGTCGACCCTTCATATATTTCGCTGCCGTTTGTGATAGCGCGGTGATAATGATCGGCAGCGCGATCGTGGCGTCGCAATTCACGTAAGCGGTCAGCGCGCCGCGTCCGAGTTTTCCGTACACCAGCGATTCATCGAAGGCAACGGCGCTCGAGCGGCCGCCGGGGTGCGGCGCATCGGCCGCGATTTGAATCGCGTACTTGTGACCGTGCACCTGCTGTTTGAAAATGTGCGCGGACATTTCAGTCTGTCGCAGGAAACTCTTGGTGATGCCACCGCCGATATTGATCACGCCGGACACGCGCGCGCGAATCGCGATTTGGGCCATGTCCAAAACATCCTGCACAATGTCGAACTGAAAGTTGTTCTTCTTCTCGAAACGCGAACCGCCGATGCCCACAGCGACGCCACTCTCCATGATGCCGGGACAAAAAACAGGCACGCGTGATTTGTAAGCTGCGGTGAGCACTCCGTCCTCGGCGGCAATCTCCGCGAGTTCGCGACCGAGCAGATGAAGAAATTCTCGGGTTGAGTAGGGCCGCGATTGATCCAACTGACTCGCGAATCCGCCGACCCATTCTTCTGCTTCGTGATATTCCTCTTCGCTCGCCAGCAAATCCCACATGCGATTGATGTGCGAGGCTTCGAGTTCAGCATCAGTCATGTTCGGATGGGCCTGGAAATGATGACGCCCGAGCGTTTCATGCAGGTCGTGGAAGATCATCGAGCCGGAAAGAATCAGCACATCGACGAAACGATTCTTGACGACGTAGGCCAGCAGCCTGCGCATCCCCGCAGGGATCAAGGCGCCCGATGCGGCCATGAAAATCGTCGTGTTGTCGCCCAGCATGTCGAGCCAGATGCGATGCGATTCCGCTAGTTGCCGCCCGCCGAATCCTGTGCCCTCCATCTTTTCCAAGAGCCCCGCCACCGATCGATCGCGATCGACTTGAACCGGGCGGGTTGGAATCGTTAGGTACTTGCTCGGCTTTGGTTTGCGTTGTGTCACCATAAGAATTCGCTTTCTTCTTTCTTCGCAGGCGCGTTTAGCGGCGGGCAACGGCCCACCTGTCAGGCAGTAGCCCGACTCTTAACAACATCTCCAGGTTTAGAAAAACTGATCATTAATAGTCATGACGACGCCGACCCTTCACTTGGTTACCATTAACCGCGATATAGGTGTAGGCGTCGTAACGCGATTCATAAAAATTTACCAATTCGGAGCCTTCGGCTTCACTGAGTTCGCCATCTTTTATTCGCTGGGTCACCTGCCGGCGAAAGCCGTCGTGCAATAAACCGCGTTCGTAGCGCGCCCGTCCGGCGGCCTCGCCGACGGTCGTGCCGCGGATCACTTTCTTAATCAGATAACCTTCTTCGTCGATGTGAATATGGGCTTCGTTCGGTGCGCCAAACAGGTTGTGGTTGTTTCCCATTGCTTCCTGATAAGCGCCGACCAGCATGAACGCGAGATAGTAAGGCTCATCCGGATCAAGCTTGTGCAGCTCGAGCACCTGCTTCACATCGTGAAGGTCGACAAATTTGTCGACCACGCCGTCTGAATCGCACGTGATATCGCACAGCGTTGCGAACTCAGTCGGTGTTTTGTTCAAGCTTTGAATCGGCACAATCGGAAATAGCTGATCGAGCGCCCAGTGGTCCGGCACCGATCGAAAAACTGAGAAGTTGGCGAGATACTTTGCGCAGAGAAGTTTTCGCAGATCGCCAAACTCTTCAGGAACGTACTTGGATTGCTGCGCGTATCGGTCGGCACGTTCGCAAACATCCCAGAAAAGCACTTCGCCCTTCGCGCGATCTTCCAGCGAAATCAATCCGAGATTGAAAAGCGTGAACAACTCTTCGCGATGTTCCAGCGCGTCGTGATAGTACTCGCGATAATTCTTGATCGTGATCGTTTCGCGCAGATCCCCGAGCTCGATTACCACCTGCGGATCGTCTTCGTCGATTTCGATTGGCGTGATGTCCTCGACTACCGTTTCAATTTCTTCAAGGATATTCGTGATCAACATCGCGTGATAGGCGGAAAGAAAACGGCCTGATTCCTGAATGATCGTCGGATGCGGAACATTCTCGTCGTCGCAAACCTGCTTGATGGTATAGATAACGTCGTTGGCGAACTCCTGTGCGCTGTAATTCGCCGATGAATCGAACGCAGTCTTGGAACCGTCGTAATCGACGGCCATGCCGCCTCCGACGTCGAGCAATTCGATCGGCGCTTTCATCTGATAGACTTTCGCATAGACGCGCGCGGCTTCTTTCATCGCATTCTTGATGCGCTTGATGTCCGTGAGCTGCGATCCAATATGAAAGTGCAGCAGACGCAGCATATCGATTTGGCCCGCCTCTTTCAGACGATTGATGACTTCGAGCAGCTCGGTCGTGGTCAGGCCAAACTTGGCCGCTTCGCCACCGGATTTTTCCCAGCGACCGGAACCTTTCGAATAAAGCTTCACGCGCATGCCGATCATTGGCGAGTTGCCTTCGTGAGTTTCAGCAATGCGCAAAATGTGATCGAGCTCGCTCAATTTTTCAATAACGATGACAACGCGCTTGCCCGATTTCGCGCCGGCGAAACCCAACTGGATGAACTCTTCATCTTTGAAACCATTCAGCACGAGCAAACTGTCAGCCGATTGTTCCAGGGCCATCGCCGCGTACAACTCAGCTTTCGATCCCGCTTCCAATCCAAAATCGTATCGCGATCCTTCGCGCAAATATTCCTCGACGACTGAGCGTTGCTGGTTCACCTTCATTGGATAGACGCACATATGCGCGCCCTGATATTCGAATTCGCGGATGGATTTACTGAACGCGCGCTGAAGTTTGCGCACTTGTGCCGCAACCAGTTGGGGAAAGCGAAGCAGGATCGGCGCGGTAATCCCGCGGCGCGCCAAGTCTTCGACGATTTCTTTCACGTCGGCTGAGCGCGGATCGCCTTCGGCTGGCCGCACAATCAGATTGCCTTTGCGATTAACGTCAAAGTATCCAGCGCCCCAATTTTCGATCCCGTAGGTTTCGACTGTCTGTTCTATCGCGGTGGTCAACTAGCGGTCTCCCGGTATGTACGCCCTTGAAAGCATTGACCCGCCTTGGCAACCGGCGTGGCTGCTATTTCCGGCCAAATAGCGGATTTCTTGGGGTGGAACCTTGACCGCAGAATGTAACAGAAAACACGAGGTCGGTCTATCACTTTTTTGTGACGGAACTCTTCAGCAAAAAGGCATGAGCGAGGTAATTGCTGTGCCTCTAGTATCGGTTGGTTCGTCTGGCCTGGCCTATTGCGTAGGCTTTCATCGCGCCATAATCATGGTCGGTTATTAAAGAAAACCGAAGCCAAACTTGTGAAGTTTGAGCGTCTCATCTTGCAGAGAAGGCGGAGACTCAATTGATGGGACCATCCGAAGTGCAGAATCCCGCTTCATTGCAACTCCCAAAGCTACAGTCGAAATTATCAATGCACCAATCTTCGCCGCTACCGCCACCGCTTCCTCCTCCAGGTCTAGTCCCGCTTGGACAGGCACAAGTCCCCTGATAGCAGTGTTCGTAAAAAGCGGGCTGCGACGGTGCATCATTGCAATGTCCCGATTCGTAATAGCAGGTATTCGAATAATTATTACCGCTACATGAACACAAGGAATGACACTGATACTCGTCGACCGTCCAGCTTCCGGTGTCGCCGTTACAATTAGGCTGGGAATTGCAAATCGCTTGTGTGTTGGGGACTATTAGCTTGTCTAATCCGAACAACGAGCCCGCAAGCAAGACGATTCCCAGTAGTCCAAAGCAGACGTATTTACTTGTTTGTGGGAAGCTTTTTCTAATCATGATTTCTCCAAATTGGCGCCGATTAGCAAGTGCGGTCAGTCGGCAAAAAGAGTCTTATTGCTCTTTGACCTCTTTTGCGATTTGTTCATCGAGGTCCCGCCGCAGGGCTTGGGCCGCTTCGTGTTTGCCAGCTTCTTCCATCACCGAGATTTTTTCTTTAAAGTGATCGTAATTGACCAGCCAATTAGGTAAGCCGGCAAAAACTCTGTTGTCCGGATCGCCCATTTTTATTTGGAGCGGTTCGGCTATGCTTTCGCCCAAGCTAGAGACGGTTACTTTCCGAATTGTATGGCCGTCCAATTCCGGGGCCTTGTAGAAATCCGTGTACCCTCCGTCTTGATCCGTAAAACGCAGAACGTAGGTTTGATAGCCAGCCACTGAGTCGTCGGTAAGGAAATTCGGTTGGGTATGTCCATCGTCAATCGGAACGTACGACGTCTTTTCTATCGGCGGCATAGATGAGACAAAATCAAGCTCGCCCCTTGCCTTATCAATTCTAAAAACGCCACTACCAGGAATGCCGTACCCGATGTCCTTCATAACAACCTGGCCGTCAGCGTTGTAATAGGTTCGCACCTGTTTCCAGGTTCCGTCAGACCTCTGATATCTGGTGGTCACAGAATATGTAGACTCGTCGGGAAGCGGTTGGTGAGGAACAAACGGAATCGTGGTCTCCTTGGTTATCAATGTGAAGCCTTTTGCGTGGCGAAACTTCGTCCCGTTAGTCCGATGCAGCGAGACGGCAACGGCTGCTGAAACAAGCCCCACAATCAGAAGCGCGACGGATATTAATTTGAACTTGGTTAGTGCTCGTTCACTCATACTAGCCTCTCCTTTTTTGGAACAGCCGGTTTACCTTTTTACCTCGATCCCTCTTTCCTTGGCAAAACAAATCTGTTGGCGAATCCTAAGAAGCGTTGGCAAATATGAAGATTCCTTTAGCCGGCGTCCAGTTTGGCCTTTCGGTTACGCTTAGGTGAAAGACCGAAAAGTTTTTCAAAGTCCCTTACAAAATGGCTCAGATCACGGAAGCCCGCCCGGATGGCGACCTCTTTGATGCTAAGATGCGAGTGCTTATCTGACTCCAATAGATCACGAGCCTTTTGCATTCTTAAATCATTGATGTACTGAGCGGGCGTCTTTCCGGTTTCAGCTTTGAATAACACGCAGAAGTGTTGCGGAGTTAACCGAGAATGACTGGCTAGGCTTTTCTCTGTGAGCCTTGAGGTTAGGTTTTCTTCGATGAATTTGAGGACGCGGTCTATGCGGGAGTCCATGAGAGCCTCCAAATTGAAAGAACGCCAGTTCAGCCAATGGAACGTCGGCACTATATTCCGTGCTGAACACGTCCGCAACCTGAAAATTTTTGCAAGAAAATATTCGGCTCAAGCTTTTGTACAAGGAAAGGTCTTGACACGCAGACTTCCGACGCTATAATGCACGTTTTTTAGTTGCGCGGTTAATGACGTTTCGCGCTCTGCAAATCGACCGATCCACATCCGGCTTCGCACCAAATCAACGCTTCGGGGCGAAGGTCAACCACATCACTCACTTTTATTTCGACAGGAGATCAAATGAACGCTAAATCTGTGTTGAAGTATGCCTCGGAACAGGGGGCGAAGTTTATTTCCACCCGCTTTACAGATCTTCCCGGATCCTGGCAACACCTCTCTTTTCCAATCAAGGAATTGTCCGAAGATTCTTTCGAAGACGGCTTCGGCTTTGACGCGTCTTCGATTCGCGGTTGGGCCGCAATTCATGAATCAGACATGCTGCTGGTTCCTGATCCATATCGTTATTGGATGGACCCGTTTGCCAAAGAGCCGACGCTCTGCCTGGTATGCAACGCCGTCGATCCGATCTCGCGTCAGGGATACGCATTCGATCCGCGCATGGTGGCCGTACGCGCCGAGAGCTATTTGAAGAGCACGGGGATCGCCGACGTAGCGAACTTTGGTCCCGAAGCCGAGTTCTTCATCTTTGACAGCGTGCAATTCCAGAACGAGCCGTATGAATCTGGATACGCAATTGATTCTGATGAAGGTCACTGGAACACTGGCCGTGGCGCAAATGAAAGTGGGCCAAATCTCGGCCATCGCATTCGCGCAAAGGAAGGCTATGTTCCGGTCGCACCAACTGACACGTTGATCGACATTCGATCCGAGATTTCGCTCACGCTTGCCGATTGCGGCATAACCGTTGAGTGTCATCACCACGAGGTCGCGACTGCGGGACAGTGCGAGATCGATTTCCGGTTTTCTAATTTGCTGGGCACGGCGGACAGTCTGCAAATTTTCAAGTACGTCGTAAAGAACACGGCGTGGAAGCACGGCAAGACGGCGACGTTCATGCCAAAGCCTTTATATGGTGATAACGGATCGGGCATGCACTGCCATCAGTCTTTGTGGAAAGGTGACAAGCCGCAGTTTGCCGGCGACGGCTACGCCGGATTATCCGAGACGGCGTTGCATTACATCGGCGGCTTGCTGAAACATGCGGCCGCGATCGCGGCGTTCGCGGCGCCGACGACGAACAGTTATAAGCGACTCGTGCCCGGCTTCGAAGCGCCGGTGAACCTCGCATATTCTGCTCGCAATCGTTCCGCGGCGATTCGCATTCCGATGTTCTCGACGAATCCAAAGCTGAAGCGACTCGAATTCCGCCCACCCGATCCGTCATGCAATCCGTATCTCGCTTTCTCGGCCATGTTGATGGCGGGCCTGGATGGGATTCAGAATCGGATCGATCCCGGGCAGCCGCTCGATAAGGATATTTATGACTTGTCGCCGGAAGAGTTGAAAGATGTTCCAAGTCTGCCGGGCTCGCTCGACGCTTCGCTAAGCGCGCTGGAAAACGATTACGAGTTTTTGCTGAAAGGCGACGTGTTCACGCAACGTATGATCGATCGATGGATTGATTACAAGCGCGAGAAGGAAATTCAGCCGCTGCGCATGCGTCCACATCCACTCGAGTTTTCGATGTATTACGACGTCTAACTCCCTTGAGCGCTTTTCTCTGTGACTCGGTGAATTCTCGGTGTCTCTGTGGTGATAATTTCCTGTGCAATGTTTCATCACAGAGGCACAGAGACACGAAGTGGATCCTCAGTCTAGCCAACTGTTTGTAAATCTCGACTAGCTCGCGTTGTTGCTCGCCGCGTAATATAAGCCCCGTGATTGCGACGAATGACACGCTCGATCAGCTGCTGAATTCACTCCCGGAACGTCGCTCGGCGGAACGTCTTATCGAACAACTTGCGCGGCACACGTCAGCCAAGTCGCTGCTGGATCGTAATGCCGCTTTGCGTTCAGACGTTTTGACTCTGGCGGCGTGGAGTCCGCTGCTCGCAACGACAATCGAGAACAACCCCGAATATGTTTTTTGGATTCAAGGCGAACGCGTAAATGCCCGGGTGCGCGCGCGTGAGGAATTGGACGAGTCGCTGGCTCGCTTCGCGCTAATTAATTCTCAACTCAATCCGCATGTAATGCTTTCCAGGTTTCGACGCCGCGAGCTCTTGCGCACGTATCTGCACGACATCCGGCGCACGCGCTCGATCGTCGAGACAACCGAAGAGTTGTCAAACGTGGCCGACGCCGTTCTGTTCTACGCGCTGAAGGTCGCCAGGCAGGAGTTGGACAATCGCTATGGCGCGCCGCAAATCATCGATGCTCACGAAAGGATTTCCACGGCTGAGTTCTGCGTGATCGCGCTGGGAAAACTCGGTTCAAGCGAACTGAACTACGCATCCGATATCGATCTGATTTTTCTATTTTCGGATGACGGAATGACCGCCATCGGCGGGTCGCGCGGGCGAATCACAAATCGCGAATACTTTGTTAAGTTGAGCGAGCGACTGCTGCGAATTGTCAGCGAGCCAACCGGCGAAGGCGCGTCATATCGCATCGACGTGCGTCTGCGGCCGCATGGCCGCGAAGGCACGCTGGCTTCGTCGCTCGAGGAAGCGGTCAAGTATTACGAAGGACCAGCGCGGGAATGGGAACTTCAGACGCTGATTCGGTCACGCGCGGCGGCCGGCTCAACCAGCTTGTACTCGCTGTTCGCAAATCGAGTAACCGATCGGATCTTTCGTAAAGACATCGGCGTGGCGAGCGCGCTGGCCAACGTCCGGCTGTCGAAGGAAAAAATCGATCGCCAGCGAGAGCGCGCCGAAAAAGGCTTCAACGTAAAGCTGGGCCGCGGCGGCATCCGTGAAATCGAGTTCATCGCCCAGGCTTTGCAAGTGGCGTTCGGTGGGCGTGATCCGTGGTTGCGTTCGCCCCACACCTTGGTCAGCCTCGGCCGGCTCGCAGACCGCGGTCTGATTAGTGAGCGTGAGCACTGGCAGCTTTCGGACGCTTATCATTTTCTGCGCGCGCTCGAGCATCGCTTGCAGATGGAGCATGGTCTGCAAACTCATTCCTTGCCCGAGAATCCATCGCGTCGTGAACTCGTCGCGCGGCGTATGAACTATCCCGGCCCGGACGCGCTCGCCGAATTCGATACCGCCCTCATAGCGCACACTGACCGTGTTCATGAGGCGTTTGATCGAATCTTCGGCAAAGAAGCGAGCACCGATGAATATCGCCTGCCGTCCCCACGAAGCGCAACGGTGGACGACACGCGCGCTTCATCAGTCGACGTTTCCGTGCAATTCGCGGCAAAGGTTTTTTCAAAGCACTCTGATTGGCTCGAAAATTCCCAAACCGCAGCGGACGAAATGGAGCAGTTACTGCGCGAGCAAGTCGCGGGTTCATTGAATGCGCAGCGCGCGACTGCCCTGATCACGCGAATCGCCGCGTCGTTGAATAAGGAAAGTGAGCCGCTGGCCTTTGGTGAAAATGAGATTCGTCTGCTGGTCCATCTGTGCGGTGTCTCGGAATATTTCGGTGACATGATGGCGACGCGACCTTTGTTGATTCAGTCACTCGCGCGCGTCGACCAATCCGTTTCCGAAGCGGATCTGCATGAGCTGATTCGTTCTGTCACCAACGAAAATAGCTTCGGCGCTGAACTGGATGCACTGCGCCGGCTCTGGTCGAAGCTGTTCATTCGAGTCAGCGTGCGCGATTCGCAAGGCCTCCTTTCACTATTCGAAACGAACCGGGTTCTTAATCAACTTGCCGTCGCGAGCCTCGACGCAGCTTTACTGATCGCGCAACGCGAGTTGTGCCGTCGCTACAAAGAAAGCAACGAGAGCCCGCGCGTCGCGGTGCTCGGGTTGGGCCGGTTGGGAAGCGGAGGAATGGATTACGGATCTGACCTCGACGTGATAATCGTCTATGACAGCAGCAAGCCGCCGCCAATCGTCGGGGTAACTCACGAAGAAGCGTATGCGCGTTTTGTCGACGTGCTGATCGCAACCCTATCCAGCATCACGCGCGAAGGTCATCTCTATCGCGTCGATTTGCGGTTGCGGCCCGATGGGCAGAAAGGCGCGCTCGCGGCCGGTTCGCGATCTTTTCTGAGCTACGTCGAAAAGCGCGCCGACGTTTGGGAATGGTTGGCCTACGTAAAGCTCTGCACGGTTGCCGGCGATCTTGAATTTGGCCGAGCCATTGAAGTGGCAGCGCGCAAATCAATTCATGAATTGGCTCGGCACATCGATCCAAACGATCTTCGTAACGAAGCGCGCCGCGTTCGTGAACGCCTGGAAAAGGAGAGAGCGTCGCGGCGCGGCGGCGGCTTGAACATAAAGCACGGCGCCGGGGGAATGCTCGATGTTTACTTCACGACCCGGTACTTGCAGTTACGCGACACCGTGCCTGATGATGGTGAAGATCGAACGACGCTGCACACGATTCAGCGTTTGCGCGACGCGGGTTCGCTCGGTGAGACGGATTTCGCCGCGCTATATGAAGGGTATAAGTTACTGCGCGCCGTCGATCATCAGTCGCGATTGATCGTGGGGCGATCGGCAGTCTTGCCTTCGCCTGAGCAAGGCGCCTTTGAAGACATTGCGGTTCGTTTAGGGTTTAGATCGAGTAACGAGTTGTCTGACAACCTCGGATCGCGGATGAGCGAAATCCGCGACGCTTACAAAAGAACCATGTTAGGCGAGAGGGATGATGAGCAGTAATCAATGTCCGCGCTGCGGCGCCGGCCGTTTGCAAACGTGGGCCGAATTGAGCGATGAAGATCGCGAAATGGTGAAACGTCTGCCGGCGTCGGCGGATTATTCTGCGGAGGAACGCAAAGCGCGGCATTGCTGGTGCACGCGATGCTGGTACGAAGAAACTTCTGGCTCATCCACGCTGGCGTGACCTTAATCTAAACGGTTTCATTTCTCACTGACCACTGCTTCTCATGTTTCGCGTTAAATCGTCTTTCAAAACTCGGCTCGAAATTAAGGCTCCGCTGAAAAAGGTGTGGGCTTTCTTTTCTACGCTCTCGAATCTCACTGAGATGCTTGGCGGAGTCGAAGACATTCGTCGCGAGCCCGGCGGGATCGCGCGTTGGACCATCGCGACGGAAACGCCTGTGGGTCACGTGCGCTTCTCGTTTCCGGTGCATGAAACCTCGCCGCAAGCGGACACGATCGAATGGTCGCCCGCCCAGAACGAATCTCAAAATCTGCTTCGCTATTCCTTGAAATTCGAAGATAAAAACGGCGCGACCTTTGTGAATATCTCTCAGCAGGTCGAGTTGCGTCGCAAGCGCGCGTGGGACCTGCATCCGGGTGTGGGTTTGATGAGCGAAGCGCGTCTAAGCAACGCCTTGCAGCGACGCATCAATGAAGCAATTGAGAATTTTCTGGAGCGTGTGAAAGAGAAATTAGAGCGCGAAACTAGCCACAGATGAACACAGATGACACAGATGACACAGATGACACAGATAAGAGAGAAACCTTTTAGGTATGATTCCTTGTATCTGTGCAAATCCGTTTTTGATCTGCGGCCGCTATTCCTTCGGTAACTGATCGAAGAACGTCAGCTACAAATTAACGCAGATTACACAGACAAAGAACCTTCCGATTTTTCTATCTGTGCAAATCCGTTTTGATCTGTGGCCGCTATTTCCGTCCGTAGCTAATCATGTTCGCCAACATGCGATAGGCGCCCGGCACGCCGCCGCGCAGCTCGCGATACCAGACCATGCTCGTATAGATGTAATGGCCACGCCCGTAATCGGCGACCAGCAAGCCGCCTTTCAAAGGCGCTTCGCCCGGATCGTTTGATTGCACCAGCGCATGAAACTGTGGGTCCCACTCGCGCGGATAATAGAGTCCGCGCTCCTGAATCCAGTCTTTGAAATCATCCTGGCCCATCTTATTTGGAACATTCAGCAAAGGATGATCCGGTTCGATAAAAGTAATCGGGGCATTCTCATCGGTGACGCGTTCATTGCTGAGAAGCAACTTGTAAGGCGCGAGCTGCGGCCGGTTGCGCCGCGGATCAGGATTCCACTCGTCCGACTTGTGATAGAAGACAATCAGGTTGCCGCCGGCCTGAGCGTAATCAAGCAGTTTCTGATTCGCCGCAATTAATTCCGGCTTGGATTCATAGACGCGATTGTCGACGATGACTGAAGTGAACTTTGAAAGGTCGGACGTTCTAATTTCATCAACGCTCACCTCTTTCGATTCAACGCCCAGCGCGTTCAGGGCATTCGGCAAACTGAAATCGAAACCGCGGATGTAGGCGACACGAAGGTCCGGAGCCACTTTGGCGTTGGTAACCACGATCGGAACCAAGAGCGCTGGCCAGGTTTTCGTTTGGTTTTCGAGGATGAAGGTGACTCCGCCTTGCGACTTCGACAATTGGCACCCGTCGAGGGTGAACAGTTCATCCGTCTTTTCACGAGCCCTCAGTTCGACTTTGCGAGTTGAGCTTCCACGTCCCATGATCGGTCCAGTCGTGAGAAATAGCCGCAGTGCCCCGGATATTGCGTCGTTCTGATTGTTAGAGACCCGCAGCTTGAAATCAACGGGATGGAATCCGCATTTCCCATCGTTCGCGGGGGTGGTCACAATCGGCGAGGTACTCACAGACGCGAGTTCGATGGGCCGCGCAATATCGACATTCGTTTCAGAAGGTACAACAAACTGGTGGGAGTCGTGAACGATCGAGAAAACTGCGACCGCCTTCAGTCTTGACCCAAACTCGCCGCCATCATAAAGGTGCTCGGCGTGCGGTACGCTCAATTGCGCATTCACCGGCGTGTTGTAATGCGCAATGAACGTTCGCTTTTCGCCGGCTGATAGCGACTGGAAACCGGTTTCTGCTGCTATTGGCTTCCCTTCCAAATCCAGCCGTCCCACTTGTGTCGTTAGTGTGCCGTTGTTCGAAACCGTAATCGTAATATCCGTCACGGTTCCTGGAACCAGAACTCCCTTAGGCGAGATTGAGACAATGATGCCGCTGGCTGCTCCCATCGCACGAAACATGCGGTTTCTCATCGCGAGCGCTCGCGGTTGATTCGCAATTGCGGTGCCGTGTTGCCTTGAAGTCTCTACCGATGAAACGCTTAGTTCCGCAAGTACTGTCGCGGGTTTATCGACGTAATCCGTCAATGGTTTGCCACCGATTTGTGGCGCAACTACGAGCGCGGCTTCTGCATCAGGCAATCGCAGTCCATCAAGAAAACTGTGTGATTCTTTTGCCGATAGCGGCGCACTGCCTTTCGCTTCGCGCACCAAGGCATAACGAATCATCGGAAGTTGGCCCGTCGCTCCGCCTGGTTGCCCGCTGAATGCGCGAAATCGGTTGGCGTATTCGGCGAACGTCTTGGGCCAGGGGCCTTGGGTCGCGTGTTGTTGCAAAGCGCACAGCGCTTCTTCGGCGTAGCCGACACCGCGAACCGGATCCTTCTCGTTGGGATCGATGGTGACGATTGACGTAGAGTCGCTCGCCGCTTGATTACCACGCACGCGAACAAACAGTCGCTGCACTTGCCAGGTGGTCACGCCGTCTTTCAACTGCTCGGGAAATTTATTTGGATCGGCCGCGGCGTCGAAAGCTTCGACCACCATTAGTGCGGTGGCCTGATGCTGCCCGTGATCGTTATTCGTGACTGAGTGATTGGTGATGATGACATCCGGACGAAGTCTGCGAATCTCTAAAACCATCCGTCGCAAACCTTCTTCGTGTCCCCAAAACTTGAAGGCTTCGTCCCGTGTTTTCGAATAGCCGAAATCTTTCAGACCAAGAAAGTGCGGCTCTGAGCCTTGGATCTCAGCCGCGGCCATCGTTTCGCGCGCGCGAATCGCGCCCAGCTCTTCGTAAAGCTCCGGCCCGATGGCATTCTGTCCGCCTTCACCAAAAGTTGAAAACAAACTCACCGTGTGCGCGCCGTATTTGCGCCGCATGACGATTAGCGATGTGCCGTCTTCATCGTCAGGATGCGCGGCGACGCACATCACCGTCCACGGATTCTGTAGATCGAGCAGCGCCTGATAAAGCGAGACGTGATCTTCCGGCGATTGTGTCGCTGTGCTTGCTGGCTGCGCATAGAGCGCCGAAATCGACAGTGAGATCGTCAGCGCGGCGAAGAAAAGGCGATGAACATTTCGGCCGAGTCTGCTTTTCGAGCTTTTCATAGAGTCCTTAGGTCCGAGGTCCGTTAGGACCGAAATATTTATGGGTCTGCGAAAGCCAATTACAACATGAAGCTCCTTTAGGAGCGAAATGGTATGTCGATCCTAAAGGAGCTGAATCGGAACCTTCGGGTTCATGGGTCTACAAATATCTCGCTCTTAACGGAGCGAAGAAACCAGGCCTACGCGCGACGTTCCAATCTTCCCGCCACGATCATCGCGACAGCAATCAACGCGATCAGAATCACTCCATACGCTGCCGCCGTTCCCAGATTGAAATCGCGCATCGCTGAAGCGATCGCGATTGAAACAGGCCGATTGGTCGGCGTGAACACCAGCACTGACGCGACATATTCACCGAGCGCGATCACGAATGCCAGCAACGTTCCGGCCAGCGCGCCCGGCGCGATCAAAGGAAGCCGCACACGCCAAAATCTTCGCCACCAGCTAGCGCCCAAAACACTTGCCGCTTCTTCCAACGCGCGATCGAGTTGCTCCATGCTCGCTTGCACCGCGCGCACGACAAGGGGCATGAAGCGCAAAAAATAAACTGCCGGCAAAATCCAGAAGGTGCCGACGAGGATGAACGATCCCGTCAATGGGTTCGGTTGGCCGTAGGCCTCGGCGACGGATAGGGCGACAACCGTTCCCGGCAATGCCCACGGAATTAGCACGAGCAGGTTGACGACCCGTTTCCATCTCGCCGGCTGGTTGGTTGCCGTCAGCGAAGTTATGACGAAACTCCAAACGAGTGCAGCGATCGCCGCGATGCCGCTCATCAACAAGCTGTTTATGAAAACTGATCGCGCGTCGACGTCAAAGGCGATGCGCGCGAAGTTCGCAAACGTGTAGCTCGGTGGCAGAGTCTGCGTCGTCCACGATCCGTCCTTTGAAAAACTGACAATAATCAGCGTGGCTACTGGCAAGGCGAGCGCAACACTACAAAAGATTCCCGCCGCAGCAGCAAGCAAACGAGCTTTGCCGCTTCGCAGCGGCGCCCGACGGCGCGTCGATCCTTTCATCGCGGCGGCCGCGAATCGTCTTGTTCCTTCATATCGCTGAAAAAGAATCAGAGCTGCCAGCGAGATCACCGCCAGCAAAACTGTTTCGGCGAGCGCGGCGCTGCTGTCTCCACGTTGGCGTGCGGTGAAAATTTCCAGAGTCAGCATGCGCACGTTGCCGCCAAACAAAAGCGGCGCGCTGAAGCTAGCCATCGAAGTCATGAACGTCAGCAATCCTGCGGCGATTAGCGACGGCGTCAGTTGAGGCAGTGTTACTCGAGACAGGACGCGAAGTTTCGAAGCGCCGAGGGTCTTCGCCGCTTCCGACAATCCTGCGTCGATGCGCTGTAATCCCGCGCCGGTCAGCACGTAAAAGAACGGGTATATCGTGTAAGTGTGAAATAGCAACAACGCGCCCCAACCGCGCAGCGACCACGGCGCGGTTGAAAAATGAAACAAGCGTTGAACGATTCGCGCGAGGATTCCCGACTCGCCGCACAGAAAAATAAATGCGACTGTGCCGACGAGCGGCGGCAGGACCAGCGGTAATGCTGCCAGCGTTGCGAACAAGCGCCTCCCGGGAAATGAATAACGCTCGAACAGAAACGCGAGCGGCACCCCGACAAATGCGCAGAAGACAACCGTGAGAATGGAAACAGCGACGCTTGTTAGAGCTGACTCGATCACCGCGCGCTGCGTTAGGACTTCAAAGAAATTTGCGATCGACCAGTTGCCCTCATGCTGAAATGCGGCGACGAAGACTCGCGCGTTGGGATAGACCACGCCATAAACGAGCACCAACGCGACGATCGCGAACAGAATCACAGAGTGCGGAACTCGAGCGGACCAGCCGCGCGATCGGCTTGCGTGATCCTGGCGAGAGCGTTGTCGACGGGAAATTCTGGTCAATGCAGTTCGAAGTTAATGGCGGCGGCTTGGCTGATTCTCTCAAGCCCGACGTTTGCAACGCTTGCCTTTGCCGGGCCCGCTGTCGCCGTCTTTGGCAAGCGGACTATCAGAAGCTCAGGAGATATCGAGGAAATATCAGCAAGCGCGAGCGCCGTGCTTTGGCCATTCTGCTCTAAAACGATTCGAACAAATCGCGGATTCGGATCGATCCCGCGCCCGCGAATCGTCAGGTAACGGCTGTCCGGATCGTAGGCATTGAAAGGGTGCCCGGCCGCTCGCTGAATCTCGAACGTATCGCGCAGGTGCGCAAGATCGGCATCGGTTGATTCATTCGCGCTGAGAATCTCCGGCGGCAATACGTCATCAACAATCTCAATCGGTATTGCGGGACTCGTTCCGCCTTGTTCGCCTTTAAGCGAATTGAGCACGCGGATTTGCGCTGGTCCAATTATTTCGCGCGTTGGTCGCACAATCAGCATCACCGGAGCATCAGCCGCCTTGTTGGGCATGCGCAATGCGCTGTTGCTTTCAGGTTTCAGGAAATAACGAGCCGTGTCATGCTCGATCAAAATCAAAGTCTGCGCGGGATCAGGATTAAGCGTTCGCAGGTAATCAATCGAAAGCATCAAGCCCTGTCCGGCGCCAACTTTCCGTGGCGTGACGTTCAAAACTCTCGGTGCATTAATTACCGGACCCTCGGCAGACCGAGTCGTATCGCTAATCTGCACTTTAACTGATATCGGATCGCTCTCGGCGCCATTAGCGCGCAGGCGGATCTCCATATCGGCGGGACCCATGGCGAGCGCAGGCGGAATTTCAATTTGCAGAAAATCGCGCGGCGGAAGAAACGCCACGCCTCTCGCGGTTCGTTCGGTTCGTTGCGGCTCATATATGACGCGCGCGGTCGCGTCGTAAGTTTGGTTGCTCTGCTTGAACTTGATCAAAACCGCCGCGCCTGGATCATCCGGGTCTACCAAAGGCTTAAGATAGAGTTGAACCTTCGAGTCGCGTTCGAATCTCCAACCCATATCAGTTATTCGAGTTCCCGCGGGTGGCGCGGATGGAGTTCCTCGCTTGTCTTTGTAGACAAGCACGACCTGGGCAGCTCCCGGATGCAAACCGTGTGGCACTACGAAGCTCACACTTTGAAAGGGCTTCATCTCGCCCGGCGTGCCGTCGCTGTTTGGCTCACGACTAAGCGTCGGCAGCACCCCGCGAAGGCGAGCCTGTTGGGTCGCGCCGTCCTGCGAAACCTCAACCTGAAAATCTTCCGGCGGTAGAAGCTTTGCGGGAGGGCCACCGCCCAGTCCCTCGACCCGAAGCTCAAGAATTTCTCCGGGCACCGCTTTGTCGAATGGTTGGATCTTTACAACCCTAAAGGAAGCCTCGACCTGGGCCACCAGCACAGACGGGGCCAACGCGATTAGCGTTAAGAAAAGCAAAATAAATCTGCTGTTGCCGGCAGTCACGGTCAGTCTTCCTCTTCCCCAATCACGCGCCGCACATGAATTGTCGAATCCGCGGGCGAAGCATTTGAGTTTGGCGTTGGATAAATCGCGCGCGCGCCGACTTCAGATCGGAAGCGACCTTCATCATCGTACAGCCGTCGATATTGCAGCGTGTTGCGCACGACCCCCTGAATGTAAAGACGAGTCTCGCGGAACGGCACGGCTTCTTGCCATTCGTCCATCTGCAAAGGCAGAGACGCGCGCCATTGAACGACGCGATTCGGACCAGCATTGTAAGCGGCGGCGACGTATTCGATGCGGCCGTACTTCTCGATTTGATCTTTGAAGTAAGCGGTGCCGAGTTGAATGTTCAGGCGCGGCTCGAACAGCGAGTCCATCGTTATTGCTCGATCGACTCCCACCCGTCTTGCGGTCGTGATCGCCGTTGGAACGAGCAGTTGCATCAAGCCATAAGCTCGCGCCGACGAAACTGCGCGCGGGTTGAAAACTGTTTCCTGGCGAATTAGACCGGCGACTTGATATGGATCGAGACCGCGGGCGCGCGACTCCTGCTTAATGATGTCCCAGTAAGCGAGCGGATAAAACACGTCCCATTCGTCGGGGCGCATCTCTTCCGGCTTCATCTGGGAATAGTCGGGATAGCTGCGCTTTAGATAGTTGAGCGCCTGCACGTTGTCGTTTTTCGCGCGATAGATTTTGGCGATGGCGAGGTTAACGCGCGGACTGTTCGGCGCGGATGATGCGGCCGTGCTCAATTCATCCAGCGCCCAATCATCGGTTCCGATAATCGAGAGTTGATCGGCTTTCGCAATTCGTTCATCTTCATTTGGCCCTGCGGTCTCTTCGGCGACCGTAACAGTTTTCAGGTTCGCAATTGCTCGACCGGTCACGGGGTCCGGAAAAGATTCTAAGGGCGCGTGACTAAGAGGCAGATCAGTCACAACACCATTGCGGTTCATATCGTCCAATCGCTGCTTCGCCAAGTAGCCATACCAATTTGCGTCGTAACGAAACTGAATCGCTTCATAAAGAGCGCGCGCTTGGGTTGGCTTGCCCGCGCGTTCGCTGTCGCGCGCGGCCCAGTAAGCGGCCTTGCCGCGAAAATCCGAATTGTTGCCGGCATAGACCGCCAGGTGCTCCGTGAGCAATTGAGACGATTGAGCAAAGTTCTTCGCGTCGTGTGCAGCCCACGCAATATAGAACTGCGCGGGCGTAACTTCCGTCATGCCGGGAAAGAAGTTGACCGCGGCGCGATAAAAGTAACTCGCATTGACATCATCTTTGTTGTTCTCGGCGGCTTGTCCCAACTGCACAAACGCCCGCGTGGTCCAGTTGCTGCTCGGAAATTGTTTTCGCAGATCGTCAGCCGCGCTGCGCGCTTGCGCCCATTGCTTTGCGCGGCCGTAAGCGAGCGCGAGATTGAACATGGCTTCGGCGCGCGAGTCGGATGACGTTGGGATCGCGTTCAAAGCCGCGGTTGCTTCAGGGAATCTGCGCGCGTTGGCAGCCGCGATTACACGACGAGATTGCGTTGTCGAATTTGCAGTGGTTGGAAAAGCTGTGAACGCCGTGGTGTACGCGTCGTAAGCTTCGCCGTAACGTTTGCCGGCAAATAGTTTCTCTGCGCGCGTCTGTGCTTCGCCGGCGTTCGCTGGGGAGAGTGAAGAATTCAGACGCGTGATCGCTGTGGCTGCTTCCGCGGCTTCTGCTGACGCGGGCGTGTAAAAATAGATTCTTCGATAAGCAGCTAGCGCTCGCGTCGAATCCCCGGTTTGCTCATAAGCTTTCGCCGTCAGCAGCAATGCCGCGGCGTCATCTTTTGCCGCTAATGATTTCAATTCAACCGGCACTGCGCCGGCCTGTCCGTCCTGCATCAACATCTGCGCGTCATGCAGCAACGCTTCGCGCGCTCGAAGGGAATTGGGATACTGGCGGGCGAGACTCTCATAGGCGGCGCGCGCTTCAACGCGGCGATTCGCTTGCTCCAGCGCGTTCGCCTTCATCCACAGCGCGTAATCGCCAATTACCGTGTAACTCCGAACGCTGCTGTCGTCGATCAAGGCAGCCGCGCCGGCATAATCCTTCGCGTTCAGTTTGATTCGCGCATGAACGATTTTCGCGAGGGTGCCCGCGGTTGTCTTGGGAAAATCTTTCTCGATTCGAGCGACCGCGTCTTCGCCCGGCAGCACGCCGCCGCGCGTCATGGTGCGCAACGTTTCGCGCGCCTGCAACTCCTGCGGCGTTTGCTGAAGCGAAGTACAGCTTGCGACCAAAAGCAACGGCGCGAGCGCGATGCAAATTGTGCTGAGGCTCATGAGAATAAATGCGAAGCGATGTTTGCGAAAAGTGATCATAGTGTCTCGAAAACCTAGATGCGAGTGGATGCGGGGGCGATGGTTATATTAACACGGCGGGGGAAGGAGCCGGCCTGGAGTCTTCTCATGAGTAATGTCCCGGTTGAACAGGATAACATGCGTCGCTAAAGCCATCTTTAGATGGGTTACCCGCAGGGTTCCTAGACCAGCAATTTTAGCGCTGGGCCAGACGACGACACTCTTTAAGAGCGCGCTTTAGCGCGCTTCAACTGTGGGTGCAATCATTGGTAAGGCCGCTGAAACGGCCTTTGGGTTCGTTCGCACCTCTGGCCTCAGCCGTAAACGGCTGGTCTAAGAACCCTGCGGGGAAGCCGCCTGAAAGGCGGCTAAAGAACGGCGTTTTCTGCACCGCGCGCTACCTTGACTGATAGTGCATTGAGTCAAACACAACCACCTTCTCATGCAGTAATGTCCCGGTTGAATTTTCTTTGCGTCCCTCTGCGGAATTCTTCTGAACCGAAATATCACCTCTCGATTCGATCAACCGCTTCAATCACCCGCTCGATCTGCGACAGGTAATCTGAAAAGACGCTATTCGCTTCGGCTACAGTTAAAGGTTTGCCGCTCTTTGATCTCAACCGAAGTATTTGCTCGAAGGGTGATTCATTCAGCCCCAGCAGACGCGCCGTCGCACGTATGCTGTCGGCCTTGCTGACGGGCGACTCCTGCACATGCAGGATCAGTACAGCGCGAAACAGCGCGGCGAAACTGGCCAGGCTGTCGCTCATCAATGCACACAACTTTTCGACTGAGGTTGATGCCGGAATGTACAGGCGGCGAAGCTGAATTAATTTTGTCCGGAGTTCGTATTCGGTCTGACGACGCAGGTTCGCCTGCGAGATTTCGACGAACTCGAACGGATCGCGCCCGTAGAGAATCTTGCGGGCCTTTTCCATTTGCAGGAACTCGATGGGAAAGACATCGGCCGCGCGGCTTAACTCCTCAACGGTGAAGTACACTGGCGGTGGCTGGCCTGACTTGAGCCAATCGCGCAAAGCATTTTGCGACAGCCGCAGATCTTCCAATGCGATCCGGTTCAGCGCGATCAGCAGATTGTGATCAGAATGCTCCGCGACATGATCGCCGGCCGCAACCGATCCGTATAAGACGATTGACGCCAGATTATCACCGTGAGCGGCGCGCAAATTCTCGACCAGGGTGTCGAGTGTCTTTGAATCAGTTTTGTTAGCCATCACTTATTAAAGTCTACCTTCGGCGCTTCGCGCGCGCCCGCATCTGCCTGAAAGTACGGCTGCTCTTTGAATCCCATCAAGCCCGCAATCAGGACGGTTGGAAAACGGCTGCGCGTGGTGTTGTAATCCTGGGCGGCGAGCGTGTAGTCGCGGCGTGCCGTGGCCAGGCGATTTTCAGTTCCCGCCAGCTCGTCCTGCAACTTCATAAAACTCTCGTTGGATTTCAGCTGCGGATAATTCTCGGCTATTGATAGAAAGCGTCCCCCGGTTCCCAACAACCCTCCGTCGCGCATCGCTTGAGTCAGTTTTGTGTCCGCGGCGATTTTATCTTCAGTGGTGCTGTTTGGATTCTGCATCGTCGAAAGCAGTTGTGATCGCGCTTCAGCAATCTTCGTAAAGACTCTCTCTTCCAATCCCGCCACGCCTTTTACCGTTGCGACGATGTTCGGGATTAGATCGGCGCGACGTTGCATCTGATTCTCGACCTCTGACCAGTGCGCTTTTACATTCTGCTGTTTGGTGACGAGAGTGTTATAGCTCCCGAACATTACGCCGCCGATGATCAGCACGATCAAGACGACGACTCCGAGCCCGATCAGAAATGTCTTATTCATTGGTTTCTCCTATTGAGTTTCTATTCGATTCATGCGGACGCTACCAACCGCCGCCCGCGCCGCCGCCGCCAAAATCGCCACCACCACCGAAACCTCCAAAGCCGCCACCGCTGCTGCCGCCGCCAAGTCCGCCAAAGCCTCCGCCGGACCACCCGCTCGATCCCGATCCTCTGCCGCTGTTCAATAGTAAACTGACTAATAGCCAGGTGAGCCAGCCGCCGCCACCGCCTCTGGGACCGCCGCGGCCGCCGCGAATCCGCGCAATAATCACAACGATCGCGCCGACGATGACGACGAGAAAAATCAAGAAGACTGCACCAAAGACGCCCGCGGGACTACTTCCAGGACCGCCCTTTACTTCAGGCGGCCGTTTTGTGCCCGCGGGAAAGATAGCGTCGGTGCTGAAGCCGTTCTTGCTCGCGACTGTCGTGATGTATTCATTGATGGTGTCGGTTAACCCGCGACCATAATCTCCCGAACGAAACGCGGGCACCAGGCGTTCGCGTTGTATCTGGCCCACGAGCCCGTCGGGAAGATCGCCTTCCAGATGGCGACTGACCTGAGTGAAATACTTGTGATCTTTGATCGCCACCAACAAGAGCAGACTTGGCTTTTGCGCGTCTTTCGATCCAATGCCCCAGCCTCTGGCCACTGCCAGTGAATAATCGAAAATCTCGCGGCCCCCGGTCGTGTCAACCGTAACGACTGAGAACTGAATCTTCTGCTGCTGATCGAGATTAGCCAGCGTCGTCTCTAACTGCTGTTTGGTTGCTCGGTCGATTACGTTGGCATAGTCGTTCACGTATCCGGTGGGCGGCGGCAAAGGCGATTGCGCCGTCTGACCGGAAGTCGAAACGATCGCGGTTATGAGCAGAACCAATGCTCCCACGCCAATCTGAAAGATCCGAGGTTTTGTCATCTTCCAATAGCTTAACGAAGTTATTATGTTCCTGGTTCGAAGAACAACAAAGAGGCTTGTCAGGGGTACATCCTAATTTGAAATTCTCAGCGCCTCCTCCGCGTTCTCTGCGTCTCCGCGGTGAGTGTACTTTAGTCTATGATTCACCACAGAGACGCGGACGTGGCTGAGATATGCAGAGAAGCTGAAAGTCAGGGCGCTTTCAATGACGCGCATTGACGCCGAAATCGCTCAGCACTAGAATCCGCGCCACACAGTTCTAAAATCTGCTGACCCGACGAGGAGAAGTTATGAAACTCAAAATGATGATGCTCGCTCTGGTTGTGTTCTTTGCCGGCGCGATCGTAGCCTCAGCCGACAGCCCGCACATGGGCACATGGAAGTTAAACGAAACAAAGTCACATTTCAGTAAAGGCGCGACAAAAAACAACACGGTCATGTACGAAGCATCCGGCGATTCGATCAAAGTCACCGTGGACGGAACCGCAGCCGACGGCAGTGCGGTGCATAGCGAATGGACTGGGAAGTTCGACGGCAAGTACTACGCCGTCACTGGAAGTGCGACCGGCGATATGCGTTCGTACACGATGGTCAACAGCCGCACGTTGAGGTTTCGCGAGCAGCAAGCCGGCAAGGTTGTTCTGACGGGCATGATCACCGTGTCACGCAACGGCAAGAGTCGGACTGTTACCACCACTGCTAAGAACGCGCAAGGCAAATGGGTTTCGAACACTGCCGTTTACGACAAGCAGTAGTCAGTGAGCGGTAAAGTGCAGGTGTTAGAGTACCAACTTTAGTTGGGCATTGCTTTCTACCAAAACTACCTGACTAAAGTTGGTACTCTGACCCTGCTAAATTATGAGTCACCTGAAAACAACTTGAGCCGAGCAAATCAATCGATTCCGCTCGGCTCTGCTTTTTCTGCCTGCTGCTTTCTGCTTACTGCCTGCTGATTTTTTTGGTAGCGCATACGGGACTCGAACCCGTGATCTCTGCCTTGAGAGGGCAGCGTGTTAACCAACTACACCAATGCGCCGTGATTCGGATTATAGAGACGCTAGAGTTCACCCGCAAGTTCGACCGCCCGATGTGCTCCGCATCACATTTACTGGGAAACGGCGCATGTTATACTCCGCGTTCGCAATTCCTAGTTCATCCGATTCGGTGACGCTGGCTAGATCCAAATGAACATTGCGGTAGTGAATGAAACCGGGTCAACGGAATCGCGCGTCGCGCTGATGCCGGAATCGGTGCAGAAGCTCGTCGCCGCGAAAGCGTCCGTGTCAATCGAAAGCGGCGCAGGACTCGGTGCCGCGCGCACCGATGACGATTACGAATCGGCCGCTGCTGAAATCGTTTCTGATCGAAACGCTTTACTGGCCAGGGCGGATGTGCTGGTCACCGTCAATCGTCCTTCCGCGGATGATTTCCAAAAGTTGAAGAAGGGCGCGGTCGTGCTCGGATTTCTGAGACCCCTGGATGAACCTGCGAAGTTAACTCCAGCCCTGGAAAATGGATTGACGACGTTCTCGATGGAACTTGTGCCGCGCATCACACGCGCGCAAGCCATGGACGCGCTGTCATCGATGGCGACGGTCGCGGGTTACAAAGCGGTGCTGCTCGGAGCCGATCGAATTCCGCGCATGTTTCCTTTGTTGATGACCGCGGCGGGCACGGTGCCGCCGGCGCGCGTGCTCGTGTTAGGCGCGGGCGTCGCCGGCTTGCAAGCCATCGCGACGGCGCGAAGACTGGGCGCGGTGGTTGAAGCGTACGACGTGCGCGCCGCGGCCGGTGAGCAGGTGCGTTCGCTGGGCGCGAAATTTTTGGAAGTCGATCTCGGCGGGATTCAAACCGAAGACAAAGGCGGATATGCAGTTGAGCTTTCGCCGGAAGCTTTGCAGCGCGGCCGCGATCTGATCGCTGAACAAGCAAAAAGCGCCGACGTCATTATCACGACTGCGCAGGTGCCGGGTCGACGCGCGCCCGTGCTGATGGATGAGAACGCCGTGAATGGAATGAAGCGCGGTTCAATAGTTATCGACCTCGCTGGGGCAACTGGAGGCAACGTCACACTGAGCAAGCCCGACGAGAATGTCGAACGCAATGGTGTCACGGTTCTCGCGCCTACAAACTTGCCGGCGACTGTGCCCGTGCATGCCAGTCAACTTTATTCACGCAACGTGACATCGTTTTTGACTCTACTGATCAAAGACGGCGAGCTGCACGTCGACATGGAAGACAACATCGTCGGCCCATCGTGCGTGACGCACGAAGGCAAGTGGATGAATCAACGCGTGGCGGCGGCGATGGGCGCAACTTGATCGAAACAAAGACCGGCAGCCATGACTTTTCTATTCTGGAATCTAAATCAGAAACCACTTCAAGAAACCATCGCCGCAATCGCGGTCGAGCATGATATAGACGTTATCATATTAGCTGAGTGCAAAATTCAAGTCGCCGATCTATTGGTAACGTTGAATGCAAAAAGAGTACGGAAGTATTCGTTGACCTTTAGCGCTTTGGATCGGTTGCTGATCTTGGCCCGCTTACCTCGAACTGCTATTCAGCCATTGGCGGATACCGGGTTTCTTTCAATCAGACGATTGGTTCCTCCCGTTGGTGTTGAGATACTTCTCGTCGCGGCTCATCTGTCGAGTAAACTCTATCAAGAGTCCGAGGACCAATCGTTGACGGCAACGCGATTTGCGAGAAAAATTGAAGAGCAAGAAAGCCATGTTGGCCATCGGAGAACAGTCATCGTAGGCGATCTCAACATGAATCCTTTTGAAGCGGGAGTCTCCGCTGCCGAGGCATTACATGCAGTAATGGACAAGAGAACAGCGCTAAAGATATCTAGAGTCGTTGGGGGTGAGGCGCGATTTTTCTTTTATAACCCGATGTGGGGAAGAATGGGAGATTGCTCCGAAGGGCCACCAGGCACGTATTATCGTCAGAGCAATAGACAAGTGAATTACTTCTGGAATACTTACGATCAAATCTTATTACGGCCTGAATTGATTAACAGATTTCGCGACGAAGCATTCAAAGTGGTGACGGTTGTAGGGGCGAAGTCTCTCCTTACGAACGAAGGAATCCCTGACACAGTGAGTGCATCAGATCATTTACCGATCGTATTTGCGTTAGATCTTTCAGAGATCTAAAGAAAGGAAACGGCATGAACACCGAAAATCTTTGGGGGGACCTACCTAAATCGGGGGATCTACGAACACCCGTGAGCATATTGCGAGAGCAGGCGACGATCCTTGGCGACCAAACAAATAACGTCTTGGTTGGAGACGTGATAACCACACAAAGGGGCGGCAACATCGTGTCAGAGTTCGAAATCGTTGCTCCGGCACTCGACAATTACCGAGTTACAGTACTCACCATTTCTCACGATATGACTCTGTATCCCTTACTAGTCATTCGCCACCTAGGCGGGAGTAATGTCCAGTGCCCGGATGAAACTTCGTTCATAGCGGTCTTAAAAGAAACTCTTTCAGGAAAGCGCGTCCACCAGATCGTTAATTCACTATTATCTCAGAGTAAGGCTGCTTAAAATCAGGAACCTAATGTCGCCAACAAACATCATTACCGCCCTTTACGTCTTTGCGCTTGCCGCGTTTCTTGGCTATCAAGTCATCTCGCGCGTGCCGCCGCTCTTGCACACGCCTCTGATGTCGGCGACGAATGCGATCTCAGGCATTTCGCTGGTCGGATCGATTGTGATTGCAGGCGGCACCGGGCCGCATCACAGCAAGGTCGCGATGGTTCTTGGATTCATTGCAGTTGTTTGTTCGACGACGAACGTGGTCGGTGGCTTCGTAATTACCGATCGCATGTTGAGGATGTTCAAGCGCAGAGAAACAAAGAAATAATCCACAGATTTCGCAGATTACACAGATAAGAAACATCGGCCACAAAAAGGCACAAAACGCACAGAATGAAATCAAAACCGAACGCAAGTTCTTCACTGAAATTGATCCCGAGCCAGGAATTTTCATTTTGAGCCTTTTGTGCTTTTTCGTGGCTAATTCTTTTTTCGAATCTGTGAAATCTGCGTAATCTGCGGATAGATCGTAATGAACTGGCAAACATACTTCATCGAATTTAGTTACCTGCTTGCTTCGATCCTTTTCATTCTCGGATTGAAGGGCTTGAGCCATCCCGAAACCGCCAAGCGCGGAATGCACATGGCCGAGTTCGGCATGATGATGGCCATCATCGGCACGCTCATGCACTTCGAGATCGTCTCCTACACCTGGATCATCGTGGGCCTGCTACTGGGTTCGACGCTTGGCGCAGCGATGGGTGTCTGGGTGCCAATGACTGCGATGCCGCAACGAACTGCGTTGTCGCACGCGTTCGGCGCGTTCGCGGCGGCGCTGGTCGGAATCGCGGAGTATTACAGCTACACGCATGGCTTCAAGCCGCTGGCAGAGTTAGGCCAGGTGAAGATGGGCGCGATGGGTTTCGAGATCATGCTCGGATCGCTCACGACCACCGGCAGTCTGATCGCGTTCGGAAAATTACAGGGAATTGTGCCGGGCAAGCCGCTGGTCTATCGCGGGCAGAACATCTTCAACATGACTCTGCTGGCGGTGACTATCGGGCTGTTCATCTATCTGATCTTCGTGCCAACGGCAGTCATTCCGTTTTACGTGATGCTGGGGCTGGCATTCGTCTTCGGAGTCTTGCTCGTGTTGCCGATTGGATCGGCGGACATGCCAGTCGTGATGTCTCTGTTGAATTCGTACGCGGGACTCGCTTCGGCGGCGACGGGATTCGTGCTCGGCAATAACGTGCTGATCATCGCGGGAACGCTCGATGGATTCTCAGGATTCATTCTCTCAATTCTGATGTGCCGCGCGATGAATCGCTCGATCACGAATGTTTTGTTCGGCGCCTTCGGAAGTGCGGCGACAGCGACGGCTGGTGAAGGCGAACAGGGCACAATGCGCGAAGTCAGCATGGATGATGTTGCCGTGCAACTCGCGTACGCGAGCAAGGTTGTGTTCGTGCCCGGTTATGGTTTGGCAACGGCGCAGGCGCAGCACGCGGTGCGCGAGTTGGCGAACGTGCTCGAAGAGCGCGGCGTGATCGTGAAGTACGGCATTCATCCTGTTGCCGGTCGCATGCCCGGTCACATGAACGTTTTACTTGCGGAAGCGAACGTGCCTTACTCACAGCTTTACGAACTCGAACAAATTAATCCTGAACTTTCCAGCACAGACGTCTCGGTCGTCATCGGCGCAAACGACGTTGTGAATCCCGACGCGCGCGACAATCCATCCAGCCCGATTGCCGGCATGCCGATCATCGAAGTCGATCGATCGAAATCCGTGATCGTCCTCAAGCGCGGTCAGGGCAAAGGTTTCTCCGGCCTCGAAAATCCTCTATTCTTCAAACCGGTGACGGGGATGCTCTACGGCGACGCGAAAGACACGCTAACGAAGTTGGTCGGCGCGGTCCAACACGCGTAACCAAATCCCGCATTGGCGCGTATAAATAAACCGACATCATGCTTAAGACACTAAAACTCTATTCGCTGATCGTTCTGGCGGCGCTTTCGCTCGCGCTGCCGACGACTCTTGCGCAACGCCCAGCGGCTCGCGCCAGCGCGCATACATCCGTAGTCATTATCAAAGCGCGCGGCGTCGACGCGATAACCGCGGCACTGTTGCGCAGCTATCTTACGTTCATCGCGTCTGATGAAATGGAAGGACGCGACACACCCTCGCGCGGGTTGGACACGACCGCGAAATTCATCGCGATGAATCTTGGCCGCTGGGGCTTTAAGCCCATGGGCGACGAGGGAACTTTCTTTCAAAAGATCGCCCTGCGGCGCGAGGCGGTCGACGCGACCAAGACAACGGCGCAGATTAACGGAAAAGATTTTGTTGTCGGCGAAGACTTCCTGCCGAACTCGGTCGCGGCGACACTGACCGGACCGTTTGTGTTTGCCGGCAATGGCTGGGTGATCAAGTCGAAGAACCTTGATTCGTACAAAGGCGTCGACGTGAAAGACAAGGTCATGGTGGTTGTGGGCAGCGGATTTCCGCGCGGAGTGACACGCGCAGACCTCGCTGGCCAGATGGGAACCGATTGGAGCAGCCCCGGCGTTTACGCGCAACAGCACGGCGCCAAAGGCGTGCTGGTAATCCCGGATGCGAACGCGTTGCTAAGTTGGGAACAGCTTAAGCAGCGCGCGATGCAGCCCGCTCGTTCGGTCGTCGAAAAGTTCACTTCCCAACCGAGCACGCCGCCCGTTCCCAACATCGTGATGTCCGTGAAAATGGCGAAGGCCCTGTTTGATGGCGAAAAAGTCGATGCGGTCGCGCTCGCGAACGGCCAGGACGTTCCGGCTTTCGATCTTAGCGCGGACAAGAAAGTTACGATTACCGTGGCGGTGAAGAGCGAACATCCGGCCACTCAAAATATAGTCGCCGTTTGGGAAGGCAGCGATCCGGTTTTGAAAAATGAATACGTCGCGGTGGGCGCGCATTACGATCACATAGGCATCTGCGCGCCGGGAACTGCCGATCCGATATGCAACGGCGCCGATGACGACGGCTCAGGGACTACCGCTCTGCTGGGAATGGCCGAGGCGATCTCGCACGCGAAGCGACGACCGAAACGATCGGTCTTGTTTGTGTGGCATTGCGGCGAAGAGAAAGGTCTGTGGGGCTCGCGTTACTTTACCGATTACCCCACGATCCCGCTCAATAAGATCGTCACGCAGCTGAACATCGACATGATTGGCCGGAGCAAAAAAGAAGGCGACACGAATCAACTCAACAAAGATCTGTCTGGGCCGAACACCGTTTACGTGATCGGATCGAAGATGATGAGCACTGAACTAGGTAACTTAAGCGAAACGGTGAACAAATCGTTCCTCAATCTGACGTTTGACTATCGCTACGACGATCCGAACGATTTGAATCATTTCTTTTTCCGTAGCGATCATTACAACTATGCGCGCAAAGGCATCCCGATCATTTTTTATTTTGACGGCGTGCACGAAGACTATCACCGCCCCGGCGACGAGCCGCAGAAGATCGATTATGACAAGATGGAGAAAGTCACGCGCACGGTCTACATGACTCTGTGGACTATCGCCGACCTGCCTGCTCGTCCGAAAGTCGACAAGCAATTGCCGGCGCAACTAAATCAGCGATAGGGGTAAATAAACTCAGGCATTATTCAAAATTCTATTCGTAGTCTTTAGAGTCACCTGAAGCGTCGAAGCCGGTAATTATTTTGCCTTCGGCTGAGGTTCATATCTACTGCTGTCTTTGAAGGCCACCTCTGCCATTTCCTTGAGTACTGCAAGCAGCTTTTGATCATTAGTGCGAAATGATACTTCACGAGGGCTTTGGCCGTAGTTGTAAAAAGAAAAGATCGCCTCGTGCTCGTCACGCATCCAAAGAAAAACCGGTAATGGGTTTTTGGTTTCGCTAATCTCAATGTTGTACTGAGCAAGTTCCCGCCGAAAGTTATCATTGTTCTCGTGGATCGGATTATAAAAATTGTCCATCGTCTCGGGCTGGGGTTTGTTCCTCCAATAGGCGAAGTAAGTTTTATAGCTGTCTCTCTCCCGAAGCTGATTAATGTCTGTTGTGCAGAATTGCTGTTTGGCGTGAGACATCCTGGTTGGATCATCATAGGTGAGCAGCCTAATACTTATCTTACTATCCGGTGAGGCCAAGCCTTCTAGTTTAACTTTATATTTTTCAAACCCACCGGGGTTCGAGAAATGGCCGTAGGCAGGAGTATCGGTAACGATCCAAAGGCTGCCAGTGGTTCGGTCCATTAGATCAATGATGGAGGGCAAGTTCCTAGGGAAGGTATCGACATATCGGGTAGATATCGATCCGGAGATTTCCTTAATCTCTCGCAGATGCCATAAGCCCACACCTAACGCGACGAGAGCAAGAGCTAATCCAACCTTCTCTGCATCCAGATACCTTAGGAAGTTCATATCTAATCTCTCCGAGGCGACGACCATTTGTTTAGTCGTCGAAAGGCTGGATCAAGAAGTGTGCGCCGATAATCGCTCTGGGAACCAGCTCATTTGTTATGCACCAAAGCAAGCATTCACCTGCTCCATGCCGCCAAAATTCGCAAACGCCACCTGACCATTGCTGTTTACTTCGTCGAGAGATCTTGGCTTCCCGTTTCCAGAACCGGGAAATACAACGTAAATCAGATCGGCCGCAGGGCCTCCGGTCTTTGGATTCTTTTTGACCTCCAAAGCGGCCGCCAGAGCGATCGAACCCTCTCCGAGTTTCTTTTTTGGCCCTACATCCGCAAAAATTGCAAACGATGATTTGTTGTTCTTCTTATTGATAACTGCCGCAAAATCTCCGAGCTTCGCCTTGCCGTTTCCGATCAGCCCTGAAGGAAGCACTATGTACGGAATCTCCACAGAGTCTACGTATCGTCGGGGGTCGGTCTTCTCTTTACTTGTGTCCTCCAGCGAGGTCATCGAAACAAAGAAACCGGGGGCAGGATCGTTTGGGCCCTGTATATGTGGTTTTCCATTAACATGAACAACCGCAAACGGAAAACCGTTCGCCTTGAAATCAAGAGCGATCTTGTCGTTGGTGGGATGGTAAGCGCGAGGGGAACCATCAGCATCAATCTCAATATCCGCGCGAAAGAACAAGGCGCTCTTGCCCTTAAGTCTGAAGACCTTCGTGCCACCTATTGTAGCTACAGTTTCCTTGTCGCAGTTCATCAAAGCCTCCTTTCTGAAGTTAACTTGTTCGGCTCGGCGCTGGGTCACCCGGTCGGCTTGATTCAAAAATGAGCGTGGCTATTGTTCTTCTTGAGAGCCAGACACAAACCCTCGTTGCAGCCATTCTCCATCATTAAGAAAGGCCGACCATGGAGACATTTTAGGAACATGCGCTTGGCTAGGCCGTTGCCTGAAAGTGCATACAGTCAGGCTTTTTGAAGTGCCCGCCCCACCGCCAACCCGCATCCTCGAATATCTTGACGACCTCCAAGGGCATCATTCCTTTTGATGGGTCATGCTTTTTGTTGAACGGGTTCTTGTCGGGATCTATGTCGATAGCGATTCCCCACGCATGATCACTTAGGCGCGTGCCTCCAGTGATGCGCCGAAAATTGAAGCAGCCACCAAAAAGATGCATGCGAGCTTTGCGAACTTCGTCCAGCGAGCCGAAGTGCGCAAGTATGCTTGCGAATACGCTTGTCAGACTATCGGCTACCTTTTTATGGCAGAGAACCCGCGTTACTTCGGTACCCGGAGGGAAAGCCAAAGTTAAAGGATAGGCGGGCGTGATTCTAGTCAAGTGTTCGCTTTGCCATTCCGCTGTCGGTCTTCCATCTGAACCGAGAATGTGTTTTGAGTAAAACGCCTCGAGGTCCGACTGCTTGTCCGCAGGCTTGAATTCAGGGAAGTTCATTCTGAGGCTCCTTTCTAATGCATGTTTTCAGAGAGTTACACCCTCCGTAACTTGTCGACCATTGAAGCCGTCAAAGGGTGACTGCCAATCTCGGCTGGCGCGAAGAGGATGCGGGTTTGGTCGCAGGCTCCGGGAACCAGCCTGATAAGAATCTCGAGTTCCTATTAATGGTTTCGAGTTAGTTGAACTCGGATTCAGTAAGTGCGCTTGCGAGGTGGGCGAAGCATATTCCTGCTCAACTTTGAAGTCAATAGAATTCTCCAGAAGGAATGTATCGGAACTGGGCTTCTGCCGTCTCGTACGAAGGTAGATAAGCAATTGCCGGCGCAACTAAATCAGCGCGCGAGCGGGTGAACACTATAGGGCTGCCAACTCCATGTTGTGATTCATGATTGCCGCGGGCAGCGCGTTTTCGATCGCCCTGCCTGCTCCCTGGTTTACGGCGGGTACGTCTCTCCAGGATTGCCCAGGACCGCCATGAACCCGGGGTCCTTATCCTCATAAAACACTTGCAGATCATTTTCTGTTGGCTTGGCCTGTGCGGGATCCCATAGGCCTCTTATGATGGGCTTGGCATCCTGATTGAGTTGCAATGCGTGTTGGACTGCATCTAACGAATTGTCACGCGCAGCGTTCTTCTTCTGCTCATCAGGCTTTGGCGCCCGCTTCTCGAAAGTGTACTGTTGAGCATACGCGCAGGCCAGGTAAAACCAGACGCGCCAATTGTCCATCCCGAAGCGCTGCTTATATTCGTCCGCTTTAGCGATCGCATACTTGAATCCGGTTGGCATCGGCTGATACAGAAAGGCATGTATTAGTCCTTCAAAGAATTCAGGTCGATCACGCGTTTGTCTCTCAACGCGATTGAATTCGCGCGTTAGATAGATCCTGGTCCACAAATAGCCCAAGAGAAAACCAAAAATGGCGAAATAAGCCATGATCGTCAGAACAGTTGCCGGCGAGACTTTCTGATCTGCGAAAGCCGATGACATGTATTCGACAAGTGCTTTAATTCTCGGGGGCATCTTGGACAACTGCACCAATCCGACGCCGACGATTATCTTGGTCAGCCAATCGGAGATCTGTTCGAGATTGGTGTTGACACCTGAATCGCTTTGAGAGGCTGTAGTGCCGTCCGCAGCCTGCGGCTTCTGGACCGTGCGCGGAATGCCGAAAAGAAAGCCGATAAAGATGCCACAGGCCAAAGATGCGCCGGCGACGAGCAGACCTACAGCGAGGGACTGCGGAAATGCCGGGCTCTTCGCGGAATAGACAATCAGGATGCCGATACCGGCAACGATCGCCAGCCCCTGATAGAAGGTCCATCTTACTTCGCCGTCATTATCGATAATGAGACTTGTGAATTTGGCCCACAGGGTAGTTTGCCCATTCAAACCATTCGCCATGGAAGATCACCTCCAATATCTTGAGTTACACAAAGAAATGTTTAGCGTCGCACGTACAAAGTGCGAAGACGCGACTGAGTCAGTTTTAGGTATAAGGCATTGCGAGGTGCGCGCAGATTAGTCCCGCGAAGCAACGAAGTCAACAAAAAATTTCCAATCGTGAAGAGACACCTGTTTCCTCTACGCAGACGGGTCGTCGCCTCTTTCTCGTTGGTCGATACTGCGGCACTCCCGGCACAAGACAGAGCCGGCGGGTTTCGTCGATGTTAGGTATAGAGTCTCGCTTGTGGCGGGACGATCGATGACGATTGGCACTACTCTCAATCCGCACAAGGTAGACGTGGGATTCGCCGCGTCAATAACCAGATGAAACACGCCGATTGAGGAACTTGTTGCGTACATGCGCAAACCCCCCTCAGGTAAAGCGTCGTCGTTGGCAGGAACGAGCCAGGCCGGGGAAGAGTCTGTCGACAAGTCTCCAAGGACCTGACTCGTCTGCTCACAACGACGGTGAAGCACCGGTTGTCATAACCAGTCCAGCGTAGCTGAACAGAGTTGAGGAATTCTTGAGTTCGTCGCGGACTGCGCGCCGGGAGCGTTTCCCTCAATTATCGCGCGGGCTGTTCGCTGCGCTTTGCGCTACAATCTGCGGCTTGCAAAACGGGCTAAATTCCTCGACTGAACGATTCAAGTCGCGTTGGCAGACCCTCGCGTTACTAGCCCTCGCCGAGCTGCTGGGCATGTCGCTTTGGTTCAGTGGTTCAGCCGTTGTTTCGGAATTAACAAGGGAATGGAATCTCACCGGAAGTACGGCGAGCTGGTTGACGCTCTCGGTTCAGATCGGCTTCGTGTCGGGAACCTTGCTGAGTGCGCTTCTGAATCTTCCAGACATCATCAGTCCCCGGCATTTGTTCACAGTCACCGCGATAGCCGCTGCCATCGCTAACTGCGCATTCGGTTGGTTCGCGCACGATGCCTCAGCCGCAATTCCGTTGCGGTTTCTAACCGGAATGTTTCTGGCTGGAGTCTATCCGCCGGCGATGAAAATACTCGCGACCTGGTTTGGTCGTGGACGCGGCCTCGCGCTGGGAACGCTGATCGGAGCGCTGACGCTTGGCAAAGCGACGCCGTACTTGATCAATGGAATTGGAAGCACGAACTGGCGCTACAACGTAATGTTCGTATCGCTGCTTGCGGTCGTTGGCGGACTGCTGGTGCTGATCTTTGTGAACGATGGTCCATTCGCTTTGCCGGCGGCCCGATTCGATTGGAAGCAAGTTGGGCGAGTCTTTCACAATCGTGGCGTGCGACTGGCGAACCTTGGTTACCTCGGTCACATGTGGGAGCTGTATGCGATGTGGACGTGGGTTCCGTTCATGATTCGCGCGAGCCTGTCCGCTCGCAAAAGCGATCCATCGTTGGCCGAAGTTGGATCGTTTCTCGTGATCGGTTGCGGCGCGATCGGATGTGTGGTCGCCGGCTTAGTTGCGGATCGAATCGGCCGCACGGTTGTGACCTCAGCCGCAATGGCGATCAGCGGTAGTTGTTGTCTCTTAATTGGATTTCTGTTTGGCGCGAATCCAGTCGCGCTCCTAATCGTCGCGGCAATCTGGGGCGCGAGCGTGGTCGCAGATTCAGCTCAGTTTTCAGCGTGCGTGACTGAGCTTGGCGATCCGCAATATCTTGGCACGGCCTTGACGATTCAGACGTCTCTCGGGTTTCTGCTAACGACGATCTCAATCGAATTGATTCCGCATGTTGAAAGAATCGTGGGATGGCGCTACGCGTTTGCGGTTCTCGCTCCGGGCCCGTTGTTTGGCGTGATTGCGATGTTAAGACTGCGGATGCTGCCGGAAGCTGAGAAGATTGCGCAGGGAAAGAAATAGTCTGGAGTCCTGGAGTCTAAAGAGTTAAGTGTTCTAATGAAAGGTTCAATTAACTTTCAACGGAGTAAGACATGATTATTGTGACGACTGGCACGCCTAAGACTCCAGACTTCGCACTCCAGACTCCAGACTCGCAAGCTACCAGCTTGCGGTACATCACCATCTAAGCGTTTAATATACGAAAGAATGATCGGCGCGAAACTTGGGAATTACCGAATCCTCGAGAAGATTGGCGCCGGTGGTCAAGGAACAGTTTATAAAGCGACCGACACAAAGCTTGGCCGCCCCGTTGTCATCAAAGTCCTTCCGCCGGAACTAACCGTCAAAGAAGCCAACCTTAAACGATTCGAACGCGAAGCCCGACTGGCTTCGGCGCTCGATCACCCGAACATCTGCACGATTTTTGATTTGAACGAAATCGACGGCGTGCATTACATCGCGATGCAGTTCGTCGATGGCAAGAACGTCCGCGACTTGGTGAACGGACGGCCGCTCGATTTCGCCAGTGCGCTTTCGATCACAATTCAAGTTGCCGATGCGCTGGCCGCGGCGCATGAACGCGGCATCATTCATCGTGACATCAAGGCCGGCAACGTGATGGTCACGCCTTCAGGCCAGGTCAAGATCCTCGATTTCGGTCTGGCGAAATTGGTTGATGAAAGCATGAGCCCGGCGGGAATCCATCACACGGATCTCACCGAAGTTGGAATTCCGTATGGCACAGCGACCTATGCTGCGCCTGAGCAGGCCCGCGGCGAACGCGTCGATGCGCGCGCCGATATTTTTTCGACAGGCGTTTTGCTTTACGAGATGCTGACCGGCATCTGGCCGTTTCAGGGAAAGACGAGCATCGATGTGCGGCACGCGGTGCTTCATGAAGATCCGCGGCCGCTGAATGAAGCGCGACCGGGCGGCGCTCCGTGGCAATTGCAAGTGATTCTCGATCGATCGCTCGCGAAAAATCCGAAGGACCGATATCAGAAAGTTGGCGAGCTGCGCGACAATCTGCGCGCCGTGTTGCGCGAAATCGAAACCGGTGGACCGCAAAACTACGAGCGCATCACGCCGGTTGCGCCGAAACACATGGCCGGCAGCGGCCGCATGGGGCGCGCGTTGCGTTGGTTGCGCAATGTCACCAGTGATCGACCTTCACAACCGCGCGAGTCGAGCTTTGAGCGCCCCGTTCACGAAACGCCGGCGACCAGTATGGGAGATCGCGAACGCAAGAGCGTCGCGATTCTTCCATTCAAAAACGTCGGTAACGATCCGCAGTCCAGCTTTTACGAATTCTCTTTGGCCGATGCGGTCATTACTGAACTCGCCCGTGTGCGTTCGCTCGTCGTGCGTCCTTCCTCTGAAATCGTCAGGTATCAAAACACGCAAGTCGATCCGCGGCAGGCCGGTCGCGAGATGAGCGTTTCGGCGGTTTTATCGGCGGGCTTCCTGCGCGCCGGCGATCGGATTCGTGTCACCGCGCAACTGGTCGATGTCGACTCGGGAGATTTGCTCTGGAGCGATCGCATTGACGCCGACGCGACCGACATCATTAATGTTCAGGATACGATCACGCAGGAGATTTGCGACGGGCTGCGGCTCGAGCTTTCGCCGGACGAAAAAGATCGTCTCGAACAAGGCAAGACTGCGAACGCCGAGGCCTACGAGGAATACCTGCGTGGCCGCGATTCGCTGGGCCGCTACATTTATCACACGATCGCGCGCAAAGACGTCGACGAAGCGATCGAACATTTTCAGCGCGCGACTTATATAGATCCTTCGTTTGCACTTGCGCATTGTGGTTTAGGCAGCGCGTACGCGAATCGCGTCAGAAAAGGATTCGGCGAGACCGACGATTATGCGAATGCGCAGGAAGCTTTCGATCAAGCGCTCGCGATCGATCCGCATCTGTTGGAAGCGCGCATGCACATGGTCTTCATTCATCTTGCGCAGGGTGAAAAGCAGAAGGCGCGGGCAGAGGCTGAGCAACTTCGCCGCGAAAATCCGAATGATGTAGGCGTGCATTTCGTCAGCGGCGTGCTGGCGCGGCTCGACGGCGATCCGGAACGAGCCTTGCGATCTTTCGAGCGCATGGTCCGTTTGAATCCGGCAGAGCAGGTCGTCGCTGCTTATAATCGCGCGCGAATTTTTACGAGCCAGGGGAAATATGACGAAGCTTTGGCGGAACTCGACAGGGGCGCAGCGGTCGAACCGGACCATCCGCTGATCAAAACATTCCGCGCACGCGCGCTTTACTATCACGGCGAACACGTGAAGGCCGCGGAAATTCTCGAACAAGTGCTGGAGCAACAGCCCCAGCTCGACGGCATTCGTCCCATTTACGCGACGTTCTTAAGCGCGCTCGGATTCAATGAAGAGGCGCGCGCGCAATTGACTGACGAAGTAAGAAAGACCGCAGACACCGATCACGACGTTGCGTATTGGTTGGCGTCGGCGTACGCGATGGAAGGCGAGCGCGACGAGGCTTTGCAATGGTTGCGCCGCGCAATCGCGTTAGGCAACGAAAACAAACGCTGGTTTGAAAGAGATACGAATTGGGATTCGTTGCGAAATGATCCTGAGTATCAGGAGATCATTGGATCGATCAGCACACCGGCGACCGAGGAGCATTGAGTGTCAGAAGCCCGACCGTTAGGGAGGGGAACTCTCGCGACAGCAGCTCTTGCTTACGCGCGGGTTTCTGACACGATCATTCGTATCTTAAACACTCAATCGGATCCAGGCGCGCGGCTTTGCGCGCCGGCCAGACTCCAAAGATCAATCCGACGCCGACGCTCACACTAATTCCCGAGGTGACCGCCCACAGCGGAACCGATGCGGGCAGGCTTGGAATCAATAACATCACCAGTTTGCTGGTGCCGATCGCCAGGATCACGCCGAGCATCCCGCCCAGAAACGTCAGCGTCATCGCTTCAAACAAGAATTGATTCGTGATGTCGCGACGGCGCGCGCCGAGTGCCTTGCGTATTCCTATCTCCTGCGTTCGTTCAGTTACGCTCACCAGCATGATATTCATCACGCCGATGCCGCCGACCAACAATCCCAAACTGGAAATCGCGATCGCAACCAATCCGATCATCGCGAAGATGCTGTCGAACTGCTTGACGAAGTTGTCCGCAGTCTTGATATCGAAGTTGTCCGGATCGCCGAACTTCACGTTGCGCCGGCGGCGCAGAATGTCTTCGGCTTGTGTCAGCGCTTCAGTCAATTGACCGGAGCGCGCTTGAATCACAAACAGAATCCAGCCGCGGCCAGGCGCAACTTTTTGCGCGGTGCGAAACGGAATCAGCACGGCGTTGTCTTCTTCGTTCTCGCCAAAGAAGCCGGCTTTGCGCTTCTCCAAAACGCCGACGATCTCAAAATTGTAGCCGCCCATGCGCACTTCAGTGCCGACGATGCTGTCTTGCTTTCCAGGAAACAACGCGTCGGCGGCATTTACGCCGATGACCATCACGTTGCGCCGCTGCTCTTCGTCTGAGTCGGTAACGAAGCGGCCTTCACGAATCGTGATATTAACGATGTTCGCATAGTTTGGCGTCACGCCTTGCGTGTTTCCCCAGCGATAGTTTCGGCCCTGGTAAGTTATGTTGTCGTCGAATGGCCCGCCGTTGTAGCCGACGTTCGGCGCGCAAACAGCGAGGTCTTCAATCGAGTTGGCCTGGGCCTTGATCGCGTCAGCATCGGCAACCGTTAAAGGTTTGCGCAGACGCTCGGCGCGATCGGTCGTCGTTCGCGGTCCAGTCGTAAGATGAAACGCGTAGATATTATTCGTGCCGTACTCTTCGATGATCGAGATAATGCTTTGGCGCATACCGGTGAGAATCGACGCGACTACGATCGCTGCCATCACGCCGATGACGATCCCGAGCACCGTAAGGAAGCTACGAAACTTGTTCGAGCGCACGTTGTCGAGCGCCATCTTCAGCGTTTCACGCGGAAAGATTTTGGGTAAGCGAAGTTTCACGATTCACATCTGCCACAGAGGCACAGAGACACGGAGAAAAGAAAGAAGCAGCCGCCAAAAGGCACAAGAGGCACAAAAGAAAGATCGGCCTCAGGTTGATCCAGTTGTCCTCTCTCCTTTTTGCGCATTTTGTGCCTTTTTGTGGCTCGCATTCTCTGTGTCTCCGTGTCTAAGTCGTTTTCGTCAGCGCCATGATCGGATCCAATCGAGCTGCTTTAAATGCCGGATAAATGCCGGCAATCATTCCGATCACCGATGAAACGATCAGCGCCAAAAGAATGTAGCCGATCGTAATCGTCATCGTGATCTGCGCCAGCGCGGTGATTAATTTCGTCACTCCGTAAGCAGCTAACAATCCAATCAGGCCACCAAACGCGCAGAGCATTCCGGACTCGATCAGAAACTGCGTCAGGATTTGTCGTTTGGTTGCGCCCACGGCTTTACGCAAACCTATTTCAAAAGTTCTTTCGGTGACGCTGACCAGCATGATGTTCATCACGACGATGCCGCCGACCAGCAGTGTGATCAGCGTGATCGGAACCACCACGGCTGCTATCGTTCCGGTGAATTGATCGATCTGATTATTCAGGTCTTCGACGTTCACCAAACCAAAGTCATCGTCATCGTTTCCTTTTAAGCGATGCTTGTTACGCATTTGCAGCCGCGCATCTTCGATCACCGGACGGAAGTTGTCGCGCGTCGTCGCTTTGCCGTGAATCTGCAAACCGTTGCGCCCGAAAATCTGCAAGTGCGTTGTCGCTGGAATGTAGATGTGCCGATCGAGCGAATCGCCAAAAAACGCGCCGCGGCTTTCTTCAACGCCGACGACTTGCATCGGCAAGCCGCGCACTTTCAAAGTCTTACCCAGCGCTTCGACGTTCGGAAAGAATTTTTCTTTGATCTCGCTGCCGAGCACGCATACCAAAGCTGAACGCTGAACTTCGTCTGGCGAAATGAAGCGGCCATCGGCGATCGTCTTGTCTTCGATCTCTTCCATGTTCGAGGTCACGCCAAAAACGATTGCGCCCGGAAACTCGACGCCGTCCTGCTTCAGATCGACTTGCGATCCGACCTCGACGCCGACCTCCGCGCACGACGTGCAATGATCGCGGACCCATTCGTAATCGTCCCAGTTAAGGCGCTTGTTGCGGCGATTCATGCGCTCGAAATCGTCGTCGGACATATGACCTTGAAACGCCATCCGCGCGATCATGAAATGGTTCGCGCCCAAGAGTTTCGCAACTTTGTCGGTCACGTACGTGTTCAGTCCGCTGACCGACGCGCCGACTACGACGACGGCCGCGACGCCAATAATGATGCCGATGAGCGTGAGAAACGCGCGCAGCTTATGCGCCAGGATTGACTGGAACGCGATCTTGCCCGCGTCGCCGTAAAATGAATAGAGATAACGCATAATTCCCGACCAAGTGCTTTCAAGTACGACGAGCCGCGCAAAAAAGTTTGGACAAGAATTCCGAACGGAAGTTCCAGTGGAGAGACGTTTGAAGTGAGCGATTTATTAACGAAGAAAGTTGAGGTCATCTATGAAGCGCTGATCGAAGTCAAGGGTATTCTAGTGCAGAGTTCACCCATGACGCCGAAGCGCCTGTAGTTGTTCCAGTTGTTTGCTCTTTGACATGAGACTGATGGTTTTAGTTAACCGCCGTTCGCGGTCCTCAAGTGATCAAGGCTGACGAGCCACGATCAATCATCT
>QHXI01000014.1 GCA_003222895.1 Acidobacteriota bacterium | reverse complement strand
TCGTCGATCACGAAGATCACGTCGGCCCGAATCACTGTGGCCAGACGGTGCGCGATTACGATCGAGGTCTTACCCTACATCAAGTTTCTGAGGGCATCGAACACAAGTTTCTCAGATTCAGCATCGAGGCCGGCTGAAGGTTCGTCGAGAATCAGGATTGGCGAGTTGCGGATGATAGCGCGCGCGATGGTGATGCGTTGCCGTTGTCCGCCCGACAACGTCGCACCGTGCTCGCCGATCATTGTGTCGTAACCCTCGGGCATCTTGTCTATGAATTCGTCGGCGTTGGCGAGTTTGGCTGCGCGGATGATTTCTGCGCGGCTGGCTTCGGGTTTTCCGTAGGCAATGTTCTGCCAGACGGGCGCGCGAAACAGCAGCGTCTCCTGCAGCACAAAACTGATTTGCTCGCGCAGCGATTTTTGTTTGAACTTGCGAATGTCTGTGCCGTCGATTTTGATTTCACCCGACGTTAGGTCATAAAAGCGCGGCAACAAACTCACGATCGTGGTCTTGCCTGCTCCGGTCGGGCCGACCAACGCCGCCAACTGTCCCGGCTCAATCTTCAGAGTTATGTCTTTCAGCACCGGCTGGTTCGAGTCGTAAGAGAAACTCACTCGATCGAATTCGATCTTCCCTTTGAAGCGGGGCGCACTCTTAGCTCCGCGCACGTCGCGAATCTGCATCTCATTTTCGAGCACTTCGCGAATGCGTTCCCATCCCACCGACGCTTTCGAGATTGTGTCAGTCATCTTCGAAAGCTCGCGCATCGGCTTATACATCTTGCCGAGATAAAGCAGGAACACCAGCAGCTCACCCGAAGTCAGCGAGCCGGCGAGCACGAGCCGTGCGCCGTACCAGAGCACCAGGCACGTGCCGCACGCAACGATAATTTCGACCATCGGCTGCAACTTCGCTTTCACGTTGCGTGCTTGCAAAGCCTTCTCTACGCTTTCGCGACTCTCGCGTTCTAAGCGTTGCTGCTCATAATCTTCGCGCGCGAAAGCTTTGACGACGCGAATCGACGACAGCACTTCTTCGAGCACGTTGACGACTTCACCTTCCTGCCGGCGCATCGCGCGCGACGCTTTCTTGATGCGATGCGTGTAGTGATAGACGACGAGGAAAAGTCCCGGCGCGACCAGCAGCGCGATCAGCGTGAACATCCAATTCAGATAGAGCATCACGACGATCATGCCGATGAGCGTCAGCACGTTAACGAGCATCCCGAGCAGAACGTTCGAAATCAAACTCTGCACGGCGTCGATGTCGCTGGTAACGCGGCTGATAAGATCGCCGGTGCGTTTTCGATCGTGATATGAAAGCGAAAGCTTCTGAATGTGGCTGTAGAGCACGCGGCGCAGATCGTGCATCACCCACTGGCCGACGCTCGTCGTAAGATATTTTTCGATGTAAGAGCTGATCGCGCCGAAGATCGCAATCACGATCACCGCCAGCACCGCAAAGTTCAGAATTGAAAACTTGTCGGTGCCGATGAAGCTGACAATGCTCGCCAACCAGTCGGGCATGCGCTTCGATCCAAAAACGTAGTCGAAGACGATCTTCAAAGGCCATGGATCGAGAATATCGGTAACGCTTTCGCCGACAACGGCGAGAAACGCGAATGAGAGTGTCAGCCAGTGAGGATAAAGAACGTCAGTGATGCGAATCTTTTTCTGCATTGGCTTCTGCCCTCTCCCTCTGGGAGAGGGTTGGGGTGAGGGCTTAACGCTGAACGACTTTTTGTGATGAATGGTCTTCATGCCACTGTCCACCGTTGGACACTGGCATGAAAAAAAAGAAAAATGAAAGGAGTCGCATTCAGCCAGCCCTCATCCCCCGGCCCTTCTCCCAAGTGGAGAAGGGAGATAATCATCCAGATAAAGCAACTAACTCGTTTATTCTCGCGCGTACCGTTGCGGCAAGTGCCTCGATCTCTTCCGGCGAGTAGTTGGCTGCGCGGAAGGCGTCCTTGATTTGCTGATCGCTCAATTGCGACAGGATGTTTCCGATCCACTTGGCTTGCTCAACCGTAATATCTTTCAGCAAATGTTGGTTCTTACCTTTGTAATCAAAGACAACTTTGCCGTGATTTACTCCGGTAATGAATTTGACGTCGGCGACGTATTGATTCGGCTTATTTCGGGTGTGGCCGAGGAATTTTCCTTCTTTGCCAAAGCTCGCGCCCAGGTCGGTATCAAAATAACGGGCCTCTTTTTCACCGGTCGCTTCGTCAGTGACCAGCAAAATATTGTTATTGTGATTCTGAATGTCCCAGTTATTAATTAGAGCCATCAGCACCTTCAGCCCCTGAAGTTCTTTCGTGCCGACAAACGGGTTGTGCTCCCAATCCCAGCGCTGGGCGGTGCGCTTCTCACCTTTTATTCGCGCTTCAAACCTCACGTTGTCAAAACTTCCCTTGCCTTCGATCTCGACATGTGGAACCAGGTAAGTGACGTCGGCGAAATATCCGGCCGCCCAAACCAGTCGCACCGCTGCAGTTTCCGATTGGGCTTCCGGTCCAATCTTAACGACCCACGTGTTTCCCGAGCCGTCGCGCACGCGATATTTCTTTGAATAACTGCGCGTTTCGTCCGCGACGAAAGTTACTTTCGACAGGTCAGGCTTGGTCGCTTCACCGCCCTCACCTAAAAACAGATCGCGAGAAGCGATATCCGTCGGCTCGCGCCACAACACTGTCTTCGCCGCTGGGTCTATTGCGGTGGGCTGCTTCTCTTTTTTTTTGTCTTGAGACAACGCGGCCGGCAAAGACACAAATACTAACGTTGCCGCAATAATTAGTATCGCAAAATATTTTCGTCTTAACATCGGCTTACCCTCGGTTCGAATGTGAATAGACAGGGGGGCTTATTGATTAATTTCGCGGCCTTCGAAAAACATTTGGCTGTCGAAGGGCTCTTCGTCAGACGACGGCTTGATTCGCCGGTAGGATCCATCCGGATGCAACTCGCTCGCGTTGACGTTGTCGCGAAGATAGGCGTTGAGGACTTCTTCTTTCAGATACGTGCGCAGTTTCGGGTCTTCGACGGGGCAAACAACTTCGACCCGACGATCCAAATTTCGATACATCCAATCCGGACTGCCCAGGTGGGTTTCTTCGTCACCGCCGTTCGCGAAATTGAAGATACGACTGTGTTCCAAAAAGCGTCCCACGATGCTGCGCACGCGAATGTTTTCCGACAGTCCGGGTACGCCGGGACGCAACATACAAATGCCGCGAATGATTAGATCGATCGACACGCCGGCCTGCGACGCTTCATACAAACGCTCGATAATTTGTTCATCGGCAAGCCGGTTCAGCTTGGCGATGATCCGCGCCGGACGACCCGCTTTCGCGTGGGCAGTTTCCCGATCAATTAATTCAGTGAGTCGTTCGCGCAGATTTACCGGCGAGACCAGAAGCTTGCGGTAATTCTTTTGCCCCGAATACCCCGTCAGGTAATTGAAGAACTCGGTCGCGTCTTCACCAATCTGTTCGTCAGCGGTGAAGATGCCAAGGTCCGTGTACGTGGAAGATGAAGTTGGATTGTAGTTGCCCGTCGCGATGTGCATATAGCGCCGCAGCGTGTCGCCTTCGCGACGAACGACAAGCGTTAACTTGCAATGCGTCTTCAGACCGATCAATCCGTATACCACATGCACGCCGGCGCGTTCCAGGCGCTGCGCCCATTCGATGTTGTTCGCTTCGTCGAACCGCGCCTTCAGCTCGATCAACGCTGTGACTTGCTTCCCCTGTTCGCCAGCCTGTCGCAGGATTTCGGCAATCTCAGATTGCTGGCCCGTGCGATAGAGACAAATCTTGATGGCCAAGACGTTGGGATCGTTTGCCGCTTCGCGAATGAAATTGATTACGGTCGAGTAATCGGTGTACGGGTGATGCAACATCACGTCGCGATGCCGGATCACATCAAAGATCGAACGCCCCGAAGAAAGTGGTTTCGGAAAATGAGTTCGCAGCGGCCGGTACTTCAGATCGGGTCGCTTCAATTCACATAACGCGCCGAGGTCGAGAATATTTAGCGGTCCCTGCAAAGCATAAACGTCATCGGGCTCGACGCCGACCGATTGCATCAGGTAACCGAGCATCTCTTCGGTCATAGCCGCCGAAACTTCGAGCCTGACTGGGGAACCAAACCGGCGTTTGCGCAACTCCTGCTGCAAAGCGCGTAAAAGATCGCCGGCTTCCTCGTCGCGAATATCGATGTCGGCATCGCGCGTGACCCGGAACGTGTGCGCATGCTCGACGATCATTCCTGGAAACAACGACCCCAGGTTCCCAGCGATCACATCATTGAGGAACGTGTATTTCGATTCGCCGTTCACCTGAATCAGGCCCGGCAGCGACGGCGGGACTTTCAGACGCACAAATCTCGCTTCATTGTGATTCGATTCGGCTGAACGCACCCTGATTCCGAGATTAAGACTGAGTCCCGAGATGTAAGGAAACGGGTGTGCCGGATCGACCGCCAGCGGCGTCAATACCGGAAACACTTCGCGCCCAAAATATTCGTCGGCCTTATCGCGCTCAGCTTTAGAAAGCTCGTTGTATGACGAGACGACTATTCCCTCGCGCTCAAGCTGCGGCAGGATCTCTTCTGTCAAACAGCGCATCTGCTCAGCGAGCATCGGCTGCAGACGATTTCTAATCTCCCCTAGTTGCTCTGCCGCAGTCATTCCATCGAGCGACGGCTGCACCCAACCGTGCTCGACCTCTTCCTTGAGTCCGGAAACGCGCACCATAAAGAACTCGTCGACGATGCTCGAAAAGATGGTCAGGAAACGAAGCCGTTCAAGCAGCGGAGTACGTTCATCGCGGGCTTCGTTCAGCACCTGACGGAAGAATTCGATCAGGCTTAGCTCTCGATTCAGCATCCGTCTTTCAGGAGCTGGAGCGAGCGCAAGTTTGGCCTTCGCGGGTTCAGCCGCGGTAAGCCTTTCCTTCAGCGGGGTATTTGGTATGACTTGCATAAGTGATTTGCTGAAGCCGAGAACTGATCCTGAGGCCACGCCGGATAAGTGCGTTCAAACAATTCTGCTGACAGCGCCTGTACTTTCAGCAACTTGTGTTCCGAGAGTACAAGCGTGAGAAGCGGCTTTTCGCGTATTCGTTGTTTTCGCGATTTGCGCGGAATCGATCAGAAAACTTTTGTTAACCAGTTGCAACCGTATCGTACGAATTTGTGCCAGTTGTGATTAAGAATCACTTAGAACGAGACACGATCAATTGACGCTTTGGGACAATCAAAAACGATTACGTGAGCGGTGAATCGCGGAGAGCTGGCTTTGGTTTCAACTTCATATCCTGATAGGGCATGCGCGCGGGAACGGAAATGAACTCATCAGCTTCTATGATGTAAGCGGTCAAGCGGCGACCGTAGACGCAACCAGTGTCGAGGCCGATCGCGTGCTCGGCCCGGCGCGGCTTTTTCTTCGGCCAGTGCCCGAACAGAATCGTCTTTGGTCCGCGATAGACGTCGTACCAGGCCACGCCTTTCCGTCGCGTGGGATCGGCGCCCATCGTCCGAATCTCGGTCAGATCGCTAGCCATCTGTTCGTCAAGCGGAACACCGGGCCGAACGCCCGCATGAACGACGAGATGAGAATCGAGATCGATTACGTAAGGCAGCGAGCGGAGATAGTTTAAGTATCTGTCGCGACCCGCTTCTAATTCTTCCAGAGTTTTCTGCTGTTCATTTGTCAGACGAACGGGTTCACCACGCATGCGCTGTCTCAGCTTGCGATCGTGATTGCCGATGACTGAAGAGAAGCGTCCGTCTTCGATGAACCGCTCGAGAACCTCGCGGTTCTTTGGTCCCTTGGTAATCAAATCACCGACGGCCACGACTCGATCGTGCGATTGCAGGTTCGCCAACTCGAGCAGATCGGTCAGTTCATCGAAGCAGCCGTGAATGTCGCCAATGACGATTGTGCGGATCATGATTCCGTGCCGCTGCGTGTCGGTACCTGGAACGATAGTGACGGGATCGATTGAGCCCAACGACTGTTTTCGATCCGACACTAGTCAAACAAATGGTGTACCGCCTCGCTGGTCCAATCAGAGAGATTGTGCGTAACAATATCGGCGCCGGCCTGGCGCAGCGCATCTTCGCTGACTGTAGTGGTAACGCCAAGGGTACGCATGCCGGCGGCTCGGCCCGATTCGATTCCGGGCGGTGAGTCTTCGATAACCAGACATTCTTTGGCGACCAGCGGCAGCTTGCGCTCAGCGCGACGTCTTTGGTTGAGCGATTCCAACGCGGCTTGGTAACAGTCAGGCGCGGGTTTGTGATTGCGGCCGGGTTCAGCATGAACGATTAGAGCGAACTGATCTTTGATACCGGCGAGTTCGAGCACGTGCTCGATCTCGCTTCGCTCAGCCATGCTCACGATTCCGAGATCATACCGACGGGCTGCTTCCTTGATAAAAGCGATTGCGCCGGCGGGTACGGGCAGATCGTTCTTGATCATCTCTCGATGAAGCTCATGTTCGCGATCGATTAACCTGCGCGCGTCCTCGTCGCTCAAACCTTTTCGCGCGCGCCGATACGCTGCCCGCACGAACGCCGCATCATCCATGCCGAGCGACGCGAAGTAATCATCGTCCGTCAGCTCGACGCCTTCCGCCGCCAGGACCTCGCGATAAGTTTTCACGTGGATGCGTTCGTCATCGATGATGACGCCGTTAAAGTCGAAGAAGATTGCGTGAATCATGTCCGTCCCGAGATGCCGGTTTTCTCCCTTCTCCCACTGGGAGAGGAGCAAAAACAACAATCGTCAAAGTGCGTTCGTGACTCGAACTGCAGGGCTTTTCAACTCGCCAATCTTCTTGTTCTGTTCGGCAAACAGCAGTGGCAGTCGCTCGCTCTCCAAAACATCCAAGCGTCGCAGCACTTCAGTCAGCGCCAACTCGTTCTTAAGGTTCACCTGATAATCCAAATCGGCGCGCAGGCGGTCCTTCGAGCCTTGCCGGTTCTGCGACATCATGATAATCGGCGCCTGCAAGCCGGCCACGACGGCCAGCACCAGATTCAACATCTGGTAAGGCATCGGATCAAAACCCCTGATCAGAATGAGCGAATTAAGCGCGATCCAAAACAGAATAAGCCCAATGGCGAGGCCGATGAATTTCCAACTTCCACCAAACTCCGCGAGCATGTCCGCGGCGCGGTCGGCAAGCGTCATCCGCTTGTCCTGTTCTTCATTTACATTGCGCGACACGCGCTGTTGCAGCATCTTGTCCGTGCGTCGTAAGCGCGAGAAAGTTGCGCTCAACATCTCCAGCGCCACCGCCGGATTGCTTTGAATGAATCTCAAGAAGTTGTCGCGTGACAAGACGGCAAGTTTCGCATCCTCAATTACGGCAGCGTCCGCGGAACGATTTTTTCCGTCGATGATCGCCATCTCGCCGAAGAAATCTCCGCGCGCCAATTCCGCGAGCACGATCGGCTTGTTGTCGTCATCAGACACAGTGATGCGCACTCGGCCGCTTTCGATCAAGTACATCGCGTCGCCGACATCACCGGTGCGAAACAACGTAGTGCCCGCTTTTGTGTCTTGCGTCCGTAACAGCCTGCGGAGGTCGGTCGTCGCCTCATCATCGAGCGAACCAAACAAAGGCACCGAACGAATCGCATCCAGCGTCATTTCCTGAGGGGTTGGTGTTGACATAACTAACCTCGAAATTTACTCATTGGTTCATTGGTTCATTGGTTCATTGGTTCAATGAGTCAATGATCAAATGAATCAATTCTCAAGCACCTTTCCGTCTTTCATCATGATTATTCGATCGGCGTAGCTGCTCGCCAATTCGTGATCGTGCGTCACCAAGAGCACCGTCAAGCGATCGTGTTCGACCATCTCGCGCAGCAAAGCGAGCAACTCGCGAGAGCGCGTTGAGTCTAAATTCCCAGTCGGTTCGTCGGCAAGCAAAACGCGCGGCTGATTCGCCAGGGCGCGCGCAATCGCCACGCGCTGCTGTTCGCCACCTGACATTTCAGAGGGCCGGTGGTCCACCCGGCCCGCCAGGCCGACGCGCTCCAGCAAAGATGCTGCGCGCTGTCGCCGCTCAACGCCGCGCAGGCCGCCGAAAGCCAGAGCGAGCTTCACGTTTTCCGACGCGGTCATGGTCGGAATCAAATTAAAGTTCTGAAAAATCATGCCGACGGAAAAACGCCGATAACGCGCCATCTGTTTTTTCGTCAACGGCCCGAGCGATTGCGAATCAAAGACCACCTCGCCCGTCGTCGGTTGATCCAGGCCGCCGAGCAGATTCAAGAGAGTTGATTTGCCTGAACCGGACGTGCCCTGAATCGCGATGAACTCGCCTTCGTCCGCGCCCATCGTGACGTGATCAAGCGCGGTCACCTCGTTCGTGCCCATCTGATAAACGCGGGTGATGTCGCGGGTTTCGATCAAAGGCATTGGTTTTGAGATTAACATTTACCACAGAGGTCACAGAGGAAGGCAAAGAGAATCAGCCACGAAAATGCACAAAAGGCACCAAGCGGAAATTGAATGCTCTAATCCTTTCTCTTTTGTGCTTCTTGTGCCGCCTACAAGTTCTTCCTCGGTGTTTCCTCTGTGCCCTCTGTGGTTAACTAACTTCCGAACGAGCAATGCGCCACAACTCAAACCTTTCTTCATCAAAACCCTTCAAAGGAATTTCGAACCGTGTTGCCGTGATTCCGTTTTGCGGTTCGCTCAACAATTCTCGCACTGCCGGATCTGAATAGACGACGCTCGAGATGACTACATCATTACCAGTCGATTGTCCTTCCAGACGCGCCGCGAGATTTACCGTCGATCCAAAATAGTCGAGCCGCTCGTTCAGCGTCACCGCGATGCATGGGCCAGTGTGCAATCCGGCCTTCAGGGTTAATTGCTGCCCGCCATTTTGCGGCGAAGCCAATCGCTGCTGTGCATGCAGCATCGCTTTCAATGCCGACGCGGGCTGTCGAAAAACGGCCATCACCGCATCGCCAATCGTCTTGACGAGCGCGCCATTCTCTTCAGCAATCACTTGTTTCAGCACATCGAAGTGATTCATGACGTGACCGAAAGCAGTAGCGTCGCCGATTTCGCGATACAGCCGCGTCGAATTTTTTAGGTCAGTGAACAGCACCGTCAACGTGCCGACGGAAATTTGTTCGCCCGGCCGCAGTGCTTCACTTGCGAACAAATCGCGGAAGACTTGCAGCGCGGTTACTTCAGCAGCGGTGGCCGCGTCGTCGTTCCAGGCCGTGCGTTCAAGAATGAAAAGCTGCTCGTCTTCGGACGCGTTTTCAAACTGAAGCTGTGAGCACTTTCCGATTTCAATTTCTTCACTTGGCCAACTGGCGGGCGTTGCCTGCAGAGTGTGTACGCACGTGCCATCTGGTGTGACACGCAAATGTTGCCACCCAGGCAACGCCATCGTCCGCAAGCGATAACGACCTTCGTCCAGTTCCACGTCGATCGATCGGCGCGCGCCGACTGCCAGCAATTGCTGCGCGGCGATATGCGGCGTGACTTGCGGGCCGCCCACGCAAAACATCTCGGTCTCGGCTTCGCGGATTGCAGGATTAGGACGAAAAGTTAATTCGATTGATTGTTCGAAGTTAACCTTAAAGTCGATGTTGCAGCCGGGACAGTGAACGCTTGAAGCGACGTCTTTCAGCGAATCAGTCGAACCGCCGCCGCGGCACATCGGACAGATCAGGTTCCATTGAAGATCAAGGATTCCTGCTCGCGTCGCGCACAAGCAAGTTTGCAGCACATCGCGTCTCGCTTGATTCCATTGCCGTGCCAATTCGTATGGCCTGATGCGCGCCAGCGCAAACTCATCCGCGTTCTCGATGAAGTCCACGAGCAGCGCCACGATCTCGCTGTCGCTGCCGAGCCCGATCATCTTTTCGCTCAACGCCAATAGCCGTTCGCGGCCGCCGGAAACGAATTCGACACTTTTCGATTCGATCGCGGCAGTCAGGCCGTGTCTTGCCAGTCGATCGTAATTGCGCAGCGTCCGCTGAAAGTTACGCGCGCTAATCAAACCAATCTGAATCGGGATCGCAATCGAACCGAGAATATTTTTAGGCTTGGCCCAAACTTCATACGTCAGTTTCGTACCTGTTTGCGATTCGCCCTCCGGCTTTGCGCGCGGTTCCAACTCGACGCGAACGCGCAGCTCGCTCATCGGCCCTTTCGAATAGCGGCGCACGACGCCGAATCGATGCGGCCGCACCCACTCAAAGGGTTGCTCTTCCCACTCGACCGGAATTCCGAATGCCGACAGACGCATGCGCCGGCGCGCATTCTTGGAAATGTTTGGCAGGCTTACGGCTTCGAGCGTGGGCACTCCTGTATCGCGATTGAATCGATTCGTGTCGGCGACCAGCGGCCAAAGTTGAGCCGGTGATGATTCGAGATTGAATTCCCAGCGGTAATGGTACTCACGCATAGCGGCGAAAAGAGTTTCAGGTTTCAAGTTTCAGGTTTCAAGTTCAAAGTGGTCGCCGCTCAAAACGACGGCCATCAAGAATTGAAACAACTTGAAACTCGAAACCTGAAACTTGAAACCCGGGTTAGATCACCTTGTATTCCGAATCCACATCCTCATCCGAAAACGCTACCCGATAATTCTTTGACTGAATTTGTTTCGTGATCAGCAGATCGTCTTTTGTCTTCAGCAGGTCAGCGCGGTTGTAGACTGAGAGTTCGAAGTTGTAGCCGTGGGTGATCGCATCCTTCGGACAAGCTTCGACACAGAAGCCGCAGAAGATGCAGCGGCCATAGTCGATGTTGTAGACCTTCGCGAAGCGTTCATCGACACCGGCGCGTTCGGTCGCGGGACGCGGATCGTCGGCAGCCTCGATATAGATGCATTCGGAGGGACAAGCCGCGGCGCACAGAAAACACGCGACGCATTTCTCGCGGCCTAACTCATCGACGTGCAACAGGTGTTGACCGCGATAACGCGGCTGTACTGTCACGGGTTCATCAGGGTACTCGACGGTTTGTTTGCGTTTGGGAATGTACGACAACGTCACGGCCATTCCTTGAATGATGGCGCGCGTCGAATCGATTACTTCTGAAATGATGGACATCGTGAATCTATTCTACCTCAGCCGGAACTGCGGCGCATTCGATTATCGATCCTCTATTTGTTGAGACCGCCCATGAAGATCGCGACGCCGTAAATCAAAATAAAGACTGCCAGCAGGAAGAAATAGCCGGCGGCGGTTGCGATTCCCACAATCGCGAAAGGCTTGCCCGTGTTCAGTTCCGGCTTGTTCTTGATCTGAATTAGTTGATAGATGCCAAGTCCGATTGCGACGGGACCCGAAATTACTCCGAGGTAACAGCACCATCCGATCGTCACTGTGAAGATACCGCAGATCATCGACGCGATCGCCATGCCTTGCTTCGGCCCTTGCTGATAAGGCGGAGGCGGAGGTGGTTGCCAACCACCCTGCACCTGTTGCGGCTGTTGAAACGGTGTCAGACCAAAACCGCCTGAGGGCGCCGGAGTGTTCGATTGAGGCGGAGGCGGCGGAATCGGTTGCGATTGAAACTGGCCCGACCCGAGATCGCCCGACGGAGCCTTCCAACCGCCCGGTGGTGGAGGCGGCGGCGACAAAATTGTCGGTGGCGGTTCAGAACTTCTTGACGACGGTGAATCATCGACTAGCGTCGCGCCGTCCTGAGTACAAAAGGCCAGCCAGTCTTCTTCGAAGGTGCGATTGCAGGTTGGGCAGCGTTTCATTA
>QHXI01000059.1 GCA_003222895.1 Acidobacteriota bacterium | reverse complement strand
TTCGCATTGACACTAGCCACTGAAGGACCATTGTTGGTGACAGAAAAGCGCACGCCTGAACCATTTCCTTGGGTAGCGCCATTGATAAGGTTATAGCTATCCAGTTCCAACTTGAGACAATCGAATTCAGCTTGAGTAAAGCCGGAAATATTTACCGAAACAAGAGCATTCTGCGGCCATGCAAAAGTTTGGGGAAGTGTTCCCGGGGTGTTGCTCGTCGTACAGCTACTTTGCGCGCTGACAACTGTCAGGTACTTGAAACGATAAGGCTAACAGACAGCAAGTAAGAAGAATCAAACATGCTGTGGGTTGTTTGCCGGGGCGGATCATCTCTACTTAGCTCCTTCCAACATGGTGCCTCCAGCTTGTGCAATTGCTTGTCGAACTGTGGCCAGGAAAGTAGTTTCATCCACTCCGCTGAACTTCTGATGATCTGCGAGTTGAGGTACCACCTCTCCGGTCGTGTATAGTCCATCCAACGGAGAGATGCGACCGTCGCTCAGCTCATACGCTGTAAGAATAGAGAAGTCTCGGGCTTCGGCATCATATTTGAGAAAGAACACATATCTTCGTCCTATGCGCGGGAACGGCTTCCCGTTAAAGGCTTCCCACACGACCTTGCCAGATGGGAAGCGCACCGCACCGCCCCCGCGTATCGCCGTGATTGGAGCGCCCGGAAAAACTGTAGGAGAAATACCTTTCAGCACTTCGCCAATCTTTACCGTGAACTCAGAATAGATGCTGGTTTTGTCGGTTGAGAGAAATGCTTCAGCGTCTGTCACTTCGCCAATTACAATCGCATTGCTTTGGGCGGCAGGGATGGCCGGCTCCGGCTTGGCATGAATCTCAAATGCCCCGAAGCCGGATTGGCGCTCCTCCGTGACCTCAAACCGCTTGGAATCAACGTTCTTGTCTTTCAGCTTAAATCGGTTTCCCCTAATTTGTCTCAGCTTTCTTTTCTCAGGGTCGGATGGTTCTGGTTTGTCATAATCCGTCGTTGGAGTATTGCTAGGGTCGTATTGTTCCTGGGCTCTAGACCGAGTTTGCCTTTGAGCGCGCAATGCTAATACCGCTACGCATGCAACAGTGAGAACTACCAAGAACAGCAAGATAACTCGGTTATGATTTAACATAAGCGTATGACTCCAACGCGGAAACGGAATTTCAATAGGGGATTGGGAATTGCAGGAGACTTAAGACCTACTTGAATAGCTTGTTATTTACCATTGCACCATCAGTAAGTCAAGACTTTGTTCGTAGGAATCGCAAAGTCAATCGCACGATTAAATGCGACTCGAAGAGCTTGTCTGGTAACATCTCGATCCATACGCGAACGGCTGGCGAAAATGCGCAATGAAAGCTCGAAAATTCTGATTGTTGGCGGCGGCTTCGGCGGGTTGTTTACCGCGCTGGATTTGAGCGGAGCCGGCGAGGTCACGTTAATAAATGATCAGGACCACTTCCTCTTCAAGCCGATGCTCTATGAGTATTTGAGCGGCGAAGTCGAAGCCTGGCACATCGCACCGGATTGCAAAGAGCTGCTCAACGACCAGGCGAAGTTCATCAGGGACGCTGTGACCAATATCGATCTCGATTCGCAGACGGTCAGCCTGGAAACCCACCGAGAAACTCTTAGTTACGAAATTCTAGTCTTCGCTCCGGGCGCGGTCACGAACTATGCGGGCGTTTCAGGCGCCGAACAGTTTGCGTTGCCGTTTCGCACCATTGATGACGCCAATCGTTTGCGGCGACGAATGACTGACGCACTCGATCGTGTGCAGCCGGATGCGGCGCCGCAAGACACGCGCAGCGCTTTGACGTTCGCTGTCGTCGGTGGCGGCGCCAGCGGGGTTGAGTTATCGACCAAGATGGCTGACCTGCTGCGCGACGCCGTGAAACGACGCGCGTTGCGTGGCGAGCCGCGCGTCGTGATCGTCGAAATGGCCGACCGGCTAGTGCCCGGCATGGGTGAAGAGATTCGCAAGTTCGTCGAAGGTGCACTCGATCAAAGTCGAGTTGAAGCTTATACCGACACTCGAGTTGTCAACGTCACCAAAGACAGCATCACGCTTGAGCATCAAGAGCAGCGGACCGAACTAAGCACGTCAGCCGTGGTTTGGGTCGCCGGCGTGCGGCCCAATCCTTTGATTCAACATCTGGAGCTGGAAACTGATCGCCGAGGATTGCTCTTAGTCGAACGAACTTTGCAAGCGAAAGGCCATCCAAACGTCTTCACACTCGGCGACGTTGCGTTTTATCCGGACGTCGCGCCGACGCTCGCGGGTACTGCTCAACTCGCTTTGCAGCAAGCTCACCTTTGCGCGCAAAACATTCGCGCGTTCATTGATGGCCGCGAATTGAAATCGAAACACTTCGCTGAATTAGGTGAGGCCGTCAGCCTGGGAACCGAACACGCGGCAGTGCTGACCGGCGGCAAAGTGATCGGCGGTCCATTGGCGCGCCAGGCGCGATTCGCGATGTACACCGCGCGACTGCCGACGTGGCATCACCGTCTGCGTGTTGGCGCGAGCTGGTTCTTTGAAGGCACACAACCGCGACCCTTGCAGCCGCTGGGATTTTAGTTTTTTCTTCGCGTAACTGTCGAACTTATCAAGCATGGTATTTCGCGGGTCGTAGACGGGCTCAAGGAATAGACTTACGCAAAGGCGGAAAGACGCAAAGAAAAGCCGCAAAGGAAACTTCGTGAACAATCAGCGTGAAACCGCAGCGCGAGCCCAGGCCCTTGGCGATATGTCCGCCCAGGAATTCCGCCGCTTCGGCCACGAACTTATCGATTGGATCGCGAATTACTTCGAACACATCGAAGACCTTCCGGTGCTGGCGCAAGTTGAGCCGGGTGAACTGAAAGCTCAATTGCCTTCAACTCCTCCCGGACATGGAGAGTCGATGGAGACGATCCTCGCTGACGTCGATCGTCTGATCGTGCCCGCGCTCACGCACTGGAGTCATCCCTCGTTCTTCGCCTATTTCGCCACGTCAACTTCTGCGCCGGGAATATTTGGCGAATTGTTGAGCGCGGCCTTCGATGTGAAATCAATGCTCTGGCGAACTTCACCGGCATCGACGGAGCTGGAAGAAGTTACGCTCGATTGGCTGCGGCAGATGCTCGGTCTTGATCAGGGAATGAGCGGATTCATCTACGACACGGCATCCGTTTCCAGCATGCACGCGATTGCCGCCGCGCGCGAAGGCGTCGAAATGCGCATTCGCGAAGAAGGCATGAGCGGGAGAAAAGATTTGCCGCTGCTACGCGTCTATGCCTCCGAGCAAGCACACTCTTCGATCGACAAAGGCATCATCACGCTCGGTCTCGGACAAAGAAGCCTGCGCAAGATCCCTGCCGACGATCAATTTCGCATGAACACAAAAGCACTGGCAGACGCAATCGATGAAGACAAGCGCAATGGCATTCTCCCTTTCTGTGTCGTGGCCACGGTGGGCACGACTTCTACGTCCAGCATCGATCCAGTTCCAGCGATTGTCGAAATTTGCGAACCGCACGCAATGTGGCTGCACGTTGACGCAGCGTATGGAGGCTCGGCGGCAATCGTTCCCGAGATGCGACACATTCTTGACGGCTGCGATCGCGCGGACTCGCTGGTCTTGAATCCGCACAAGTGGCTGTTCACGCCTTTCGACTGCTCTGTTCTTTATTGCCGGCACATGGACTTACTGCGCCGCGCGTTTTCACTCGTTCCGGAATATCTGCGCACGCCCGAACAGGAAAAAGTTCGCAGCGGATCAGATTACGGAGTGCAGCTCGGGCGTCGTTTTCGCGCGCTGAAACTCTGGATGATCATTCGCTATTTCGGGCACCAGGGATTGGTCGCGCGAATTCGCGAGCACTGCCGGCTAGCCCAACTATTCGCGTCCTGGGTGCAGGAATCGCCGCAGTGGAAATTGATGGCGCCTACGCCTTTTGCGTTGGTCTGCTTCCGCGCATGCCCCACAATCGAAGGTGAATCAACCGAAGGTCGTAAGCAGCGACTCGATGCGTTGAATGAGGCAATCATGCACGCCGTGAACGCGACTGGAAAAGCTTTTCTTTCGCACACGAAGTTGAATGACCAGCTAACTCTGCGACTCTCGATCGGAAACATTCGCACGACTGAGAAACACGTGAAACAAGTCTGGGATCTTCTGAACCAGCAACTGGAGCAACACACATAACCAATGCTGACGCATATAGTCTTATGGAAATATCGAGCGGACGTTTCTGAAGAGACCCGTGAAGATCACCGCGCGCGGCTTCGCTCGCTGCGCAACATCGTTCCCGGAATCGAAGGTTTCTCGGTTGGGTTCGACATCCTGCATTCGCCTCGCTCATACGACACCGGCCTCGTGGCCAGCTTTCGTGACCGTGCGGTGCTGGACGCCTACACAGCCCATCCTGACCACGTCTCGGTTGTCGAATTCGGCCAGACCATCATCGAGACGATGGCGAAGGTGGATTTCGAAGATTGAAGGTGCGACCCCTATCTCGCCTGCGGTTAGTCGCTATCCGTAGCCGCGCTGTTCGAAAGAAATGAAACGCAAAATCCTCATCGCCATCCTCGTTCTTATCATCCTTTCTCAGATTCCATTCGTGTATCGTCGTTATCGTCTGCGACGACTTCACAATACGATTCAGCAGCTGGCGACGCAGCGCGTCTTTTCGTTCGATGCAACTGAATACGTAGATTACAAAGGGGTGATTCACGTGCACTCTTTCCTGGGCGGACACAGCACGGGCAGCTTCAGTGAATTGATCGCCGCCGCGAATGCAAACCAACTAGACTTTGTAATCATGACCGAACATCCGCAAGCCGAATTCGACACTTCCGCGATGACATTGAATGGTTCGCACGCGGGTGTTTTGTTCATCAACGGAAATGAAGTAGCCACTGCCAGCGGAGATCGTTTGCTGATAATTCCCGGCGCATCGAATGCTGCGACAATGAACACGCAATCGACGCAACAGATCATTGATCAGCAGAAGGCGAGCGGTGGATTGGCATTCGCTGCTTATCCGGATGAATCTCTGAACTGGCAATCGACGAAGGTCGATGGCGTCGAGATCTACAACTTGTTTACCAACGCGCGGACGATCAATCGCTTCGTCACGTTCTTCGATGGTCTTTGGTCATATCGCGCGTATCCGGATCTGATGTTTGCGAATTTCTTCGCGCGACCGGCTGATAATCTGAACCGATGGGACCAAGCAATCGCGAATACGAATCGCAAGCTCGTTGCGATCGCTGGTAACGATGCGCACTCAAACGTGGGCGTGAGCCTTAACGATTCTTCCGGCAATCAATTGCTTGGGATCAAACTCGATCCTTACGAACGAAGTTTTCGCACGGTGCGCACTCACGTGCTAATTAAGCAAGGCGAGGGACTGACGCGCGAGTCACTTATCGAAGCTCTATCGCTGGGCCATTGCTACATCTCATTCGATTTGTTTAGCGACGCGAGCGGCTTCAACTTCTCGGTTGCGAATTCAGATAAGACGATGGGCGACGAGGTCGCACTGAGAACTCAACCTCGCGTTATCGTTCGCACCACGCTTCCAAGTCGCGTCGTGCTCATCAAAAACGGAAGCGCTGTCGAACAGAAATCAGGTATGGAGGTGGAATTCTCGCCTGATGGCGCGGGTGCTTATCGCGTCGAGGTTTATCTGGACTCGCTTCCGGCACCCGTTACGGCTCAGCCGTGGATTCTGTCAAATCCGATCTACGTGAGGTAGATGCGCCCCTTCAGACCCGGAAACTACCAATAAAAATCGAGTGTTGAAGCCACTCTGCGCGTGTGTTAATCTGTGTTTGGCCTAGTTGGCCTCTCGACCACGCCCCTCTTCACCTCTCGGGAAATGGCAACAACCAAACTCAACCACTTCGACATCGACTGGTGGGTCATTCAAAAGCGCGCGGTCTACGCCGGCGTGCTGCTCGTGGCGCTGTGCGCTATCGCCGGCGGCGCGGCGCTCTATATTTGGAAGTACGGCAATCCGCTGAAGAACGTCGCCGACAAATCTGAGAATCTTCCCGGCGCGCGCTTCATGTCATTCGAAGGTGACGTTCGCGTGATTCGGGCGGCGACGCGACAAGTTCTGATCGCGAACAGCGACGTTCAACTTTATCCCGGCGACACGGTTCAGACACAGGCCGACGGGCGCGCAAGAATCACGATGGCTGACGGGTCGACCGTCGTCGTGCGCCCTAACAGCACGATCATAATTCGCGATAACGAGAGCGCGGACAACGGCAAACGATCCAGCGTTCACGTGGTGGTCGACAGCGGACAGATGCTGGTGCGCACACCGCAACAGAGTGAAGACAACAAAAACGTGATCGAGACGCCCAAAACTCAGAATCGGATCGGCAGCGAGACTAATGCGAGCTTTGGTATAAACGCCGAAGGCACTGAAGAGATTCGTGTCAACAGCGGCGCGGTGCAAAGCGCGAACAGATTGGGTGAGGAGCAAACCCTAAAGAGCGGCGAGTATGTTTCAGTCAATCAGTCCGGAACGATCTCTAAGCCGCAACGTTTGCTCGATGTACCACTACCACTTCACCCACGCGATCTGGAAAAATTTTCCGCGACGAATGGTTCTGCCACAGTGACTCTGCGTTGGCAGAAACCGCAATCCGGCTTGCCTGCTTACTATCGAATTGAAGTAGCCACATCACCCTTTTTCGTGCCGGAAGGAAAAGTCATGGAACGCGATCAATTGACGGTAATGCAATTCGATGCGAGCGACCTAAGGCCGGGCGCGTACTTCTGGCGTGTCCGGGCCACTGCGGCATCGGGTCAAACCAGCGATTGGACCGAGCCGCTGAAATTCATCGTGACCGCATCCGGCGCAAATTCCGCCGCGGTCCGGGCATCACACTTGACTGCGGACCATCTTGGCGGCGACGTGTATATCATTCGCGGGATGACGAGTCCGGGCGCGAATGTTCGGGTCGCAAATCGCGAAGCAACCGCGGCTGGAAACGGGTCTTTCCAGATTCAGATCAGCGCGCCACCGAACGCTCGCGAAGTCACGATCCAGGTACTGGATTCACAAGGCAACGCTGGACAGTATCGTTTGAGCCTGGCCGGGTCCGGTTAGCGTGGCAGGGTTAACGATGCCCAAAGCTAGCGCTTTCGATCGAGGCGACTGTTTTGGTCTTGAACAGAGATTTCTTAACGTGGACTTCATTTCTTAATAGCGTTACCGCGCGAATCGTTGTATCTTTATTCGTTCGGTTTCTGCTTCGGTGAGTTGTTTTACTAATTTGCCAGGCCGCTCGCGCCCGTCGCGCCTTCCAGCCTGCACTCGGACTAACCGCTCACCCTTCCGAAAGGCTCATTTTCAGTTAGGGAAATCTATTTCAGATGGGTTTTAAATCGATCTTTAGTCTATTCTCCAGCGATCTGGCGATCGACCTCGGCACTGCCAATACATTAGTTTACGCGAAAGGTCGCGGCATCGTCGTTTCGGAGCCCTCGATCGTCGCAATCAACAAAGTCACAAACGCCGTCGAAGCGGTTGGCCGCGACGCGAAAGAAATGTTGGGCCGCACCCCCGGCAACATCGTCGCGATTCGGCCAATGAAAGATGGCGTCATCGCGAATTTCGAAGTGACTGAAAAGATGTTGCAGCACTTCATTCGCAAAGCGCACAACGGCAAGACCTGGGTCAGCCCTCGAGTCGTCATCGGAATCCCTTCCGAGATCACTCAAGTCGAGCGACGCGCCGTCGAAGATTCCGCCTATCGAGCGAAAGCTTCCGAAGTTTATCTGGTCGAAGAAGCGATGGCCGCCGCGATCGGCGCGGGACTTCCCATCACTGAGCCACATGGCAACATGGTTGTGGACATCGGCGGCGGAACCACGGACATCGCGGTGATAAGTCTCAGCGGTATTGTTTATTCGCGATCGGTGCGGGTCGCGGGTAACGAAATGGATGAAGCGATCACTCAGTACATCAAGCGCAAATACAACCTGCTGATCGGTGAACGAACTGCGGAAGCGATCAAGATCGAACTTGGTTCGGCGTTTCCTCTCGACGAAGAACTTTCCTATGAAGTTCGCGGACGCAACTTGATCGAAGGCATTCCCAAAACGATCACGATCAGCGACGAAGAAATTCGCGAAGCTCTGGCTGATTCGGTATCGACCATCATCAACGCCGTACGCGTCGCGCTCGAACGAACTCCGCCGGAACTTTCCGCCGACATCGTCGAACGCGGCATCGTACTCACCGGCGGCGGCGCGCTACTCAAAAACCTCGACAAGCGACTTTCGATCGAAACGGGCCTTCCGGTTTCTGTGGCGGAAGATCCGCTCGCCTCAGTCGTGCTCGGCACGGGCAAGATGCTTTCTGATTTTGACTTGCTCAAGCGCGTGAAGTGGGACAACAGTTTGACGACTGGAACCTGAAAAGCAGAGGTCGGAGGTCAGTGATTAGAGATTAGTCACTGGCATCACCGTCGCGCCTCTGATCATCTGACCTCTAGTTTTGCAATGGCTGCAATTCGCACCCAAAGAGAAATTCGCCAACGAGCACCCTGGTATTTGTTCGGATTGCTGGTGCTGAATTTTGCTTTGATGAGTTACGACGCACGCGACCCAAACACGAAACAGCGCAAGGTTCGTTCGATCGCGCAAACGATTATGTATCCCGTGCAGCGGGGCGCATCCGGCGCCTTCAATTGGGTTGGCGGCTTGTTCGGAAACGTTGGCGAGTTGCGGCGCGCGGCTTCTGAAAATCAACAACTCCGGCAGCAAGTCGATCAGATGCAGTCAGAGTTGCGCACAACGCGCGAACGAGCTGCGCAGGCTGAACGACTGGAACAACTATTCAAACTAACTTCCGCAAGCGAATTCAAGTCCGTCGTTGCCCAGGTAATCGCGCGCGATCCTTCGATGTGGTTTGACAGCATCACGATCGACAAGGGCCGACTCGCCGGAGTCGAAGTGAACATGCCCGTGGTAACGAGGGGTGGAATTGTCGGACGCGTGGTTTCGACCAGTCCGCTGAGCGCGCAAGTCATGCTGATCACCGACGAGAAGTCCGGCGCGGGCGCGGTCATTGGTCAACTGGGATCGAGCGCGCTGGGATCGATCAAGGGAATGGGCGAGAACGGATTGCTCGAGATGCGCTATGTTTCCGGCCTCGAGAAAGTGCAGCCCGGCGATCCCGTGGTTACGACCGGACAGGATGCGATTTATCCGCAGGGTTACAAAGTCGGTGATGTTGTGGAAGTGCGGCCCGGCTCAGCGACGCAGGCGCAAGTGATTCACATTCGGCCCAGCGCGGGATTGGATCGATTGAAAGAGGTTGCGGTCTTAATTTATCGCGCGCCTGAAAAAGTCGACTCAGATCAATCTCTCCCCAATGTTGAGAAGAAAACCAAGTAAGCAGCGAGCAGTTTGAAAATACTCTGGCCAGTATTCAAGCGGACGAGGTACACGCAGGTTGAATTGACTGTCCGCGAGTGGATTACTCCCCGGTCTCTTGGGCTTCTGCTCACGGCTAACTGCTAAGTGCTCACGGCCTAGTCATGCGTCAGCTCACAATCGCGATTCTCCTGATCGTCGCTATCGCGCTGCAATCCGCGCTGCGCGCAGTCTGGCAGCCACTCGCATTTGTCGACCTGACACTAATCCTCGTAGTTTATTTCGCGTTGCAACGCGAGCCGCTGCAAGCGCTGATCGTGGCCGCGATTGCCGGATTGGCGATGGACTTGATTAGCGGGCCGCCGGCCCTTTTGGGGGCAGGTGGATTCGCCAAAGTGCTGACGGCTTACGCGGTCTATTTTGTCGCGTCGCGCGTCATGTTGGATACTACGCTGTTGCGGATTCCGGTTTTGTTCGGCGCCAGCATCGTTGACAATCTGGTTTACGTGGGCATGCATCGGCTGTTGGGCCAGACGCCGCCGGTGCCTTTTATTCAATCGCTGTCGTTCAAGGTGCTCGCGACCACCATTGCTGGAACTCTTCTACTTTATTTATATGATTTGTACTTCAGCGGTAAAGCACGCCAACGACGCCAATTTACGGTGCGCCGGCGCGTCGCGCGTAGACCATCGGGTGCTTTGAGAAGAAGATGACTCTCTTCATGCGGGCTGTCTCGGTTTGATTTGCTGACTTTGCTCCTGTTAATTTTTGACTTGAATTTGAGATCTGAGGTCGTCATATGAAATTCGTCGACGATTCCCAAAATTTGCGAGTTAGGTTGCGCCTGATCCAGGCACTGGTGCTGGTGATCCTTGGCGTCCTCTGCGTGCGCCTCTACCTCCTGCAAATTATCGACGGCAAGCGTTATGCGGAAGTAGCCGAAAATCAGCGCATCCGGCTGCTGCCGATTCCCGCTCCGCGCGGCGTGATCTTCGATCGCAACGGCAATCTGCTGGTCGATTCGCGACCAATCTACAGCGTGCTGCTTTCACGTGAAGACACGAAAGGAATCGATCGCTCCACTCTGATCAGGCCGCTGTCCGAGGGCTTGAAGCTCGATCCTGAAATACTGCGCGAACGGTTTGACGAAATCAAGAATCAACCCGCCTTTGAATCGATTCTGATCAAAGACGGCGCGACGCCGTCAGATATCGCGTGGGTCGATGCGCATCAACTCGAACTTCCGGCGCTGCGTATCGAGCAGATTCCGCAGCGGCGTTATCCGGCGAACGGACAACTTGCGCATGTGCTTGGTTACGTCGGCGAGATCAGCCCAGAGCAACTGAGGCAAGAGGAATATCACGACAAGGGTTACAAGCCCGGCGACATAGTCGGACAGGAAGGCCTCGAGAAAGTTTACGACGAGTATCTGCGCGGCCGCGAGGGTTATCGCAAAGTGATCGTCGACAGTCGCGGTCACATCCAAAACGAAGTGGAGCGCGTGGAGCCGCAATCGGGCCAGGACATCGTCACCACAATCGATCTGGATTTGCAGGAAGCCGCCGAAGATCAACTTCGCAAGTCGCCGCAGGGGCGCGGCGTGATCATCTCGATGGATCCAAACAACGGCGAGATTTTCGCGCTGGCGTCCGCGCCGACATTCGATCCAAACCTCTTCTCGCAACGCATCACGTCGAAAGAAGGGCGCGCGGAATATCAGAAGCTGCTGAACGATCCCGATCATCCGTTAATCAACCGAGCAATTCAGGGAAAGTATCCGCCGGGCTCAACCTGGAAACCTTTGATGGCGACTGCCGGGCTGAAGCAGGGCGCGATTTCGATCGATGATTCGAATCTTGTCTGCGGCGGCGGCATCACGATCGGCAACAAGTTCACGCGCTGCATGGGCGGCAATCACGGTACGCCTAATGTGCATTTCGCAATTGAACACTCGTGCGACGGTTATTTCTATCGCCTGGGTTTGAAGATGAAGCTGGAAGGCATTCAATCAATGGTCGATATGTTCGATCTCGACAAGCGCACCGGGATCGACTTGCCCCATGAAGTAATCAGCACGACGCCTTCGCGCGAATTAAAGGCGAAAATCTATCCGAAAGATGCTGACTGGAAAGACATCGACACAGTTTATTCGTCGTTCGGACAGGGCGAAGATGTGCTGACGCCCCTCGCCTTGCTGCGCGCCCATTCGGCAATCGGAATGAAGGGCAAGATGTTCGTCCCGCATTTGCTGAAAGAAGTTCACGCAATCGCTGCGGTCGGTTTTGATCCGATCAAAGGCGCACCGATTTTTCCCGATCGGCCGGCGCGCAGGTTCGAACATCCGGAATCCAAGAACCTTGGCATTCCGACCGATCAAAGCGACCTCGTCGTGCACGCTATGTGGTCGGTCGTTAACGAAGGCGGCACGGCGACGGGCATTAAGTTGGTTGGTTTCGATATTGCCGGCAAGACGGGCACCGCACAGGTCGTCAGCCTGGGCAAAGAAGGCAGCGAGCACAAGGACCATTCATGGTTTGTCTCTTACGCGCCGGCTTACAAACCGGAGATTTCATGTGTCGCTTTGATTGAAAACGCGGGGCTGGGTTCGCGTTTTGGCGCACCCGCAGTGCGCGCTATCTACGACGTCTATTACAGCAAGACGCGAAGCTCGAAATCACCGGCGGTCAGCAACGTCGCCCTGAAGATTCGATAACTGCGGACAACTCCTGCTCAGTGATTTATGGTTGCCATCCTGCAAAAACGTAAGCTCCGGGATTTCGATTGGCTGGTCGCGCTGCTGGCGATCGCGATCGTCTGTTTCGGCTCGTGGGAGATTCATAATGCGCAACCAACTGAAACATTTTGGCAAAAGCAGCTGATCGGTTTGGCGATCGCGTTCGTCTTCATGCTGGCGATTGCGTTCAGCGATTACCGCCGCCTGGTTGAGCTCGCGCCGTTCCTCTATGTCTTCGGCCTGATACTGCTTGTGATCGTTTTGGTTCCCGGAATTGGAATGAGGATCAACGGGCAGCGGTGTTGGATTAAGTTACCCGGCGTCGGACAATTTCAGCCTTCTGAATTCGTCAAGATTCCGGTCGTGCTGATGCTCGCTCGATATTTCGGCAAGCATCGCAGCGGAATGTTGACCTGGAAAGAATTATTCATCGGCTGCGCGATCCTTGGTTTGCCAATCGGACTAATCCTGCTTGAACCTGATGTGGGGCAATCGATCACTTACCTGCCGCTGTTGGCCATGGTTCTATTTCTCTCGTCGGTGCGCTTGTGGATTGTCGCCGCAGTCCTCGTAGGATGCATCGCTGGCGCGCCGCTGGCCTATACCGTCGGAGTAAAAACGGGATTGCTGCATGGATATAAACTCGAACGCATCAATGTCATTCTCGATCCTGAGAATGCAGACAAGCGAGGATTTGGTTATCACACCTGGCAATCGATGGTGACGGTTGGTGAAGGCGGATTGGCAGGCGCGCGTGGCAGCGAATACTCGCAGAGCAGTTTGAAGTTTCTGCCCGAGCCGCATACCGATTTTATTTTTGCTGTGACCGCGGAAACAACGGGCTTCGTGGGATGCATCCTGTTGCTGGCATCGTATGCGCTGTTATTGACTCGCTTGATAACGGATGCGCGCCGCTCGCGCGATCGCACCGGCATGCTGGTCATCATGGCAATCGTCGGCGGATTGATCTTTCAAATCTTTATTAACGTCGGAATGGCGTTGGGCATGTTGCCGGTGATTGGCGTGCCCCTGCCTTTGATGAGTTCAGGTTTGTCTTCCGTGCTTGCCACCTTTATCGCGATCGGTTTTGCGATTAGCGTGCAACTGCGACGGTTTGTGAATTAGCCGCTCAGAAACGCGAAGGCAAAAACAGCCGACAAAGAAAAAGGCGCAAGCAGCCGGAACGAATAAACTCCTCGACTGCTTGCGCTCTTGCTAATAGCAGGCCATTAACAAAGTGGCCCATCCACCGACTGGCCGACTTATTTTCGTCGCCTGTGCGAGGCCGCCCGCAACTTCTGAATCTGTCCCCTCAGTTCGGCGATCTCTTTTTGCTGCTCTTTTATCGCATTGAGCATGGTCCAAAGAATTGGATCGCTTTTGACCATCAGATAGCCAGCGCTGTTCATGGTCACAGCTTCAGGAATAATCTTCTGCAGCGATTGGGCCCCGAAGCCGATGTTTTCGCCCTCCAACTTGATTCCGAGAGGGTTGTTCGGTTTGTATTCGTAGCGGATCGGCTGCAACTGCATTAGGGCCTTTAGTCCGGTGTTGTATCGGCCCTTTATGTTCTTCAATCGCTCATCCGAAAAGACGTCCCAAGTTCCGCCGCCGGGCTTGCCAGCGGTTCCGTTAACTGACAGGAGTTGAGTAGGCGCAGTAGTCCCGATGCCAACGTTGCCTGAGCTATCAATTGTCAGGCGTTGCGTGCCGGCTCCGTTGTCGAAGATTGCGAACTTCCCACCGCCAATCCCATTAGCATTGTCCGTGCTTTCAAACCCGTACTGTCTTCCGCCCGTCGAGGTATTGTCCACTCTGAAAGCGACAAAGCCACCCACGGAGGCTCCGGCTCCATTTACATGTAGGTTCACTGCGGGACTGGCAGTGCCGATTCCGACGTTTCCGCTTGCGCTGATGTCGACGCTGCTCGTGGGCGCACCGGGCCTGACACGGAACGGCAGACGCGAGCCGCCAGTCACATCCCGCACAAAGAAGTTGGCTTCGTTGGCGCCAATGTCCCAGGTCTGGGCGGTGAAACCGCCCGCGTTGTTCTGTTCGAAGCGAACTGCGGGCGTATCGCTGGTGTTCATGTGAATGTCGAGCACCGGCGTGGCCGTTCTAAGACCGACCTTGCTGCTGCTGCTAACCTTGAGCGCGTTCGCCGCGGCGCCGGCATCAACTTCGAATACTATCGTTCCCGTTTCGTCGCCGCTCTCTGAAGCTCCACGATCTACGAACGCGAGAAAATTCGCGCCACCACTGGCAGAGGCGTTCGCCCTGATGGTCCAGTCGTTAGTCGGGAAACCTGCCGATGTGCTGGTGTCGTTGAAACTAATGCGAGTGTTATTTTCCTTGAGTCTAATCGTGTCAAAGCTAAAACTCTCGCCATTAACGCAGTCAAGACCAACGCAAGCACTCCCTTGAACGATCAGATCATCGGGGATGACATCATCGGGCATCATGCCGAGAGAAAACCGATGGTTCCAGAGTCTGCTCACAGTGTTGGAGGAAAGAATTGCGGTTTGCTTTGCCTTCGCCGCCCCGCTGCGCTGTTCTTCGACGCCTCCCGCAACGACAATCGCTCCGTTGAGAATTGCGAACGATCCCGATTGCACCATCGCAGGAATGCTTGGACGTTTGCGCGCTGCCCGTTCGGCCTCTGGATCATCGTCGTTACCACGCGCTTTCATTAACGCTTCTTTGGCGGATGCCGAAAGGCTGGGGTTTAGCCGCAACTCATAGGTGTATGTTCCATCCGGCAGACCCTCGAGTTGTTTATCGCTGAGTGAAATATCCGGCGCAGCGCCAGCCCGAAACGCCCGGCGAAACGCTCGGCCGTCCGGCGCGGTGATCATCACGCTGCCGCCGGCATTCGCGACCATCACTTCCCACCTGACGCTTGATCCTCCGCCGACAACATTGGCTAACTTGCCGTCGTTCGATTGGGCCACTGCTGTCGTCTCAAAGCACGCGAAGATCGCCGTAGCAAATACTACCAACGCAAAAGACATTCGTTTTCTCATGGGTACCCTCCATTGGTTGTTTGTGTCAGCGCTACTGAAACGAGGAAGGGCAGGAATATGGACTTACTCAGCAGCCAATGACAAGTTGACTTTGGTTTAGTCTAGCAAGGCTAGCAGGGTCTTTTATCAAACGGATTGAGTCACTGTCAAGATTTTCCAGGAAAAGGTGATCGGGATTTCAATGGGATGCCACACCTGAGCATGGTAATTCTTGAGTAAGGACGTGACCTAAACCTATTCGCCTGTCTATCGCGGAAATCGTCCGCGATATTCAATTGCACTGAGGAAGGCTTTCACCATTTCGGCATTTTGGAAGCTGCCGTTGAAGTGATTCAGCTTCTCCAGCCAGAAGTTGTAACCGCTAAAGTCCGTGTCCTGACCTGAGTTCGGATCGCGCCGCAGGTATCCGAAATATTCCATCAGCACGAACGCTTGATTGAATTGCTGGCGCGTAAGCGTTTGGTTCTCGGCAATCCGCCGCAACACGCGAGCGCGTGCGCCGTTATCGTTTGAATCGGCCGCAGCTCCGAACTCGGCGATTGCGGCGCCGTGATCGGAATCAGTTAGTGCCAGACTCGCATTCGCGAACAACTTATCGACGAATTCAGTTGGCGTCATCGTCGTCGGATACGCTTGCGAGAACCTGGATCGCTTCACGAACTCAGCCATGAACGCCAGCTTGTTGGTTTCAAGTTTCTGCTGCCAACCATCCTGCAACACGACGACGCCGCTACTGATTTCCTGGGTGTCAGGTCTGAAGTCGCTCAACTTGATCGGCACCGGCGTGCCAGGCAAATCAGCGTACGCAGCCTGATAAGTCCGATAAACCAGATAGCCGGTCTGCTGAAATTCGATCGAGAGAAAGAACGCCGCCGACGTGTCGATGCGCTTCACTTCGCGACAGCCGACGTCGTTGCCGCACGATTCGATATTGTTGACCCAGAAGTTGAACCCTGATTCATCAGGTTCGCGGCCAAGGAAATCGAGATACTGTTGCCGCACGAAGTACTCGGTCGTGTCGAGCGGATTCAATCCGCCACCGCTGGCAACCGCGGTAAACGTCGCCTCTGTGTGCGCGCCCAATTGACTGAAGCTGCGCTGCGATGGACTGAACGTAAAGTTGGCCCGCGACGGCGTCACGACATACAAGCCGTTTGTGTCAACGCTGTCGAAATAATAATTGCCCTGGGCATCGGTAATCGTCAGACGATTTTGCGTCCCGCTCATCCGCACTGCCGCGCCTTCAACCGGATTGCCGCGGTCGTCAACAACTTGTCCGCCTACCGTGCCGTTCGTTGCTGTCGGTGTGGCCGTGTGCCCTATGACAAACGGCGAGAATGAAGAGACCTGGCCGCACACGAGTTTGTTCGCGAAGTCCGTAGTCTGGTTCGTGAGCAGATCCAATGAGCTGCCGTTGTTGTGGAAGATTCTTAGGCCGCTGAAGTACGTCGCATTCGTAAACACCGGCAGATAGAAGCAGATCGTAATCGGTGTGTCGGAAGTCACTGAAGTAGTAGCGACATCGAAGGCCGGTAACGGTGGACTCGAGCTGTTGCCGATGACGAAGCCGCTCGGCGGCGCCGGTTGCGTGCTTGGATCGAGATCCGTAATTGAAATTGCCGGAGTGACAATCGATGGACCGATTGCTTTTGCAGACTTCTTCGTCGCCCCCGGATTAGGCTTACCGGCACCGCAACTATTGAAGGGAACGCACGGGAAAGTAACTCGCGCGTCATTTAGATCGATCTGGACATTTCGGCCGTTCGGAACGTCGCGAGTCTCAGTCGCTTGCCGCTCATAAGCGCCAATATCGACATGCGAGCCGGCAACAAGATCGCCGTTGGCCGGCCGTGTCGCGTTCCGCTGATCCGTTGTAATGAACAGGGGCGACAGAAGGACGGCATCGTCGCCGGCATCGATAGCCGGGCTGTTGTAGAGCAAGCCATGTGTTGCTGTTACGCCGCTATTATTGATAAGCGCCCCGAGAAATGCCGTCGTCACGCCCACTTGATTGTGATTGATTCCGTTTGTCAGACCGCCGCTGCCCGTTCCGATCAAGTTGTATGAGCTTGACGAATCTATGGTCCCGCCGACGTCGTCGGCAGTGGTCGATGGGCTCGAGCCTTTGTAGTTATCAGCGACGATCGTGTTATGCAGCAGCACGTTACCGCTAATTTGGAATACGCCGCCACCAGTTCCCGATCCGTTGTTGTCGTTGTCCGCGCGGTTGTAAGCGACGGTCACGTTCGTCAGCGTCGCTTGATTAATCGCGTTATAGAGACCGCCGCCATCTCCGTTGGCGCGATTGCCGCTGATGGTGCAATTGGTCATGACTAACGCGCCGTCGCTGCGAATCGCGCCACCATTCGTCGCCGTATTGTTGTTGAGGGTCACGCCTTTCAAACTCAGCGTACCGTTGTTTTGAATCGCGCCACCGTTACCACCAGAGCCATTGCCACCGGTAAGCGTGAGGTTTGAAATCGAAACGGTCCTGCCGGTGTTCGCCGTAAAGACACGGCTCTGGGCGTTGCCATTGACGGTGACTGAATCAGTCGTCGGGCCATTGATATTCACGTTGTGATCGACCGTCAACTGCGTCCCGCCCAACATAATCAACATCGGCCCCGAAGTGGCGAGGTCGATGTCGATCGTATCGCAGGTTGTGAGCGCGTTCGCTTCCTCGATCGCGGCCCGCAGCGTGCAGGTGTTGTTCACAGTTTCGCAGACGCCGTCGCCGGGTGTGGCATCGCCCACGTCGCTGTCATCCGCAACCGTGAAGACGCTCGGACAAGTTGCGGCGGTAGCCTTGCAGACCGAAAACTCAGACGTGTTGCCGCTGGCGTCTGTCGCCGTGGCAGTGATCACGTCGCCAGGATTGATTGTTAAGGAGCCTGAATCGTAAGTGCCGCTGCCGGGAACTTCCGTCGATCCCAGATAGGTTTTGCCTTCACCATGGACAGTCGGATCGCACGCTGTGTTCGAGAAGAACTCAATCGTGAATGGTCCAGCAGAATCGTCCACATCCAGCGAGAAATGAACCGTCCCTGAGCCGCCCGACGACGATACCGTTAACAGCGCTGGGAAGTTTTGTAGATTGTTCGGCCCGGTGTCTCCATCCCCAGGATCATTGTCAGTAACTCCGTCCGTTCCAAGATTGATACCGAGGCCAGTGTTCGAATAAATCGAGTTTTGGCTGATGCGATTGCGGAGGTCACCAACGCCCGTGACGCGCACTCCGTCTTCGCCGTTGAATGCGATGACATTCGCGCCCGTCAAATTATCAGCCAACGAGATGCCGCGGCTACGACTATCCGTCTTCTTAACTGATAGTTGGGCCGTTGTAGTTTGACGTACTCGAGGCGAGACCCCGATGGTGTTGTCTGAAGAGCTGGTGTAGACCTCGACGCCGTTCGCGCCATTCGGTAATTGCGAAGTTCCATCCGCCGCCACACCGATCAAGTTGCTCTGAACAAGGTTACTCGACGTTCCGTTGTTAAGTTCCACGCCCTCGCCGGTGTTGCCGGAAATCACGTTGCCGAATCCGATCCGGCCGATAGAGTTTGAAGCGCCGCCGAAGACCGTCACACCGTCTTCATTAGGTAGCGGGAGCAGCCCGGTCTTGTCGGTCCCGATAAGATTGCCTTGCACCCAGGTTCCGAAGCTGCTCGTGATCCGCACTCCAGAGTCCTTATTACCAGAAATGAGGTTGTCGCCGTTCAGCACTTCGCAGCCGATGGTGTTGTCGTTACCACCGTCGACGATGATACCGAACGTGTTAGGCAGTTTGACCGCGCCGGTTCGATCAGTCCCGATGTAGTTCCCTTCGACAGTCGTGAAATCCGTATTGATCGAGATGCCGGCGCCGCCCTCGCCCCCGCGTCCCGAGATCAGATTACGATCCGCCGGATCCTCACTGCCGATAATCACTCCGTCTCCGGTGTCGATGAAGATTCCTTCACTGTTCGTGCCGTCAACCAGGGTTCCGGAAACATCGACGCCAATGAAGTTACCCGAGAAGATGTCGCCACCGCCGTCTTCAATGTAGATATCGTTGTTTTCGAAATGATTGATGACCAGCCCCTTGAAGGTACTGCCGTCGTTCGCAAACAACTCGAAACCGTCGCCCGTGCCGTTAACAATTTGCGAGCCGTCGATTTCAATTCGCAGGACCGCATCATCACCATGATTTAGGTCCAGCGCATTCGGAGAAGCAGTCTGCAGCGTGTTGGCGCCTTGAGAGTAACCATCAATGATCATGCCGACGTTGATGTCGGGTAGCGAATTGTCGGGTCTTATCCGCCACCAACTGTGGTTGTAATCCGGATCGACATCGAGGATCGATGAATCATCGCCGAGCGTAGTGAATCCAATGTGCGCGATGTCGTTGGTCACATGACCAGCTAGGCCGTCATCCTTGTAATAGACGTGCGCCGGATCATTGGCCGGGATGTTGAAGCTAATCGTCAGACCGCTGCAATCACTGCGTATCGCATTCGCTTCTTCGATTGCCGCGCGCAAGGTGCACTTGCCTCCGGCGTCGGCGCAGATGCCATCACCCTCGTTGGCGTCATCCGTATCGGCAGTCGAATTCACGACGAAGCCGGTCGGGCAATTGCCCGTGCCGGTCAAGTTAATGTCGAACGGGTTTTCGTCTGAGTCGTTGTTGCCGATATGAATCGCGCCATTGCGAATTCCCGGCGCGCCCGGCGTAAACGTAACCTTGAACGTCGTACTGTTGTTCGCAGTCACCGTAGTCGACATGCCGGTTGTGTCAACCACAAACTCGCTGGTGTCGCTGGTGATTCCGCTGATCGTCAGGTCACCTGGGCCGGCATTCTTAATCGTGAAAGTCTTCGGCGAAGTTGCGGAAGGAACCCCCACATCCGAACTTCCGAAATCGATCGGAGTCGACGAGCCGCTGGTTAAATCAGTGCCGGCCGGTTGCTCGACGGAAATTTCGGGCGCCGGGGCCGCCGCCGTCAGGATGACATCATTATTGTTAGTCCCACCCTGGTAAGTGATCGTCGCGTTCAGGCCTGATCCCAGGAAGTTTGGAATGACTGCGCCTTCCATGAGGCCATTGAAGTTTCCGTTGATCGCATCCGCGCCGTCGTTGGTAACAATAGTGAACGTCTGACCGGCGCTTGGTGTGAAGCCGCCGAACGATGAAAGGCTCAGCGTCGCGTTACCAAGACTAACGGTACCCGTGACATTCAACTGATCGTGATTGCCGGCGCCGCTCCCGGGCGTTATGCCGCCGATCTCGACTTTGAAAGTCGAGCTACTATTGAAGGTCAAACTACCGGTGTTCAGAATGCCGGGGCTGGAGCCGGGAGCGACCGTTCCGCCGCTGTTTACCGTCACGATGTTCGCGCTGTTAATTGTGCCGGTACCGCCCAACGTGCCGCCGCTGTTTACCGTTGTGTTGCTGGTGATGGAGCCGTTGAGGTTCAGCCGACCGGCGTTGATCGAAGTCGCGCCGGTGTAGGTGTTTGCGCCTGAAAGGACCAAGATAGCAGCACCTTGCTTGGACAATGTGCCGGCGCCGCCGATCACGCCGCTGAGCGTGCTGCTCGTGCCGGTGTTCGTCACAAACACCCCGCCAGCTGTGCTGATATTGCCTGAGCCGTTTACATCTCCAGCAGTGACGTTTACCGCGGCCGTGCCAGTAACGGCGACCGTGCCATTGAAGACAATCGTGCCGAAAGGATTGAGCGACGTACCAATCGTGAGGCTGGCATTAAAGTCAGGCAGCGCGTTAAGAGCGATCGTGTCTGTTGCATCGCCACGATTGATTTTTAGCGAGTTGGATGGATTCGCGAAATTTGTCGTCTCGATTGTCGCGGCACTCAGGCTGGACAAAGTGTTCCCGGTAGTTCCGTCATCCCCGAGCGTCACCGCATTCGGCCCGGCCGGTAAATTGAAAACGGTGTCAGTTGAATCGCCGCCGTTTGTGATTGGCTCGAGGCCGGTAAAGCTCACGGTGCCGAAGCTGCTCATCACGATGTTGCCATCATGCGCGTTCGTGTAGTTATAACTGACCGTGCCCTGGCTACCGCCAGTGATGATGAGTTTGTCGCCCGGCCCTGTGGTCGGATCGCCGCCGGCGTAACTCAATCCGCTCGCAGGCATAAAGTTTCCGTTCGCGAAGTTGAGCGTCAGCGTGTCATTGCCGGCGAGCGTGCTGACCTGAATGTTGCCTGAGATCGAAGCCAGTGGAACTTCGCAAGTATTGGCGTCAACCTGCGTAATGCCCCCGCCGCAACTCAACGTGTGATTCGGGTCGTTAACGCGGACGTTCGAGCCACCGTTCAGCGAAAGCGTCAGCGTGTCGTCGGTGTTCCCGCCGTTGCTGTCGGTAATTACCAGACTGCCGCCTGAGAGCGACACGTCGGTATCGGTCGCACCTGTGCCCTGCACTGCAAAGTCATAGTCAGCTTCATCACAATCATCATTGGCAATGTGCACAGTCGCCGTGCGCAGGCCGCTGGCGCTCGGAGTGAATCTGGCAACCAAATTAACCGAGTCGCTCGGAGTCACAGCCACTGGGAACGACGATGGACTGAAGATGCTGAAGTCGCCGCCCGCGGTAATACCTGAGATATGCAGATCGGCGCTTCCGGTATTGCTGATCACAAAAGTGTGATCCAGCGATGAGCCAATCGCGACCGACCCGAATTCAGTTCCATTACCTGCGTTGGGCGAGGTCAGGCCGTCAGGAACCGGATTGCCGTTGCCCTGAGCGTCGATTTCCGGCGCGAGGAACACCGCGCAGGTCGTGCCCGTGTTTACGCCGCCCGGCGCAACCCAGCTCGAGGTCGTGCCGCTAAGCGCGAAGTTGTTGAGGGTGCCCGTGAATCCGTTGGGGCTGGAATCGGTCAGCGTATTGACGCTGGGGTTGCTGCCGCCTGCGCTGCCCTGATTGAATTTGTAGTACGCGATCAAGCCGGTCTCGTTGGCGATCAGCTCGCAGTTCATGTGCGCCTGAATTTCATCCTGACAAAGCGCGCGGTTCCAGAGGCGGAATTCGTCCATCTGTCCCTGGAGGAAGTACGGGTCATAGCCGAAGCCGAGCAGAAGCGCCTGGGTGCTCGCGGTGATGGCTCCAGTCAGCGGAGTCGAACCTACCAGCACGCCGTTCACGTAAAGCCGCACGGTGCTGCCATCGTAAGTACCTGCGACGTGATACCAGGTTCCGTTAACGAAGTCTGAAATATCGCCCACGCTGTTTGCGCCATTGGCTGTCGCTACCTGCCACTTGAACCGTTTGTTCAGGTTCACGGCCAAAAGCTGCACGCTCTCGTTGTCCGCGATCCGGGCGTAGTTTCCGCCGCCCATTGGTTTCACCCACGCTTCCATTGTAATGGCCGTGGTCGGGTGCAATGCGGCATTGTTCGGGACGGACACATAATCATCCACGCCATCAAAATCCAACGCCGCGCCCAATGGAAAATCGTCATTCGTGATCGTGCCCGTGCCATTGGCGTCCGCAATCGCAGCGCCGCTCTCGTTTGAAAGATGAACATTGAACGCCTCGTCCGGCTCGACCGTCGTGTCGCCGTTAACCAGCACTGTGATCGTCTTGGTGGTATCGTTCGGCAGGAAATAAAGCGTTCCCGTATTCAGCGTGTAATCGTTATCGGCGAGCGTCGCCGAACCATCCTGCGTGGTGAAATCAACCTGAGAATTAACTTCGGTGGCGCCCGTCTTAGTTACCGTAAAGACAAACGAGGTCGTGCTCGCATCGCCTTCCTGATGCGTCACGTCGTCAATCGAGAACGCCGGCGCTGAATCGTCATTCGTAATCGTGCCGAGCCCATCTGCGTCAGTAATTGAACTGGTATTCGTCGCGCTGTTTATGTGAACTGTAAATGTCTCGTTGGCTTCGTAGGCCGTGTCGCCGTTGACGGTGATATTAATCGTGCCGCTAGTTGAGCCGGCGGGAATCGTCAACTGGCCATTCGTCACTCCGGCAAAGTCGCCACCCGCGTTGGCTGTGCCATCCATGGTCGAGTAATCGACCACGACATCGCTGGCGCTCGGGTCCGACAAGCTCACTGTGAATGCGAAAGTGGCGGGCCCACTATTGCCTTCAGCTTGAGTCACATCGCCGATTGAAACTGTAGGCGCATTATCGTTATCGGTGATCGTTAGGAATACCGGGTCAGCCGGCGTGCCCAGCGTCGCACCGCTGACATTAAATAATTCGAGCGAGACTGTCTCATCCGGTTCGTCGATATTGTCGTCACAGATCGGCACAGTGAAAATCTTCGACACGTCGCCAGGATCGAATTGCAGCGTGGTGTCTGGGATGTTCTGATAATCAATTCCCGTCGTACAGCTTGCACCGCCCGCTGCCGTGCCGCCGGATTGCGTTGCGTAGTGAACCGACGCCGTCGTGTCGTGCGCGCCGGTGCGCGTCACGGTAATTGTCGCGGTGCCGTCGCCTTCACCCACCAAGTATGTCGCCGATGAGAATTGAATTGTGCTGGTGTGGCACTTGCCCGCGTTGCCGGCGTCGGCAATCGCGGCGATTTGTGATTGCGAGAGAGCGGTGTTGAAAAGCTCAACCTCATCTATCTGGCCCGTAAACGAACTGCCGAGTGCGATGTTGCGTCCGATTACCAGATCGGAATTAACCGCGTTGATAGTGCCGCTGCCGCCATTGTATGAAACTTGAACACCGTTAACGAAGATCCTGAGAGTCGTCCCGTCGTAGGTTGCCGCGACGTGCTGCCAGGTATTCAAAGTCAAAGCCTTGGGCGCCGTGACCGCAAACACGCCATCGGAAGTTGTGATTTCAAAATATAGACCGTTACCGGCGTTGTTCGACTCGAGGGTATAACCTTCCGCGTTTCCGGCCGTCCGCTTATTGATAATCGAAGGATTACTATTCAGAGCGGCGAACGCAGTCGGCCGAATCCAGGCATCGAGTGTGATTTGTGCCCCCGTGTTCTGAGCCGCGTCATGAGGAACCAGAACTTGATCGTCAATGCCATCGAAGCTGAATGCCTGACCATCCTTACCCACCGTAAAGGTCGCGCCATTTTGCAGAGTGCCCGGGCTCGGGCCGTTTATGTCATTCGCAGTTGTTCCACTGCCACTGCCATCCCACCAACTGACCATACCGCTTGGCGCAGTCGTGCAGGTGCGGCACTTGCCGGCAAAGCTGGCGTTGTAGATGTTAGCGATGTCGGTCGATGAGAGCGCGGCGTTGAAGATTTCAGTCTCGTCAATTAAGCCGTTGAAGTAGTTGCCTGGTCCACCGGTCGTACAAAATGTTCTACCGATATCCACGGGTGTATTGCTGTCGAAAATCGAATTCACATTCACTGAGCCAGCCAGCGAGGGTGCTGAGGTATCCACGCCATTGACATAAATCTTCATCACCTGGCCATTAGTATCAAAAGTGCCAGCGACATGAGTGAAAACACCGGCAGTGATTGCACCACTGCCTGTTCGCACCGCTCGATACCCATTAGGATCGGGCTGCCCGTTATAGACGGCGAATTGAACCGCCCCGCCGCTTACAAGATCCAGCTCGTAGCTTCTTTGCTGGCCAGAGCACGCATCGTACTTAGAAACAATACTCTGATCGGTTGAAGTATTATTTGGTTTGATCCACGCGTCGATCGAGAGCGCAGTTGTCGGGCTGTTAGCCGGAGCATCCGACACTTCTACGAACTCGTTAGTGCCGTTGAGACTGAACGCTTGATCGACTTTGCCCGGCGCAAACATCGCACCGTTTTGCAATGTGCCTTTATTGCCGTTCTTGACGTCGTCAGCGTTTCCGTCACCCGGATACCACGCAACGAGTCCCGCAGGCGCGGACGTGCAACTCGCCGCGGCTACTTGCGTCGTCTGCGTCGCGGAATTCGGCGTCGACGGATCGGGCTCGGCCGCAGTAACCGTCGCGGTATTTGAGAGCGTCGTATTCGCCGCGGCACTCGTCGGCGTGACGTTGATCAAGACCGTCGCGTTCGCAGCGTTATTGATCGTGCCGAGGTTGCACGTAATCGTGCTCGTGCCTGAGCAACTTCCCTGCGCAGGCGTCGCGGAAACAAAGGTTACGTTTGCCGGAAGTGTATCGGTGACCGTAACGTTCGTTGCATTGTTCGGCCCGTTGTCGGTAACCGTGATGGTGTAAGTCAGGTTGTTGCCTTCGGTCACCGGGTCTTGCGAATCGGTCTTGGTGATCGAGAGATCGGCCGGCAACGCAGCAACGCCGACGCATTGCGAGAATTCCGAAGTATCGTTGTGCGGCACCATCGCCGTGTTCACGTTGTTGTCGTCGTCGAACAGACTGGTGTCAGTCGCCGTCGCGGTCACGATGTCGCCAGTGGAAAGCGACGCCGGATGGAACGTGAAGCCGATGTTGCCGCTCCCGTCAGTCATGACATTAGTCGATCCGAGATAAGTCTTCCCTTCTCCCTGGCCCGAAGTGTCACAGGTCGTGTTCGAATAAAAGTCGATCGTGTACGTGCGGCTGGCATTCGAATTCAAGGTGCCGGCGATCGTGTTGGTGACACCCGCCTGGGCTGAAGTAATGATTGGGAAGTTCTGTAAGTTGTTCGCACCCGTATCGCCGTCGCCGGTGTCGTTCGGCGTTACCCCGTCAGGTCCAAGATCGATACCGAGATCGGCCGCGGCCGTGCCGTTCGAAAAGATCGAGTTGCTGCGAATGATGTTGCGCGTGCCGCTAGCGTTCACGCCGTCGTGGCCGTTGAACGCGATGGTATTGCCTTCACCAGCGTTCACGCCGCCGATCGTCTCGGTGTTCGCGACGGCGATGCCGTGCTGAAGATTGCCGAGCGCACTCGTGCCATCGGCCTTCGTGCCGATCAAATTGCCCTGAACGATAAAGCCGGGATCCGAGAGACTGATGCCGTTGCCGTGGTTGGCTGAGATCAAATTGCCCGCGCCTGCTGTACTGCCGCCAATCGTAAAGCCGCCGACAACGTTCGTGCCGATGCCGTCGCCGAGGTTGCCGCGATCGAGAGTTCCGCTTGCGTCGGTCCCAATGTAGTTTCCCTGGATCGTTCCAGTTCCGTGCGAAAGGAAGATCCCTGCGCCGTGATTTGATCCAATGTAGTTGCGTGCGCCAGCCGCAGTGCCGCCAAGAGTGTTTGGCCCACCAAAGTTAGTGCCGATACCACTGGCGCCATTACCGATCCCGGTCGTGCCATCCGCTGCGAGACCAATGAAGTTTCCCAGCACCGTGGCCGTGCCGGAAAAGAAGAACTCAACCCCATTGCCACTGTTGCCTGAGATCACGTTGCGATCAGCGGGCGCGGTGCCGCCAACCGTCGTGCTGCCGCCGTTAACTTCGCTTTCAACGCCTGCGTCGCCGCCATTGCCGGTAGTCCCTATCGCGCCAGTGCCGTCGGGATTCACGCCGATAAAGTTACCGACAATCAGATTGCCACTGGTGCCGTTGCCCGTTACGTCAATGCCGTAACGGCTGAAGCGATTGATGACCAAACCTTTCACGGTTGAACTGCCGCCGGTAAGCGTTAGACCAGCGGTGTTGGGACCAACACTGGTGCCGCGCAACTCGATCAGAATCACCGCGTTGTCGCTGGTCGCTTGGTTATTAACGCTCGAGCCCGGCTGCGAGTAACCATTGACCATGGTTGAGCTGGTGATGCTCGGTAAGCCTCCGTTGCCGGTCGAGTTGGGAATGATCGTGCAGACATGCGTTGTTCCATCACAACCCGGATCGCTGTTCAGAATGTTGAAGTTGATCGTGTCCGGTCCGGGATCGGCGTTGGCGGCGAGGATTGCTTCGCGCAGAGAGCAATCGGAATCGCAATGTCCGTCGTTCGTGTCCGCAGTCTTCGTCACCACAAAAGGCGTGGTGATGTCCGCGCCATTGATCGTATAGATCTCGCCTGCGGTAAAGTTCCCATTACCCAAGCCGCTGCCGCCCAATGGCAACGAACCGTCGTTAATCGAATCGTCATCAACAACATCCAATCGCAGCGTCCCCGAACCGATGTAATTCCCGACCGTGACTGTGTAGGTCGTGCCGCTGCCCGTGATATTAGTCACCACCGCATCCGACAAACTACCAGTGGTCGTAACCACAAAATCGGACGCATCGACGCCGGTCACTGAGTTTGTGAAGACGACTGTGAAATGGACGCTCGAAGCTGGTGACGGATTCGCGTCGGCGCGAATGATGTAACCAACATTCGGCGGCTGCGTGCCTTTGCACTTGCCAACGCCGCCGATGTTGTAATTTCGCTGAATGTCCGTGGCCGAAACCTGCGCGTTAAAGACTTCGACTTCATCGATGCGACCCTGGAAAGGCTGTATCCCGCCGCCGCCGAGGTTCTCGCCGATGGCAAACTTGTTGGTCGTCGTTCCGGTGGTGGGCGCCGCGCCAAACGAGTACTCGACACCATTCTTGTAGAACAGAATGTTCGTCGGCGTATAAACGACGGCGATGTGCTGCCATTGATTTAGATCGAACGAGATGGGCGTCCACAAGCCGCTGCCGGTAAAGACGCCGAAACTGCCAATGTTTTCCAGTGAAACCTCGCGATCAAATCCGCCGTCGTCGCTCGTCATGATCGTCTGGCGGGTGCCGTTGTTTATCGTTGGATAGACCCAGGCATCCCAGGTCGTCGTCGGCATCGCGCTCGGCTGCACGTCGAGCGTCGTCGTAACGCGATCGTCAACGCCGTCGAAGACGAACGCCGGCCCAACTTCGCCCGCATTAAAGGTTGTGCCGTTTACCAGCGTGCCGTCATGTGCGCCCTGAAGATCCTTTGCATTGCCGTCCGCTGCCCACCAGCCGATAAGATTCGCCGGCGGCGTAACGCACGCGCTGGCGTCACAACCATCAGCGGTGACTACAACGTTCGGCGCAGTCCCCGGACAGGCATCGTGAATGTCGGGTACGCCGTCGCCGTCACTGTCCGCCGGTTTGCACTTGCCAAGGCTGTCCTGATTGAAGAGTGCCTGAACTTCAGTTGAGGTCAGCGCACGATTGAACAGTTCGACTTCGTCGATCAATCCGTTGAAGTTGAGCCATGTACCATTGCCACTGGGCCAACCACCACCAGTGAGGCCCGTGCCCAACTGATATTTGTAGAACGAGCCGTAAGAGACTTGCGTATGCGCGCTGCTGCCGACATTGGCGCCATCGAGATAGAGAATTTCAGTCGTGCCATCATAGGTGACCGCGACGTGATGGAACACGTTGTCGTTAACGGTGGCCGCGCTGGTAATAGGAGTGACGCTACCGTTCCAGAACATTTCAGCTCGCAGCTTCCCGTCAGTCCCTACATACAGACCCGGCACAAAGCTGCCCGCATTGGTAAATGGATCGCTGTTCTGCTGACCGATGATCACACCGGCCGTCGCCGTTTTGAACCACGCATCGAAAGTGAACGCCGTCGTGCCAGTGCCCGAAGTAGGATATGGGAAGAAGTTGTCGGGCAGTTTCACGTAATCGTCGACACCGTCAAAGCTGAAGGCTTGTCCGACTTTGCCCGTCGCGAACGTGGCGCCGTTGCGCTGGATGCCGTTATAGACTCCCTGCACATCGATCGCTTTTCCGTCCCCCGGCCACCAACTGGTCATGCCCGACGGCGGATCGGCGCACCCTTCCGCCAGAGTCCAGTTACTGAACGACGAAACATTATTCAGCGTCGCGAAGTGACCGCTCGTGTTCAGCACGTCGGGGCTGAATTGATGCAGGCTGGTGTCGTACTTGAATATTTTGTAGATCGATTCGCTGCCAACAACGTCTGCGGCGAGATAGTGGAACGTGAGATTCGCGGTGACGCTGCCTGAATTCGTCAGCGTCCAGTAGCGTTGCAAAGCGTTCCCGCTCACGTGCGGTTCCTGTCCCGCGACGGCTTTAATCGTAAGACTATTGCCGGTGCCTGCCGTCACGTTCGCGTCGACTGGAGAGTAGGCGCCGCCTGTGCCGGTTCCCACCGGAAATGTGAACGTGCCGGTCGCGCCGAATGTCTTTTGCAGATTTCCAACTACATAACCGCTCGTGCGACTAGTGGTCGCGGCTGATCCAAGTGAAAGCGTGTTTGTGCCCGCATCCAGGATGCCGTTGGTTAAAGTCAGACTGCCGCCGATCGCTAGAGACGTTCCCAGCGTCGCCGATCCCGAACTGCTCCGGTCCAGAGCCAGCGCACTTAGCAACTGTCCGCCACTGGCAAAGTTCAAGGTGCCCAACGCGCCCATGCCGCCGATGCTTAACGTTGCTGCCGAATCACCTTTCAAGTTGCCGCTACCGGTAATCGTTCCATTCAGCGTCAACGTCTTGCCGTTGAGTTCAAGCACTGATGCAGCCGTGTTGAAATTCAATTGACCGTTTATGGCCAGCGGGCTCAACAACTGAATCTTGCCGCCCGTGGTTTCAGAAATGAAAACATCAAAGAAAGACTCTGTGCCGCTCGACTTGGTGATCGTCTGTAATGTTGCGCCACCGTTGAAATTCACCGTGCGTGAATTCGGTGCGAACGTGCCGTCGTCGCTGAAGTTGCCATCGAGGATCAAGTCGCCGCCGGCAGAACTCGAAAGAGTAAACGTGCGGCTGCTATTGATACTCAGATTATTCAGGACCGTCAGCGGAAGTGCACCTGCGCACGTGTAGGTCGCGCTGCCTCCCGCTTGATTATCCAAAACTAGATTCCCGTAAGACCGTCCTTCCGACGACGCCGGGTTCGAGCATGACAAAGCTGATGCAGCATTGAACCAGGCGGTGCTGTTGAAGTTGAAAACCGCGACTTTGTGGCCGTCCCCACCAAAGGGATCGCCGCCTTCATTGAAAAAGCCATTCGATCCGGCATCAAAGACAACCGATCCATTCGTGCCCGTGCCGAAAGGATTGCCGGTGAAGCCCGTTGTAACCACAGAACCGGCCGAAAAACTCGACGAGTTGGTCTTGAACACGATCGAACTCGCGCTTGCTCCAGTCAGACGATGCGCGCCTTGCAGCAACGAAACCGAGCCGCGAATTCCCGAGGTCGAGTTATCGACGTTTGCCGCCGAACCGGCAGAGAGCGCGATCGTCAAAGCATTCGTGCCAGAGACAGTCAAAGACGTGCCGGAAGGAATCGACAAATCATTGCCCGTTGCGCCGCTAATCGTCAGCGTGTTCGTGCCTGACGCACTCAACGTGACTGCCACACTGTTGTTCTGCAATCGCAGCACGGCGATCTCTTGCATCGGCACGTTGGTCACCGTCGGCGATGGTGTCGAGTTGCCGTCAAAGATCAGCACGTCACTCGCGGACGGAGACACGCGTGTCGGATTCCAGTTTGTGCCCACCGTCCAATCGGTCGCCGCGCCCAGCGTGCCGCCGATCCAGGTGTAGGTTCCTGAAGTGCACTGATTGACGAACTGCCAGCCGGTGTTGTTGCCGGAATCGGCGCCGCTATTAACCAAGATAAAGATCGGAGGAGTCAGACCGCCCGGCATCTTTTGATCCTTCACATCCACATCCGTCATCGAGAACGTGCCCGTGCCTGACCAGGTGCGCCGCGTCGGAGTTGGATTTCCGCTGTCTGAAGAGCGAATCAGGATGTCGTCATTATTAGGGGTATCACCACACGGCGTGCCGTTCGCATTGAAGTTGATCGTGCCTGCGTTGGACACGTCGCCGGACAGCGTCAGATCGCCTGTGCCGAGGTTGGTCCACGTGCCGTTTGCGCCGACCGTCAGCGCGCCGCTCGACACATTGAATGATGCACCTTGATCGAAAGTTCCTTGCGTGATGTTCAGCGCAGTGTCACTGAGATTTCCCGCGAGTGTCGCCGTGCCGCTTGCCTTATTAATTGTGAATCCAGCGAACGAATGGCCGGCGCTGATGCCGCCCGTCGTGATCGTCTGCGCGCCGGTGCCGTTTAAGGTGACCGTCTTCCCGCCGTTAACAAAGTTGCCGCTGTTGTTGGTCCAGTGACCGCCGACGTTGACTGCGCCGCCCGGCGTATACGAGCTGGTGAGATCAATTTGTAGCGCCGTTCCATCGGTCGTCGTAATCGAGCCACTCGAATATGTGAATGGAATGTCCGCGTCGTGCGTGTTGTCCAATTGTGAGAGATTGGAGTTCGTAATCGTCGATGCGCCGTCGTCAGTGCGGATTCGCAGAGCGGAAGCCGTAACATCAAAGTTGCTGATATCTGCCGGTGACGAGCCGATGACTGTGCAGGTTGTCCCCTTCTCACTCGCGTTATCGATAAAGACTGAAATCTGATCGGTGTTGGCGAGCGTCAATCCGGTGAAGGTGTAAACGCCCGAACCATTCGTAGTCGCCGTCGTTGCGGAAACAGTTCCGTTCTGGATCAGCTTAATCGTTCGGCCGTCAGTAATCGGCGAACCACCCGCATCGAACAGCGTCCCGCTGATCGTGTTACCGAAGTCGTCATTCGTGATCGTCAAGACCGCGGAGTTGGGAGTGCCGAGCGTTGCTCCGCCGGTAGGATTGCTGACTTGCGCATTGACCGTTTCGTTGGGCTCAATCGTGATGTCGCCCTTTACTGTAATGGTGAGGTTCTTGACGGCCGTGTCGCCGTCCGACCAACTCAGTGTTCCGGTCGGGGATGCAACTGAATAATCGTTGCCTGAGACAGTAGCGGAGCCATCAGTAACCTGGTAGTCGATCGTGACGGCGCCGGTTGAACCGCCAGCGCGGGTCACCAAATAATTAAAAGAGTGGTTAGCGTTCGTCTCGTTGTCACTATAAGTCGCGGAAGAAAATTGCAGGCTGCCGGCCGCCGCGACATGCAAGACGAGTTGGCTGCTGGTAATTTGCAAGACCGCGCCCATGCCTGAGGCAAGTCCACTGCCGCCGATAGTGAGACTAGTTGGAACTGAGCCGGCGACAGTACCGCTCGCGCCTTTCGCGATGAGTGTGTAATCACCCGCGCCCAGAGCTGAAGTTGTATTGACAGTGACTGGATTCGTACCCACTAGCGTAATGGTGCCGACGCCGGAGATCGTGAGCGGCGCTGTCGTGCCATTGAACGCGGTGAATTTCAGCGGACTATTGGAAGCAGTGGTGAGCCCATTGCTCGCTGCGGTAGCTATTGTTCCTGTCGTACTAGTTCCGCTGCCTTGCAGACTCTGACCGGCGGTAAATGTGACGCCACCGCGAGTTGAAATATCGAGCGTGCCACCACCAGCAATAATAATATTCGGCGAGTTGGCGATCGATCCGGTAGTGCTAAGAAGTAGTTTTCCAGCGCTGATTGTCGTGTTCACGGTATAAGTATTGGCACCGCTTAAGGTCAGATTGCCGCCACCGGTCTTCGTTATCCCGAATCCTGTTCCCAAGACAACCGCACTGATATTCATCGTTCCGACTGCATCAAAATCACCGCTTTGACCAAGAACTACACTCATTACACCGGAGCCATTCGGATTATCCCCTAGGAGTTGAAATGTGGCGCCGCTCGCTACATAAAGAAGATCTGAGGCCGTTCCTGAGACGCTATTTCCAAGGTCACCGCTCCCTCCGAGGTTTAGTGTCGCATTCGTCGCACTCGTAGTGGCGTTCCGAATCGAATACGTTCCAGTAATCGCGGTTACGTTACACGAACCAACCGTTACCGGTCCTCCGACTGTCGCTCCAGTACCGAAATTCTTAATTCCCGAATTCGACGTTGACGCAAAAGTTGCGTCTTCGCTTACCGTCGGAAAATGGGTAAGGCTCCAGTTGCTTCCAGTTGTAATGTTCCCGGTTCCAGAGCCAGAGTAGTTGTTTGCAGTGTTTGCGAAAAAGAACGGCTCAGGCGTACTCAACGGTGTGAAGAGCAAAGAGCTAAACGCGAAGGGCGAAGAGCCAACGCTGGACGGATGCAGCCAGGCGCGATCACTGATCCAGCCGAGTGATGAGTGATCGGTGATCGGTGATAAGTCCGCAGCGGCGCGCGTGCGCGCGACGAATGGCAAAACACAAAGAGCTAAGAGCAAAGCGCACAGAGCCAAGAGCGAAGTGATGCGAACGCGACCAAGTTGCGAGTGATGAGTGATGAGTGATGACTGATGAGTCGTTCGCAGATTGAAGCACGCTTCGTGCTTGGCTGGCAGAAATGTCGAGCTTAAACCGTGCGGCATTACTGGGGCGAACTCCTCGAAAACATTAGCGAGTACAGTAGGAACTAGAATGCTCTGAGCTACATACTGAGGCAATCCTGCTCGCGGCTTACTACTTCCTACTTAATAATTCCGAGACTCGGAAAGAAGTTGGGCGAAAAATGATCGGCTGTAACCGAGACTAATAGCCTGATTACGCGACGCGCATCTTCTTCAAAAAATGTTCGCGAAGATTAATTCGAGGCAAAGTGAAAGTCAATGGAAACGAAAGGAATGCAGGGGATAGCGGTTAGGGGATTGGGGTTAGCGTGATTAGCTCGCGTCAGGATAATTTGCTCCGAGCTTTGCCGCGTCGCCTTCAGCCAACATGTTCACCAATTCCTGATGAAAGTAATCATGGCGTGCGGCGACGGGTGGCGCAACGCGCTTGTCGTACATTTGACGCGAGCGATCGATGTCTTCACGCAAGCGATCGTACAGGTCACCAGCACTGCGGCCTGCCTTCACTTTCGGTTCGTTGTAAAGTTTGATTTCCGAAACCAACAGACGCGCATAGCGACGCGCATCGTTGTGCAGACGCCGCTCTTCTTCACCGACATCGATCGGCAACTCAGGTTCGCTGACACCAAAACGGCGCGCGCCGCCGAGCGGCGTCGCGTACTCGGAAAGAAACGGCGAGGATGATGGTTCCGATGGCGCAGACGTCTGCAGAGCTGCCCTAATTTCGGATGAGGGAAGAGCGACGGTGCTGGCGCTTGAAGTTGCTTCAGGCTCGGGAGCAGCGGCAGGCGCCTCCGAAATCGTTTGTTCTTCCGCAGCCGCAGTTGCCTGGTCTTCCGCAGAGCCAACGCTTTCCGGCGGCTCTGTTTCAGACACAGCTTCGGCCGCAGGCGGCGCGGTCGCTGCAGGCGTGGCTTCTGCTTCAGCAGCTTGTGGCGCCGCTTCGACAGTCCGCGGCTCAACTTGAGGCGTGTACGTCGATTCGGGTTCAGGTGCAGTTCCCGGCGCAGCGGCTTCGGTGGGAGCGGCCGCTTCGGCTGGTCTGGAAACCGCCGGTGATTCAGTTTTTGCCGGTGCGGCGCGTTGCAACGACGCCAAGCCCACGGCCATCGCGGCGACGCGCGCCAAAACTTCCAACGCGTCTGAATTGATCGCATTCGCATCGGCCGAAGCCGAATCGGCGTAAAGCACCGCCACGACTTTGCCGCGCACCGTCAATGGAATCGCCGAAGCAAAGTGCGGGTCGCCGCGAAGCTGATCGATTAGCAACTGATCGTTGGGATTCGATCGAATTTCTTCCGACTGGGATGATTTTGCCTGAGCCGCGCGCGTCACGATCGTTTCCGACGACAGAGGTAAAGATACGCCGCCGATCATTTCAAGATTAGCCATATCGCTCGCCCGGCAGGCGCGCCAACCGATCGCCTGATCGCCCTTGATGACGAACAGCGCGACGCGTTCCGCGAATTGCGACGAACCGATCAGCAACGATCTGAGAATCTCGGTCTGCGAACCCTGTTTTTCGATCTCGTCGGTGGTGCGCCGAATCGTCCTCGAATCCCGCGCCGCCGGCGGCGTCAACGTGACCCCACTCAACTTTTGCCCGCGAGCCGTTTGCAGATGCGCAAAGATCGACGCGGACAGCGTCGTGCCGTCCAGACTTTCGGCGCCAGATTTCTCGCGCAGATGACTCAACGCATCGTTAACGTCTGTCTGCAACTTTGAAAGTCGTTCGTCGATTATGCGCAGGCGCTCATTGACATAAGTCTCAACGGCTTGCTGCAGGCTGTTTTCTAATTCTTCGCTCACGCTGGATTCGCCCCTTGAACCGAAAGCTGGATATGACCTTCGTCTGATCGATGAAAAGACATTAACAGACCGAAGTCTATGCTACTGAATTCGATTATGGAGGGCGCTATGAAGAAGCGTCAAGAACCTTTTTTCGGGAGGGAGCGCCGACATCTTGTCGGCGGGTCGCGAGCATCCTGCTCGCGGTGTAAACGAGAGAGAACCTGCAGGATGCCGGCGACCCGCACGCAAGGATGCGTGCGCTCCAGTCGCGCGCTCCTCACTCCGCCGCCATCTCGCCGTTCAGCTTCATGATTTCCAGAGTCATCTCCGCGGCTGCGTACATGTCCTTCACGTCGAGCCATTCTTTGACCGTGTGAATCGCGCGCATGCCGGTGCCGAGGTTGGCGCACTCGATTCCCTTTCGATTGAAAACGTTCGCGTCGCAGCCGCCGCCCGAGGCCATCGTCTTCACGTCCAGGCCCATGCGCTTTGCGGCTTGAATCACGAGCTGCACGACATGCGACGAATCAGGAACGTCCATCGAAGAGTAATCGCGCTCGATATGCGATTCGACTGAAGCTTTGGTCATTTTGCCCGCGACGGTGACTTCGTATTTCGCGGCCGCATCTTCCAGACATTTCTTCATGTGCTCGGTTTGCGCATCAAGTTTCTCTTCGCTGTGCGAACGCGCTTCACCACTGAGCACGACAAGATTCGGGATGATGTTCGTAGCCATGCCGCCACTGATCAATCCCATGTTTGCAGTCGTTTCCTGATCGATGCGGCCGAGTTTCATCGCCGCGATTCCTTCGGCGGCGATCTTGATTGCCGAGATTCCTTCTTCGGGCGCGACGCCGGCGTGAGATTCGAGCCCGTGAATCCGAAACTCCATGTGGTTAGACGAAGGACCCTTGGTGAACAGAAATCCCGGATCGTCCGAATCGAAAACAATTCCGTACTTCGCTTTCAGCTTCGACACATCGACGTTCTTCGCGCCCAGCAATCCCACTTCTTCGCAGATCGAAAAGATTGCTTCGATGGCTGTGTGTGGGATTTTCTGTTCCTGAAGGCAACGAATGACTTCGATGATCACAACGCAACCGCTCTTGTCGTCGCCGCCGAGGACCGTCGTGCCATCAGTGCGAATGATGTCGCCTTCGACAATCGGTTTGACGCCTTCGCCGGGAACGACCGTGTCCATATGCGCGCTCATCATTATTGGTTGTGCGCCGGGAATCGTGCCTGCGAATCGCGCGATGACATTGCCGCTGTTGCCGTCAACCTTTTCGCCGGCGTCGTCGATCTCAACCTGGGCGCCCATTTCTTCGCAGTACTTCTTAATGCGCTCGGCAATGGCGCGTTCTTTGCGCGAGTGGCTGTCGATCTGGACGAACTCGAGGAGAAGATTCTTAATGCGCTCCTGATTAATCATCGGACCTCCCGAAGGATTGCTGCTTATTAAAATGAATTGAGATTACCGCTCATATTTATCATCCACGCCCGTTAATAACAAGCTGAAGAAGCCGCAAATATTATGTATACCCGGTCGCGGCAAACATTCCGCAAAATCACAAAATATGCTATAGACGATCCAGCTAACTAAGGCCCCTAAAACTGAATCTTCCCCCGATCTGCTCTGGCAGTTTGGAAAGGAAGTGTTTTCTCGATGGCGAGAAGAGAATCATTTCGTGGATTGAGAACGTGCGCAGTCCTGATCGCGCTGCTCGCTTTGCTCGCCGCGAATGCTTGTCTGCCAAAACCGCTTTCCGAAACCGGCGGCGGCGTGAATATCACGCTGTACGGCTTCTCGATTATGAAAGAGCCGCTGGAGAAAGCGATCTTTCCCGCCTTCGTCGCTAAAGCCAAAGCCGAACACAACATCGACATTCGCTTCACGTCTTCGTTCGCCGGATCAGAAACCGTCACGAACCAAATCCTGCAAGGCGTGAAAGCGCAGATCGCGATTTTGTCGATTGAGCGCGACGCGCAACGATTGAAGCAAGGCGGCTTCGTCACTTCCGACTGGCACACCTTGCCGCAGAAAGGCATCGTCAACAAAACGCCATTCGTGATTCTGGTGCGCAAGGGAAATCCGAAAAGCATTCACGACTTCGTCGATCTTGCCAAGCCGGGAATCAAGTTGATTCATCCCGATCCCACCGGCTCGGGCGGCGCGCAGTGGTCTTTGCTCGCAATCTACGGATCGGAACTGGTGAAATCCGAGAAACAAACCGGCGTCGCCGATCGCACGCGGGCGCTGCAAACTCTGCAAGCGATTTGGCGCAACGTGATCTCGACGCCCGCGTCCGCGCGTGAAGCGCGCACAACTTTTGAACTCGGCAATGGCGACGCGCTGGTGACTTATGAACTTGACGGCCTGCTGATGAAACAGTCAAACAGCACCGCCGATGCTGAGATCGTGATTCCGGAAGCAACGATCTTTAGCGAGCATCCAGCGGAGCGCGCCTTCGTCAAATTCAATTTTCGTTCGACGACCAATGAGGCACTGAGCCGGGAAAACAAGGAACTTGCAACCATCAAGTATCCGTTTACAGTGGACTATTTCGGCGGCTGGGAGAAAGCTTATCCGGACATCATCGAAGGCGTCTTTCGCGATCAAGTGCAAAAGCGAAAATAAACTTCAACCAAAGACACGAAAGCACGAAGATACAAAGGCGACACCACAATTGACAACGATCTCAAACAACCCGCGTACGATTCGTTATTCGCTGATGTCTCCGTGCCTTTATGTCTTTGTGCCTTTGTGGTGAATCGATCCAAATGAAGATCACGACTTCAATCAGACACGTTCGCGGTTTCGACGTCGCGCGCCCGATAAGCATCGGCGTGATGCTCGGCATTATGTTGCCGCTGGTGCTGCTGCCGCTGCTTTCAATATTCGTTTACGGAACCAGCAAGGGGCTCGGCGTTTTCTGGTCGTCGCTGGTTGCGCCGGAAGCCGTCTTTGCTTTGAAGCTTTCGTTGGCGACGAGCTTTTGGGCGACGCTCTTCAATGTCGTCTTCGGCTTGTTCGCGGCGTACGTGCTTTCGCGCTACGATTTTTGGGGACGCAACGCGGTGATTGTGACGATCTCTCTGCCGACGGCGATTCCAACGGCGGTTGCCGGATTCGCTTTGCTGTTGCTGTGGGGAAAGTACGGCATGATCGGGAAATATCTTTCAGAAGAAAACCAGATCATGTTCACGCCGTACGCGATTATTCTGGCGAACATCTTTGTGACTTTCCCTCTCGCTTTCGGCGTGATCAAGCCAGTGTTCGACACGATGAGCCGTTCGCTGGAAGAAGCATCCGCAACGATTGGTGCCACGCGTTGGCAGACTTTCTGGCATGTGACGCTTCCGAGTTTGCGCGGCGCGATCGTTTCGGGCGCGCTGCTGACTTTCGCACGCGCGGTTGGCGAGTTCGGCTCGACGATTCTGGTTTCGGGAAATCTCGCCGGACGTACCCAAACAGCTCCTCTTTATATTTTCGCGAAATTTAACGAAGGCCAGATCGAAGCAGCCAATGCGATCGCGATCGTGCTGGCTTTGCTCTCGTTCGTGATCTTTAGCGTGCTGTTCTTTGCGCGCGATTGGTTGGAAGTTGGAGCCGAAGTATGATCGCCAGGATGGCATTAGCGCCCGACAGAGATCCGCACGTGTCGTGGGCTCCCGATCGCCAATCGCCGGGAGTGGCCGCCAGTGTGCAGAGCATCAGCAAGCGCTTCAAGAAATCGCGCGTGCTGGAAGATATCAGCTTCGACGTCGCGGAAGGCGAATCGCTGGTGTTGCTCGGCGCGTCAGGCAGCGGCAAGACAACGATCCTGCGCATCATCGCCGGGCTCGAACAGCCCGACAGCGGCTATGTCATTCTGCATGGCAAGGACGTGACCGACTTGCCGGCGCGCGAACGTGGCGTTGGCGTGATCTTTCAATCGTACGCCTTGTTCCCGCGCATGACCGTCGAAAAGAACATCGGTTACGGATTGAAGATTCGCCATCGTCCCCGGAAAGAAAGAAAAGAAACCGTCAATCGATTATTAGAGCTGGTTAAGTTAGAGGACCATCGCAAGAAATATCCGTGGCAAATGTCGGGCGGACAACAGCAGCGCGTGGCGATCGCGCGGACGTTGGCTTACAAACCGCAAGTGCTGCTGTTCGACGAGCCATTTGGCGCGCTTGATGCGCAGACGCGCGTGCACCTGCGTCGAGAGATTCGCGCCCTGCTCAGACAGGTGCGCGTGCCTTCGGTTTTCATCACTCACGATCAGGAAGAAGCTTTAGAATTGGGCGATCGCATCGCGGTTCTTAACGAAGGCCGGCTCGAACAAATCGGAACTCCCGACGAAGTTTACAATCATCCGGCGACTGAATATGTCGCAACGTTTCTGGGCGCGGCGAATCTTCTGCTCGGCGTCGCGACGGGAGGCTTCGTCGAAATCGGAACCGCAAAACTTCCCGCCGAAAAAGAAACGCAGCGATTTCGCGACGGCCAATCAGTCAAGCTCGTCTTTCGACCCGAAGATGTCTGCCTTAGTCAGGATGCAAATCTCCCCGAAGGATGTCGCCGGCTGGCTAACGGCGTGATCGAAGAAGTCAATTTCGTCGGCGCCTACGAACGTCTGACCGTGCGGCTCGATCTCACGCATCGCAAAGGCGATACCGATGCGCTCTACGAAGTCACCATCAACACCCCTCAACGAATGACTGGCGTTCCAATCATGGTGACGCGCTTGAAACCGGAAGCCACCGCCGCGAAGTATCGGTCCGGCGATCGCGTGGCCATCGGACTAAAGTCATTTAGCGTACTGCCGAATTACACACTCGTGAGACAGAGATGAAAATTCACACTTTGGCGTTGGTGTACGCGCTAATCGCCTGCGCGTGTGCTGATGCTTTCGGTCAGTCGCGTGTGCCGAAGTCCGATAACCAAAGTTGGAACGACGTCCAAATCACAGTTTCAATGACTAAGAAAGTTGACTTCACGACTCAGATAACTCTGCGTCTTGGAGACAACCTAACTCAGACCGTCGATCAGCGTTGGGGCGTCGGATTTGTGATTAAGATAAACAAGTACCTCTCATTCAATCCGTTTTACTTTCATCGCGAAGCCAGACCGCCAAACGGCAGACATGAGTCCGAAGATCGCGCAACGCTTGGAGCTACGGTGAAGCACCCGGCCGGCAAATTTACTATTTCAGATCGAAATTATTTCGAGCGGCGCTGGCGCGATCCGCAAGTGGACGCGTGGCGTTATCGCAATCGCATTCAAATCGAGCATCCATTTCAGATCGACAAAAAGAAGTTCACCTGGTTTGTGTCCGACGAAGTTTTCTACGATTGGAGCTTGCACGTTTGGCCGCGCAATCGCGCCAGCGCTGGCATCACGCACGCCTTCAAAAAGCACTTCACATGGGAGTTGTATTACACGCGGCAGAACGATTCCCACACGCGTCCCGGCGATCTCAACATCATCTGGTCCACGTGGCGAATTAAGTTGTACAACCTCACGGATAGGTCATCGAGCAATAACCACCCGCGGCGTTCACCCAGTTGCGCTGAATCAGATAATTCCGCGTTCCCAACGTCACGTTGTAAGACGAGCCGTTCGGACCGGGGTAGGTGGTACCAAACGTCCACGCGCACTTGTCCGCGTTCTCCTGCCCACGCGTATCGTACCAGGCGTTTAGGTCTGGATCCGTCACCGCTTCTTCGAGTTCATGCGAGATGATCGAAGCCATTCCGTCAGCGCCCGCGTTTCCGTTGGGTCCGGTAGTTTGAGCTTCACATGCCGTTGGACATCGATCGGGATTACCGATGAAGGCATACTTGATATCAAAGCCGTTGATTGTCCCATGCGTGTGCCAGCCGCAATATTGCGTGCAGAAGCCGCTGCTCGCCGTAACGTCGGCTGACGTCAAGACGAAATAGACTGCGTTTGTGTCGTACGGCAATGCGCCGCCGCTAATGGCGCCGGCAACGACCGCCTGAATGGCTGAGTCGCTCAGCGAGGTGCCCTGAGAATAGTTGTCATTCACGCTGTTGACGTAATTCACTGAGTTGCTGACATGCACGTTACTGCCGTTGTAGTACGTCGTATTGATGTTGAAATACGGCGAGCCGCCGATGCTGCGGGCCAGGTCAGTAAGGATCGTGGTGGCCGAATTGCCGCTCCAGTTTCCGTACCAAATGTAATAAACGTTGGTTGTGTTCAGAATCAACGGACCGCCGTGATAGCTGATACCGTTGCCGCCCGGCCGCGGTCTGGCCTTGGCCTCGCCTGGATGGGCGTCTTTGTTTTTCTCCTCGTCATTGTCGTGGCGCAGTCGATGAACGATCTTTTCCTGGTTCGCAAGTTCGGACTTGCCGCCTTGCGAAAAAGCGATACTGAAAACGGAAATCAGCATGAGCATGCTAAGTCCCGAGAAAGCGGCGATAAATCTCTTCATTTGTTGGGCTCCTCCTAAGAAATGGCGAAAGTTAAACCGAGTGAAGTCGGGAGCAAGGACGGAGACTATAGCACCTAACTCTCGTGCTGACAATAGATTTCTACTCCGCCGTCTATTGCATTTTAGTTACGCTGACGCTCGCGCCAGCGACGAATCATTTGCGGCAGCAGCAAGCCTGTTTGAAGGATCGAACCAGACGAAAATCGTCTGGCAAAACCTCGAAAAAGCTGACTGGCATCTTCGCTGTAGTTGAACCACCAAAGGTCCGGAATAAACGGCAGCCGATTCACGTGAATATGTTGAGCGTTCACCAGTTCGAGCAAGCCAGCCCGTCCGTGCGTGCGGCCCAGTCCGCTCTGCTTCACTCCGCCCCAGGGCGTTTGCGCGATGCCGTGGCTATAGAGAACTTCATTAATCATGACTGTGCCCGCGTCTATGCGCCAGGCCACACGCTGACCGCGCGCGATACTGTTGGTCCATACGCTCGCGGCCAATCCAAACTGGCTATCGTTTGCCAATCGCACTGCTTCGTCTTCAGTTCTGAAAGTCATGATCGGCAGCACCGGCCCAAACGTCTCTTCACGCATCACATCCATATCGTGATTCACGTTAGTCAAAACCGTCGGGGGATAGAACGCGCCGGCTACATCACGTAAACGTTCGCCCCCGGTCAGAACCTCTGCGTCATGATCGACTGCCTGATTGACGTGCCGTTCGACGACGCGCAATTGCCGCTCGCTCGACATCGATCCAATGTCGATCGCTTTCTCGGTCCCGTTTCCCTGACGCAGCCGCTGCGTTTCTTTGACAACTTCGGCAATAAACAGTTCGGCGATGCTTTCATGAACGTAACAGCGCTCTACCGACGAACATGCCTGGCCACAATTCGCGAACGCGCCCCAGACGGCGCCGCGCGCTGCGTTTTGAATGTTCGCATCGTCGAGCACAACCATCGGATCTTTGCCGCCGAGTTCGAGCACCACCGGGATCAAATATTTCGCGGCTGCTTCTGCCACGCGCTTGCCCGTCGCGACGCTGCCGGTGAACATGATCTTGTCTGTGCCCGCTGCCACTAGCGCTGCCCCGGTCGATCCATCGCCCGTGACAACTTGCAGAACTGCGTCGGGCAAGCCAGCGCGAGTTAATACCTCTTGAATTTTCAACCCGGTCAACGGCGTCAATTCGCTCGGCTTTAAGACCGCGGCATTGCCCGCCATCAACGACATCACCACGTCGCCCAGCGGCGTAGCTAAAGGAAAATTCCAGGGCGAGATGATTCCGATGACGCCGCGCGGCTTGTATATTTCATAAGACGAGCGGCCCATGAACCAATATTGGCCGAGACCGATGCGGCGCGGCGCCAGCAAGTTCGCGGTCTTGCGCGCGAAATGCTGCATCAGGTCGAGCACCGGAGTCATTTCCAAAGAGATCGCTTCGGCGACAGGTTTCCCGGTCTCGAGCGAAATTAAAAACGCGATCTCTTCCAATTCTTTTAGGATGACTTCGCGCGCAGCCATGATCACGCGCCCGCGCTCGCGATACGACTTCGCCGCCCATGCCGGTTGCGCGTCGCGCGCACGTCCGACCGCACGTGCTACTTCTTCCGGCATGAAGAGCGGCGCGCGGCCTATCTCTTCGCCGGTGGCCGGATCGTGACAGATGATTTCGGCGCCGGATGATTTGGCTGGAATGCTCTGGGCCATCGGGGAGATTATCGCTTAGAAGTTCGCGCAACGGAAGAACAATTCTCTGCGCACCTCAGCGGATGCCTCTGCTTCCTCTGCGGTTTAGTCATGCTGTGGCAGCTGATCTCAGACGCCAAGGCCATAGAGGTTTTCGCAGAGTCGCGTTGACTCAGCTACAATATCGCTTCAATTTCGTCCCCGAGGAGAATCGAATGATCAAACCGCAGCTTGCAGAGTTCATGCGTCGTATGGACAAAGATTCAGTCGCCATTATTCCGGCCGCTCGCGAAGCGGTGCGCTCGCACGACACGAATTATCGTTATCGGCAGAACTCGGATTTTTTTTATTTGACCGGCTTTGAGGAGCCCGAAGCGATCGCGGTCATCGCCCCGTCAAAAGAAAAGAAGTTCACGATGTTTGTGCGGCCGCGCGATTTGGATCAGGAGATTTGGTATGGCTACCGGGCCGGCGTCGAGGGCGCGGTGCGTGATTACGGCGCCGACGAAGCCTTTACTATCGATACGTTCGACGAAAAGTTGGCGGAAATTGTAGACGGGCCGGAGGTGCTTTACTACGCGTTCGGTCACACGACCCCGGAAATGGATCAAAAGATCATCCGCCAGCTGGCGCAAATGCGCGAGACCAATCGCAAACCACTCGAGCCGCCGCGCACAATCGTCGATCCCTCTTCCATTCTGCACGAGATGCGCGTGATTAAGTCCGCCGAAGAAATCGATCTCATGCAACGCGCGGCCGACATCGCCGCCGAAGCTCACGTTGAAGCCATGAAGACTATCCATCCCGGCATGATGGAATACGAAGTCGAAGCAATGTTGGAGGCCTATTTCCGCAAACACGGGGCGTCCGGCTCATCGTATACCTCGATTGTGGGCGCAGGCGGAAACGCGACCGTGCTTCACTATATTGATAACAAGGACCAGTTGAAAGACGGCGATCTGCTTTTGGTTGACGCGGGCGCGGAATACAAAGGCTACGCTTCGGATATTACGCGGACGTTCCCCATCAACGGAAAGTTCAGTCAGGCGCAGCGCGAAATTTACGATCTGGTTTTGAAGTGCCAAATGTCTTGCGTGGACATGGTTCGTCCGGGCGTGCGGCTGGAAGACTTGAAGACGCACTCGATTGAAGTCTTAACTGAAGGCATGGTTGAGCTGGGGTTGCTGAAAGGCGATCCGAAAAGACTGATCGAAGGAAAGAAGTACATGCAGTTTTACATGCACAATCTCGGTCACTATCTCGGCATCGACGTGCATGATGCGGGCCGCTATTACTTCAATGGCGAATCCCGACCGGCAGAGGTTGGCATGGTCATGACTATCGAGCCAGGTCTTTACATCTCGCCTGACACCAGCCGTATTCCCGAAGGCTTCAACAAAGACATTCCGGCGAAATATCTCGGCATTGGCGTGCGCATCGAAGACGACGTGCTGGTAACCGAAAATGGCGCGCGCGTCCTGACGCACAAAGTGCCGAAAGATGCGGACGAGATCGAAGCGCTGATGGCGAAGTGAGCCTAAAATCCAAACAAACTTTCGCCGTGCTCAACCAAATGGTTGCGGACGGCGTGATCGAGAACTATGCGGTCGCCGGCGCAATTGGCGCGATGTTCTACGTCGAGCCGTTCTCAACGAAGGATCTCGATGTTCTGGTTACCACACCAGAAGATCGAATAATCATCGAGTCGCCAGGCTGGGGCTATTTGAAAGCCCTTGGTTACACCAAAATCGAAAACGAAGGAATTGTCGTAGAAGGCTGGCCGGTTCAATTTCTCCCGGCGACCACAGCTCTCGAGCGCGAAGCTTACGCCACAGCGCAGGTGTTGAATGTCGAAGACGTTCCAGTCAGAGTAGCTCGGCCAGAACATCTCGTTGCTATAATGTTGCAGGTTGGGAGGCAAAAAGACATTGCACGGATCACAATGTTCTTATCACAGGACGCAGTCGAAATCAGCGCCTTGGAAGATGTGATTAGTCGGCATGGCCTTTCGGAAAAGTGGTCGGCCTACAAAGGAAAAACATTTTGAAATGAGTGAAAAGGACGGGACCCAGGAACTGTACCGCCGCATGGAAGAGCGTAGAAAACTACGGGCGAAAAGGCCGATTGCGGAAAAACTGGCTATCGCTGAGGAGCTTCGCGATTTGCAAAAAGCCCTTGCGCCAGTCCGCGAAGCAAACAGAAAACGTGTAGCGAGCAAGCAACGCAAAGATTCGCATCAAGGCTAGATTAAGACGCCATGTCTCAAAACCCCGGACGAAAGTTGTCGTATCGCTCTTCGTTCCTATCACTGTCGCTGCTCATTTCCGCGTGGCTCTCTATCAGCTCTGTGGTCGCTCAATCTTCTATCGATCAGCTGCAGGCTAAACTCAAAACGCAATACGCGAAGATCGAGAAAGTTATTTCGTCGCCACCAGCGCGCGCGCAGTATCCGGTCGATTACAAGCGACGATTGCGCGAGTGGCAGGATGATTTGGCGCAAAGCTTTGTTGCCGCCACGATTACGATCGAAGAGATACTGAAGTTAAATCCACCTAACGCGGACTTCTGGCGTGAACGGCTCGAAACGCTTCAGCTCTATTCGCAACCGGTTAGTAGTCCTGACGAACGCAGGGTCTTCGGATCAGGTGAAGTGCAGCAATCGGCGCGAATCCTGGAAACCCCGGCAGCGGAATATACCGCCGAGGCGCAGACTGCGAAAGCGAACGGCCAGGTTCGTTTGCGGATGGTGCTCGGCGCTGACGGCACCGTGAAATACATTTTTCCGATTAAGTCGCTCGGTCATGGCCTGACTGAATCCGCGATGAAGGCCGCGCGGCAGATCAAATTCGAGCCGGCCATTCGCAATGGTAAGCCGGCTTCGCAGTTCATCACCTTCGTCTACGAATTCAACAAGGGTAAATCGCGGCCGCCATATATTCCGCGAACGGAGTTTTAGCGTCACATTTGATGGCCGGGGAATCTAAATCAACCAATCCCGTCGTTAGATCGATCATATCCGGGAATGCTCCGCCGGCGGCCCGTTCCGCCGCCGCGCGTGGTTTGTTACCGCTGCCACAAGACGATCTGCTGGAAGCGCTCGTCCATTTGACCGCCGACAACGACCCGGCAATCGCGCGTGCCGCGCAGGAGACTCTCAGTTCGCAATCGTCCGCTGATCTCTTGGAAGCGGCGCGAAGTGAATCCATCGCGCCGGCCGTCCTCGGTCATTTCGCATCGCTCGCAAACGCCGATCGCGGGATCTACGCGGCCGTCACCGCAAATGCAAATACGCCTAACGAGGCGATTGCGTTGCTCGCGCGCACCACGTCCGATGCTTCTTTGATCGAATTGATCACGCTCAACCAACAACGATTGATTCGTTCACCGGAAATTATCGATGCGGTGCTGGCTAACCCGGCGAGATCATCCGACGCGGAGCGCCGTGTGAAAGAGATCCGCCGCGAGTTTTTTGAAAAGGAACGCGGCGCGCGCCAGGTTGCCCAAGAGCTGCGTGCCCGAGGTAATTCGGCGGCCGCCGAGTTCTTTGAAAGTGCTGAATTGCAGGGCGACTTTTCAGTTGACGACGCTTGGGCGATTGCGCAACACATCGAAGTTTCTGATCTCGACATTGACGATTCATGGCTCGAGCGACAATTCATTGAAGAGCTGTTAATCGAAACTCCCGAGCAGCACGCGGCTAACATGCAAGCTGTTATCAATGCCGAAAGCATGGAAGGCGACATCTCGCCAGAACGAATCTCGATGATTCGCCGGATCATGTTCATGACCGTGAAAGACCGCGTGAAGTTAGCGATGAAAGGCGACCGCGAAGCGCGCGGTATTCTGGTTCGCGATACAAACAAGATCGTTGCGACTGGCGTTATTCACAATCCGCGAATCACCGATCAGGAAATCGAAAAGATCGCAGCGATGCGCACCGTCTCTGATGAGGTTCTGCGATTGATCGGAATGAATCGAGCGTGGGCCAGGTCTTATCCGATAATTCACAATCTTGCGCGTAATCCTCGCACGCCGATGGCCACAGCAGTGCAAGTCTTGCCTCGGATCCGAACGAATGACCTGAAATCGATTTCGCAGAACCGGAATGTTTCAGAAGCCGTCCGCCGCCAGGCTTATCGGCTCACGGAAATGCGTGGCCCCGTCACCTGAGTGCCATCGACCTCGTAACGCATGTCACAAACTTGTCACATTTCTCTGATTTTCCCTTGACGGAAACCGAGCGCGGGTGTACTTTGCAGTTTACAAACAAGTTATCAGGTGTTTGAAAGTATTGCTGGCTGAGGCGAGTAGCTTCAAAGACGGAAGGTCGTCAGTTCTTGATGCGGCAGTTTTATTTTTCGCTCCGTAGACTTCATACCGCCTTCAATAAGTACCACCTTTGAAGTACAGGATCGCACGTAAGCGACGATTCTCAAGTCTGGCCTAGCCAACCCTAATTTACCCGAACCTACCCTGATGTAATCGCCCCGCTGATTTGAAAAGATCGGCGGGGCGAGTCTTTTCTGGGTAGTTACAAGTTTGAGGTTTCAAGTTAAATTACCGACCTTGAAACTTTCACCTTAGACTTGAAACTCGAATTTACATTGCCAGTCCGCCATCAACCTGAACCACCTGCCCTGTGATGTATCGTGCATCGTTCGAAAGCAGGAAGCACGCAATGCGTCCGACTTCCTCAACCTCGGCGAATCGACCCAGCGGAATCTGTTCGAGCAACTTTGCGCGATAGGTTTCATCGAGCGCGCTGGACATATCCGTCGAGACCATGCCGAGTGCCAACGCATTCACAGTAACTTTGCGACTCGCAACTTCGCGCGCCAGCGCTTTCGTCAACCCGATCATGCCGGCCTTCGAAGCTGAGTAATTCGATTGCCCGGCCATCCCGACGACGCCGCTGATTGACGTGATGTTAAGAATCGATCCGCCCTCTTCCTGTCGGAGCATTACGCGCAGCGCAGCTTTCGCGAAATTCCAGGCGCCTTTCAAATTCGTATCGATCACCGCGTCCCAATCGCATTCTTTCATGCGTAGAATCAAAGTGTCGCGCACTATGCCCGCGTTATTGACGAGAAAATCGATGCGACCGAACGAGTCTTTGACCTGCTTCACCATCGCGGCCGCGGCGTCGGTATTCGCCACGTCGCCCTGCGATGCCCAGGCGCGTACTCCCATTGATTCAATTTCTGATTTCAGTTCGTCCGCCGCGGTCATGCTCTTGGCATAGTTGAATGCCACATCGGCGCCGCGTTGCGCCAGTTCCAGCGCGATGGCCCGGCCGATGCCGCGCGTCGCGCCGGTAACGATCGCCACCCGGCCGGAAAATTTTCTGTCTTCGGAACCCAAAACTTTTCTCCTCGAAACTATGAAATACGAGCGGAAATCGAACGGACTATAACAGAGGTCCGATCGCACGCGGAAGTTGCGTTGACTGCGTCGTTTGCCCGCAGTCTGATTTTTTGTAAAGATTCACATTCATCCTCGAAACGATCGAACAGCGCGTCTCATTGCTGTTCGTCCAACGAAATCCACGGAGGAGATGGTGAAGTTAATAGTTCTCGGCGCTGGTTATGCCACGCGTCTTTATCCCTTGACGCTAAATCAGCCGAAGCCGCTGCTATCGGTCGCGGGGAAACCGATGATCGAGCACGTACTGGATAACTTGACGCCAATACCAGGGATCGACCACGCGTTCGTTGTTACAAACGAAAAGTTCGCACCGCATTTTCAGCGTTGGGCTGATGAGTATGAGACAAAACACGTGAGCCTCCCGATTACGATCGTCAACGATCATTCGACGGACGATTCGAACAAGTTGGGCGCGATTGGCGATATGAATCTGGTGATAAATGAAGCGCAGATTGAAGACGATATTATCGTCGTCGGTGGCGACAATCTTTTCAGCCACAGCCTCGAAGCGTTCGGCGACTACTGTCGGGAGCGCAACGCGCCGGTCACTGGTGTCTATGACGTCGGCGATCTGGAAGCCATCAAGAAGTACAACGCGATCGAGATCGACGATCAAGATCGAATCACTTTTTTTGAAGAGAAGCCCGCGAAGCCGAAATCGACACTCACCGGCATTGCGTTGTATTACTATCCACGAACGGCTCTGCCTTTGGTCCATCAATACATCGCTGAGGGAAACAATCCGGATCAGCCCGGCCGACTGGTGCAGTGGATGTATCCACGCACGCCTTTTTATGTCTGGCGCGTGCCCGGCGTCTGGTACGATGTCGGTTCAAAAAAGACGCTGGAAGAGGCAAATCGAATCTTCAGCGCAATGCCGGACCAAGAGACTACGAATGCTTGATCTTAACTACGTTCGGGAAAATATTGCCGCAGTGCGCGCCGCGCTCGAGAAACGAAGTATGCCCGGCGATGTGCTTGATAAATTCGCTGAGGCAGACAGTGAGCGACGACAAGTTATCGCCGAATCCGATCGACTAAACGCGGAACGCAACGCTGCCAGCCGCGAGATTGGTTCGTTGATGAAAGACGGCCGCGCCGCTGAAGCTGACGCGCGCCGGAAAGCGGTCAATGAATTGAAGGACCGGATCGCCGAGTTGGACGCGAAACGCCAAGCGGCCGAGCAAACGATGCGCGAGTTGCTTTCGACCCTGCCGAACATTCCACATGAAAGCGTCCCGGTCGGCAAAGACGAATCGGCCAACGTCGAGATTCATCGTTGGGGGACAAAACCGGAATTCGATTTCGAGCCGAAGGATCACGTCGATCTCGGCACGGCGCTCGGGATTTTGGATCTCGAACGCGCGACCAAAATCGCCGGCGCGCGCTTTGCGATTCTCAACGCCGCGGGCGCAAGACTGGAGCGAGCGCTGATCGATTTCATGCTGGATCTCCACGCGCGTGAACATGGTTACCTCGAAACGCTGCCGCCATTCATCGTGAACCGCGACGCGCTTTTTGGCACGGGGCAGTTACCGAAGTTCGAGCAGGAACTCTTCAAGCTCGAAGACGAGCGCGGCTTCTACCTGGTGCCGACCGCTGAAGTGCCGGTGACAAATTATTATCGCGACGAGATTCTCGATGCGTCCCAACTGCCGATGAAATGGGCGGCATACACACCGTGTTTCAGATCGGAAGCCGGCAGCTATGGCAAAGACACTCGCGGCGTGATTCGTCAGCATCAATTCGAAAAGGTTGAGTTGGTGAAGTATTCGCTGCCGGAGAATTCTTATGCAGAGCTCGATGCGCTGACTCAGAATGCCGAGACGGTTTTGCAGTTACTCGGGATTCATTATCGCGTGGTTGCGCTCTCGACTGGCGACCTTGGATTTGGCAGCGCCAAAACTTATGACATCGAAGTCTGGCTGCCCTCACAAAATACTTTTCGCGAAATTTCTTCGTGCTCGAATTACGAAGCGTTCCAGGCGCGCCGCGCGAACATTCGTTTTCGCCGCGCGGGGGGAGCGAAACCGGAATACGTTCACACACTAAACGGCTCGGCCCTCGCCGTGGGCCGCACGTGGATCGCGGTGCTTGAGAATTTTCAGCAGCCGGATGGTTCGATTGTCGTGCCGGAAGTCTTGCGCCCATACATGAGCGGTATTGATGTGATTGACAAGTAATAGGTTACTAGTCCTCGCAATTTTCAGTTGACACCGGCGCGCAAAATTAATAGAGTGCACCGCGTCCCGATCCCCCGTAGTAACATTTTCTTCTTGGAAACCTCTGGAGGTGCTTCATGCCAACCAAGGCATCAACTATTAGAGTCGCCGATCTCGCAGCCGCCGTTGAAAGAGCAATTGCCGGCACTGACATCAAGAAATTTCCCGGCGGCATCATCATGGGCCGGATGATCGCGGAAGAATTGGCCAAGCGAGAAGCCAACGCGGCCGCTAAGCAAATCACCGCGCAGGTTGCGAAAGCAGTACCTGGAGTTAAGTTCGAGCCCAAGGTAGTTATCGGAGGTGGGATAACGACAATGGGCTTTATTTTCCGGCCGGCCGAATTCGAGCAATAAACAAACTCATGAGCGAGACGGTAAGTCCGTGCGCTGACCAGAAACGGTTGATGTGCCCTAGCGCCCAGCCGGAGATGGATGACAGCGTGGTGCTGGGCGTGTTGCAGGACACGCCCGAAGGGCGGCGGCTGGCCTGGATCGAACAGCCGCAGCCCGTCACACCGCAGTTGCTATCTTTAACCCGCGACGTGGATGCGCGAACAGTCTTTCGCTTCGCGGCACGCTGCGAAGAGAAGAAGTGCGTTCACTTTGATGGTAAAGACTGCCAATTAGCGACGCGCATTGTGCAGATTTTGCCGAGGGCCGTTGAGGTCTTACCGCCTTGCAGCATTCGTCCTGAATGCCGTTGGTACCAACAGGAAGGAAAAGCGGCGTGCTATCGTTGCCCTGAAGTCATCACACACCTGGAAAATCCGTCCGCGCAAATGCTCGAAGCCGCTACACCGGCCTAGTCGCACGCTCGTACAACACTACGAAATTAGCATCCCGCTTCATCAATTCATCTCGATCGACTCGACCGCTGCGCGTCATCAACGAGTAAGCAACTTCGACCGGCGATAGATTCATGTAGTCTCGCGCATTCTCAAACCACAACATACTTTCATAAGCAGCCGCTTGATAATCTTCGATCACTGACTTTCGGCTTCTCTCAAAGTTCTGCAACGCTTCACTGACGCTTGCAGTTTGCTTGAAACAGTTGGCCAGCGCAATCGCATCTTCCATCGCCAGCTTCGTTCCCGATCCGATCGAGAAATGCGCCGTGTGCAAAGCATCGCCGAGCAATACGACGTTCTCGAAATACCAATGAGCATTCTTCACCAGCAGAAAATTGATCCACTTCGAATTGTTTGAAAGTAGCTCGTCCCCCCGGAGATCGTTCGCGAACACGCCGGCCAGACGCGCGCGGGCGGTGTCGTCCGACATCGTCGCGAAACCCGATCGCGCCCATGTCTCAGGATCGCATTCGACGATGAAGGTGCTGGTTGTTTGATTGAACCTGTATGAATGCGCCGCGAAAACTCCGGCCGGCGTTTCGCGAAAGGTCAGAGTCAACCCATGGAACAGTTGATTCGTCCCGTACCAGATGTACTTGTTGGGACGAGTGCTGAGATCGGGGTCAAAGCCATCGCTGAAGGTCTTTCTAACCATGCTGTTAACTCCGTCCGATCCGACCAGCACGTCACAATTGTTTCGGAAGGATTCGACGTCGCTTATTTCCGTCCCAAACCTGATCTCAATCGCCAGCTGTTCGCATCGTCGCTGCAAAATCTTCAGTAAACGAATCCGCGCGATGCCGGAAAAACTGTTCCCGTGAATTGAAATCTTTTCATCGCGATGGACGACGTCAACATTGTCCCAGGCTTCGAAGTCACTGGTGATTTCCGCGTGCGACACTTCATCAGCTTCACGCAGATTCGCGAGCGTCTTACCCGAAAACACCACACCCCAACCAAACGTGTCGTCCGGGCCGTTGCGTTCATAAATGGTGATGTCGTGCGCGGCGTCGGCCTTCTTCATGAGGATGGCGAAGTACATGCCCGCCGGCCCGCCGCCGATGATGCTGATTTTCATTCTAAGTAAACGGCGTCAGAGTACCGGCTTCAGCCGGGCTTTTCCTAACCACGAAGAGACACCCGGCTGAAGCCGGCACTCTAACGCCTGCTGCTAATTTAACTGGTTCAATGCAGCGCCCAGCCTCTTGACCCCTTCTGCGAACAATTCCGGCTCAGCGCACATGCCGATGCGAAGATTTTGCGGTGATTCAAAGAAACGGCCGGGCACGATCGCAGTATCATATTTTTCATGAAGCAGATCTGAGAGATCGTCGACGCGGCCCTTCATCAGCAAAGGAAAACAGGTCGTGCCGTTTACGGTCTTGGGCGCCTTCAGCTCTTCACGTGCATCGAGAAAGTCATTCATCACCGCGCGATTTGTTTCCAAAATATTTTTCGCACGCGTAATGAACTTCGGCAACTTTTGCAAAGCAACGACGCTCAATCGCTCAGCCGGATGTGGCGCGAGCGCGCCAAAAATGTCGTGCAAGAGCCGCATGCGCTCAGCTAATTCCGGTTCAGCGAGAATCCAGCCGCAGCGTAAACCGCTCAAGCCATAACCCTTCGTCAAGCTACTAGTCGAGATGAATTGCGGCCCGAGGTGCACAGCCGATCGCGGAGCATCTTCAAACATCGCTTCCAGATAAACCTCGTCGACGAGAATGCGCGCGCCAACGCTTTGCGCGATTTCGCCGATACGCCGCAATGTCTCTTCATCGATAAGCGCGCTGCTGGGATTGTGCAGGTTCGTCACCACGATCAGCTTAGTGCGCTTGCTTATTTTCTGTTCAAGTTCATCAACGTCGATACGAAACTGGTTTGCAGATGATCGAGAAAATCGTTTGACGTTCGCCCCAAAATATTCCGCCAGCGCCAAAAGCGGTTCGTACGTCGGCTGCTCGATCAAGACTTCATCGCCGTGCTCGATCGCCGCGGCCATCGCCAGATGATTGGCCATTGAAGTGCCGCCGGAGATCGTGACAACACATTCGCGTGGCGCGTGGCAATGCTCGGCCAAAGCATCGACCAGCGGCGCGTAACCGTAAGAGTTGTCGCCATTGAGATCGATGTCGTCGATTGTCGCTTCGAGTTCCGGAAACGGGAGATTCAGAATCCCGCTCAGCGCGAGATCGTATTTGACCTTTGGGCGCTTCTTGGCCCATTGCATGTAGGTTGATTGAGTGTTCATTGGATGCCTTTGCAACGAGGTCAGCGATGAACTCAAAATCCCAAGGTCGATTCTATGACCCACCCGCTTACGCGGGCGGTACTGACTTCATTTTTGGCCGCTTCGCCCAAACAAAATACGCCGGCACGCCCAGCAGCATAATTCCAAAACTGATCAGGCTATTCATCGGAAATTTGTACAGCAAACTGAAAGTTATTACAGCGCACGCGGCGATGAAGAACAGCGTCGTGAACGGATGGCCGGGAATTCGAAACACGTCCGCAGTCGATGCTCGGCGCTTGCGGAATACAAACACGCACGCCGCGGACAGCGCGAAGAAAACTACATCGACAGACACGACGTAATTCAGGATCTGTTCGTACTTGCTGGCGACGAGCGCGATTAGTATCGCCAAAGCGCCTTGCAGCGCGATCGCGACCGCCGGAACGCGCGCGCCGTTGAGCCAGGCTAATTTCTTAAAGAACAATCCATCATCCGCCATCGCGAAATAAACTCGCGGCGCCGTCAGCATGCTTTGACTCAAAAAACCAACAGTTGAAACTGCGATCCCGGCCGCGATCAGTCTACCGCCTTTGCTGCCGAGCGCGAGGCGCATTACCGACGACGCCGGTGTTTTCGTCTGGGCCAAACCATCCGCCCCGAGCACATGCACACAGACGTAGTTAACTGATAAATAGACCACGATTACGCCAAGCACGCCCAACAACAATCCGCGCGGCAGAGTTTTCTTCGGTTCGCGCACTTCGCCGGCAACGAAGCATGCTGTCTGCCATCCTCCGTACGCGAACTGTGCGGGAATCAGCGCCGCGCCGAATGCGATCAGTAACTGCCAGGTGGTTGACGAACCGATGACGGACGGCGCCACGACACTTGAAGCCGGTCGAGCAAGAGCCAATCCTGCAATCATCAGCAGGGCGATCGCCATCAACTTCAAAACCATGAAAACGTTTTGTGTGACAGTTCCCGCGCGCACGCCGACGCAATTGATGATGGTCAACAACGCCAACGCTGCTGAGCCAAGAAACGCCGCGCTAAATTCGCTTGCTGTAACACCGGCCAATTCAAAAACGTGATTCGCGAAGATAAGCGCAACGGCCGCCATGCCTCCGGTTTGAATCACGAACAGCAAGCTCCAGCCGTAAACAAACGCAACCAAAGGATGCATCGCGTCGCGAAGATAGACGTACTGACCGCCAGACTCGGTGACTTGGGATGAAAGCTCGGCATAGATGAACGCGCCCGCGAGCGCGATCAATCCTCCGACGGCCCACGCCCCGAGAATCAAAGCGGGAGTGTGAACCTGTTGAGCAACGACGTAAGGATTGGTGAAGATGCCCGCGCCAATGATTCCGCCCATCACGATCATCGTCGCGTCGAACAGACCGAGGCGCCGAGCCAGATGACTCTCAGTTTGAGTCGCAGGTTCGTTCACTCTTTTGGAAGCCGTGAGATTAACAAGCG
>QHXI01000058.1 GCA_003222895.1 Acidobacteriota bacterium | reverse complement strand
TTGTCCCACGCGCCGATGTTGTGACGATAGTTCTCGCCGAGGAAACGCAGCGGCGCGGGATCCGCTGGATCCATCAAATGCGCCTTCATGTAGAGCTTGTTCGCGAGAATGTAATGCGCATTCATCTCGGCGATCAGCCCCTGTTTCATCGTGCGCTCGATAATCGCGCTTTGACGACGCTCGAAGATTGGTTCCCTCACGGGCTGAATCACACCAACCTCAGCGACGCCAAGTCTCTTTAGCTCTTTGGTCGCCTCGCCCGCCTCCTTCTTGAACGAGCATTTCTGCTCGGCGACCGATTTATAAATCGCAATCGCGCCATCCTTGTCGCCGGCTTTCACTTTATCGGCGGCATCTTTCAACTGAGCGCTAACGGCGGTCTTGCGCTGCTTCATCTCGGTATCGACCAGCTTCTCGACGTCCGTGACCTTCAGCTTGCCGCCAGTATTCTCAACCTTGTTGACTACCGATCCATCGGGTTTCGCCAGTACAGCGATCGGTAACTTCGAATCTCCCATGAGCTTGTTTGCGTTCGGTGTGCCACCATCCGCCCATTCCATCGACACGCACTGCGAAGCGTAGAGCGACAGCGTGCGGGACTCGCGCAGGCTGGAGTTTTTCATTTCACTCTGCGAAGCCGGGAACCAATAAAGGACCAAACCTTGCGCTGCGGCATCGGTTGGTTTGCGAATCTTCCATGGCACAACGTAAACCGGCGCGTTCGATCCGCCGCCGCCGCCGTTATTGGACATGCCCCCGCCGCCTCCACCACCGCCGCCGCCGCACGTCGCGAACGTCGTTTGAACGAAAAAGAGAGCGAGGAGAGCTACAGCGATTGAGCGAAAGATTTGTGTCTTCATGGCGCGAAATTATAACAGAGGCGATCTGACAACGACAGGATTTGAAAGCTAAAGTCGACGGCTCTTGGAAAGCAAAAAGGACGCGGAGGTTGCTCCCGCGTCCTCTAAAAATGGATTTTAGGTGCTGTGCTCCAGCTTACCAGGTGCAGCCGTAGCTCTTCAGAGCAGCTTCCTGCTGTTCTTTGGCTTGCTTGCAGGCGGCGGCCAAAGTTCCCTTGGTCTGCGGATTCTCGGCGAGTTTTTTCCACGATTCACGCCACTGCTTTATCGCAGTTTGGTATTGAGCGCGGGCCATCTCAGGAACCTTGCCGGAAACGCAGGCTTCGTACTTGGCGATGAAGTCATCGCACTCGGCAATACCGATCTTGTCGCCAGAGGACGTTGTGCCGGTGGTGCTCGTTCCCTTATTGGAATTATTCGTTGCCATGTTGCTATTGCCGGTTTCGGTCTTGCTACAACCGATCAGAATGGCGGCACAAAGCACACAAAGAACTAAGAAAGTATTTCTCAACATCGGGTCACTCCTTCGGGGTTCAGCAGAGAAGCTCCTGAACTGAAAACAATGGGATTGGAAAAGCGGCGATATGATACATGAGAAGACGGGAATTAACAGCTGTCTACGCCAAAAACTCGTCCGGCTCGACGATTTTTCCGGCGATTGCCGAAGCGGCGACGACATAAGGCGAAGCGAGATAGAGCTTGCCCGGTCCGCTGCGACCGGGAAAGTTTCGATTCTGCGCGCTGACTGTGACAGTCTCGGCAGTTTTCGAGGCACCAGGGCCGGCGTTAATGCAAGCCCCGCAGCTTGGATCGATCAATTCCGCTCCGGCTTCAGTGAAGATCGCGATGTAGCCTTTTTCGCGCGCGTACTGCTTGATCTTCTGCGATCCGAATTGCAAATAGAGATGAACGCCTGGCGCGACACGCTTGCCGTGGGCCAGAGCGTTCTGCAGGACGCGCGCGTACATGTCCATGTCGGCCATCTTGCCGCCCGTGCAACTGCCGCCGTACGCGGCATCTATTAGAACTTCCTGCGGAAGTTCGTCAATAGGAATTCCGTTGCGCGGATCGCCGGGCAGCGCCACCATCGGCCGAATCTCATTGAGATCGATTTCAAAGACGGCTGCGTATTCGGCGTCCGGATCGCTATAGACAAATCCTTTGCGGACTTCCTCGGCGTCGAGCCCGCGCATCGTCACGATATACGCGAGCGTCGCTTCATCGGGTTCAATAATGCCGGTGAAGCCGCCAGCCTCGACTGCCATATTAGTTAAGGTCGCTCGTTCATCCATGGGCCAGTTCATCAAATCTTCGCCGGCGAACTCCAGAACCTTGCCGATGCCTTTGCTCGACTTCATGTAATCGGTCGCCAGGATGTAGAGCATCACATCTTTCGCCGCGACGTCCGCGCGCTTCTTGCCGTTCAAAACATACTTCACAGTTTCCGGCACGCGAATGCGAATGTCTTTTGTGTACCAGGCGTTGGCCATGTCGGTTGAGCCGACGCCGAAGGCAAAGCAGCCGAGCACGCCGGCCATGCAAGTGTGCGAGTCAGTTCCGATTACTATCTGTCCCGGCAAAGCGAGATCTTCAACGACCGCGTTGTGACAGATCGCTTCCGAACCGCCCTCAGGATTTTCGCCGTAGAGTTTTATTCCTTGCCTGTCAGTAAAACTCTCTTGGGTCGTCGCCAGACCTTCAGCTTTTTCAAGCAGGCCCATCTCGCGATGCTTCGGCGACATAACTTTTCCGAGAAACGTCAGGTGATCGCGAAACGCGAAGACTGATTCGGGATCGCTAATGTTTGCGTCAGTTCCCAAGGCTTGAGTGAAAAGCGACGCGGCCATCGGCGTGACGTATTCGTGCGAGAAGCGCACGTCGGCTACGGCGAACAATGCATCGCCCGGCTTGACCGACTCAACCCCGACGCTGCCGGCTTTGACGAATGCGTGTCGCGCGATGATTTTTTCGACGATGTTCATGGGACGACGAACCGTGTCGGAAGCCCGACCGTCAGGGAGGGCATCTTGAGCAATCGAGCCCTTGCTTACGCGCGGGCTTCTGACACCTGCGTCTGACTCAAGCGCAGGCGGCGACACCTGACCTGCCAGACGCGCTTTGTTGTAATTGAACAAGCCGCCGTATTGGACGATGTCTTTCGAGATCGGATCCAGGCCTGTCGTGAATTCGTTGAGCGAGATTTCTTCGCCGCGGCGGATGCCTTCGATCAAACCGAAATCAGTTGAGGTCAGCAGCCCGATGTTCTGCGAATTCTGGCCGTAGATCTTCTCGATACTCTTTGCGATGACCAATTGAATTCCGGCCCATTTCTCAGCATAAGGTGCAGTCTCGCGTGAAGAGCCGCAACCTTTCGACAAACCGGAAACGACGACTGCGAACCCGCCATTCTTCACTTCATCTTTCTTAACCGCGGCGTCGCGCATGCCGACGTAAACGTATTGGCCCAGCGTTTCGTCATAATAGAAACAAACCCAGCCGGGAGTGATCTCATCCGTCGAGATGTTGTTCATCAATGGCAGATCGTCATTAGCCAGTCTCTTTGCTAATTCGCCTTCGAGCGTTCTCGCTTCGTCGCCCTTCACTTCAAGCTGTCGGCGAATCAGAGCTGTGTCTTCCGTCAGAAACAGAACGCGGCCATCGAATTTGATCTGGTCGTCTCGTTTTGAAATTGCTGCACTCATCGAATTGTCGGTTCTAGACCTTTCTAGTAACGTGTTCGTGAATAATCTCGTCTTAAGTATAAACCGATGAGTCAGAAAAAGCCGCTCGCCCCCTTGAGTCCCGACGCCGCGCGCGTCATTGAAACAGATCGTTTACGTCTGAGAATGTTTCGGCCTGAAGATCTGAACGATCTAGCAGCAATGCTCGCCGACGCGGACGTGATGCGTTACGTCGAAGACGGTCAACCGAAAGATCGGGACGTGGCCGAGAAAGCGCTGCGAAGCATCATGGCGCACTGGCAGCGTCACGGGTTTGGACGCTGGGCCGTGGAAGAAAAAACGAGCGGCGAGTTTGTCGGATTCGGTGGCTTGCGTTCGCTATTCGGAACACCGGAAGTCGTCTATCACCTGGCGAAAGCGCAATGGGGTAAAGGTTTCGCGACTGAACTGGGCCGAGTCAGCTTGAGTTATGGATTCGATGTACACCGCTTCGCGCGCATTGTCGCGATTGCGAAGCCCGAGAATGTCGATTCAATTCACGTGATGGAAAAGCTCGGCATGCACTTTGAGATGCGCACGTCTTACTACGGCATGGACATCGTTCAGTACGCGATTACTGCCGAAGAGTTTGAAGCGAGTCGCTAAGGCGTCGGTGTCGACAGCATGAACACGGCAAACGATGCCAGCCAGTGTTCGCCTTCATAGTTGCCGCTGGCGATGAACGGGAGCGCGGCGTTCGCATGAGCCACGGCTGAATGCGCGAGAATTTTGCGCGCCGGATCGTTGACCGGCAGACCGGCCGCGATGCTTCTCATGCACCAGGCGCGGGTGAGATTCAATCCATCGAGATGTACGAGTTTGGGATCAGTTCGATCGGTAACGACCGCGGGCTGCAAGATTTGCTTTGGCTGATTGCGCGACAGGCCCGGCAGGAATCGATGGAACCACGCCGCGAACTCCGCTTTCGGCATTACCCGTCGCATCAGATCCGCTTCCATCAAAGCCGGTGAAAAGAAATCTTCACCGCCGGGCTCCCACGCTCCCGGATAATTTACGTCGCGGCGGAAGTAAGCATGGCTGCGCTCGACAATCAGGACCGTCAATTTTGGGTCGCCAACGGCACGCGCGTAATCCAGCGCGAACGCCAAACCGAATGCGGTGTTCGGATGCACGCCGGTACGAATCGGATAATTCTGCTTCGGCAGAAACGCGAGATACTTTTCGACGAATGCATCAGCGAGCGGCTGGAGATTGCGTGACCAACGCTTGCCGTCCTCGTCGTTCCAACCGTGCAACTCTTCCGCTAATTTCAGCAGCCAGGCCCAACCATAAGTTCGTTCAAACGAGGCACGATTTGCCTGCTTCAGATAAGCAACTTCGCCGGCGATATTCTTCTCGCTCAGGTTTGAATTGAGCGCGCTACGAATGTCGTGCGTCTCAGGCAGGCTCGGAAACATTTTCAGTAAATGTACGAGCATCCAGTGACCGTGCACGGTCGAATGCCAATCAAAGCAGCCATAAAACGCAGGATGCATCGCGCGCGGATTGCGCACGTCATCGCCGTCGTTAATCGTGTGGTCCGGCTTGTTCGGATACTCCTTTTGCACGCACTTCAGCGCGAGCTTTGCGAAATGCGACGCTTGCGCCTGCGTGAGTGAATTTTGCGCGAAAGCGTTTGGCGCCGTGATTTGCGCAAACGCGATCAAGGCAAAGGCGAACGTGGTTATCGAGGAAAGGCTTTTCATAGTGTGCGAGCTGCTTCTGATCGTGGGCTGCGCCGGCTGAACTTACGGCTTCTTTGGCGGTGCTTGTTTCAACACCGGCGGCGTCTCAGGCTTCTTCGGTTCATCTTCCGGTTTATCCGGCGGGAAATCCTTTTCGTCGATGTCGATGATCTTAACTTCCGCACCAAACTTGCGATACCCGCGGAACAGAATCTCGTTTCGCGTCTGTTCGGTTTGACCGCGATAGCGATCGGTTAATTCAACGACCGCATGCGCGGGAAGCAGACGTTGCTGTTCATTGATGGAAACCCAATCGTAGTCGATGACTTTGCTGGCGGCCGTGATCGGAAAGCCGGAATCGATTTCGGTGCTGATGTCTTCCAGCCTTAGTACGCGATTCGTTTCTCGATCGATCCAGATGCGTCCGCGATAACCCGAGATCGTTTGTTGCTTGATCGATCCGCCTTCACCCCAGCCGAGAGATTGGCGCGAAAACTCTTTCTTCACTTCGTACTCGTAAATGATTGTTCGACGCCCACGCAAGGTGTCTGTGTCGACCGGCGTGAATTCGGCGCGGCTTTCTGGCTTGAATAATTCGGTTAGTGCGGTCACGTATTCACCGGTCGAAATTGTGCCGCCGAGTTTCATTCCATAACTCTGATCTTCACTCGCGGGAATTCCGTTCACGGTAAGCAGCTTGTAATCCTCGCCGGCGCTTTGCCGATAACTAACGGCAATACTCAAGCGATCGTAGGCCGCCCAATTCTTACTCTGACCGAACGCATGCGAGCGAATAATATTTTGTTTCACCAGATAGTCCGGCATGGTTTCAGCCGCGCCCAGCGTCGCCTTGCGCGTGCGCTCCAACAGTTCGGTTGCTTCGGCGATCGGCGGCAGCGTCGCGACGGTCGGATTCGCGCGACGGCGATCGGCTTCTTCCAAAGTGTGAATCAACGACGCGTCGTTGCCGCTCTTGGTTGCGATCAGCGATCGTAATCCGGGCGTGATCGGAAAACCAATGCCGCGCTTTCTGATTTGATCTTCGAGCTGCCCCCGCTGCTCAGGATGCATCGGCAGTTGATAAAGTAGCCGCACAAATTCCTGATTCGTCAACGGCGCGCCCTGCTGCAGATCCGTGGCTGGCGGAAACGGCGAGTTGTCGGTCTGGGCGTTGGCCGCGCGAAACGACCCGCCGAAAATGAAGATCGAGATCAGGGCGGCTGGAAAAACCCGCGAAATTCCTGGCGTTTTCAAGTATTTCAAATAATGCCTCTCAGAGAAATAATGGTAAGAAGTATAACGCTTGATTCGAGGATTGCGTTACGCGCGCGGTTGCCTGAAAGGTTTTCGGCGTTATCGGCTGATTGGGAATATCAGTTTGTAAATTATCTTACACGAAGGCGAGTTAATAAATCTGACTCATCCGCGGGAGAAAGCAAGCCGATCCATTCATTTGTAGCAACGCCAGCCTTATCGACGAGCATTAATGTCGGTGTTCCTTTTATATTCAAGTTCGCTGCTGCGATAGATTGTCTCGTGTCGTCCACTGTTATCTGCGCGTGATCGAGGTATGCGCGTACTTCGTCGGAAGATTGTGGGAAGACCGCAATCAACCTCACTTTTTGATGGTCGGTAATTTGACTGCTCAACCTACGATAAAATGGCTCACTCTTCTTGCAATAACCGCACTGCGTACTTAGAAACATTAACAGAGTTTGCTCGCTTTTCGACCAATCGACTCCTTGTAGAGAAATCTTGCGCCCCACCTGATCGCTGCCTTGTTTAGGTGGTGCCGTAGGAGCAGAGAATCGCGGATGACTAGAGCGAACGAAAGCTACTGCGATAAAAAGAGCAGTGAGAATGATTGCCCCGTTGAGTAGTGCATCGATCGTCCTGGATACGAATGAGGCAAGCGCGGGAGATCGACGTGACAATCCATCTAGAACTCTCATCAGTTTTCCGGGTCGCTTTCCCAATCCTGTCATTTGTGACTGCCCTGAGTGTCACACCAGTTAAAACCGCAACAATCAAAATCATCTTGGCAGACGCCATGCCAGGTGCAGATCCTTTTAGCAATTCCCATAGCGAGTGCAAAGACTGGCACCAGGATTCAAGATAGTTACCATTCGCATCAAAATGGGTTGTACAGATTTTCCCTATTTGCCAGTTATTTTCGGCATCGGTGCTGGCAGTCAGCAAGTACCTGTCGAGCCATGATCATGAGGACTAGCAAACAGAATATCTTAATGAGTCTGACAGTTGTGAGTTTGTGGAGGATCATGGAAGGGCTCCTTCCTATTTTCGAAGCCTCAGGCTTCGGACTACGGCCAGAATTCCTCTAATCACGGCAGGGGAAGGTCTCAGTTCGTCCTTTTTTCGTCACCCGACCCGGTAATCTTCATATATTTCCTGCTGTTTGTTTGTTGCTCTTCAAGCGTGGCAATCTCCACGGTGGCGACTTCGTCCTTGATGACGAAATGGAAGCGCAATTCCCCAAACGTGCGAACTGGCAGCCTGGTTTCGCGATACGGAGAATCGTAACCCACTCTAACCGTCCACTGTTTGAGGGCTTTCTCAACCGCCTTCGAGATGGCCGGATGCGGCGATTCCAATACCTTCATGCGTCTGAAATCGCCGTTTTCGTCGAACAGGACTGCCACGTCAACTAAGCCCTGGGCCTCTGCCTTGATAGCCTCTTCCGGATAAAGAGGCATTACGGTAGTGATGGCTTGGTGCCGAAGAGTAAGTTCGGTGACATAACCTTCAGTGTAATCAACAAAGAGCTTCTTTTTGTCTTGATGTTTGCCGAGAAGCGTAAACGAGCAGAGCGCAAAAACCAGAATCATAAGAATTCCGAATTTAAGTTTTCGCATGAGAGATTCGTGTTCCTTTGCGGAGAGTGAGCAAACCGGGCGATCTATACGCTCGTTCGAAACCGATGTCAACAATATTTCTTGCGTGACCCCCTAATCAACCTGTTTATCAATACTTACCTACAATGCAAGTAGATGGAAAATGGTCATTGAAGGTCTTAACCGCAGAACTTTTCGATTGCTTGACGCAGAATCTGCGCGCATTGATTGAGTTGACGAAGCGGAACAAACTCGCCAGTGCGATGCGCAACACGAATGTCGCCGGGACCAAAAACGACTGCGTCAGCTCCGAGAGAAATCATGCTGGGAGCTTCGGTGCCAAATGCGACTGTGCCTGAAGATTTGCCAGACGCGCGCTCGAGAAATTCAACCAGCGGCGAATCAGCGCGGGTTTCAAAACTCTCATCAAAACGGTTCGCGTCGAACGCGCAAAGAAACTCGGGATCGTCTTTTTTCAATTCGTCGATTGAATGTGTGACCAGGTCCAACACGCGATCGGATGCCTGCCCCGGAATTGTCCGCCACTCGAGCGTGAATCGACATTCGCCCGCCACGATGTTCTTCGCCGTGCCGCCTTTAATCATACCGACGTTCAGAGTCGTGTAAGGCGGCTCGAAGCTTTCACTCCGTTCTGCTTTGAGTGTGTCCGCGATTCTTTCGATTCGTTCGATCAACCGGGCCGTGCGAAAAATTGCCGACGCGCCGAGCTGCGGATAGGCGCTATGAGCTTCACGACCGCGCACGGTGAATTCGGCGAGACAATAACCCTTGCCGGCGCGCATCGGCTGTAGTGAGGTTGGCTCGCCGACGATTGCGTGCCGCACGGTGAACGGTTTCGCATCAGCTAATCGCTTTGCGCCGAGACAACCAATCTCTTCATCCGAAGTGAAAACGAGCGCGAGTGGTTTTTTCAATCGCGCCAGATCGACAGATCCAATTGCCGTCAGCGCAGCCGCGATGAAAGCTTTGGTATCGCACGCGCCACGGCCAAACAAGTTTCCATCTGTCTCAGTCAGGGTGAGTGCATCCGTCCAGTTGGGATCGTAAGGAACTGTATCGGTATGACCAACCAGCGCGAGTTCGATTTGGAGTGCGCCGGCAGAGCTTAGCGGCGACGGCGCTTTTGATTCTTGGGCTGAGGCAAATGCAACGAGATTTATTTTCTCGATTCCGTTTGTTTCGATATGAGAAAGAGTTTTGGTTTCGAAACCAAGCTTTTCACAACGCGTTGCGAGATACGAAATGATCTCCGCGTTCGATCGCGACGAGATGGAATCGATCGCGACAAGATCTGCGAGTGTTTGTTCGACGGTCATTAATGCTTCTCGAAGATCGTGTCAGAAGCCCGACCGTCAGGGAGGGCAATTTACGCGACCGGCCCTCCCTAACGGTCGGGCTTCTGACACAACTCAACTCCACAACCTTTTCTGCAACTCGGTAAACCTCTCGACGACTTCTTCCTGAATCAGATGCTGCCCTTCAGAAACGATCGGCTTTCCGCTCACCACGACTTCGCGCATGGCCGCGCGTGATGACGAAAAAACAATCGCCGGCAGTAAATCATCAGTTGATGCGCCCGCAACGGACGGATCGTCGAGATCGAGAGTAAAGAAATCTGCCGGTTTGCCGGCTTCCAGCGATCCGCTCGGTGCGCCGATGCTGCGCGCGCCGTTGACAGTCGCGCAATCAAAGAGAAGCGAAGCCAACGCTTGAGACTTGAGACTTGAGACTTGAGACTGGTGATCGAGCACCGCGCGCTCCAGCTTCTGCAAGCGCAAGTGATATTCAAGCTCGCGCGCGTCTTCCAGAAGATCGATTTGGGTGTGGCTGTCGGTGCCCAGACAAATCGCGACGCCGTTCTTCAGATATTCCTCTGCGGGCACGACGCCATCGCCGAGATTCCGCTCAGTCGTCGGACAGGCACAAACCATCGCGCCCGTCCTTGCGAATGACGGAATAGCTTTCGGCGTGACGTGAATCGCGTGCACCGCGGTGAATCGTTCGCTCAGCAAACCTTCTGTTACGAGCAAAGCAACCGGCGTGCGCCCGTGTTCTTCGATGCAGGCTGAGACTTCCGCCGGCTGTTCGGCGACGTGCATGTGAACTTTCAAATCGTGTTCGTCTGCGTACGCGACGACTTCCTTTGAGTAAGGCAACGGAACGGCGCGGATGCTGTGCGGAGCGATGCCGATCCAAACTGTGTCAGAAGCCCGTGCGTCAGCGAGGGCCTGATTCGTTAGCTTGCCCTCCCTCACGGTCGGGCTTCTGACACTCTTCGCCAGCGTTTCCAGGTTCCGTAAATAAATTTCAGAATCAGCTTCAATAAACCGAAACTGCTTCGGATTCGCTTCAGTCTCAAAGCCTGATCGTGCGTACGCCACTCTCAGCAGCGCAATCCTTAATCCCATATCGCCTGCCGCGCGGATGACTTCCTTCGCGAGCAGATTTGGATCGTCGTAAGGTTTTCCGTCGGGAGCGTGATGCAGATAGTGAAACTCGCCGACCGCGGTGATTCCACTCAAAGCCATTTCGAGAAAGGCCATGCGCGACACGTCATAAATGTCTTCGGGTTTCAGGCGCGTGGCCGCCGAATACATCATCTCGCGCCAGCTCCAAAAACTATCTCGCTGGGAAGTCCGATGCTCAGTCTTTCCGCGAATGACTCGTTGAAAGACATGCGAGTGCGCGTTTACCATACCCGGAAGAATCGCGCGGCGCGGCAGATTTATTTTTTTTTCGTCTCGTAATTCTTCAACCGGCGCGACCCTCGCGATCGTGCCAGCTTCATCACAAACGAGCGCGACGCCGCCTTCGAAACGGCGGTTGAGGTAAAAAAGATCGGGAATCCAGGCGATCATATTCAGCGGTCGAGACCCAGAACTCGCACCACGAGTGAAGGCAGCGGAGGCATTGGGATGCTTGCCGATTCTCCCTCAGATTTCGCGCGACGGCGCAGCAACTCGAGCCTCAGGCTTTCTTCGCCGCGCCGCATGGTCCAATTGTGGTTGGAACGAAAGATCGGTTTCAGCAGAAACGAAAGCTTCTCGATGATTGGTTTGTTCGCTTTGATGGTCCAGTCGTAAGTGACGTTGACGAACTCGCCGTCCTGTTCGAAAGTCCAGACGCCATGGCCTTCTAAATCGCCGGTCGCATCCATCGCAAATCCGTTAGGATAATTCGATTCGACGGTTCGAAAATTTATGCGCAGCGTGTAAGGCAGCCAACCGCCTGCGCGCAAACTAATCAATTTGCCGATGCCGTGCTTAACGCCCGGCTCGACTTCTTTCACGTCGAAGTAAACTGAACCCCACCAACGCGGCAGGGCGAGCGCGTCCTCCAAAATGTCGGCGACTTCTTTCACGTCGGCTTGGACGCGCCAACGATCGACGAAGTGATAAGCGTTATCGGCCATGGCTCAAAAGGCAATCGCGTCTGAACGATGAGTCTTCAGCGCGTCGATTCTCGAAGATAAATCGCCGAATAATCAACATAGTTCTGCCAGTAGCGATCAAGGCTCGCGATTTCTTCATCGGTCAACGGGCGCTTTATCCGCGCGGGCATTCCCATCACCAAAGAGCGCGCGGGAATAATCGTGCCTGGCGAAATTAGCGAACCCGCCGCGACCAAACATTGCGCTCCTACGCGCACATCGTCGAGTACGATCGATCCGATCCCGATTAGAGATTTGCGTTCGATGTAACAGCCGTGCAGCGTCACGCTGTGACCGATGGTGACTTCTTCTTCCAGAATCGTCGGCTTCTCGCCGGTGCGCGTGTGCAGCACACAATTGTCCTGCACATTCGTGCGATCGCCGATGCGAATATAGAACATGTCGCCGCGCACAACGGTGCCGTACCAGACGGACGCCTGGTGGCCAACGTGCACGTCACCGATAATCTGCGCTGTCTCGGCGATGAATGCTGTCTCGTGGATCTGTGGATGAACACCCCGGAATGGTCGAATCATGGTTGCGCGGGATTATGTCAATGCACACCCAATAAAGGCAATAATCCTCGAGACTGTGGTCCTTAGCGATCTATCGGCGTTGGCGCTTAAATGAGATTGCCGTCCTTATAAACTGGATAGTGTTGTCTCACCAATTCTCGGTCGGCCAAGATGTCCGCGAATGATCGTTCTTGCAAAGATTTCATCAATAGATGTCTTATCGCTCGTCGCAAGAGAATAACCGAGTTCACTCTTCTTTGATCGCTCGATGTCAATGCTTCGGCGCTGTCTCGTGCCTCCTGCAGCATTGCCTGTGTTTGAAGCCACAGCACGTACGGTAAATATCCTCGGCTTGCTCTTTGCTTATGAAGGAAACAACTTGAGGAAGACGCTGAATAATTTGTGCTTTATTATGACGGCTGCCGGTACAAATCATAGATTCCAACGCAGCGTGTATGATCGGGTGACTGAGCTCGGGAAAATAGATCGCGTACGCCCACTCATTGAACTTGATAGCGCGTACAATTCTTCGATACTTCGGTTCGTTGGCATCATCAAGGAAGAATTGGAGCGAGTCCCAGAGCTCGGTCATTACTGCAACATCGTTGTCGGTTATAGTGTTCCAATCTTCATCCCCTTCAATTAGAAAAGCCAGATTGAGATTATTTATCACTTGATCGTGATAGTGCTGTGCTATTGCAGTAGTTCGATAAAAGGACTTGATCCAAACGCTGTCATAACCAATCGAAGTTGGCTTTACAATTCTCGACAAAATAATCGCTCTTAAGATCGGTTGTTTATCTTGATGTGTTGCCAGGTTCAAGTCCACTGATTGTTGCTCTTCGCCGTCAAACTCATAGAAAAACCGATAGGTGTAGGGTGACAGAAACTCAATTTGTTCACGCGCTTCGACCTTTGGGCATTGAGATTTGACTACATCTAGCCACTCTGAATCTAAGCGCCTGATGAAGACCCCACTTCCAATGTGACCGTTCTCTACTGGTTGCTCATGCCACCATTGCAGGTGGACCAGGGCGGAAACTTCAATTCGCATTTCGTAATCGGAAAAAGAAGGACTTGAGACGAAACCGTCCTTCAAGCGCTGCGCTTGATTTGCTTGTGCGTGGCCTTACCTCGGCGGCTGGCGGACTCTGCGGCATCAACTAGAAGTCTCAGCGCATGATTCACCGACTCAGTATCTGGAAAGACCTCGGCAAGTTCCGGGTCGATTAGCACGAGGTTGGTGCCCGCAGTAGCCCTGCGGTAGTACTTGCCCCGAACGCCTCCCTTCAACTTCGAGAGATCATATTCGGGTCTTAACACGTCGCTATTCTTCTTCGTTGATGCTTTCTTCATATTTGTTTGCGCTCTCGCGCAGTTGCTTTTCGCGCACCGATGATTCGGATGCGATCCCGTCGTTGAGTGTGATAAATGAAGATTACTCTGTGCCTGGCTGAATGGCCAACCGTAATTTCTCTGATTTCATCGCCGGAATGATCTGGGTCGGGATAAGTGACCGCGAGTGGATCGAGGAATAAAGTCGCGGCTTCCTCGAACGAGACTCGATGTTGGCGCAAGTTTGCTTTTGCCTTTTTCGGGTCCCACTCGTAGATCATCGGCCAAGTTTACCTTAGGTCTCATGAACGCGCCTTTTTATTTTTCAGCAGCTTCGCGCCAACGTGCCAACGCATACATCATCCACGCATCCGACCAGCGCATATAAGGAATGTGAACCGTATTGAAGCGGCGCCGTTGATAATAGAAGAAACCCCGCGGGTCGCGAAGATTAGTATTAGCCCAATCGGCGATCTTTTGCGCGAGCAATAACGTTGATGAAATGCGTCCGCGCAATTCAACCAGAGTCACGATTGCCGATGCGGCCGAATGAATGTCCGCAGGGTAAAGACGATCGGGAAAATATTTGGGCCAGCCGTTAGCGAGAAAGAATCGCTCGGTCCAGAATTCGTAGCCGCGGCGAAGTGCATTATCGAAGTCTAACCCGGTCGCTACCGCTCCCGGTACTGACATCGATCCGGTCGCTACCGCTCCCGGTACTGACACGGCGTTGATCCGAGACAGACTCGTCAAAATATAAGCCGTGTGAAAATTGTCTGCCCACGATTGATGTGAATCGGCGCCGTAACCCCAAGAGCCGTCCGCGCCTTGACGTCTGACGACATAAATCGCGGCGCGATTGGCCCAATCGATCAAACTTTGCTCGCCCGTCAGCTTGCCAACCGTTGCTAGAGTTTCACCGGCGAACAAACTCGCATTGAAAACGCGCGTACGATCCAAAGGCGAATAGCCGAAGCAAACTTCGTCGTTCGTTTCTTCTGATCGATTCAAATCGTTAAGGATGAAATCGCAAATCGTCCGGGCAAACGGCAGATATTCATCGCGCGACAAAACTTCGGCGGCTTCGCACAAAGCGCGCGCGGCAAAGGCGGTCGGCACAATCGTGGGTGTGCCGCGCGGTGCAAAGAACGAACGCGATTGCCAGTCAAAGTTGTAGCCCCAACACGCGCCGCTGAAGCCTTTCAGGCTGGTCCAAATCAAATCGTCCAGCAACTCGCGCGCTGCTATTTCGTTTTCCGTAGTTGGCTGGCGCCGAAAATCGGCCAGCGCGGCGAGCGCAAACAGCGCGATAGCTTTTGCATTTCGCTCGCGCGGAATTCCGACCAGAGATCGAAAATTAACCGGCGAGCGCTTGTGAAATTGCGTCCACGCCAGACGGGCGGCGCGAGAGTCTTTGAGAGGCGTGGCTTGAAATAGCCGGCTGTTCAGGCCGTCGTAAGGGTCGTAACCAGCGAAGCCCTGGCCGCGGCAGTATTTCCAAAGCTCGCGGTGGGCAGTGATGAGATTGATTGGCATGCTTTAAGAAAAACTCCCTCTCCCAGAGGGAGAGGGAACCACACCAAGCGGCGTCAAGCGACCGCACTCCAAATCAACTCGCCGTAACCGAGGTCTCGATTCGCTTCGGGGTCTCGACAAAGCTTTCACGCCAGAGCTCAAATGAAAGAAGGGTCCAAAGCAGCTTGCGATGATTCGCGATGCCGCGCTCGTGCTCATCCTGCAGACCAGCGACATAGGCTGGATCGAAAATTCCACTGCGGCGCAGACGCTCGCGGGAAAGCAGATCATGCGCGAGCGGACGCAGTTCATTCTTCAACCATTTCGCGAACGGAACACCGAAACCTTTCTTGCCTCGACGCCAAACAAACGGCGGCACCAATCCTTTCGCGGCCTTCTTCAAAATATATTTCGAAGTGTAACCATGCAGCTTGTACCACGATGGCAGCGACGCCGCGAATTCGGCCACGCGCGGATCGAGATAGGGGGCGCGCACTTCCAAACTCACGGCCATGCTGGCGCGATCGACTTTCGTCAGGATGTCTTCAGCGAGATAGAACTGCGTATCGAGACTTTGCATGCACTCGATCAGGTTGGTCGAATCGCACTCGGCAAACAGTCGCCGCGCGTCGCGATAAATGTCGGACTCGCTGGCGCGCTTCACATCTTCAGTAAGTAACTGCTCGGTATCATTGGGCGTGAATGATCCAAACCAGACATGATGCCGCGCGACTTCGTCGTAATGCGAAGCGCTGATGAAACGCCGCGCGCGATAATCGAAAGAAAGATTCTTCGTCTTGACCGGCAAGAGGTTAACCATTGGTTCGACGATCCCGCGACGTAGAAACTTAGGGACGCGCAGATACGCGCGCGCCATGTGATGACCAAAGTACATCGGATAGCCGGCAAAGATTTCGTCGCCGCCATCGCCGCCGAGCGCAACCGTTACATGTTTCCGCGTGAAGCGTGACAAGAGATAAGTCGGCACGACCGAAGGATCGCTGATCGGCTCGTCCATCCACGCGCCGATTTCGCCCACGAGATTCGCAGCTAAACTTGCGCTGAATCTTTCTTCGTGATGATCGGTGCCGAGAAACTTCGCAACCGCGCGCGCGTATTGCGATTCATCGAACGAGCTTTCCGCAAATGAGATCGAAAACGTCTTGACCGTTTCGGTTGACGCGCGCACCGCGAGCGCGGTCACCAGCGACGAGTCAATTCCACCCGAAAGCAAAACTCCCAGCGGCACGTCAGATACCAGGCGCATGCGGACAGAATCAGCGAGCAACTCGCGCAGTTGTTCCGCGGCTTCCGACACGCTGGGCACTGGTTGGCGCGTCTGGTAACTCAGCTTCCAATAGCGCTCGACTTTGATTTTCCCGTCTTCCAGCGTGAGCGTATGCGCGGCTGGAAGTTTGCTGATGCCTTCGTAGATCGAAAGCGGCGCGGGCACATAATCGAACGAGAGATACTGCCGCAGCGCGTTCAGATTGAGATTGGGCCGCACGGCTGGATGCGCTAGTAAGACCTTCGGCTCGGAAGCAAACAGCAGAGTGTTATCGAACACGCCCCAATAAAGAGGCTTCTCGCCGAAGCGATCGCGTGCGATGAACAGACGGCGGTTGCGTTTATCCCATAGGGCGAACGCAAACATGCCGTTCAGACGGTCGACCATGTCGCGGCCATGTTCTTCGTATAGATGCGGAAGAACTTCTGTGTCTGATTCGCTGCGAAATGAATGGCCGCGAGTTTCGAGGTCGGCGCGCAACTCGCGATAATTATAGATCTCGCCGTTCAGGACCACGGCGACGCTGTGATCTTCGTTGAAAGTTGGTTGCTCGCCGGTCAGTAGATCGATAATCGCCAGACGCCTCATGCCGAGTGCGATTCCATTGTTGAGCAGATAACCTTCCGAGTCAGGCCCGCGATGAGTCATGCGGTCGCACATCGAACGCAGGAGTTCTTCAGCGCCTTCAGGCGGCGACGTGCGCGGATCGAGATTGGCCCAACCGGTTATTCCACACATACACTTATTCTGTAGGGGCAGGGCTTGTCCCTGCCCGCGCTTCCATCGCCGCCTGCAGTAAGTGCAAATAATCGAGTCGCTCTGTATACGGCCAGCCTTCCAGTCGGGTAACCAATCCGCGTCGCACGGGATTCATCCGAATGTAAGCGAGCGTTTCATCAAAATCCTCGCGATTGCGAATAATGTGATCGTAGAATTGTCGGTGCCACAGTTTGCCGTCGTACCAGCGCCAAAAACGGCGAGTCGAAATGCTCTTGAAGCTTCCGCAAATTTGTCCGAGCGATTGGTTTGAAGCACCCGGCCCTATTAGTGCATGGAAGTGGTCTGGCATCAGGCAAAACACATAAACAGTAAATCCCAGTGTTCCTCGTAACTGCTTCAAGCAATCAATGGTCGCCAAAGCAACGCGAGAGTCATTAAAGATCGAGCGACGGTTTGCGGCATTGATTGTAACGAAATAGATGCGAGGCCATGAGTAGTCAAAGCCCCTTAGCCGCAGGCTGTTTCGACGTGTGTGGGTCTCTTTGTCGAAAGTCATTGATGCATGAACGGGCAGGGACAAGCCCTGCCCCTACAGTTATTTCTCGAAACCGATCTTTTCGCGGACCGCATAAATCGGTTTTGACTGCGACTCGTGGTAAGTCCGCACCAGCATCTCTGCCAGCAAACCCATGAAGAAAAACTGGACGCCCAAAACGAGCAGGACCATCGTCAACACCGGCAGCGGCGTCTGAATAAAGTCGGCATGGTGTGGCCAGTTGGCGAACTTCATCAGGAACGCAAACGCCGCGCACAGCAGCGAAATCGCGAACGTCGTCAGTCCCGCAAAGCCGAACATGTAAAGCGGCTTTGTCTGATACGACGCCATGAACTTGATCGTCATTAGATCGAAGATGACTTTGATCGTGCGCGACAATCCGTATTTCGATTTGCCCATCGTGCGGGCGTGATGCTCGACGGGAATTTCGGTAACGCGCGCGCCGGACCACGATGCGTAAATCGGAATGAAACGATGCATCTCACCGTAGAGCTGCACGTCTGCCAGGGATTCGCGGCGATAAGCTTTCAGCGAACAACCATAATCGTGCAGCGGCACGCCGCCGATCCACGAAATCATCCGGTTCGCAATCATCGACGGAATCTTCCGGGTGATCAGTTTGTCCTGTCGGTTCTTTCGCCAACCGGAAACTACGTCGTAACCTTCGTCGAGCTTGTCCAGCAGCCGCCCAATGTCCGCCGGATCGTTTTGCAGATCGGCGTCCATCGGAATCAAAACTTTTCCTCTCGCGGCATGAATGCCCGCGGCCATTGCGGGCGTTTGACCGTAATTTCTTCGCAAGGCGATCACCTTCACGTGCGGATCGTTCGCCGCGATCTCGCGCAGAATGTCCAGACTGCGATCGCTCGACCCGTCATCGACATAAATTATTTCCGCGCTGCGCCCGAGTTGAACCAGCGCCTGAGTTAACTTTTTATGCAGCGGCCGCAGATTCGGCTCTTCGTTGAAAACCGGCAGAAAAACCGAGATTTCAGGCGTTTGAACGCGCGCCGCCGGTTCGTTATGCAGAGTGAGTTGTGTCTCGTCGTAGAGTTTCATCAGTTGTCTCTTCTCGCCACACAAACAATCGAAACACCGAATGGAAAGTTCATTCGCTGTAACCACCAGCCTTCGGCGCCGAGAATTCTTCCCAGCAAACCATTCACCGCGCCAATCGTAATGTTGTTTTCGGACGACGGGCGAATTCGCGTTACGCGCATCAAGAGTCTCCCGATTAAGATCGGCAGAAAGAAACTTATGTTCGCATAGGTGGCGCGCTCGATCGACAATCCCGCATCAGTAACTCGCTGTTTCAGTTCTCGCAGCGTATAGCGGCGCCGGTGATGACTAATGTCATCCTGCACTCCCCAAAGAAACATGAACGCCGGCACGAACAAAAGCGCGCGACCGCCGGGCCGCAACACTCGACGCATTTCGCGCAAGCCAGACAAGTCATCGTCGAGATGTTCGACTACATCAAGCCCGGTGACGAGATCAAACGACGCGTCTTCGTACGGCAGAGTTTCCGCCGCGCCCTGCTTTACTTCCGCCAGGCCACGCGCGCGACAGAATTCCAATGCTTCGCTCGAGACATCGACACCTTCGGCGGCGCCGAATTGCGAAAGCATCTGCAGATTCGCGCCCGTCCCGCAACCGACATCGAGGATGCGTGGCGGGTGCTTGGCAATGCCATGACAAATTTTTTCGACGAAGCTTTCGATGATTTTGCGTCGTCCGTAAAACCACCAATGCTTCTCCTCGACCTCGTACATGATCGAGTAGGTGTGCTGCTGCATTTCGCGAGGCAGCGAGTCGGTGTTTACAACGGTGGCCATTTACGACGTTAACTTACGATTAGATCTCGGAATCACAAACAATTCTAAGACAAGAACTACTAGCAGAGCTATTAGAAGATAAGGAATCCGGTAGATCACGAACGCACTTGAAATTAGCAGGCGGGAACGTTCATATCCGTAAAGTGTCTCGGTCGCCAAAACGTTATTAACCCACAAATAACCGTAGATTCCAATGCCGAGATACCAAAGCAGAACTGTCATTGGCATTACTAGCCAGCGTTTCGAGGTTACTTGTTTCATCTTGGCGCGTCCGGCTTCGCCTCAAACCACTCAACGAATTTCTTAATGCCTTCCTCGATCTGCATCTGCGGATTGTAGCCGAGCAGACGTTGAGCTTTCGTGATGTCGGCGAATGTTTGCGGCACGTCGCCCGGCTGCGTCGGCTGTCGATCGATTTCAGCACGTTTGCCGAGGGCGTTTTCGAGCAATGAAATTAATTCGCGAAGTTCGACTGTGCGCGATTCACCGAGGTTGATAACTTCGTAATTGCTCTGGTCGTAATCAATTGCTGCGCGCACGCCGCTGATGATGTCGTCGATGTAAGTGTAGTCGCGCCGCGTGGTGCCGTCACCAAAAACGGGAACGGGCGCGCCGGCACTGATCAGCTTCGCGAATTTGTGAATCGCCAAATCAGGCCGTTGACGCGCGCCATAGACAGTGAAGAAGCGCAGGCAGATGATGCGCATGTCGTGCAGGTGCGAATAAGTGTGACAGATCAATTCTCCGGCGGCCTTGGTCGCGGCATAAGGCGATATTGGTTTGGAGATCGGATCGGCTTCGTTGAAGGGAACCTTTTCGTTTTCGCCATAAACGGATGAAGACGATCCAAACACGAACTGTTTGATTCCGTGCGCGCGCGCCAACTCAAGCAGATTCACCGTACCGTTGACGTTCGTCTCGACATAAAGCCGCGGCTCAGCCAATGAAGGACGCACGCCCGCGCGCGCCGCGAGATGCACGATGCAATCAAAATCCGTTTGATCGAACGCGCGTGATAGGGCGTCGTAATTTCGAATGTCCGCTTCGATCAGTTTGAAATTCGGATTTGATTGATGTGTGGCGATGTTTGCATGCTTGATCTTTGGCTCGTAAAAATCGTTGAAGTCGTCGACCGCGAAGACTCGCCAATCGCCTTCACTTAAGATGCGATTGACGAGATGCGAGCCGATGAATCCGGCGCCGCCGGTGATAAGGATGCTTCGCATAAGAGCCGTGAGCTTTCAGTTCTCAGCTTTCAGCAAAGGCGCCCAGCAAATACTTGCTGAACGCTGATAGCTGAATGCTGATAGCTACTTCCTCGCATAAATCCACAAATGCCAGCCCCAGCGCGATGCCAGCGCCGACTCGATCGAACGCGGCAGCAGATTACCAAGCAATGGAATGAAACGCTTGTTGAGAAAATACGCGCGCAGTTCGACTTCACGAAAATCTTTGAAGAGTTCGCGCGCCTCGCGTCGCGAATAAACGCGCGCCAGAGGATTGCCCGCGCCGTCAGTGCTTTGGTTTAGCAGTTCAGCGGAAGAGAACGGTCGGTTCGCGTTTCGCAGCGACGCGGCATGTTCTCGCAGCGATTCCACTGGCTCTCCCGTCAAACGGTTTACGATTCTTATTCCACCTTCCGTTCTTAACAATCCTGCGCCGGCGCGTCGCAGCACGCGAATGCCGACGCGATAGTTGTAACTGCCGCGATGATACAACATCACGATCGCGCGGCCGCCCGGTTTCAAAACGCGATGAATTTCGCGCACCGCCGCTTGAATGTCCGGCGTGTGATGCAACACACCATGCGAGTAAGCCAGATCGAAAACCTCGTCCGGAAAATCAAGATGCTCGGCGTCGGCAACGCGAAACTCTCCGCGCATTGCGGCTGAAACAAAGTTTTTTCGTGCCAACTCGATTGCCGCGTCAGTCAAATCGACACCTGTGTAGATTGCGCCGGCGCGAGCAAACTGCAGACCATCAGTTCCAACTCCGCAGCCTATCTCCAAAACCCGCAACCCTTTTGCAGCGACAAAATCAGCAGCCAGCGGGATGTGCCATTCCTTCTCGAAACGATGCTGCTCGACCCGATCGAAGAATTCACGGGTGCCGATTTCGGCGTCGCTGAATTTTGAGCCACAAGGATGTTTCTGCCAGAATTCACGGACGCGTTGCTTCAATTCCGTATCTTCAACAATCGATTTCGGTTTTGGATGCGACATGGAAAGTGGCAAGCGCTTAGGTTATCAGTATAGACTGAAAGGCGGAGCGCAGGCATCCGTGCCTGAGGTTCGCAAGCATCTTGCTCGCACTTTTATGCTCACATTTCAAATCGCAGGATACTTGACGGAATTCACCGGCGGGCGCGCCGAGATCAAAATCGATCGTGAGGCGTTGTCAGTCGGGGACGCGTTAAATGAACTTTGGAAGACGCATACCGGTTTGCGCGATCGCGTGCTGACTGAGCAGGGCGAGGTGCGGCCACACGTCAATGTATTTGTGAACAGCGACGTCGTGCAGCGCGATCGGGTTTTGCAGACTGCGATTGATGGCAGCGCTGATATTTGCATCATGCCGGCCGTGAGCGGCGGTTATTTACTTCTTATTCCCGTTTAGACGGCGGACTTGCCCGACGCAGGCGCGGGACCAGTCCCGCTTCTAAACGAATCGGAGCATTCTTTCTGAACTGACCAGGAACCCTGATCGTATTAACGGGCAATCATGTTCTGTCCCAGTTGCGGATCTGAAGATAGTAAAGCGAGTCAATTCTGCCGCGCTTGTGGTACTGACTTACGATCCGTGCGCGTCAGTCTCGAACAGCCTGACTCGGTGACGGCGTCAGCGGCTACTGCTCGCGAAGAGATCGGCCGCGCCGTGGCTCAGAAAATTCGCGAGGTGGAGGACGCGCGCGAACTTAAGCAGGTCGCTGAAGATGTCCTTCCCAAGATTGAAAAATTTCTTGAGTCGCCGGAAGAAAAACGCCTGCGGCGAATGCGCGCCGGGGTAGTGATTTCGTGCATCGGATTAGGCGTCACGATTTTCATGATGTTGATGGGATCCTTCGCCCGTCCAAATGATGTTGAAGGATTCCTGGCGGGCGGCGGTGCGGGCATTGTCACATTCTTCATCGGTCTGGGACTGCTGATTAATGCCTTGTTGTTTACGCGCCCGCGCAAGTCTCTAACCGATCAATCCGCTGATGCGAGCGCCCAGAATGCGCTTGATGCCGGTTATGCGCCGCCGCAACTTCGATCCCAGACAACCTCGAATCTGGTGCAGCCGGCCGGCTCAGTCACTGAACACACAACTCTTCATTTGAAATCCGATCATTAACTTTTGCTGTCGCGAGGGTATGTTGCGCAAAGGCGAGTTCAGTTGCGCACGATCGCTTGCGAAGTTTCTTCAAGCGCGGCCCCTGTAGGCTCATCCGCTGGCGAACCAAGCGGCACGTTGCCGACAACTTCCAGTTCAAAGCCTTCGATCGCCGTCACCTTTGGTGGGTGATTCGTCAAAAGCAGGATGCGGCGCAGCCCGAGTTCGTGAAGAATCTGCGCGCCCACGCCGTAATCTCGATTCAAACCATAACCTGTCTCGGCGCTGGCTTCGCGCTTAGTGATACCACGCTCCTGCATCAGCGCATACGTTTTGAGCTGGTGAATTAGATCGAGGCCGTGCTCGCTTTGACGAAGATAGAGCACGACACCCTGGCCTGCGTCGGAAATGTTTTCCAGCGCGCGGCGAAGTTGATAACCGGTATCATCGATCGTCGAGCCGAACATGTCGCATGTGACGTTCTCGCTGTGCACGCGCACCATCACCGGATCGCTCGTGCGCACGTCGCCCATCACCATCGCGAGATGCACGTCGCCATTAACCGTGTTCTCGAACGCGATGGCGCGGAACTTTCCATAGACAGTCGGCAGATCAGTTTCGACGGCGCGGCGGACGAGGACTTCTTTGGTAATTCGATAACGGACGAGATCGGCAACGCTAATGATCTTCAGTCCGTGGATGCTGGCGAACTCGCGCAGTTGCGGCAGGCGCGCCATCGTGCCGTCTTCATTCATGATTTCGCAAATCACGCCGGCGGGATAAAGCCCCGCGATGCGCGCGATGTCCACCGCGGCTTCGGTTTGGCCGGGACGCACCAGGACGCCGCCTTTCTTTGCTCGCAGCGGAAAGATGTGACCAGGGCGAGCGAGATCCTGCGGTTTCGTCCGCGAATCGACTGCGGTCAGAACCGTGGTCGCGCGATCGGCCGCAGAAATTCCGGTGGTCACGCCGCGCCGCGCTTCGATCGAGACTGTGAACGCAGTGCCGAGACGCGAAGTGTTGTCGGCGACTTGCGGCGGCAGATGCAATTCATCGCAACGCTCTTCGGTCAACGGCAAACAAATCAGGCCACGCGCATGACGCGCCATGAAATTGATTATTTCAGGTGTGACTTTTTCTGCGGCGCAAACCAGATCGCCTTCGTTCTCGCGATCTTCGTCATCGACAATGATGATCATTCGTCCCTCACGAATGTCGGCAGCGGCGTCAGGAATGGAAGCGAATGGCATGTTTGGAATCTCGAATCCTAAAACTGAATCTGGAGTCCAGGTTAGGACTATCTTACCGCGAGGGATGCTATTTGACGATTGGCCTCGGGGTTACCGCACATAAACATCTTTTCGATGGCCGATCCGTGTGATTTCAATTAAGGAACTTGACTTCGTGATCCGGTAAACGACTCTGTACGAGCCTTCTCTGATTCGAAACGTATGCTCGGATCCGCTGAGCTTCTTCACTCCATGCGGGTACGGATTTGCTGATAGGTCGCCAACTATTTGCGTGATTTTGGGAACAACTTCTTTCGGTAGGCTCTTGAGTTCTCGGATTGCTGAACTCTTCCATTCAATTCTATAGGAGTCCGTCTCTCTTCAGCTCGGCAAGCAATTGCTCATGTGAGATTGTCGGCTCTTTGCGCCGATCAGCTACAGCAGCAAGGTCTTCGAGATTCTCCATTAGCTCCTCAAAGGCGTCGATCGGAAGAATAACGGCTGTTTTGTCACCAGCTTTATTGGTCACATAATTAACGTCGATTTCCTTCATGTTTGGGGCCCTTAACTTCCGATGTCGCCTCTGTACTTATAGCTCACCTTTCAGCGAATTTCTATTGACGGTTCTGATCAATGAGAATTCGCTCAACATATTTCGCAATCACATCGACTTCCAAATTAACGTCATCGTCCGGTTTTAGCTGAGAAAAATTAGTCACTTCGAAAGTCCTGGGAATGATGGCGATCTCGAAATAGTCGTCAGTCAGGTTCGCGATTGTCAGGCTGATGCCTTCGACTGCGACTGAGCCTTTGAAGACCAGGTAGCGCGCGATCTCTTTCGGATAAGCGAAGCGAAAGGTCCACGATTCGCCGTGATCCTCCGAGCCGAGAAACTTTCCCCGCGCATCGACGTGACCTTGCACGATGTGTCCGCCGAGCCGTGTCGCTGGCGTCACCGCGCGCTCGAGATTCACCGGTGAACTTTCTTTCAACGAGCCCAGCGTCGATCGAAAGAGCGTCTCTTTGGAAACGTCCGCAGCAAACGAATCCGGTTTCACATCCAGCGCCGTCAGGCACACGCCATTAACTGAAATCGAATCGCCATTGTGCGATCCTTCCGTAACCGTGTGCGCTGCGATAACAATGCGCGCATCGTCGCCGCGCTTCTCGACCGAACGCACGCGACCAAGCTCTTCGATGATTCCAGTGAACATTAATTCATTTTCGATTGCCGATTGCTGATTGCCGATTTGTCAACGCAACGAACGCAAGAAAAAAACCACCAACAAGAAGAGCGCGCCAACGGCTAATAGCCCCAGCGAAAAGATCAATATCCACATGGCTTCATTCTTAAATGTAAATCTGAGAATTCTCATGCGTCGCTTCTTTCCCGAACGATCATCGACATCTTTTCAAACACGTCGTCAATCGACATTCCCGTCGAATCGATGCGGACAGCATCGTCGGCGGCAACCAAAGGCGAATCTGCTCGCGTCGTATCGCGCCGGTCGCGTTCCGTGATGTCTGCCAACGTCTGTTCGTACGTTGCCGCCGGATTATGTTCACGCTCTTCAGTCAGGCGTCGTTCTGCTCTTTCGGCAATTGCTGCATCCAGAAAGAACTTCACGTCAGCATTAGGAAAAACGATGGTGCCAATATCACGTCCGTTCATCACTGCGCCGCGTTGGCCCAATTCGCGTTGCCGTTTGACCATGGCGCGACGGACCGCGGGAATTGTCGAGATGATCGAAGAAATGTTGGTGACATCTTCATCGCGAATGCGATCGCTCACGTCGCGGCCGTTCAAAGACACATACAGCGAATCAGGATCGCCGCCAAGATCGATGTCGATTCTTTCCGCGAGCGACCCAACGGCCGTGTCATCGCTCTCGTTCACAGTTGATTCGATTACCGCCAGCGCGACCGCGCGATACATCGATCCGGTGTCGATGTAGAGCAATCCGAGTTTGCGCGCCAGCATTCGACCCAGCGTCGATTTGCCTGAGCCCGATGGTCCATCGATGGCAATGATTAGGGGATGTCTCACGTGTCTAAAGATGACGAGGATATCACCATGTCGGCCTGAGGGAAATCATCGTAACTACGCCCGCTTCGCCTTTCAATTCAGTGACTTTTCATAGTGAAAGTCATAAGCTTTGATTGCTCATTAGGAGGATCAGTCTAATGATTCCACGAATCCTTCTCTCCTTCGGCTTGGTAACTTCGTTTCTGCTTCCGGCCAGGGCGCAACAGCCGCGGTCCTCGCCTGAACCGCAAAAGCCCGCGACTGCGCAACAAACGACTTCGCCTGAAGTCGATTCGCAGGATGTGGTGCGCATCACCACGAACCTCGTGCAGGTGGATGCCGTTGTCACTAAGAATGAGAAAGTCGTTAGCGATTTGCTGCCAGAAGATTTCGAAATCTTTGAAGACGGAAAGCCGCAAACAATAACGAACTTCTCTTATGTCTCGAACCTGCCATCGGGAGCCGCGCCGACCGCCCCGGCAAAGTCCGCGGACAAGACTGCACCGCCCATACCCCCAGCCAAAATCAATCTAAACGATCAACGGAGAATAGTCGCATTGGTCATCGACGATTTGGGCATATCCTGGGAAAGCATGGCCCAGATTCGGGCGCAGGTAAGGAAGTTTATCGATCAAGCATCTCCCAATGATTTGATTGCGATTATCCGTACGGGTGGCGACGTTGGGTCCCTACAACAATTCACGAACGACAAGCGTGTGTTGCAAAGCGCTTGGGACCATCTGCGCTGGAATCCGTGCAGCCGCGCGGGCATTCATGTGTTTGAACCGGCCGGCTCGATTCAAGGATCGAATAGGGGATTGTGTTCGGAGCAAGTCACCTATGGCACGCTGAAAGCGTTAAGTTTCATTGTCCAGGGCATGAGGTACCTGCCCGGTCGAAAGTCTATTGTGCTCTTCTCCGATTATCTGCCAATCCAAGATCAGCAACCGTCGGTCTACGACGAAACCAGACAGCCGCTCGATGGTTCGCAAAGCAATTCAGACGATCAGAGCATTCCCGATTCCGGCATCAGCTACTATTCTCAACTGCAACGCATTGCCGAGATCGCGATCCGGACGTCCGTCGTCATTTATGGAGTCGACACACGAGGCCTGCAAACCACCGGCTTGACAGCCGCTGATCAAATTACATTTCAGTCGCGTCAGGGCAACCCGAATGATGCTTTGCGCAGCATAATCAACCAGCGCTCCGCGCAACTCTTGCGTGGGCGCGAGGGATCGGAATTGATCGCCAAACAGACCGGCGGATTTCTAGTTCGCGACTCGAATGATTTTGGCCTCAAGGAGATTATGAAGGATCAGCAGGGCTACTATTTGATCGGCTTTCGACCCGCTGAAGAAACTTTTAACCGGAATTTCCATCACATCAAAATTAAGTTGAAGCGGGGAGGCTTGACGGTGCGCACGCGTGCCGGTTTCTATGGCTTCACGGATGATGAAGCCCGGCCGAAGCAATTGTCGGTGAGCGATGAAGTGAACAAGGCACTGATTTCTCCATTCGGCGTCCAGGACATTACTTTGCGGCTGACTTCTTTCTTTGTGGACGACCCGCAGCAAGGGCCCGTCGTGCGCTCGTTTCTCTATCTCGATCCGCATGATCTCAGCTTCACTGAGGCGGATGGTTGGCATTCGACTAACCTCGACATTACGAGCGTTGTGTTTGGCGACAACGGCCGGATCGTTTCGAAGGAAGATCGCAACGGCCGGCTGCGTTTTCGCGGCAATGGATACGAGCGGGCGTCGCGTGAAGGCATAACCTACAGCTTTGATGTGCCCGTTAAGCGGCGGGGCGCTTTTCAGTTTCGCGTGGCGGTGCGCGACGCCAACACCGCAAAGATTGGATCGGCGGGGCAATTTCTCGAAGTACCTAATTTGCGCAAGGGCGAGCTGGCGTTATCGGGAATCGTCGCGCGCGCGATGGCTCCCGAAACGGCCGGAGATCCGCAAACGGTTGCGACCGGCCCCGCCGTGCGACAGTTTCGTCAGGGCTCGACTGTCAGCCTGGCTTACGAGATCTACAATGCGAGTTCGCAGGGGCAGCCTGCACGGTTGAGTTCGCAGTTGCGCATCATTCGCGACGGAAAAATCGTGTTTACGGGAAACATTCCTTTGACGTTTGGCGGACAGACTGATTTACAAAGGCTGACAAGTGCGTTGAAGCTTGAGTTGAGTTCGCAGTTTCCGCCCGGTAATTATGTTGCTCAGATCATCGTAACGGATGCGAATCAGCAAGAGCGCGTCACCTCGCAATGGATCGATTTTGAAATCGTTAAGTGACTTCCGAAAAAACAATCACCCGGAGCCTGTTCGACTTCGGGTGACCGTGGTCAGCTTACAGCGGAGTTCTCCGGTCTGCTGCGGCTGAATTGTAATCGATGCTAGCGGCTACTCAGTGCAACCGTCTCGCGCCGTACTCCCAGCGCGGCCATTTCCTTTCTGGTCGCGCGTTCTGCGCGTGAACCTGGCGCATTCAAGCCCTCGCTATCGCCGTCGATCCACGCCTGGGCGAAGAAATACTTGTTGCCATAGCGATTAAAGATCAGAGTTGAAGCATCAGCAGTCTTGCCGACGATCGAACTCATTTGCACCAGCATGCTGTGGCCGCCATTTTTCATTTTGATTTGCAGGACGGCGCAATCAGAAGCCGGATTGGTTTGCGAGATTGTGTATTCGCCTGCGGGCAGGGTTGTGTCGCCGACGTTGAACTGAAACGGAATATTCGCGACCAGAAGCCTGCGGCCACTATTTTGAGCGTTGGCCGCCACGGCCATGGAACCAACCAAAACTGCTAACGCGATCATTGTGTAAGCCTTTTTCATCTTAGTTTCTCCTGTTTGATGAGCCGTCCCCATAGTTCGGCTAATTTCTAACTGCCGTGGCGGTTGAAGCGACCGGCGGCCCTTGTTCGTGGGTGTCTTTCGACCAATTGCTTCACCACTTTTGCCTTACATCTGATAACGCGTAAGCGCGGACGAAACTCCCTCACCCGCGGTAACTTTTTGTTGTAGAATCACGCCGCGCCTCGTCCTGACGAACGTTTAGACGGCGGACTTGTCCGCCTTTTCCGAGTCTTGCGGGACAAGTCCCGCCTCTAAACTGGTTTTCATGTCCCTAAGTTCCTCTGAAAACGTGACTCAACTTTTGGTGAAATGGGGCGAGGGCGATAGCGCGGCGCTCGAAAAACTGATGCCCCTCGTCTACAGCGAACTGCGCCGGTTGGCGAGGAATTACCTGCGGCGCGAACGGCAGAACCATACTTTGCAGCCGACCGCGCTGGTAAATGAGGCATATCTGAAGTTAATCGATCAGAAGAACGCGCGGTGGCAGAATCGCGCGCACTTTTACGGCGTAGCTGCACAAATGATGCGTCGCATCCTGGTCGATCACGCGCGCCAGAACAAGGCAGCGAAGCGCGGAGGTTCTGAGCGGCAACGGCTTTCAATCACCAGCGCTGGAGAGGCGGGAGAAAAACCCGATCTCGATCTGCTCGCGTTGCATGAAGCTCTAGAGGAGCTCAAGACCTTCGATCCGCAGCAGGAGCGAGTCATCGAATTGAAATTTTTTGGCGGACTTTCGATCGAAGAAACGGCCGAAGTCATGGGCGTCGGCCACGCCACCGTCGAGCGTGATTGGAAGATGGCCCGCGCCTGGTTGCGACGAAAGTTGGACTAGTTTTTTTTGAGGGAGTCCGTCTGTCCGCTGCGCGTTAGTTGATGGAAACACGGAGAAGTCAATGAAACCCGATCGCTGGCACAAGGTTAAGGAGATCTTTCACGCAGCTCTCGATCGCTCGCCCGCCGACAGGTCCGCGTTCGTTTCAGACGCCTGCCACGGCGACGAGGAACTGCGGAAAGAAGTCGAAGCTCTCATCTCTTCCGATGGGCGGTCGGGGACATTTTTAGATTCTCCGGCGTACGAAGCCGCGGCGGAAATGATCGTCGATCCCAAATCGGAATTGAGACCCGGACTAACGGTTGGGCCGTACGAGATCGTCTCATTCATTAGTCGCGGCGGTATGGGCGAGGTCTACCTCGCTGTTGATCGCCGACTGAGCCGCCAGGTCGCTTTGAAACTTTTGCCGGCCGCGTTCACGAAAGACGATGAACGCCTACGACGTTTTGAGCAGGAAGCGCGCGCGGCGTCGGCTCTGAATCACCCAAACATCATCACCATTTTCGAAATTCTGAAAGCGGACTCTAGTCACTTGATTGCGGCTGAGTTCGTCGAGGGCGAGACTCTGCGGCAACGACTTTCGCATTTCGCGTTGAGCGTTTCGGAATCTCTGAACATCGCGATGCAAGTCGCCGACGCGCTTTCCGCGGCGCACAAAGTAGGCATAGTTCACCGGGACATCAAGCCCGAGAATATTATGCTCAGGCCGGATGGTTACGTGAAGGTGCTCGACTTTGGTTTGGCTAAACTCACAGAGCAACCAGCGTCGGTGCCCGCTGAGGAGGCGCTGACCAAGCAGGTGCGCACGGGCTCGGGCGTGGTGATCGGCACAGCCGGCTACATGTCGCCGGAACAAGCGCGCGGCAAGTCCGTCGATGCGCGTTCAGACACCTTCAGTTTGGGCGCGGTCCTCTATGAAATGGTGACGGGACATAAGCCATTCGACGGCGAAACTCCGAGCGATGTGCTCGCTTCAATTCTGAGAACTGATCCGCCACGAGTTTCGCAGTTCCTTCCCGAGGCGCCGCCCGAATTGATCCGGATCATCGACAAGGCACTGCGCAAAAACCGCGAAGAGCGTTACCAGGTCGTCAAAGATTTGCTGATCGATATGAAGAGCCTCGCGCAGGACCTGGAATTTCAAGCGCGCCTCGAGCAGTCTGCCGCTTCCGCCGCCGGCGCGGCGGGCATCGCGGCGCCGGTAGCTCGGCCCGTCATGGCCCAGAATACGGTCGAGCCTCAGGGCGCGGTGACGACGATTAGTCAGGCGTTAAGCGTCGAACTAAAGCGGCATCCAACCCGTCTGATTGTTTCGCTGGCGATCGTCGCGCTTGTTCTGATTGCAGGCGGCGTTGGTTTGTACACGCTGCTCAATCGTACACCGCGTCGCACTCACTTCCAGTCTTCGACGATCGCGCGGATTACAAATTCCGGGAAAGTGATCGACGCGCGTTTGTCGCGCGACGGAACATATTTGCTTTATTGCCTGAGTGACGCGGGGAAGCAAAGTCTGTGGCTCAGGCAAGTCAGCACTGCGAATGACAAAGTCATCGTGCCGCCCGCATCTGTCGGGTTCTTTGGATTCACGTTCTCGCCGGACGATCGAGAGATTTATTATGTGATCAAAGCAAACTACGACGCCGGCACTTTGTATCGAATTCCCGTGCTGGGCGGAACGCCGACAAAAATCCTCGAGAAGATAGATTGTCCGGTCACATTCTCGCCAAACGGCAAACAGATGGCCTTTGTGCGAGCAAATTTCCCAGCCGAGGATCAAAGTGCGCTAATGATTGCCAGCATCGACGGATCTTCAGAGCAGGCATTCGTTACGCGACGTAAGCCAGAGCGGTTCGCGCCAATTTTCTTTACCGGGCCATCATGGTCACCGGATGGAAAACTGATCGCCGCCAGTGTTCTTACAATGGGCGGATTGAGCCGGGTCGTTGCGTTTCCCGTGAATGGGACCAAAGAGATCAATTTGACTCCCGATCCATGGCCCTTTAGTGGACAAGTGCAATGGCTGCCAGATATGAGCGGACTTTTAGTAGTTGCCGGAACCAACCCGAGCACGGGAGCGCAGCTTTGGTTTCTGTCTTATCCGTCGGGTGAAAAACGACAGATCACAAACGATCTGGATCAACATCGCACGATTGGTCTAACGTCTGACGGATCAAGATTCGTTAACGTCGTCGGCAGTGGCGTCATCAGCGTTTTCGTCGCGCCCGATGGAGATGCGAGCCGCGCGATTCAATTGCCAACGGGCAACATCGGGATCGGCACGGGCTACGGAAACAGCGTCGGGTGGACTCCGGACGGGAGGATTGTCTTCTCATCCGCGGAAGGCAACGAAGTAAATCTTTGGATCATGAACGCCGACGGCACAAACCGTCAGCAACTGACTTCGAACCTCGGACGGAATATCGGACCAACGATTTCACCCGACGGCCGCTACGTGGTGTTCAGTTCTACGCGGAGTGGCCGGCAAAATATTTGGCGAATGAATATCGACGGCGCCAGTTCAAAGCAACTGACACAGGGCGTTGCTGAATCGGTGCCTGTTGTTTCACCTGATGGACGCTGGGTGGTCTATACAGCTCTCGGAACAACGCGGCCAACAATCTGGAAAGTTTCAATTGATGGCGGGGAACCAACGGAAATCACTCACAAAGTTTCAACTACGCCGACGATTTCGCCTGACGGAAGGTTCATCGCATACCTTTATACCGAGAGCCCGGATCCGCTAGTGTCGCCGAACAAGATAGCGATCATTCCCCTCGATGGCGGCGAGCCGGTCAAGACCTTTAGCTGCCAACCGCCGGGCACGGTCCAGATGTACCTGCAATGGTCCGCGGACGCAAAATCTATTCTGTACAATACGAACGCAAACAGTGTAACCAATGTTTGGAGTCAGCCACTCGATGGCAGCGCGCCGCGGCAAGTGACCGATTTCAAAGACAGTTTTATGACGGGGTTCGCGTACTCGCGTGACGGCAAACAGCTCGCTTGCGCGCGAGGGATTTTCAATCGCGATGCAGTGATTATCAGCGAAACGAATTGAATCATCTCAAACGTTATTCAGAATGGACAAGGCCGTACCTTCAAATATCTTTTGTTTCTCTTCGTCAGCAATATCCAAACCTTCAATCGATGAGACCGCTCGATCGATCGAGCCGAGCAGATGCGGATAGTCGCTGCCCATCACCAAGTGATCCGCGCCCATCATGTTTCTCACCATCGTCAACATGTGCGGATTGAAATTCACGGTGTCGTAGTAGAGCCGCTTTAGATAAATGTTGGGCAGCTCGTCGATCTTCGCGCGGCATTCCACAAAATCGCGCCAGCCGTTATCCATTCGTTCCATCAGGTAAGGCACCGCGCCGCCGAGATGCGCGACAATCCAGCGAATGTTTGGAAAGTCCTTGAACATTCCGTCGTAACACATGCGCGCGACGGCGAGCGTCGTGTCGAACATGAAACCGACGATTGGACCAAGCACATATTCGCGAAACGGATCTGTATTCGCCGGCAGCATTGGATGCAGCAGGATGCAGAGCTTCATCCGGTTTGCTTCGGCAAAGAACGAACGATATTCAGTTGAGGTCAGAGCCTTTCCGCCGATGTTACTCAACAGAATGACGCCATTCATCTTCAATTCATCGATCGCGCGATGAAGTTCTTTCAATGCTTGATCCGGAGAATCCATTGGGATCGAAGCAAAAGCTTTGAAGCGCGCCGGATGCCGCGCCACCAATTCAGCGTAAGCATCGTTCACCATTCGCGCAATTTCCGGTTGATGCTGAGCATCGGCAAAAAAAACATTCGGCGTCGAAAGCGAAACGACTTCCACATCAATGCCGACGCGATCCATGTCTTCGATCCGCTTCGCGACATCAGTCATCGGCGGCGTCACGTCAAAGAAACGGGCGCCGCGATAGGTAATGATCGTTTGTCCCGAAGGACTCTTATCGAAAGAAAATTCGGACGGAAGGTCGCGAATCTTATCGAAATAAACGGGCGGGTAATAGTGCGTGTGCAGATCGAATTTGCGGTTCATGGTCAGAAACGAGGTCTACTGATTTATCATCATTACCCGTCCATCAATTATGCGACCGCCGAACGGCCCTGGGTTCATTGGCTTAACTCCCAGCGCGGTCTGAGCCAGATCGATTTCCATCAGCACGCGCATCTCTGGCCGCTCAATCTGATCGGCGAGCGTTCGCGCACGATCGAAATCTGTTTGTGCCAGCGTCGCGACCGCCTGGTCCAACGAATAGACCAGGCCGCCAAGATTGCCCGTCCCCGGCATCTGCCATTCGCCGTCTTTCAAATACTGAAAATCAATGCCATCGAGAAGCACTGCCGCCGAGACAAGCTCATTCACTTTCATGACCAACGGCTGCAACAACGCGAAACTTTGATCGGGATCAGCCTTGATGAACGCCTGCGCCAGGCGCAACTGCGCATTCATCTGGGTGGCAGACTGCGGAGTTGAAGCGACGAGCGCTTTTGCTTCGTTCAGCAAATCCAAGCTGCCCTTCTTGTCTCCGCTCGCCGCTAGTTCGCCAGCCGTTCGAATGAGGATTTCAATTTTCCGATCGATCGTTTTTGCTTTGTCAGCCAGCCGGCGCGCCTCGACGATCTTGTTGTTGCCCTCCAAAGCATTCGCGGCCTGATTCTCGAGCTGTTCGAGCATCTGGCGGCGCTGCACCGGATCGGGCACCATCTCAATTATCTCTTTCGCTTTGGCGGCATCGCCGTTGTTCAACGCTTTCCACGCCGCATTCTGATAAAGCAGGTTCTGAAACTCAGGCGGATATTTCGCTGCCAGCGCCAGCATGTCATCGACCGTTCCGTTCTCGCTGACTTTGCGAAGGTCCTGATACATCTTCACCTGCGGATCGAGCGTGCGCTCAACTCCTCGTGACCAATCGCGCAGTTCAGCGGCCCGGGCCGGCGCGTACTTTTCCACCAGCGGCTTTATCCGTTCGAGTTGATAATAGAAATTCTGCGCCATCGTCATGCCGGTTTGGGTTTCACGATTGGCGGTCAGCACATAGCCGAGGGTCGAATTCAAAAGGTCGCGATAGGTATCTTCGTCGGCCTGCGGAGGTTGAAACGAGTTCAAGAGATTCCACGCATTGTTGGCGAGGTCAGGATTGCGGCCGATATTTTCATCTTTGATCTTCGCCACGATCTCCTGATAGAAGCTTTGCGCCGCGGACGCGTCTTTCTGATAGAGCGGATTCAGAAAAGCGATCACGTTCCAACTAATTCCGCGCGACAGACTCGAGCGTGCCAGCTTGAGCGCCGCTACCGGATCTTTTGGCGCGATCACGTTTGCCAGAGTCACTTCCAAATTCGCTTCGTTTTGGAAGGTCCAAGTGTTGCGTCCCCGCGCATTGTTGTCAGGCAAACGAGTTTGCTTGAGCGCCGCAATCGCCAGATCGGGATCGTGCCCGGCGATCCGCATCACGAGTTCCTGCCTTGACTGACTTACACGCGTGATCTCTGCATACACATCCTGATCGCCATAATCCAGATCAGCGATCCGCGCTGTCAGTTGGGCCAGCGCCGCTGTGAACAAAGTTCGCGCGCGCTTCTCGTCACGCGACCAAAGCAGATCGCCGACGGCGATTTCCGCGCGCATGCGATTCGCCGGCGCATGAAGATTCAACACTTGATCGGTTAACGAATCGAGGAGATCGAGCGCTTTCTTCTCGATGACCGGATCGACCCTGGCCGGGGACATGTTCGGTTTCGCACTGAAATCCGGCAGCTCTACCAGTTGAGCCTGGCATCGAGCTGAAGCAGTCAACACAGCAGTCGCCAAGAGGAGCAACATCAGTGGGCGGTTCATGGCTACGTCCTTTCTAAAGAGGTCGTTCGCTGGGAAGTGAAGCGAACCATCGCGGTTCGCGCCATCATTTGTCCGGTCGCTCGATTGCGGATTGACGACCCGATTTAGTTCGCTATTCTAGTTCCGATTTGCACCTGTTTGAAGCATTACAGGCCGCGCGCGTTTGCCGCGTCGGGGGCCAAAAGAATTCTTGCTTTGATCTTTGACGCCAGACTTTGAGTATTGTTCCGCAAATCAATAGACTAAAGCCGATGCCTGACGGACAAGTTCAAAAGATTCTCGATAAGACGCTGGCCGGCGAACGCCTGAGTTCGCGCGACTGCACGACGCTGCTTGAATCATTCGATGTGGCGGCGATCGGCGCGGCCGCGGATGAAATTCGCCAGCGTCGCCATCCGGATAACGTCGTCACCTACATTATCGATCGAAACATCAACTATACGAACGTCTGCAATGTTGTCTGCACTTTCTGCGCATTCTATCGGCGGCCCGGCGCACCCGACACTTACGTTCGCACGCTCGATGAAATTTGCGAAAAGATTGACGAGACGATCGCGCTGGGCGGCACTGGCGTGCTGATGCAGGGCGGGCTGCATCCCGACTTTGGCATCGAGTGGTACGAAGATCTTCTGCGCAACTTGAGCGCGAAGTATCCCGAGTTTCAGCTTCATTGTTTCTCTCCGCCTGAGATTCACAACATCCATCTGATTTCCGGTCTCGATTACGAAACAATCATGCAGCGCTTGAAAGACGCCGGACTCTACAGTCTGCCCGGCGGCGGCGCAGAGATTCTCGACGACGAAGTGCGCAAACGCGTAGCTACGAAATGCACGACTGATGAATGGCTTGCCGTAATGCGGGCGGTGCATAAAGTCGGTTTGAAGTCGAGCGCTACGATGATGTTCGGCATCGGCGACCGCGTCGAGCATCGCGTGCGACATCTGCAGCGCATTCGCGATCTTCAGGATGAAACGGGCGGATTCTTTGCTTTCATTCCCTGGACATTTCAGCGAGAGAACACCGCGCTCGGCCGCAAGATCAAAACCGAACCAACGGGGATGGATTACTTGAAGATGTTGTCCGTCTCGCGTCTTTACATGGACAACATCGACAACATTCAATCGTCATGGCTGACCCAGGGGTTGCGTCTCGGCCAGATCGCTTTGCGGTGTGGCGCGAACGACATGGGCTCAATCATGATCGAAGAAAACGTCGTCTCAGCCGCCGGCGCTCACAATCGTGCGTCGGAAGAAACGCTGCGCTATCTAATCAGCGAAGCAGGATTCATTCCGCAGCAGAGAGATATTTTGTACCGGACTGTGAATCGTGAGCGGCGGGAAGAACCTGTCGAACCGAGTGCTAATCGAGAATTGAAAGTTCTCTCAGTGGCGTGATCGCACTATGCTTTCTTACGGCGGGCGCGTGAGGCTCGCCTTCCGGCTTCGCTGAGGTCTTTGAGTCGATCGCGCTGACCCTCGCCCGATCCTTTTTCCGGAACCTCAACCATCAACGGTTCAAACTTCGAAGCGTTCACGAGGAGGCCAGTGCCTTCCGCGGTGGGCCTTACTTTCGAAATCAGCACACGGCTGATACGGCGCGGAATCAACAGCGGCGCGACAGTCGCGGCAGATTCGACGAGCGCCACGATATCGCCGCCACCGCGCCAATGTTCGCGCACGATGGTGTCGTCGGTGCGATCGATCAATCGAAGTACGGTTAGCGAAATCAGAAACAGATCGTCAATCTGTCCCACAAACGGGATCATGTCCGGAATGAAATCGAACGGAATGATCGCGTAAATCAGGGCGGCGGCAAAGAGCGCGCGCTCGGTTCGCGGCACGCGCGAATCGACCATCAAGCGCGCCGTAAGAATCACCATGTTCGGAAAGAACATGAGCAGGTTCTTCATGCGGCTCTTGAGTTCGACTTTCGATTTCCTGGTCATTTGTCAGTAGTCAGTTGTCCGTTGTCAGTTGCAGATATGCTCGCGTTCCGGTTTTCGTCTTGCTTTTCGTAGAGTCTATACGAGCAGCGCAATGCCGAGCCAACGCGCCGCTGCGAATCCGCAGCACATTGTTCTTCCCGAAGGTGAAGATCCGCGCACCGTGGTAGCCGCAAGCAACGCCGTGCGTCAACGACTCGCGCGCATCACCGTGCTCGGCGACGAGGAGAAAGTTCGATCAGCCGCGCGCGAGGCGGGCGCCGATCTTGGTGGAGTCGAACTGATCGATCACAAGCGCGCTAACGATTTCGAGAAGATGGTTTCACTGCTTTATGAAGCGCGGCGCGCGAAGGGCATGACGATGGATGAAGCGCGAACCGCGCTGCGAGATCCGCTCTACTACGGAAACATGATGGTGCGCGACGGACGTGCCGATGGATCGGTCGCCGGAGCGACGAACACAACTTCGCACACTGTGCGCGCAGCGCTTCACTGCATCGGAGTGCGGCCGGGATTCAAACTAGTCTCGAGTTTCTTTTTGATGGCGCTGCGCGATCCGAACCTTGGTCAGAACGGCGCGCTGATCTTTGCCGATTGCGGCGTTGTGATCGAACCCAGCGCGGCTGAGCTTGCTGAGATAGCAATCGCCTCTGCTGATTCATGTCGCGCGTTGCTGAGCGCAGAGCCGCGCGTCGCGATGCTTTCGTTCTCGACCAAAGGATCCGCGAAGCATCGTCTGATCGACAAAGTCGTCGAGGCGACAAAGACCGTTCGCGCCCGCGCGCCTGAGATTGAAATCGACGGCGAGTTGCAAGCCGATGCGGCGCTGGTTCCGGCAATTGCCCAATCGAAAGCTCCAGGCTCTCCAGTCGACGGCCGGTCGAATGTGCTGATCTTTCCCGATCTGCAATCCGGAAACATCGCTTACAAATTGACCGAGAGACTTGCGGGCGCGACCGCCATCGGCCCGATCCTGCAAGGTCTCGATCGACCAGCTAACGATCTCTCGCGTGGCTGCAAAGCGGAAGACATCGTCGACGCGATTGCAATCACGTCAGTCCAGGCCCAGGCGCGCAAAGCCGCGCGATAATCCACGAAGTTATTACTTCGCGGGCAACGTCAATGTGCAACTCTCGGCATCAAACCTGCCGTGCACTAATAAATCGCTGGAGTAATCAGTTTGCGCGCTCTCTTATTAATCCTGTTCCTGTGCGTCTTTTCAGCGGTTACTGCTGCGCAAGTTAACCCGAAACCCTCGCCTACGCCGAAAGAAGAGCAAGAGCCGCCGGTGCGCGTTTTCACCGAAGAAGTCCGCTTGCCGGTTGCCGCAACCGACACTTTCGGGCATTACGATCCGACGCTCAACATCGATGATGTGTTGGTGCTGGAAGATGGCCGGCCGCAGCAGATTAGAAGCATTCAGCACTTGCCGACGAACGTGCTGCTGTTGCTTGACGTGGGCAATCAGCTTGGATTGAAAGACACGAACTTGACGCGCGACGTGGCGATGCGCGTGGTTTCAAATCTCTATGCGGGGAACCGCATCGCGGTGATGCAGTTCGCAACCAAGCCGGAACTGCTGCAAAGTTGGACCACTGACAAAACCGCGATTGCGAAGGTGCTCAAGACAAAACTGAATTCGGGAAAGAGCAGTCGACTGTCAGATGCGCTGGCCGCGGCATCGGATCAGTTCAAAGACACGCCGCCCGGAACGCGTCATCTGGTGATCATTACCGATGGCGTCGAAGCGCCGGGCGGGAAAGTGACGATGATAAAAGCGCTCAAGCAATTGAATTCGATTCAGGCGAGCGTGCACATCATTAGCTATACGTTGCTAGCGCGAAGGGCCTTGCAGGGCCAGGGAAAGATCACCCGGCCCGGCGACGGCGTGCAGCGCGATGGAAATCCCGGAAGCAATCCCGTTGCGAATGGCGATCCGACATTGCCGCCGGGAACGACGAGGACGCCAAGCTTCAAAATCGGATCAATCGATACCGACGTCGCGATGCGCCGCAAGCGAAAAGAATACGAGCGCGCAACGGTTGATAGCGAGAAAAACTTGACTGCGATTGCGGAAGAAAGCGGCGGTCAGATCCTAATCCCAGCATCGGCGAGTGACGTGCTTGCGCAGGCGGAAACGATTTCTCGCGACATCGGATCGCAATACGTCGTAACGTATCGGCCGACGCGCCCACTGGCGGCCGCAAAGTCTGGTGAATACAGGAGAGTTGAAGTGGCTGCGCGACGTGTCGGGTTGTACTTACGAAGCCGTCACGGTTACGTTGTGCCTTAGCAGATTCAGAGTTCAAACTTCAGTTTGCCGATATCGTAAAGCCTGAACTCTAAGGCCCTAACTTGCCAACGCATTCAGTTGCGGCTCGCTGTTGTGAGCCACTGGTTGCCAGTCAGATTCATTCGGTTTTCGCTCGAGTGACTTGCGTCGCAATGCTTCCCAATCCTCAGGCGGCACGCGATGAAAGGCTTCGACGACTTTAGGGTCGAACTGCCGGTTGGACCACTCGTCTAATTCTTGAGCGGCCGCTTCGTACGATCGTCCCTGGCGGTATACACGATCGCTCGTGATTGCATCGAACGCGTCCGCGACCGAAAAGATGCGGGCGCAGATGTCGATCTCTTCGCTTTTCAATCCCAGCGGGTAACCTGAGCCATCCCATTTTTCATGGTGCTGCGCTACAACACGCGCTGCGCCCTCAAGAAATTTTATGCCACGCAAGATTTGCTGCCCGTGCACTGGATGTTCGCGCATGCGAACCCATTCTTCATCCGTTAGCTTGGCCGGCTTGCGCAAGATCGCATCGGGAACACCGATCTTGCCAATGTCGTGAAGCAACGAACCGAACTCGAGCGATTTCATTTCCGCCCCACTCAATCCGTATTCGCTACCAAGCCGCAGACTGAAAGTCACGACACGCTCTGAATGGCCGTGAGTTTCCGCGTCGCGAGTTTCAAGCGCGGCAGTCAACGCCTTCAACGTTGATCGGTAAGCATTCTCAAGAGAACCTAACGCATCATCAAGTTCAGCAGTACGCTGACTGACCAGCTCCTCGAGATGATTTTCGTATCGTCGCTTCGCGACGATCAATTCGTGATGCTCCAATGCGCGTTCCACGGCGGCTTCAGCTTGCCGGAGATCGAACGGTTTCATCAAGTAATCGAAAGCTCCCAATCTCAGCGCATTGATTGCGCTCTCGATGGTCTGCATTCCGCTAATCATCACGATCACTGTATCAGGCGAAATGACTTTGACTTGAGGAATCATTTCCAGACCGCTCATGCCGCTCATCGTGATGTCGCTGATCACCAACTGGTACTCGTCCGAGCGAAGCTGCGCGAGCGCATCTTCGGCCGATGCAGCCTCACCGCATGCATATGAAAACGAAAGCAGATCGTGCAGCACGCCGCGCACTTCGGCTTCGTCATCGACAATTAGGAGTCGTGGCTTGGCAATGGATTCGGTCATGTTCGGTTAACTGAAATCTTGCGGACTCTAAGATCTGTTCGGACCGAGACTGCGGGAGGGACGAGGGAACGGACAGCCGGGTTTTCACCGGCGAAATCATTGTACAACGCTGCCACTACGTTGGCAAACACTATTTTACTGAGCGAGTTTGGGCGGAAATGCTAAGGTTTTGGTTGGTTTCCATTTGACCGCCCGGCGGGCGCTGCTCTAATATGGCCTCGACGCGCACACCTGCCGGAGTGGCGAAATTGGTATACGCACCAGATTCAAAATCTGGCGAGGTCACACTCATGAGAGTTCGAGTCTCTCCTCCGGCACCACATCCGACTACCAATTGAGAAAAGAGAAAGGCTGAGCGATTCAGACGAACGCTCAGCCTTTGAAGTTGATCTGTCCCTAGAATTAAGGAACGCGAGAATCGACGTCAGCCGCTGGACTGCTTGGTGGTGCGTCGGGATCGCCAACGGCTTGACCGGCCGGTGAAAGTCCGTGCGACTTGATTTCGTGTTCAGTATGCCGGGCCATAACGCTGTGCCTCCGGCCATAAAAAAGGTAAATCACCAGGCCGATAACCAGCCACCCGATTAACCGATACCAATTCTCCGCAGGCAGCGAGAACATCAAGAGCAAGCATGTACCAATTCCGAGGATCGGAACCAGCGGAACAAACGGTGCACGGAACGGACGATTCGCGTTGGGATTCGTCCTGCGCATAACGAGAACAGCGCCGCAAACAATCACGAATGCGAACAGGGTTCCGATGCTGGTCATCTCTGCTAAAAGACTCAGCGGCAGGAATCCGGCCATCGCGGCGACGAAGAATCCGGTGAGGATTGTCGACTTCCAGGGTGTGCGGAACTTCGGATGGATATCGCCGAAGAAACTGTTGGGGACCAATCCGTCTCGGCCCAGGGCCAACATCACGCGTGGCTGGCTCAACATCATGACCAGCAGGACTGACGTTATTCCTGTCATTGCGCCGGCGGCGACCAGATATTGCATCCAGGTCAAGCCGGCCCGTCTGAAAGCGTCCACGACCGGCGCGTCGATGTTGATGTCTTTGTAAGGAACCATTCCAGTCAACACGGCCGAGACTGCGATATACAAGATGGTGCAAATAATCAACGACCAAATAATGCCCTTTGGCACATCTTTGGCCGGATCGCGTGCCTCTTCTGAGTGCACTGAAACCGAGTCGAATCCGATGTAAGCGAAAAAGATTATCGCCGCGCCGGCAAACATTCCCAGCGGCTCTCCTCCAGCCGCGTGCTGACCCATAACGGTGTTACCGAAAAAGCTGATGCCCGTATAGCCGTAGGGAGCGAACGGATGCCAGTTGGCGCTGTTAATGAAGAAGACGCCGATGCCGATCACCATCAGCACGATGACCAACTTAATGGCCACCATGAACGCGTTAAAGGACGCGCTCTCCTTAATTCCCTTTACCAAAATTATCGTCAGTGCGAACGTAATTAAAATCGCCGGCAGATCGAAATACGATCCCGTTGCCACGAATCCAGTGTGTGGGCAGCCCGCGCCGACACTGACGCAGAAATTAATCGGCGCGGTGTGCACAATTCTTGGAACCTGGAAGTGGAATAGCGGAGTGAATTCCTGAAAGTGCGCCGACCAACCGTGCGCCACCGTCGCCGATCCAACTGCGTATTCAAGGATTAAGTCCCAACCAATGATCCAAGCGAACAACTCACCCAGCGTCGCGTACGCGTAGGTGTAAGCGGAACCCGCGACCGGCACCATTGAGGCGAACTCTGCGTAGCACAGCGCTGCGAATACGCACGCCAAACCCGCGAGCACAAACGAAAGCATCAGCGCCGGGCCGGTGCGATCGTGTGCAGCGACGCCCGTCAAAATAAAAATGCCGGTGCCGATGATCGCACCGACGCCGAGCGCGGTAAGCTGCACCGGGCCGAGAACGCGGCGCAGGCGATTCTCGCCCTTCATCTCATCAAGGAGCATTGAGAGCGGTTTCGTCCTGAAAAATTGATTAGCCATCAGTGAACCTCCGAGAGCAATGATGAACGAGGAACGATGAATGATGAGCTAAGTGCCGTTGATCTAAATCACCGTTCATCATTCCGCGTTCATCGTTGTGTTTCTAATATTCGCCTTTGGCTTGGGCCGCGGCTTCTGAAATCGATCCTTCTTCCGGCATCGGCGTACCAAGTTTCTTCCAGACAAAATAAACCGGGATGCCGGTGAGAACGATGATCAAGCCGGGCCACGTCGTCGCCGTCTGGTAGACGAACAGCACGATCAGAATCACCGCAGCTCCGATGATGTAAAGAAACGGCACCAACGGATAACCGAAAGCCTTGTATGGACGTTCAGCATTCGGCCGAGTCTGCCGCAAACGAAAGATGCCGGCGATGGTAAGAATATAAAAAATCAGGGCCGCTGAAATTACATAGTCGAGCAGGTTGCCGTAGAGATTCCCATAACCCGTAATGTGGCCGGCCGCATCATGTTTGATCGTGCGAGGCAGAACCAAGACGGCGGCCCAGATGCCCTGAATCACGAGTCCCCACGCCGGCACATGTTTATCGTTTAGCCGTCCCGAAGATTTGAAGAACAATCCATCACGAGCCATCGCGTAGTAAGCTCGCGCGCCAGCGAGAATCAGGCCGTTATTGCAACCGAAGGTCGAAACCATGATTGCCACGGCCATGACGGTCGCGCCCCGGCCAGAGAAGATCACATTCATCGTATCTGTCGCCACGCGATCGGCGCCTTGAATTTTTTCAAACGGCAACGTCGTCAGATCCTTTACCTCGCCCGCGGTGAAAGTGATGTTGTTCCACGCATCGGCCGAGAACAACGAGCCGGTTTGTGCTACGCAGACTCCGACGAACAATCCGAATGCGGTGGCCGCCGTCAAGCCGCCGCCGAAATCGTCGAGTGTTCCGCGCACCGACCAGAGATTGCCAAAGTTCGCGTGCACGACTCCCGAGTTCCACCCCACGAAAATTCCCAGCACAATCAGACCAAATAACGCTGCCAGCTTCGCGGTCGTGAAAGTATTCTGAACGAGTTTGCCCAGCTTCAATCCGCGCGTGTTCATGAACGTCAGCAGAACGATTAAGAGCACGCCAACCAACTGCGCTGTCGAAAGCGAGATCGCGTAGTTGCCAAAGACATGTTTGGGAGCGATCAAGTATTTGTCTTCGCCGACTGCCGGAACGAGAACGCCCAAATAACGAGCGAATCCAACCGCGACCGCAGCGATCGTTCCGGTTTGAATCACGAGGAAGAGCGTCCAACCGTAAAGAAAACCCCACATCGGCGAAAAGGCTTCACGCAGATAGACGTATTGACCACCGGCTTTGGGCATCATTGCCGCCAGCTCGCCATAGCTGAGCGCGGCCATGATCGTTAGCAACCCGGTCACGATCCAAACCACCAGAAGCCATCCGGGCGCGCCAACTTGTTTTGAAATTCCTCCGGAGACAATAAAAATGCCGGACCCGATCATGGATCCGGCGACAATCATCGTCGAATCGAGCAGGCCCAGACCGCGAATAAACCCGGTTGCTTTCGTTTGCGTGACTGCGGCAGCTTCTGCCATTCGTTTCTCCGGCTTCTCGAGCTGACTCTGTTTAAATGCTGGTCCGAATTAGAACTGCTCTGGGAGAGATTGGAACGCGAGCCGCAATTATACTTAAATGCCTGGTTCTGTCGAGCGTTTTTCAAACTTTGACGGAGGATGTATTGAGGCAAAGGCGGCCGCGTTCTGTGGTTTTACACAAGATTGATGCGTGGAGAACCGCATTGCGAGTAATATGGTATCGGAGTTGAATCCGAAGAATGAGACACAAAATCCCCCTGTGCGTCGCGATCATTTCGCTCGCGCTCGTACTTTCAAGTTGCACAAAGGAATCGGCACAGACGGCCAGCACCGCACAACCATTTCCTTCGCCTTCGATTGAGGTCAACAAGCCGGACGCCGCGAATCAAGAACTGATCCAGCTGAAAGGCCCCAACGCCATTCCCAAAGACTCGCGGATCGTCGTGAATATCCCGGCGTTTCGCATGGACGTCTTTCATGACGGCAGTTTGTTGAAGTCGTACAAGATCGGAATCGGCTATCAACAGTTTCCGCTGCCCACCGGTTTTCGTAAGGCTGAAATGATCATTTTCAATCCGACCTGGACGCAGCCGAATGAATCATGGGCTTCGAATCCCGGCGAAATCGTTCCGGCAGGCGCCGGCGGGAATCCCCTTGGGCCAATCAAGGTACCCATCGGCGGCGCCAACTTGATCCACGGCGGAAAATCGCTCGCAAAGATCGGAACGTTCGCCTCGCACGGTTGCGTGGGATTGACGAACGATGAAGTCAGGGATTTCACCAAAATTCTGGCTGAGGCTTCTAACACTGAGCTGAAGGAAGAAACGATGACCGGGTTTCTACAGCACCGAACCAGAACACAAGTCGTCAAGCTGGGCGCCATCATGCCGGTCGAGCTGCGTTACGAAACCATCGTCATTCAGGAGGGACAGCTCCATATCTACCGCGACGTTTACAATAAGAACACGAATACGGAAGAGAATTTGCGGGCGGTCTTCGATGCGAACAGCATGAGCTTTGACAAGCTGACTGAAGAAGAAAAGACGCAAGCCCTGGACGCGTTGAACACGATGTCGCTTCATCCGAAGAAGCAGCCGACGCCTGCACCGACTCCCGTTGCTAATCAGACTCGCGAAGAAAAGGCAGCCGCGCGGAAAGCTGACGCAGAACGGCAGCTAGAACTGCGTAATCAGAAAGAGATTGTTATTGAGGTTGCATCATTGAGCGGCAAAGGCTATCCGTCGCCGAAGGATTTACATTCTGGCGAGGGAAGCATAGACAGTAATGCGGGAACGCCTATATTGAAGCCGCGTCGCAGGAATCCAACACCGGCGCTTCAACCAACTCCAGAGATGGTCCAGCCTCCCCGAAGTATTGCTTCCCCGCAGTGATTGTTTCGAAGTATTCCGAGATTCGATCGAGAATTTCGGCCACTGAGTGCGAATGATAAAGGGCGGTGCGAAACAGTGCGCCGCCCCGCAATCCGCGCGTGAATTGTCCCGCGAGTTGTTTCATTCTTCCAATCGCGGCCAACTGCGGCATGTCTTCACGCAACATGTCGAAATACTCCAGCAGCAGCGCTCGCTTGTCCTCCAGCGTCGGCTGGAAGGGTTCGCGGTCATGCATCGCATCCTCAATCTGACGAAAGATCCACGGGTTAGCCATCGCGCCACGTCCGATCAAAACTCCGTCGCAGCCGGTTTCGCGAAAGCGATCGAACGCTTGCTGGATCGTATTAACGTCGCCGCTGCCGGAAACTGGAACGCTGACGACTTGCTTGATTTGTTTTACTAAATCCCAATTCGCGAGCCCGCGATACCCTTGTTCTTTCGTGCGGCCGTGCAGCGCGATGTGTTCCGCGCCGCAAGCCTCGGCGAGCTTCGCCGTCTCGACTGCATTGATGTCGTGATCGTAAAAGCCGGCGCGAATCTTAATCGTCATCGGAATCGTGATCGCCTTCTTGATCTCCGTCAGGATCGTTTCCAGTCTGGGATAGTCCTTCAAGAGACCCGATCCGCCGCCATGCTTCACAACTTTCGGAGCCGGACACCCACAGTTAACGTCGAGAATATCCGCGCCAACTTCCTGGGCCATCTCTGCCGCCATGCGCATGCGCTCGGGCTGCCCGCCAAAAATCTGAACCGCGAACGGCCGCTCGTTTTGGTAGAAGCGCATCTGCCGTTTCGATTTTGGATTGTTACGCGTCAGTCCTTCGACAGAAATGAATTCAGAAACGGTCAGCCCAACGCCGCCGCGCTGCTTCACCAGGCGACGAAAAGAAATATCGGTCACGCCCGCCATCGGCGACAGCACCAGCGGCGGATTGATTTCGATATCGCGAATCTTGAAAGGCTTGATCACGCTCATAAAAAAGCCACACGAGATTTTACCTCATGTGGCTGCGACTCGCCTCTCGCCCATGTTTAGCAGCGGGTTACCTCGCGCTGGGTCGGAAAGTAGCCCGACTCTAAGCTCCGAATGCGATTACCAGTTGACGACCAATTTTTCAGATTGTTCCCAGGCAGGGACGTCAAGACGCAACGATGCGCGCTGTAATCGCTCAGGATCGGAAAGCAACCGACCGGCGCCCAGGGCAACCGTGGTTAACGGATCCTCGGGAACCGTCACCTGCAGATTGAGATCGCTCTGTAGACGACCGGCCATGCCATGGAGCAATGCGCCGCCGCCCGTCAAGATCAATCCGGAGTAATGAATGTCCGCGGTAACTTCGGGCGATGCATCTTCAATCACGCGTCGAACCGCCGCTAGGATTTCCGCTAACACCGGTTCGATTGCTGAACGGACTTCGCGCGCGTTCACTACGATCGGTAACGCCGCGCCGTTTGCGAGTTGCTTACCGACGATCTCGAGTTGTTTATCGAATCGCGCGTCAAAATTATCGGTGCAGGCCGAGCCCAGTTCGCACTTCACTCGCTCGATCGTTCGCTCGCCAAAATGCACTGCATAACGCAGCCGCAAGTAATCGCGAATTGCATCGTCCATCGCGTTGCCGGCCGCGTGCAAGCTCATCGAACTGATCACTCCACCCGAGGCCAGGATCGCGATGTTTGTCGTGCCGCCGCCAATGTCGACGACCATGCGCGCCTGCTCGTAGTCGAAGTCCAAGCCGGCGCCGAGCCCCGCCGCCAATCCCTCGTCGATCAAGTCAACTCGTCCGGCTTTCGCATCCCGCGCAGCGTCTTTCACCGACCGTCTTTCCAGTGGCGTCGACGATCCGGGCACGCCGATCACCAGATGACTTCGCTTCGGATGATCGTGGTGCTGAACACGGCTTATCAGCGTGCGCAGAAACTGCTGCGAGATTTCAAAGTCGTCGATCGTGCCGCGGCGAATCGGTCGACGAACTTCGGTGTCGTTTGGTTCCCGCCCGAGCAGCTTCAGGGCCTGCGCACCAACCGAAAGAACTTCCCGGCTGTACTTGTTGATGGCCAGGACTGACGGCTCGTTCAGAACGACGCCTTCGGTTGGCGTATATACGATCGTATTGACCGTGCCCAGATCGATCGCCAGGTCTTCACTGAAAAAACCGCTCAAAATATTCATGATTGATTACCTCGCTTGCTCGCAAACACGTCAACGTTCGAAACTGGATGGAGCCAGAGCAACCAATGTGCCAACTCAGCGAGACGGAGCCGCGCTTCAAATTTGGCTGATTAATGTGAATTTTTTGAGTGCGCCCCGAATGCAAAGTGACCGGTCGAGTTTTGATGCGATATTCGACCGCCCGATAACCGAACGGCGAAAGCAACGATTACATTGTCTAACGTTGGATCGTCACCGGCGTGCCCAACGGAACTGCGTTGAATAATTCGCGCACATCTTCGTTCTCGAGCGCGACGCAACCCCAAGTCCAATCACTGCCGGCGCCGTTACCGTGGATGTAGATGTCGCCGCCGAGCGCGGTGTTTTGCGGTGGTGTTTTCTTCGCTTGCAACGCGCGCGTGATCGAGTCGTATTGAGCCTTGGTGATTAAGCCATCGCGCAGACCACGTTCTGCATGACGCGCGTTCGGATAGCTAATGCCGAGCGAAAGATAGAACGCGCTCTTGTCATTCTTCGTGAAGATGTAAAAATCGCCTTCCGGCGTACGGCGATCTCCCTGGCGAACTTTGTCGCCTATCGGACTCAGCCCGAGTCCGACGTGATACGAGCGCACGATCTTTCCGCCTGAATAGAGAAACAATTTGCGTTCGGCTTTCTTTACGATAATTCGTGGTGAGACGAGTGGTAGTTTGAGAGGGTTGGTTTGCGATGCGCCCGCAGTGACGGTTTGATTGCGCCTGGTGACAGACGGCGCCGACAAGTTAATCCAGCCAAACAGAACCAGCAGTAGCCCAAAGAAGAATGTTGGCTTCACAGTTGTCCTGAATGAGTTTCAATCGGCTCCGCCGACTTGATTACGACCGCGCCACCATTGACGTCAATTATCCGTTTGCAGTTCCCGCTCACTAATAACTTCAATCAAAGAACTTGCCTCACGACGCGCGACGTGGCGGCCTTCTGGCACCGTCAACACGCGAACTGTTGTTTCGCGATTGCGCAGTCGGATGACGATTTCGTCTTCAGATTTAACGGCGTGCGCAGATTTCGCCCGCCGCCCATTGAGCAAAACAAAACCCGCGTCACAAAGCTTCTGAGCTATTGACCGACGCGGGCAAAGCCGGCTGAGTTTGAGAAAGAGATCGAGACGCATCGTAAGTAATGAGTGATGAGCCAATACTCAATACTCATCACTCATGACTCATTACTTCTTCACGGCTTCGGGAATATCCCGAGAATCTTGCCTTTGCCTTTGTCCTGCTTTGGCGGTTTCTTGGTCGCGGCTGCAGGCGGCACGATCTTCAGCAGCGGCTCGACCGCATCTTTATAGTTGTCAGCGATCTTCAGGTAGGCTTCGTTGCGCAGGCCTTGCAGATAATCCTCGCGCGCCTTTCCTGAGCGCTCTTCGGTCATCGCGCCGCGGACATCGTTCTCATTGAACGTCGGCGTGTTGGCGCCCGCCGTGCGCACATCGACACGCAGAATTTGATAACCCTCATCGGTTTTCAGTGGATCGCTGATGCTGCCGGTTTTTACGTTCTTGATTGCGCCGGCGATGTCCGGTCGCAGGTCAGGTACGCGAAACAATCCGACCTTACAAGGCTTCTGGCCATTGGCCGCCGGTCGCTCTGAATACGCCGCCGCCAGCGTGCAGAAGTCGGCGCCGCCGCGCACCTGTTTCACCAACTCATCGGCGTGCGCTTTGACGTCGGTCTCTGGTTTACCTGCCAACCCAAGAAAGATTTCAGAGAGTTCGACAGATTCGGGCCTGAGAAATTTGTCTTTGTGCGCATCGAAATATTGGTGCAGTTCGACCATGCTGAAACCGTAGAAAAGTTTCGAATCGACTTCGCTTTCCATTACGGCCTGCTTCATGATCTCGATACGCATGGTTCGTCGCGTGTCCTCGCAATCCAATCCTGCTTGCTTCATCGCCTGGCACAACTGGTCCATCGATTTGATGCTGTTTTCTTTCGCCACCGCGAGCATGCGCTTGTTGACTTCGTCTTCAACGCGCTGGGTTAGTTCGAGTTCCTTGCCTTTCTGCAGGAGCAACTGCTCGTTGATGAGCGTCGCAATCAGCTCGGGTTTGTGCTTCTCAACTTCCGCGTTGGCCTGCTGTTCGGACATGCCGTTTTGCTTCAGCGTGTCGACGCGCTCTTTCATTTCGCGCTTCAGCTGCAACAACGTGACGATGCCGTCATCAACCTGAGCGATGACCTCATCGACGACGACAGGTTCGCCTTCCTGCGCGCGCGCAAGCGAGGGCGAAATTACAAGGGCGCCAATTGCGAATAGCGTGGCGATTGCTACTTTGAATTTCAAGATTTGTAACTCCTTTATCAGAAGCTCCGGAGGAGCGAAATGTTTATAGTCCCAAGTTCTTGCCTTTTATGATTAAGCTCCTTTAGGAGCGTGATATTTAGCTCCTAAAGGAGCTCGTGTGAATACTGTAATTCGGAGCTATAAACATGATGCACCTAACGGTGCTGTGTTCGACTGCCTAATTCTAACTGTCGGCCTTGATTTGCAGCAACACGCGGCGAGCCACAGCCAAAATTTCGTCCTTCTCTTCGTCGCTGAGCGTCAGCCGCAAAACGCCGCTTGGCGCAAAGTTAGCGCCTTCCCGCGCGCGAATCAATTCCATCAGTTTCTCGGGCGCCACTCGTGCTTTTTCCGTCAGTTTAATAGCGATTCCGTCGCGAATCCGATCGATCGAAATAACGCCAACATCCTCGGCTGCCTGCCGCAGCCGCGCGTAATTGAACAAGTCTTCAACAGGTTCCGGAATCCGTCCGTAGCGATCTTCGGTTTCGGCGGCGATTGCCGCAAGCGCCTCTTCATCGCGCGCCGAAGAAACTCGTTTGTAAGTCCGCAGCCGCTGGCCCATGTCGCTGATGTAGCTCTCGGGAATCGCCACGTCGACATTCAGATTGATCGACACAGTCGTTTCGTCTTCGACTTGCTCGCCACGAAGTTCAGCAACGGTGCGCTCGAGCATCTGCGTGTAAAGATCGAAACCGAGCGCGTCCATGTGACCCGACTGCTCGCCGCCCAGGAAGTTGCCCGCGCCGCGCAATTCCAAATCGAGCGCCGCGATGCGAAAACCTGCGCCTAAATCTGAGAACTCTCTGATGGCCGCAAGCCGTCTTCGCGCAATTGGCGACAATTCCTGCTCGGCCGGAATCAGCAGGTAAGCGTAAGCGCGTCGATTCGAGCGGCCCACGCGCCCGCGCAATTGATAGAGTTGAGAAAGACCGTAATTATCGGCGCGATTTATGATGATCGTGTTCGCGCGCGGGATGTCTATTCCGTTTTCGATAATCGTGGTCGCGACCAGCACGTCGTACTTATACCCAATAAAATCGAGCATGACGCGCTCCATCTCCTTCTCGTTCATCTTGCCGTGACCCACGGCGATCCGCGCTTGCGGAACTAGTCGTTTGACCAACCCCGCGATCGTTTCGATTGATTCGACGCGGTTGTGAATAAAGAATACCTGGCCGCCGCGCGCGAGTTCGAGATCGATTGCCGACTTGATCACCACATCCGACGACTGCACAACTTGAGTTTGAATCGCAAGCCGATCGCTGGGTGGCGTCTCGATCAGAGACATGTCGCGCAACCCGCTGAGCGACATATTCAGGGTGCGCGGAATCGGAGTCGCGGACAGCGTCAGCACATCGACGCGTTTCTTCAATTGCTTCAAACGTTCTTTGTGCGCGACGCCGAATCGCTGCTCTTCATCAACGACCACCAATCCGAGATCTTTGAAGCCCACATCTTTCGAAAGCATTCGATGCGTGCCGATCACGATGTCAACTTCGCCGCCCTCGACTCGCTTGACCACCTCCTTCTGTTCTTTCGCCGAACGAAATCGCGAGAGCAATTCAACCTTCACCGGAAACGGCGCGAACCGCTGCCGGAATGTGTCGAAGTGCTGATACGCGAGCACCGTCGTTGGCGTCAGCACCGCGGCCTGCTTTCCATCCATCACCGCTTTGAACGCCGCGCGCATCGCAACTTCCGTCTTGCCGTAGCCAACATCGCCGCACAGCAGACGGTCCATCGGCGTCGATGTTTCCATGTCGTGCTTGACGTCTTCGATCGCCGTTTCCTGATCTGCCGTCAATGTATATTCGAAGCCTCCTTCGAACTCGCGTTGCCATGGCGCGTCGGGCGGAAACGAGTAACCCTGGACCAACTTTCGTTCGGCGTACAGACGCAGAAGCTCATCGGCCATGTCGCGCATCGCGCGTTTGGCTTTGGCCTTCGTCTTGAGCCAACCAAGTCCGCCGAGCCGATCGAGCGCCGGTTGATGACCTTCCGCGCTCGAATAACGCTGCACCAGATCGAGCCGCTCCACCGGAACGTAGAGCTTCGCTTCGTCGGCGTAGTAAAGCAGCATGAACTCGCCGCGCGGCGTAGGTGTCATCACTGCGCGCGCCGTCGACTCAGTAGGCCCGAGATCGAGCGTGACCAATCCACCGAACCGCGCGATTCCGTGATCGATATGCACGACGTAATCGTTAACTTTCAGGTCGCGAAAGTCGGACAGGAATGCCGCCGCACGAGCGCGTCGTTTCTTTTCGCGCTTGATCGCGGTGGCGCGTCGTTCGAGCGCGGGCTCGGCAGCTTCATCGAACAGGTCGCCTTCGACATGGACGACCAAACGCGCCGAAGGCAATTCGAATCCGCCGGAAAGTTTTCCAATCGTCACGATGGCCTCGGCGGATGATGACTCTTCGGAAGTGTCATTCAATGAAGTCAGCCGTGCGTTGACTTCATATTCGCGCAGGATTTCAGTCACGCGTTCGGCGACACCACGGCTCGGCATCGCAAATAGAGTCTGGCTTCCGCTGTTAGCGTGGCGATCGATCACGTTGCGGGCGAGATCAGGCAGGCGTCCGTGATAGCGCATCACCGATTGCGCTTTCCAATCGATTTCTTCCGTGTCAGTACTGCGAGCAATAGCGAGCGGATCATGGGATACAGAGGACTTGGTTGATCCCGTCGCTATCGCTCTGGGTACTGACAGGTTCGGAAACAAAAACAGCGGCTGCTTTTTCGCGCGTTCTTTGCCGACTGAAATCTTCGGCTGCTCGGCATCGAGCGCAATCTCCTGATCGATCTTCGCGGCCGTGCGACCAAGCGCGCGGATTTCGATTCGTTGCTGCGCGTCGATTTCATTGCGCAGCTCTTCTGCGGTCAGATAAAGCTCGTCAGGCCGCAGCGCGAGATCGTCCGCGGCATCAGTCTCAGCAAATCGCTCTTCGAGAGTTTGATATGCCGACGAAAGAAAATTCTCGACCGCGACCGGTTCATCGATCACCAGCACGGCATCATTCAAATAATCGAAGATGCTCGCGCTGCTTTCGTGGATAAGTGAAATCAACCATTCCCAACCGGGGAAGTCTTCGCCTTCATCGGCAAAGACCGTTCGATCGCGCAACGATCGAGAGAATCGTTCGTCGCGCCAGCGCATCCGTGCATGCGACGCCCATTCGCGAAAGTCGCGGGCAGCCACCGTCAGCTCGCGCATCGGCGGGATTTCGATCTCAGTTAACTGCGTCGTCGAGCGTTGTGTTTCGGGATCGAATTCGCGAATTGAATCGACCGTGTCCCCAAAAAATTCAACGCGCACGGGCGCGGCACGTCCCGGCGGCCAGACATCGATGATCCCGCCGCGCATCGACAGCTCACCGACCGCGCCGACCGGATCTTCGCGCACGTATCCGCCGGCAATTAATCGTTCGACCAACTCTTCGGGGGCAGTGTCTTCGTCGCGACGCAGCACCGCGCCGGCGCCCAGGATGTCAGCAGAGGCGACAGTTCTTCTGGCGAGAGCGCGCGAAGTCAACAGCAGAAAATCATTGCGCCGTCGCGCCAGCCGCCACAGCGCGAGCGCGCGTCGTTCCAAAGTTTCCGTGTGCGGCGAGCCACCGGCGTAAGGATCGCTTTCGGAAGCAGGCAAAACCGCGACTGCGTCGCCGCAATCGTCAACGCCGCGAACCGCGCAGAACCAAAACGCAAGATCGCGCTCCCAATTTTCGAGATCTCTCTGCGCCGGAACAACCAGCGCGAACTGCTTTCCTGTCTCGCGTTGCAGCGCTGCCAACGCGAGTGCGCGCGCCGGCCCGGCAACCAATCCGCCGATCGACACTACGCGCGCGCCGCGCCGAATTTGATCGAGCACACTTTGGAATTCCGCGCTGTCGAAAACGGGCTGGAGCGTGGTTTGTAAGATTGATGCGTTTTCTGTCGAAACTGTCATTCCTGACTTAGTCCGCGTAGCGGACGACCGAAAATAGCCCAGTCCCGACTAATCGGGGCTGGGGGTACGACGAGAAGAAAAGCGAGAGCGCGCGAAGCGGGCGACAGAGGGTGCGGTGTTGAATCATTCCGAGAGTTTCTGTCGTCCGCTTCGCGGACTTGGAATTCTTATTAACGCTTTTCTCCCAGCGATAAATCGCTGGGCTATTGCCGGCCATCCGCTTCGCGGACTCATTTGAACGACTTATTAGCTCTCTTCATATGATTGACCACAAGTCATTGGTTCTTTTCCATTCGCTCAATAATCGCGCTAGTCGAAACGCTTTCGACGAACGGCAAACTCACCACGCGTCCGCCCGCAGCTTCAACTTCTTCGCGGCCGTGAATTTGATCGAGCGAGTAATCGCCGCCCTTCACTAAGACATCCGGCAGCAACTCGGCAATCAATGAACGCGGTGAAAGCTCATCGAAAACGCTCACGTAATCGACGCACGCCAGCGCCCCCAAAATTTCGGCGCGATCGTTTTGTTTCGTTAGCGGACGATTCTCACCTTTCAGTTCGCGCGCCGACGCGTCGCTGTTAATTGCAACAATCAACGCATCGCCCAGCTCGCGCGCTTGCTGCAGATAACGCACGTGGCCGACGTGCAAAATGTCAAAGACGCCGTTGGTGAACACAAGTTTCTTCCCCGCGCCGCGCAGGCGCGCGCGTTCAGCCGAGAGCTCATTAATCGAAAGAATCTTGCCCTTCATCATTTGAAAGAATTGATCGGTTTACTCGTCCTGCGTCAGGTGTGAGAGTGCGACCTGAGTTTGGCTTTACCGGGAAATCAATTCGTAGTCAGCCGCAGAGCGGCGGAATATTTATAGCACCAGCGTACACCTATACATTATTATAAATATTTCGTGCCTAACGGCACTGTTTTGGAGGAGTGCTAGAAAGGTAGTCTTCATTTCGCACGACGATCTCGCGCAGCGCCGAGCACCTCTTCATACGGAACTCCGATAGCGCTGCCGTTATCGATTGCCTGAATCCTCGCGACTATCTCTTCTTCCCACACCGCTTCGATTGCCGGATCCCCATCTTGATCATCGCTCAACAGTCGGTTGGCCAACGCTAACCGTTGTTGCCGAGGAAGCCTCAGGGCTTGTTCAGTGATTTCTTCGAGTGCCGCTGACATGTGATGATGTTATCAAAATGAGCCTGACGAGCAAATGTCAGCGCTCGTGGATTTACGATTTACCGTTTACCATTTACTATTCACGGATTCATGACCGTACCTTTCATTGAACAGAACGATCAGACAGAGGCGCGGCGCGACCACCTCGAAGCGCTGCGCGGGCTTGTCGGCAACGTCTATCCAAACAAATTCGAGCGCAGCAACGTGAGCGATACGCCGGCCGGCGAAGATACGATTACTTCCATTGTGGCCGCGTTCAAAAAGTTTGCGCCGCGAGTCGCAGAGGGTGAAAAACCATCTGCAGATGAACTCGATCTAGCGAATTCTGAATTGAACAAAATTCGCGTGCGCCTGGCGGGACGCATCGCCGCGCCGCCGCGGGTGATGGGCAAAGCCGCGTTCGTTCATCTGTCCGACGGCGGGTCGCGCTTGCAGATTTACGTGCGCCGGCAGGACGTCGTCGGCGTGCGCAACGATGCGGGCGGCGGCGAAGTCAATGGGTGGGAACTTTTTAGCTTGCTTGATCATGGCGACTTTATTGGCGTCGAAGGTTTTCTCTTCGTGACCAAGACCGGCGAGCTTTCAGTGCACGTTGAGAAGTTGCAGTTCCTCGCAAAAGCACTCTTGCCCATGCCGGATAAGATGCACGGCATCAACGATCCTGAGATTCGCCAGCGTCAGCGTTACGCGGATCTAATCGCCGGAAGTCTAAAACTGGAGCCAGGAGTCGGGAGCCAGGAGCCGGAGCGAAAGGAATTGAACTCGCGCCAGGCGTTTGAGCTTCGCGCGCGTGTGATTAAAGAGATTCGACGTTTTCTCGACGAGCAGGGCTACATCGAAGTCGAGACGCCGATGCTTACGCCGCTCGCCACCGGCGCCGCCGCGCGTCCGTTCAAGACGCATCACAACGCGCTCGACATCGATCTTTTCGCGCGCATCGCGCCGGAACTTTACTTGAAGCGTCTGACTGTTGGCGGCTTCGAAAAGGTTTACGAGCTGAACCGCAACTTTCGGAACGAAGGCATCTCGACGAAACACAATCCTGAATTCACGATGCTTGAATTCTATTGGGCGTACGCGGACGTGAACGACATGATGGATCTGCACGAAGAGATGATGCGATCGGTCGTGGAGGTTGCGACTGGTGGAGTAACGATTCGTTACGGCGAGCACGAGATTGATTTCTCGCAACCATTTCAGCGGATAACGATGAAGGAAGCGATTGCCAGGTATCGCGGAAGCGAAGTCAATCCCAATGAAGAACCCGTCCGAATCATCGAGCTGTTTGAACAATTCGCTGAACCGCACTTGATTCAACCGACCTTCATTACCGATTTTCCGAAAGCGATTTCACCACTCTCGAAAGCTTCCCCATCAGATCCTTCCGTCGCCGAGCGTTTCGAATACTTCGTGGGCGGGTTGGAATCAGCCAATGGCTTTTCCGAACTGAACGATCCGGAAGAGCAGTATCAGCGGTTCAAGGATCAAATGGTTCAGCGCGAACGTGGTGACGAAGAAGCGATGGTGATGGATGAGGATTACATTCGGGCGCTTTCTTATGGGATGCCTCCGGCGGCGGGAATCGGCGTCGGCATCGATCGTCTAGTCATGCTGTTAGCGAACAAGCATTCGATTCGCGACGTGATCCTGTTTCCGCACATGCGCCCGGAAAGATCGGAAGGCAGTAGGCAGGAAGCAGAAGGCAGTGTCAGAACCGGGAGCGGTAGCGACCGGATCAATGACGCTGGTTGAGTGTATGATCCCGTCGCTACCGCTCCGAGTACTGACGCGCACCCTGCGCGGATGGAATAATCGGCGTATGATGCTTTCACTCACAGAGGAGACCGATCGCAAATGAATCGAAAAATCTTAGCAATTACTTTATCGCTTGCATTCGCCGCGATGCTTTACGCGCAAGGCAAATCAGTCACGGTCACGGGCAACCTGATCGACAACGCTTGCGCAAGTCATCATGTCAACGATAAGGATTTTGGCGATCGCGTTGCGAATCACACCACGAGTTGCGCGCTGATGCCGACGTGCAAAGCGAGCGGCTATGCGCTGTATTCCGGTGGGAAGCTCTACAAGCTCGATGAAGCCGGTAACAAGCTGGCGGCCGACCTGCTTGAAGGCACGGCTACTGAAAAGGGTGTGCGTGTCTCCGTGGAAGGAACGGTCACCGGCGACACGATTGCGGTGACGAAGCTGAGTGAAGTTACCGCCGCGACGAATTAGCCAGTGCTGAAAAAGATGAGGGCGGATCGATCGATCCGCCCTTTAAAGTTTCGCACTGCCTTTCTAGTGACAGCGAAAGCGTAGCTTGCCCTCGTTAGCGGTCAGGCTTCTCTCACTATTTCGCCGTCGTTTCCTGGTGAAGTGCCGCCTGCCACTTTCCGCCGCGATTTACCCAGACGCTACTAGCCCAGACCGCAGCGGGCAGCGCCGTTCCTCCGCACGATTGGGCTATTACCTTTCGTCCGCTTTGCGGACTTAGCTCTTCAATCTTGGTGCTTCGGCAACGCCATACTTCAAAATCGTTCCGCCGAAACCAACGGCCCAACCATGATCGCGATCTACGAAGCAGAGGCGTTGCAGCGCGTGTGAACTTGCATTTGTTTGAACGGCCCAATGCGCGCCGCCATCGTTGGTATGAAGCAGCAAGCCTTCGTTGCCGGCCACCCAACCTTCGTTCGCATCAATGAATTTCACGTCGAGCAAATCAGAATCGATATTGGATTTTTGCGGTGACCAGGTTCGCCCGCCGTCGATCGTTGTGAATATTCTTCCGGCGGCGCCGACGGCCCATCCCAGGCTGTTTCCGACGAAGCTCGCCGAGTTGAATCGAGCGTTAGCGTCATCGCGAACGATTCCATTTTGCCAGGTCAATCCGCCGTCGTTCGTATTTACGATTGTTGCTCCCGCGCCCACCAGCCACACGTGCGCGTAATCGACGAATGCGCCGCCCAGCAGCAGATGTTTGGTTGGCGAAGCTTGTCGCTCCCAATGTTCGCCACCATCGCGTGTCGCAAAGACGATTCCAGTCTCGCCAAACACCCAGCCGCGCTGGCTGTCAGCAAAAATCGCGCGTACCAGGCGAACGTTAGCATCAGGCGTCCTCAAAAAAACGCGTCGCCAACTGAAACCGCCGTCTTCCGTCTTCAACAGATAGGATCGCGGTTCATCATTCGTTTTTAGCTTTAGCAGATCGCGTTCGACGACCAGCCAGCCAACTCTTTCATTCGCGAAGTAAACGTCTTGCAGTGTGTCGCGTGTCAGCGGCAGCAGTTTCTTCCAGGTTGCGCCGCCGTCCGTCGTTTGCAAGAGAGTGCCGTTGCTGCCCGCAACCCAGCCGCGATTTTGATCGAGAAAATAAACTGAGCGGAGCCAGGCCATCGTGCCTGATGGTTGACGAGTCCAGGTGGTGGCGGAGGCGGAAGGCTGAAAGCAGAAGGCGCAAAGCAGAAGGCAGAAAGCAGAAAGCAGAAACTGACGAGCACCGCAGGCGCACAAGATCTTTGATCCTGACCCGCCGCGTAGCGGCGAAATGTTTATAGTCCAAAGCATTGAAATCTCGCCCAAGCTCCTTTAGGAGCGAAATAATTTCTGCCGCCCATAAATGGGCTAATAGAGAATCTAACGATGCGTGAATCTATAAATATTTCGTGCCTAACGGCACTCAACGTCCAATTGCGAACCCTGCTTTAAAAAATTCCGCCTCTAAACAGATTCGCGAAGGTAAGCACTTGGGTGAAGCTCATAATCGTCTGCAGCTTCTTCAGTTTGTTACCGGGCACGATCACTTGATCGCCGGGAACCAGATAAACCGAATCAGGCGATTGACCTTTGTAGATCGCCGAAAGATTTACCGGGATCGGTTTCAACGTACCGTCTTGTTGTCTGCGCAGCACGACGATCCTCCTGCGATTGCCGGTTTGCAGAACGCCACCGGCTTCGGCGACGGCCTCGCTGACTGACAGCCGACGCGTCATCAGCCGAATGCCTGGTTGCGCGACGTCGCCGACAACACTGTAGCGATAAGAGCCGGCTTGATCGAGCGAGACCGAGACTTGCGGAGTGATGATGAATTCGTCGTAGCGCTTTTTGACGAGCTCTGCGACTTGATCCGGCGTCTTGCCGTTCACGAAGATGCCGTCAGGAATCAGCGCCAAATAAATTCGGCCGCTGGGCGGAATCTTCACGCCTTGCTTCGAGTAGCGATCCTGATTGAAGACGTTGACCGAAATCACATCTTCCGGACCAAGGCGATAATTCATGAAGAAGTTGTTGTAGTACGGAACGATCGCTGCTTCTTCCGAAGAATCATCGACGCGATTGGTCTTGCCGTCAGCGGTGACCTCGGCCGTCTTGTTGTCTTTGCCCTTGCCGGCATTCGCATCGGTTGTTTTGTCAGCAGCGGCGACGGTGTTGTCCGCGTCCTGTTGGGTGCCGTCAGCGGCAGTGCGCCGCTGGCGCGTCCCGTTGTTGGTCGATTGCGCGAAGGTGCTGATGCTAATTCCCAACGCAATCGCCAGCACAAGAGTTTGAGTTAGAAGCTTCTTCATGATGTAACCTCCGCAAATCTACGTTCCCTTTCCAAACAGAATCGTCTTGATCGTTTCGAACATGATCGTGGCGTCGAGCGCCAGACTTTGGTTCTTGATGTAGTACAGATCATATTCGAGTTTCTTCTTTGCATCGTCGATCGATGCGCCGTACGCATATTTGATTTGCGCCCAGCCTGTCAGGCCCGGCGCGATCAAATGTCGCTGTTCGTAGTATTCAATTTCCTGGGCGAGTTGCGAGACAAAGTGCGGCCGCTCTGGCCGTGGCCCAACGAAATTCATGTCGCCGCGCAGGATGTTCCAGAACTGCGGAATCTCGTCGACGCGAATCTTGCGAATGACTCGTCCCACCCGCGTCATGCGATCGTCGCCGTTGCTGGCCCAGACGGGACCGTTCTTTTCGGCGTCTGTTCGCATCGAACGAAACTTCATCAGCGTGAAGGTGCGGCCGTTCTTGCCGACACGCTCCTGTTTGTAGAGCACCGGTCCGCGCGAATCGATCTTGATCAGAATCGCCGTGATCGTAGCGATTGGCAGCGAGAGAATCGCGCCGATTAAGGCTACCGCACGGTGAATCACGATGCGGATCACTTCATTCGTGCGCACGCGACGTCCGCGGCTGGAAAAGATCAGCCAGCTGGGCCGAATCATGTCGAGCAAGACGCGACCCGTTAACCTTTCATAAAACGATGCACTCTCTTCAATCGAAACATCGCCGGATAAACTCAAGCGCAGCAGTTCTTGAGTCGGAAACTGTCCACGCCGATCGCTGATGGCGACTACCAGACGGTCGATGTTTTCTTTCTTGACCAAAGATCGCAGTTCGGAAGTCAGCCCGATGACTTTCGGATTGATGAGACTCTTGCCAACCAACGCCGGATCGTTATCGACGAACCCGACGACGCGGAAGCCGGCATCGGGACGGCTAAGTGTTTCGCGCGCGACTTCGACCGCGAACGGCCCAGAGCCGACGATCAGAATTCGTTCGCCGAGGTCCGGGTGGCCCAGCACCCAGTGAATCGCCAGCCGCCACCCCACCATCAGCAGCAGCGCGCCCGGCACCGATATCAGCGACACGCCGCGGCCAATCATGACTTGCGGCACGGCATAGAACAGCAGCGCCAACGCAACCCACGCGAGCCCCAGCGCCTGGAAAAGTCGCAAAACGAGTTCACGCCGATCGTGAATCACCACGAAGTCGTAAAGATCGAAAAGATAAAACGATGCGAGACAGAAGACCGTCGCCAGCGCCGCTTTGTAGAATCCATTGCGAAGAATCAGAGCATCCTCGGCCTCGACTGCACCCAGACGCAGATACACGGCGACGATCAGGCCGCCGAAAAGCAGCATTGCTTCAACCAGCAGCAGCAAGATCATTCGCGCGTTGAATCTGGATGCTTTCATTGATTGCCTTGTTCCCTCTCCTTTTGGGAGAGGACTAGGGTGAGGGTCTAGTACGAACGAAACGAATAATTCATTTTTCTTGTCCGCCTAAACCCTCACCCCGACCCTCTCCCAACGAGAGAGTTAGTTTCCTAAGACACGCCTTCCTCCTCGATATAGATCATCTCTGGTTCGCCAGGCGTGCTTTCGTATCTTTCTTCTGACGCCTTCACCTTTGATGGAGCGTCGGGGACCGCGACCGATCTCACATGCCGCGGCTGATAGTAGTAAGCCGTGTCTTCCGGTTTTGCTTCGGCACGATTCAGCACGACACCGAGTATTCGCTCGCGCGGCAGTTGCTCAAGCAAACGATCGACGACGGAATATCGTGTAGCCGAAGCTCTCACTACCAAAAGCGCGGCGTCCGCGCGATTCATCAAGAGATTCGCATCAGTAAAGACTCCCAGCGGCGGCGCGTCGATGATGATGTAGTCGAAAAGCCTGCGAGCTTCTTCCAACAAGCGACCAAAGCGCGGACCTGAAAGCAATTCCGCTACGTCTTCACGCGCGGCGCCACCGGGCAGCAGATGCAATCCTGATGGTTTAAGTTTCACGATCGCTTCGGTAAGCTTTGTTTCACCCGTCAGCACCTCCGACAAACCAACTTCTGTTTCAATGCCGAGATATTCAGCCGCACATGGCTGTCGCAGGTCCGCATCGATGACTAACGCAGACACGCCGTCTGTTTGAGCCAGCAGCCAGGCAAGGTTCAGAGCTGTTAATGTCTTGCCTTCGCCCATTCCCGCACTGGTAATCACGAACGCGCGTTTGCCTTGACGCTCACCCGCCTGTAGCAACCGTGTGCGCAACGCGCGAAACTGTTCGCACTCTGGCGAATGTGGAGAAGTGACCGCGACCAGATGCGGCTCGACGCGCGCGGCCGAGATTTCTCGCGAAGAGAACTCAGCGGCGCGCGCCGATCCAACAGCGCCCAAGGTTGCCCCAGCATCACGGAAGGCTGGTCCGCCGGGGAGTGCCGGCCCGCCGGTAGCCTCCGCCGTGTGCGCAGTGGACGCTGAACTGAACGCCGACGGCATTCCGGTGAAAGGAGCTTTCTCCCAGGGGTGCTCGTGTCCATTCTTCTGAACAAAGTAAGACACGTTATCCGGATTGCCGTTGCGGCTGACTGAAGATTTGTTGGTTGAGGTGAAGTCACGCTGGTTTGATTCCGCGCGCTTCAACGCATCATAGATTCTGCCCATTGTTCCCCCTCCCGAGGCCGGAACGACTGAACGCCGCGCCCAGCTCTTCAATCGTCGCTGGTTCGCTGCGAATGTATTCGTTGACTACGATGTCGGAATCGTTCTCGGATGAGATCAAAGAGAATTCTTCGGCTGCGGATTCGTGACTCGAGTAAGAAGAGTGAGCACTTCCATTGCCGTTGCCATTTCCGTTTCCATTGTCTCCGTTGCCCATCGACCAGAGTTCGGCGCGACTGGCAGCCGGAAAGATTCGAGCCGGTGCTTCGCGTTCTTCGACTTTCGCGATGCGCGGCAGGATGTCGAAAGTCTCGGCGACCTCCTGAATCATTGCGCGACTGATGATCGATGCGCTGGATGAGAAGCCGTTCAATAACGCGTTGTCGCAGAGATTGTTGATGGCGCGCGGAATTCCCGCGGTGCAGCGGAAGATGTAATCGATCGCGCCCGGCGAAAAGATGTCCGGGTTCGCGGCGCCGGCGATTTTCAAACGCGACTGAATGTACTGTGCGGTCTCTTCGACGTTCGGCAGCGCCTTGATTTCACAACGCAGAGCGACCCGCTGCTTGAGCTGGCGCAGCTCGGGATAATTGAGAATCTCGCGCAGTTCGGGCTGACCTGTGAGCACGATCTGCAATTGCTTTGCGGTGTCCGATTCGTAATTGCAGAGCAGTCGAATCTCTTCCAAAACGGTCGGCGAAAGTCCATGCGCTTCATCGACGATCAGCACGGTCCGCAAACCTCGGCTGTGACGCGAGTCGAGCACCTTGCCGAGCTCGATCAACAGATCCGACTTCGTCTCCCAATTCTGAATGCCGAAGAGGGTTGCCAGATGTTGATAAAAGTCTGTCACCGACAGGCGAGGATTGAAGATGTAAGCAACCATGACCGTTCGATCGAGGCGCTGCATCACCCAACGCAGCATTGTGGTCTTGCCGGTGCCGACTTCGCCGGTCACGACGATCAAGCCTTTGCCGCTTTCAATGCCGTAGTGAAGGTTGGCCATCACTTCAGTGTGCGAAGGCGTGAAATAGATGTAGCGCGGATCGGGGGTCAGCGCGAAAGGCAACTCTTTCAGTCCGTAAAATTCGATGTACATAATTATCTCCGGTTTGGGTACGCAGGCATCTTGCCTTCTGCACGCTGGAACCCTGCGTACCGAGGGCTAAGTCAGAAACTTGTCGAACAAGTGCGTTGAGCGCAGCACAAAAGCGAGCGCCGGGATCGAGACGATCGCGAACGAAATTCCTGCGGCCAGAGCGAAGGCTCGGCGGCGTGGAATCGCCCGCGACTCAGCTTCAGTCAACAGCTCGGGAATTGAAGCGAGCACCGGAAGTCCCGTGTAGTGCTTGGCGTCTTCCATGGTTTGAATCGTGAACAGCCGGCGCAGTTCAAAAGCAATCGCAAGCAGGAAACCAATCGCAAGACCGATCCCAAAACCCGCAACCGTCAGCGTGGATCGCTTCGGTGCAACCGGTTGCTCAGGCAGGTTTGCCGGGTCAACCAATTGAATGCCGCTGCTTTGCTGATCCTTCGCGGCATCCGCGCCGATCACGACTTTCTGTTGCTGGGCCAGCAAGCTGTCATAGTTGGCTTTCTTCGTTTGGTATTCGCGATCGATTGCTTCCAAACCAACTTCCGCATTCGGAATCTCGTTGATGCGCGAGTCGAGTTCGGCGATCTGTTGATTGGTTTCGTTCAGCAACTTCTGCTGACGCTCGGTATCGCCGTCCATTATTGCGATTTGCGTCTTGAGACTGAGGATTCGTGGATCGCTCAATTGCTGAAGCTTTTGTTTTCGTTCTTCGATCCGATCTTTCCAGTCCGCGATCATTTGATCCTGATCGCGCTTGACCGCTTCGAGCTGTTGCTTCTTGGCTACCACGTCGGGATGCTTCTCCTTGTACTGAGACAGCAGACCCTGCAATTCGTTTTCCAATTCGGACTTCTTGGCCACCAGGTTCGCCCACGCAACCGTCGTTTTTGGGTCAGTGGTGTTCTCAGCCGAGAGGGCCATTTCCTCCTGATAGCTTTTGGTGATATCGGCGAGCTGACTGCGATAAGCTGCCGCGAGATCGCGCGAGCGACCTTGCTCGGCGATCAAGGCTTTCTGTCCTTCATGCAAAGCCGTCAGGCGACCAACTAAAGCCTGCGATTGTGACGGAATGTGGTCCAGGTTCTGCTGCAGATACTTCAGACGCTCGGTATCGATCGTGTCGAGTTCCTCTTTCGCCTGGCGCACTTGCTCTTCAATAAATTGTTTGGCCGAGGCGCCGCCGTTGATCGTGCTCTTCGTCTGTTCGTCGATGTATTTGCTGGCGAGTTCGGCGGCGACGGCTTGCGTCGTTTTCGGATCGCGGCCGCGATAAGTGATGTTGAATCCGTTCGTGATCTCGTGGTTACTGGTGTTGACCTCAACCTTGATTTGCTTGCGCATCGCGTCGATCAACAGTTCCATCGGTTCGCCGCGACGACGCTCTTCTTTGTACAGGTCGTACTTTTCCATCAGCGGTTGCAGCGAGCTGCGGCTGGTGACGACTTGCGAGATGCTGGTCAGTTCGCGCGTGAGTGTTTCTTCTTCGATCGTCGGCACGACTGAGTTCGGCAGAGTCGAAGGCTTGACCACGATCAGCGTGGTCGATTCGTAAATGTCGGGCAGGCGATACACGACATAAGCAATCGCCAAACCGACCGCGATCATTGGCAGCAGGATTAACCACTTGCGCTTGCGAACGATGTCAAAGTATTCGCTTACTTTGCGTGGTCGAAATTCAACACTCATTTGATTGCTCCTAAAAGTTAGCCACAGATAGACACGGATTTTCACTGATAAGAAAACGACAATTTGATCTGTGTGAATCCGTGTGCATCTGTGGCTTGATTTCTTACAGCGACGCCAATCTCTTTTTTGCTTCGTCGGCTTCGGGAAAATTCGCTTTCTCGCTTAGACGCAGGGCCGTCTCGATTTCACGGCGCGCGCCGAGCTTGTCGCCTTTTGCTTCAAGCGCAACGCCAAGATGGAAACGATAGCTCGGCGTCGGTGCGACGTGGCTCCGTCGTGCGGCTTCTTCGTCGATGCTGATCGCTTTCTTCAACTGTTCAGCGGCCGCGCCATACAATCCCTTTTTGTAGTAGACCCAGCCGAGCGTGTCAGAAAAACTTGGTACGCCGGGGTTCGCTTGCACCGCGCCTTGCGCGAGACGCACCGCTTCATCCATGTTGCCCTTGTTGTATTCGGCGTAGAGCCAAGCGAGATTGTTTGCCGCAAACACCGCGTTCTCGTCCTTCGCCAGAGCTTTTCGATAGTTGTCGATCGCCCCGTCGATATTCTGACGATTCATTTCGAGCATGCCGATCAGCGTGTAAGTCGCAGCATTGTCAGGACGCTTTTCGACGATCTTGGAGTATTCAGCAATCGCGCGGTCCTGTTGATTCGTGTTGACGAACAAGGCGCCGAGCGCTGAGTAAGCCGCGAGATAATTCGGATCGATATCGAGCGCGCGGCGGAATTCACTTTCAGCGCCGGCAGCATTCCTCTCGAATCCGTAAATCTGGCCTTTCAGAAAATGCAGACTGGCGTTGTTCGGTTGCGCGGCTATTGACTGATCGACACGCGAGTGCGCCTGGGCCGTTTGATTGCGGGCGGCGTAGATGTTGATGAGCCCGCGCAATGAATTGAAGTTCGCTGCGTCGATCCCCAGCGCGGTGTTGTAGAAGGTGACCGCTTCGTCGACTTTGTTTTCGGCGAGCGATACCGACGCGAGATTCACGTAAATGTCGGTGCTGTTCGGCGCGGCGTCATGCGCCAACATAAAATCCTGTCGCGCGGCTTTCGTATCGCGCATCTGCATCGCGGCCGTGCCGTGTGCAACTAAAGCGTTGGCGCGAATGTCCGCCAGCATCTGCGGCGTCATGTCGCGATCTGATGATTCTTTGGCGATTCGATCGAGCAACTGCGAAGCAGTCTGCGAAGCGCTCTTGGCGTCGCCGGTAGCGAGATCGATCTGCGCCTGCAACAGCTTGGCGGGCAGGTAATCCGGATAATTGCGGTTGAGATCGCCCGCGAACACGCGAGCCTGATCGGTTTGACCGGCGCGGAAATTTGCTTCAGCCATGAAGAACAAGCCTGCGCGCGAGTTTGGTTCCTGCTTCAGAACTTCCTGTAGGTCGGCAATCGCGGCTTTCATGTCGTTTGAATCGCCACTCTGCATCTCGATGCGCGCGCGCAGGATCATCGCCTGTCGATCGTTCGCATCCTTCTTCAAAATATTCTCGACTTCGGTCTTCGCGTTCGCGAGATCACCGCGATTCAACATCAGTTCCGCCAGTCGATAATGAGCTTGCGTGTAGTCAGGTGATTTGGTGAGGACTTCTCTGTAAATCGCGATGGCTTCATCAAGCCTTCCGGTCGCGCCGTAGTAATCGCCGAGCACTGAGCGGCCTTCAGGTTTGTCTTTGTCGAGTTCTGCGAGCGCTTTGTAAGCGTCCTCCGCTTTCGCGTAACGCTTGTTTACCAGATAGAAGCTGGCGAGCACGAAGCGGGCATCGCGATTGTTCGGTTCGACCTGGACGCCCAACTGAAATTCTTTTTCCGCATCGTCGGCGCGATTCGTTTGCACCAGGAATTTGCCGTACTCGTAGTACGCCATCGCCGATGAGCCATTAACTGAAATCGCGCGTTGGAAGGTTGCTTCGGCTTTCGCCAGGTCTTTCATGGACGCAAAAAACCGCGCGAGGCTCAGATACGATTCAACTCGTTTCGGATCGATTTCGATCGCGCGATTAAGTTCGGCGAGGGCTTCGTTCTTATGATCCTGCGCGAACAGCACGCTGCCCATCAGGATGTGACCTTCGATGTGGTTCGGATTTTTTTGCAAAATCTCTTTGGCCAGACGCTCAGCTTCCGAAACCCCAGCTGCTGACTGCTGGCTGCCCATCAAGTAGTAGTTGCCGAGCTTGACGCGCACGTCGAGGTTGTTCTGGTCCAACTCTGCCGTAGTCTTCATCTCTTCGAAAGCTTCCTGATAACGTTGGAGGCCTTCGTACACCTGGGCCAATCCCCAATGCGCGTCGGCAAGTTGCTCGTCAATTTGCAGCGCGCTGCGAAACTCGAGCGCGGCCTCCTGAGACTTTTTGTCTTTCAGGAGAGCCTGGCCACGCGCGACGTGTAGGGCTTTAGCTTTTTCGGGGGTCGTGCAGGCACCGATAAGAACGGCAACGGCAGCGATGGCGATGAAAAGTAGAGAAAGGGTTGAGACCTTTCGGCGGCACTCGTGATTTTTCATTACAGCAAAATCTCCGTGAACCCGATGAATCGGGATCGGTTTAGTTCGTTAGCAGCGGGTTGTCTTCGTCGGCGGGCAAAGCCAATCGAAGCACTGTCAACGAGGAATCAGGTGTCAAAAAACGTCACTCGCGCGCAGCCGCGAATCCATAAGTAAGAAAGGGTGAATTGGGAGTGATCTTCAGGAATTTCCCCCCTCTCTCACTGGGAGAGGGGCCAGGGGAGAGGGCGTGAAACGTACTGCGCACAAAGAAAATAAAATATTTGTCGCCCGTAAGCCCTCACCCAACCTCCCCCAGAGGGAGAGGGAATACTAGTTAGGAACAAACGCGGGGAGCTCCTTTGCGGCCTGCGCCGCCAAATCAACCGCCGTCTTTTCAGCTTCCGCCGGCGAATTTCCGATTGGAGTCATTACCCGAACCAATGCGCCATCCGATCGTCGCCGACGCACGCTGTCGAGCACAGTGTAAAACTTGGCCCAGTACTCACTGGCGACGGAGCTGCCGCGACCCTGGTACCAATAAATCATCACCGCGCGATCGTTACCATTCTGAATCAAGTAACGATTGGCTTCGAACGGGGGTGCGCCGGCGGAAGCAATCGTAATTCTGCCGCCGTCACTCATCACCCAACCTGAACCGGGAAGACAATTCAGCGGGCTGTGATATGTCGCGCCGTTTCGCTGTGTCGCGTAGTAACCGATGTACAGCGATGCGACGCGATCATTGGATTCGAAATTGCGCGACACGTAATCGTCGGCGCGCAAGACTTTTTCCGTCTCGTCATCAAAGCGAACATCGTCGCCTCGTTGACGCCAAGATCCGATTCGTTGCGGAAAATTCTTGAGTGGCTGTCGCGCGACTCTAGCTTCGCCCGCGCGCTCCCACTCATTGATGATGCCGCCGCCAAGTAGGAGCACGACGAGCACGAGCCAGAAACGAATGGAGCTTGATCGATTGACCATTACCGAGCAACCCGATTGCACACGGAATCAGTCCGCGAAGCGGACGATCGGAAATAGCCCAGCAGTTCACTGCTGGGAAAGCTAACAACAAGATTTGAGGAAGCCCGTGAAACGGGCGACAGATTCTTTTCGCCAAGCAACTTTGTCCGTCGTCGAAGTTTCAGCATGCAGCTATCTTTCTGTCGTCCGCTCTGCGGACTTCAATATCAATTTCCACTAGTACCCCACCGATGAATCGGTGGACTATTTTCGATCGTCCGCTCCGCGGACTCGACACTAAGACCCGCACTGAATATTTTGTCTTTGCTTACTTTCGCCACGCGATCAATCACCCATCCTGTCGCAAACAGCAGCAGAGCTGCCGCGATGTAAATCACCCAACCCGAGAACGAATGGAAGAAACCATCGGCGACGCGCGTTCCGTAGTAGTGCGCCAACACGCCGGTGCCGCTAACGCGTAGCGCGTTCGTCAGAATTGCGATGGGCACTGCGGCAAACATCAAAATGATCGAACGTGAAATGGCATAGACTTTCGTCCGTGGTGCTGTCGGTCGCGTGAAGTACGCATAAATCAATGCGAGGGTAACGAGCGTCATAAGCGATCGAATTCCACTGCACGCTTCGACGACGGCGAGCTTCTTTGGTTCGCTCGCGCCGAGTGGCATCAACTCGATCACATTGCCCTGTCGCAGGACGGGAATGCTGAGAAACGACATCGCCGCGACAGCGCAACGCGACGCAAAAAGCTGCAGCGGAAACGCGATCCGATTGAAGATGATCTGCGGAATTGGAATCGCGAGCACCAGGAGCATCAGCGGCACCGCGACGAATCGAATGAAGCGAAATCCGAAAAAGTAGACGATGAGGCTGAAGAGCATCAGCACCAGCGAAGCTCTCTGCACGAAAAGTTCAGCGCCTGCCGTTCCCATCCACAGCGCGAAGATCGAAATCGCAATTCCGATCGCTCCCAACCAGGTTGCCGGCTGCGCTTTCCATCCACCGATCTGCTTCCGTTCCTGCCAAATGATGAATGCGATCACGAAGGGAATCAACAGCCCGTGCGAATAATTTTCGTCATGCCACCAATCGTTTCCGAGCTTAACGAGCACAGTGAAATACAGAAACGCCAGCGCAACAGCGATTGCGATTGGTTGATAGAATTTGCGGGGGATGACACTCATTCGGCTGTTGCGCGGCTCGCTACTAACGGGCAATGTCGTTGGCGAGAGCTTTTGAAGTTTTTCAAGCGGCAGGCGTAAAAGGCTTCTCCTCCGAGATTCTGAAACATCCAATGCGTATTCATTTCCATGAGGCCTGGCCTACGTTCTGGCTGCTCACACGATTCCATACGACTCGATCAATTGCGCCACGTTTGTTTGCAGATCGAATTTCTCGCTCACGGTTTCGCGGCCTGCTTCGCCCATGCGACGACGCAAATCGCCATCGCCCAAAAGCTCGAGCACGCGCCGGCTCATCGCCCGGGTGTCGCCGCGATCGACTAAATAGCCGGACACTCCATCTCTAATCAGTTCCGGAATTCCGCCGACGCGAGTCGCCACGACCGGCTTCGCATGGGCCATCGCTTCGGCAATCATCCAGCCAAAAACTTCTTCCCAACGCGAGAATTGACAGACGACATCCGCGCCGTGAAATATTCCTTCGGCGAATGGATCGTCGATCACGCCGGTCCAGGTAATCCGATCGCTTAGGCCCAAAGCTTCGGCATCTTTCATGTACTCTTCGCGATGCACGCCGTCGCCGACCAGAACAAATTGCACGTCCTGTCTTTGACTTGCCACCGAACGCGCCATCTTCAGGAAATCGCTGATGCCTTTTTCCGGAATCATCCAGCTGACCTGCGTCACGATCTGTCGATCTTCCGGAATCGAAAACCTCTGGCGAAATCTTTGACCGGCGCTGTCATCCGTCACGACGCGCGATAGATCGACTCCGTTGTAAATCATCTGGTAGCGATCGCGCGGCAACAGACCGACTGATGTCATGCATTGATAGCCATAGTCGCTCACGCAGATCACCTTGGTAAACGGATTGCCGATCACGCGCGCCGCGGCCTGCTTCCATATGGCCGCGGCAGACTGTTGATAGCCTTCGGGACGTGAATGATGATCCGTGAAGAAGATTTTCGGCACTGACCTCAATCGCGCGGCCCACGGATACAAACTTATGAAACTGACGTAGTGCAGATGCAGAATCTGCGGATGATTTTTAGCCGTCAAACGCATCAGATTCATCCGCGCGGCGAAGTTTCCGTTGGTCGAATTCGGCAACGCTTCAAACGAAACATTCGGCAGATCTAGAAACGCGCGTACTTCATCCTTCGGCTCGGACAGAAAGCACAGCACACTCTGCCAACCGCGATCGGCGAGTTGCTTTGAAAGCTCGCGCGCAAACATCTCTGTCCCGCCGATGCGTCGCGGCTCGACGCCAAAGACGGAAAAGACCGTCTTCGCGCGATGACTTATTCGACCGTTTGATTCGAGAGTTTGCATCAGCAGAATGCGAGGAGACTAGTAGCGATTGGTTGGTTGTTTCCCGAGGATTCGTCGCCAGCGCGCAGCCATTCGCTCGCAGTATTGTTCCCAGCGGAGTGAAATTCCCAGCGACGCGCAGTAAGCGCGATAAATCATCGGCGGATTTTCATGGCGATTGAATCCCGGCTGAAGATTCGTCTTGTTGCCGAATCCAAGGACGCGCTGATCTTCGCGGGACAATCCACCAAGAAATGCCGCGTTGAGCAACAGTGGGTGATAACGATTGTAATAAACATCCTCATCCTGAATCCGGACGCGCGGATCGTGATAAGCGTAAAAGATCGCCTGGCGCGGCTCGAGCATCGGCACGCCCTGCCGATGAATTACCGTCGTGTCGAACAAGAAAGCGGTTCCGGCCGCACCCTTCAATTCAATACGCTGCGACATCGGCAGAGTCTTGACCTCGGCGCGCTTCAAGTTGTGAGGATGCTGTTGCAAGTGCGTTCCTTTGAGGAGATTAAACGCGCCGCTGCGCACATCTGTTAGGTACATCGCAAGTTTGATTTCGCGATGAATTTTGTTCTCGACCGTTTGGTCGTACCACATGTCGCCATGCCAGCCGTGAAAATCTTTTTTCGTCGGCAAAGATTTCCAACCCTTCGCTTCCGTCAGTTCATAATTCGGCCCGAGATACCTTGAGAGAATTTCTTTCACCAGCGGGTGAACTGCGAGGTCAAGAAAACCCTGGTCCAGCAGCAGCACATCTTCAACCATCAGACGGTAAGGTTCAGTGCGCTGATATCCATCGAACTGATTCCAACGCAGACGCTTCAGCTTCGCCGCGAAAGCGTGTTGCATCCCGCGCAGTTGTTCGGGCGACAGCAACTGGGGCAACGCAATCACGCCAGTCTGTTCAAGCTCATTTGCCAAACGATCCACATTCGCCGTATCGAGTGGGCGCTTGGTTCCGAAGACCCCTGTGGATTCAATTTCGCGGAGGTTTCTCATCGGCTCGCACCTCCTTCGTCTGTTTGATTGTTAGCTTGTGTTCGGCGCGAAAGAAGTACCTGCATCAACCTGGGAGAAAAATATGAAATCCAAAATGCGATTTCAGTCTTCCAACTTCTTCGCAACGTGTTCGCTTTACGAAAGCATTGGGACGCGTTCGCGTATTCGCGCTTCGCCAGATAAGCCTTGCCCAATTCGAATTCGAGTTCCGCTCGGCGGTTACGAAGGATCGCCGAAAGTTCGGTCCGCTCTTCCGGCTTGAGGTCG
>QHXI01000013.1:35521-46611 GCA_003222895.1 Acidobacteriota bacterium | reverse complement strand
TCGCAGGCACGCATCCAAAGAGTATAATTCTTCATAGGAGTTTCCGCATTAGATCAATATGCCGCTGAGTGCTACAGCAATTTCACTCGCCGAAGTTTTGGACGAGATGACCGCCGACGGCGCGCCAGAATTGACTGAGCATCTTCCGGATAACGCGTTGAAATGTTACGCGTGCGGACATCGCTGCCTGATAAAGCCCGGCAAGCGCGGCATCTGCAAGGTGCGCTTCAACGAAGACGGGCACCTGCGTGTGCCGGTGAATTACGTTGCTGCTCTGGCGTGCGATCCGACGGAGAAAAAACCTTTCTTTCATTGCCTGCCGGGCTCGGACACGCTGACGTTCGGAATGCTCGGCTGTGATCTGCACTGCGCGTACTGTCAGAACTGGCTGACTTCTCAAGCCCTGCGCGACGATAAGGCTGTCTCAGCGCCGAATGCAGTCACCGCGGAACGACTTGTCGCGATGGCCCACGCATACGGCGCTTCAATGGTCGGCTCGAGCTACAACGAGCCGCTGATCACGGCGGAATGGGCGATCGAAGTTTTCAAGAAAGCGAAGCCGGAAGGCTTTCGCACTGCGTTCATCTCAAACGGCAATGCGACGCCACAGGTGCTCGATTATCTGCAGCCGTGGACGGATTGCTACAAGATCGATCTGAAATCGATGAGCGATCGGAATTACCGCCAACTCGGCGGCGTGGTCGACAATATTCTCGACACGGTAAAGATGGTCCACGAGCGCGGTTTCTGGGAAGAGATTGTCACGCTCGTGATTCCCGGCTTCAACGATTCAGAAGACGAATTGAAACGCGCGGCTGATTTCATCGCGTCGGTCTCGCCCGACATTCCGTGGCACGTGACGGCCTTTCATCAGGACTATCATATGCAGGAGAACGCGAACACGACTGCTGAGCAGTTGATGCGCGCGTGCGAGATCGGACGCGAAGCAGGACTGCGTTACATCTATGCAGGAAATCTTCCGGGCCGAGTCGGACGTTGGGAGAACACCTATTGCCCGTCCTGCGATGAGTTGTTGGTCGAGCGTTACGGCTATCTGATCCGCCAAATGAAGGTCACCGCGGACGGCCATTGTCCCAGGTGTTTCTCTTCCATTCCCGGTATCTGGCCTTAATTGACTTTCTACCAAAATAAAGGGCGAAGCTGGTCGCTTCGCCCCTCAAAGAGTTCGTAGTTTTTCTGGAGCTACATCTATGGGCTCGGCTTCTTTGTCGGACTCATTTTCTTTTCGGGACTCATCTTGCTTTCAGGGCTCGCGCTCTTTTCAGGAGCCGGCATTGCGGTCAAATCTTGCGCCGGCGTTCCCATGTGAAAGAAAGCGCGCCATTTGCCATCACGCTTCACCCAGATCGTCGAATGATATGCCGTGTTCGGCTTCATGCCAGGAACTTTGACCTTATAAGTGACGACTGATGCGTCGTCGTCGAACTTCACGGTCTTCCAGTCGCTGGCTTCGGCTTTCGAAGCGTCAAAGCCCTGGACGCCTTGGACCGATCCAGCCTTATCAAATAGACCTTCGGGCTCTATTTCAATCGAGTCGCTGGCGAGATATGAACCGAACGCGTCGTAGTTTTTCGACTTAATCGCGTCCCAAACCAATTTTTCGTTCGCTACCGGATCATCCGTGGTGTCGGCAGCTTTAGCCATCGGACTCGATGGAGATTTCGCGGGCGCCGGTGTAGCCGCGCTCATCGGCATTTTTTGCTGTAGCGTCTCCTGATAGTAAATGTCGAGCCATTCGCCATTGCGACTGACGTAAGCTGACGCTTCGTAATAAGGTCCGGGCGGCAATGACTTGCCTTTGTAAGTAGCCTTCACGGTCGCGGTGTAAGTTAGCAGCACCGCATCCTTATCAATGGTCGTCATTTTCCAGTCGGCAAATGTGACGTCAGAAATCTCCGTGTCTTTCATGGCGGCGATAGAAGTCGCAGTGTCCTCGACGCCGCTGTTGTTTACTCCGAAGTATTCAGGCGTCAGTAGCTTCTTGAAAGCGTCGGCGTCTTTCTTTCTGAAAGCGTCCCAACTAGCTTTCTCTTTCGCGATAATGTCGGCCTCGGACGGCCCGGCGGCTTTCATTTTGTCACCGCTGTTCGCGTTGCTCGTCATGTTCTTGTTGTCCATTGGCTGATTGGTACACGCAGCCGCCAACACGAGAAAAGACACGAGCGCAAGAAATCTTTTCATGATTCGAACTCCTTTGTTTGAAGATATAGAGCGTACCGCTTCTATGACAAAGGCCGAGATTAGTCAAGAGAAATTGACTGTTGACTAGTTCAGCGACATCGCTCTCACGGCGTCTTTGTCTTGATTGGCGAAGCTACAGCCTTCGGCGGCGAAGGCTTTGCGGCCGGCTTAATTACCGGCGAAGGCTTTGCTACGGGCTTAATTGCAGGCGAAGGTTTCGTCGTCGGGGTCGGCTTCCCGTTTGGAGATGGCTTGACCGATGGCGACGGCTTTGGACTCGGCGATGATGAGGACGCCGGCGATGGATTCCTGACGGGCACAGTGACTGAAGCGACCAGTTGCCACTGGCCATTGCGCCGCGCGAACGTATCCACCGATCGAAATTCATGAATTATGGTCTGACATTTACCATCCGTAATTTTATACCGGTCACTCTTTACCGTAGTGCGCAACCGAACGATCGCGGAATCGTTGTCAAGCACTTTGACGGTAATATCGGATATTTCCTGGGGGTCGGCCGAAAGCATTCCCGATTCGATGTCCTTAACATCTTCTTCCTTGTTGCCGTCAGCACCATCAGGATATACGAGGATAATGTCATCCGCTTCTAGTTTTCGGACTGCTGCTGCATCGCGTTCTTTCAGAATTCGCGGCCAATCGTTTTCAATCTTTATGAGTTCAGCTTCAATCGCTGCCTTGTCTGGCGTCGGCTGTGGCGTCGCCGCGGCGGCCATGTTCAGGTTGCCGTTGTTTTGAGAAGTCGCACAACTAATCGAAATGAACGCTACGGCGGTTATCAACAAGCCAACAAACAAGTGATTTCGTTTCACGATCAATACCTCCTTCTTGATACAACTGCGGCGAATGTTTATGCATAGACTTAGATGCTTCTAGTCCAATCCAACGACGGAGTCAATGGTATTTCGCATCCAGAATCAAGCCCAATACAACAGTATTGACTTGTCGCTCTCCTTGTCTTATTGTCATCGCGAAATGCCGGGTGGTCTTCAAACAGACTGTTTACCCACGCGTAAAAACCTTCCGCCGCGTAACTCTAGCGCGGCAACAGATTTAAGGAGGAGTAAATGTCTTTGCTTTATCTGAGACTCTTTCCGAATCGAGTCGCTACCTTATTTTTCATGATAGCCGCCGTGTTCATCTTTTTGGCTACAACCCCGTTAATTGCCAAGGCACAGCGCTCCAAGGCTGGCGGCGATGGAGTTGAGCAACCGCTGTTCGGCGAATTCAAAGGCGTGCGCATCGGCATGACTGCGGATGAAGCGCGCAAGAAACTCGGAAGTCCGCACGACAAAGGCGACGACGTCGATATCTTTGTTTTCAACGACAATCAGGGCGCCCAAGTCTATTACGACAAAGCGAAGACAGTGATGGCGATTTCCATCGACTTTAGTAACGGCGCCAGTGACATCCCATTGCCCAAGGCGGTCGTCGGCGGCGAACCCGATGCAAGGGCTGATGGCTCGGCTTTTAGGATGGTGCGTTATCCGAAAGCCGGCTATTGGATTTCTTACAGCAAGACCGCGGGCGCGTCTCCAACGATTACGATCACGATGCAGAAAATCGATCAGTGATCGGGTCATCGAGATCAAGCGCTGCGGCTCATCTTCAAACATCCACAGCCGGCGAGAGTTCAATTGATCGCGCCGGCTTTCTCTGTCGGTTCTTCGCTGGACATCTGTGTGTCGTCATGTTGAACTGAATTCTGCCAGGAGGAACTGTTCGCCCGCATGCTTCGCGCAGGATTCGTAGGCTTACCAAACACCGGCAAGACGACACTCTTCAATGCAGTCACTTCGCAGACCACAGCGGTGACCGCCAATTACGCTTTTTCGACCAGCAAGCCTAACGTCGGCGTCGTGTCCGTTCCGGACGAGCGCCTCGCGCCGCTCGCAAAACTCGTGAAGACCGAAAAGATCGTTCCCGCTACAGTTGAATTTGTCGACATCGCCGGCCTCGTGCGTGGATCGTCGCAAGGCGAAGGCATCGGCAATCAATTTCTGCACGCGATTCGCGAAACGGACACGATGATTCACGTCGTGCGCTGCTTTGAAAACGAATCGGCGCCGCATGTTGAAGAGACGCTCGATCCGCGTCGCGACATCGAGACAATTCAGATTGAGTTGGCGCTCGCTGACCTCGCAACGGTGGAACGTCGTCGCGAACGAGTTCAGAAGACTGCGAAAGGCGGCGACAAAGCTGCGCGGGCGGAACTGGCAGTGCTCGACAAACTGCAACCTGCGTTGGAGGAATTCAAGCCTGCGCGCAGTGTGTTGCTTGATGAAGACGAGCAGGCGATCGCGCGTAATTATTTTCTGCTGACGATGAAGCCGACGATCTACGCGGCCAATGTTAACGAAGCGACGCTCAACGACACGGACGCGAATCAGCTTGTTCAATCAGTGCGCGCGGTCGCGGCGGAAGAAAATTCAGAATGCGTTGGGATTTGCGCGCAACTCGAAGCGGATCTGGTGGACCTGTCTCCATCTGAACGCGCCGAGTATCTCGAGTCGCTTGGCGTGACCAGCAGCGGCGTCGATCAATTGATCAAGAGCGCTTATCGCGTGCTCGGTTTGATGTCGTTCCTGACTGCAGGAGAGAAAGAAGCGCGTGCCTGGACCATCCCGCAAGACTCTCGTGCGCAAGACGCTGCCGGCACGATTCACTCAGACATCGCGCGTGGATTCATTCGAGCTGAAATAGTTAGCTATGACGACTTGACGCGGGTGGGATCGTATGCGGCAGCGCGTGACCAGGGTTTACTGAGATTGGAAGGCAAGGACTACATCATGCAGGAAGGCGACGTGGTGAACTTCAGATTCAACGTGTGATAAAAACTCCGCATGAAAGTGCGCCAGGTTCTCAGGTTGCTCAGAGACGATGGCTGGTACTTAATAGCCACTGAAGGAAGTCACCGCCAGTTCAAGCATGCAACCAAGAAAGGGCGGGTGACGGTTCCAGGAAAGCCGAACGATGATTTACCGCACGGAACGCTGAGTAGTATTCTTAAGCAGGCCGGATTGAAACGTTAGGGAGAAACGAAAATGCGCTACGCTATCGTGATCGAAAAGGCTGAAAATAATTACGCCGCGTATGTTCCCGATTTACCGGGATGTGTAGCGACTGGCAAGACAATCGCAGAAACTGAGCAGCAGATTCGCGAAGCGATCGACTTGCATTTGCGGGGTATGAAAGAGGATGGATTAACGATCCCTGAACCAAGTAGCAGTGTCGACTACGTTGAGATCGCTGCATGAGAGTTATCTCAGCACCGCGCGAATTCCCACAATGACGAGGTAAATAATCGCCACGACAATTGCGATCTTGATCACGGCGATCGCCAGCCCAACCAGCAAGCCGATAATGCCTAAAGCAACGCCGGCTGCGGCCAGCACCAGCGGAACTCCTACAGCCAAAACAAACAGCACCAGTAAGACAATTCCAACAATTCTAAAAATGTCACTCGCTTCTTTCATCTTCTTTATCTGAGACCTCTCGTTCTCGCCCTCCAGCCTTCGTCCGCGTCAATATACGACGGTTCGATCCGGATCGTTCCATGAAACCTGGAAGCGCCCGGCAACCAAAAAAATAGGCCGTCGCGCGACGGCCCATAATCCGCAAGCAGATTTTTGGATTTGGTGAACAGGTTACCTGATGATTTCGATCACGCCGACTCGATGTCCGGCCGGACGAATGATCGTTCCCTTGGTCAGGCCGAGATCTTCAGCCGTCAACAGCAATCCGAAATCATCGAATGCCGTTTCTGATTTGATCTCAGCTTCGTTGCGCCCGCGCACATTCACAATCTCTCCCAGCCGTTGATATTCACCTGTCGGTGAGACGGCCCACAGGATATACGCCGTTCCCTTCGGCGCTTCCTTCAGATCGTGAAAGCGCATCCGAACTTCAGTAGACTTTCCGTGCTTGTGCGGTTCGATGAAGACGTTGGCGCGCGAGCCTTCCATCGCTCCGGTAAAGTTGATCTTCAACTTCGTGTCATCGCCGGCCTTGAATGTTGGAATGCCAAGCATCGGCACGGTGTAATCCGGCAATCCCGCGGTCACGGCCACTTGCTCACCTACTGGGATGTTCTGGCCCAGCGGAATCACCGCGAGACCGCTTGGGACCGCGCTGCGGAAGAACACTCTTGTGTTTGGATCGTACGCCGCTATGTCGGCGTCCGGTGATGCGAACAGCATGAACCGCGTCATTGGAACCGTCGTGGTGAACGTCCCAGTGCCGTTGGCGATTTCGATTGGTCCAAGCATGCTTACCGCTCCGGTCGGATCGACCGCATAAAGATTCAACCCAGCTACATCGGCGGGCACGCTCGCCAGATTCAGTCTGATCGTTGTGCCGTCAGCCCGGCGAAGTATCGTGGCGGTTCCCGTCGCATTAATGCCAACCGGATTCAGGGCGACGACAGTTTCCTTCCCGACTGGGTATTCAACGATCGTGTATGTGCCATCCGGATTCTGTACCTTTGTCACTGTTGTTGTTTGCACCTGGCCGACTGCTGCGGCCGTCAACGCAAACAAAAACAGTGTCGTTCCTAGAAACGCAATCAATCTCTTGGTCATACTACCTCCTCCTAGAAAAACCATGGTTTCAGTTTTGTCGGGATGAATGTCGGGGGAGTCTTAGACTTTTTCATTCAGACAGAGTGCAAGGCGTATGCCGAGTAGGAAACGTGCGTGAGTAGTGCACAGGCGATGCCCAAATGATCTAAATCGACGGAAAGAAATACATCGGCTTGTATCGCTTCCGTGCGGACGATGAGAAACGAAAAGACCTAATTAGCGGAATTTGCTTTCTGATTGTTCCAGGAGAGTTTCAAGCAGAAGCGTCTCGCGAAAATTTTCCAATAGTGGAAAGTATGCTGCCGTTCGATCCAAAGCTGCGCGCGGTAAAAGCCCGACGATTTCCGTACTCAGGATCTCTACGCCGTCACGCATCGCCTGCTCTTGCACAGCATCGAATGCGCGCGAAATCGCTGTATGCTCGTAATCAATTAGGTTCATTGAGACCTGGACGACGCCCCGGCTCTTCAATTCAAAACCGAGCGCTTTCACAAACGGCAAACCGCCATCGCGCTCGCGAACCGCGCGGGCGATGCGACGGGCAACGGACAGATCGTTCGTGCGCAGATTCACATTGAACGCGATCAGGAACGGGCGCGCACCTACGACAATCGCACCGGCAGTCTCGTGCAATTTGCGATCGCCGATATCAGGAGCGCGATCCGGATCGGATTCGATGTGCTCGCGCAGCCACTCGAATCCCTGGCCACGGACGTTTTCGAGGCGAACACGATCGGGACGCAAAGCCGCGCGCTCATAAAAATAGACAGGAATGCGCAGCTCTTCCCAAATTCGCCGGCCCGCCTCACGCGCCAGCGCCACGCACTGGTCAATCGTGACGCCACTGACCGGAACAAAAGGCAATACATCGGTTGCTCCGATGCGCGGATGCACGCCCGCGTGCGTGCGCAAATCGATCAACTCCGCGGCAGTCGCCACCGCCCGCATGGCGGCATCGACAATCGCATCAGGATTCGCCACGAAGGTAATCACAGATCGATTGTGATCGTGATCGATGTGCCGATTCAAAACAAACGCATTCTGAAGTGATTCGACCGATGCTGCGATTCGTTCGACAGTCTCGACCTTGCGGCCTTCGCTGAAGTTTGGTACACACTCAACGAGCATTGCCGATTTTTGATTGCTGATTGCCGATTCGGTTTGCATATCTCAGCGCCCGACTCTGATTGTAGGTCGGAAATCAAAAATCGGAAATCGGCAATCGGCAATGAACAATGCCCATCGATCGCTTCATCAAGGAACGCAAGACAGTCTGGCAAAGGCTCGAAGAGCTGCTGCAACTTCTCGATCGTATGACGCTCAGAAAGCTTCATCGGGAAGAGGTGCGCGAGCTGGGCCGCATCTATCGCCGCACCGCTTCGGACCTGGCGATCGCCCGTGCTGAGTCGCGCGACCCGCGACTGATTAATTATTTGAATAGTCTGGTGATTCGCGCTCATGGAAGGATTTATCGCGCGGATTCGACGGGCGGCGAGCGCATTCGCGACTTTTTCTCTCGCGATTTCCCGCGGACGTTTCGTCGCACCTGGCGCTATACCGCCACGGCATTCACGGTCTTCTGGCTGTTCACCGCGATTGCTTTTTTCGGAACACGGCACGATCCGGATTTTTCGGAATTTGCCGGCATCAGTCCCTTCTTTCGCGAAGTGGTAATCAACCATCGCACGCATTGGTGGGAAGATTTGAACGAAGCGAGTCAGATCGGCTCGAGCCAAATCTTCACGAACAACATTCGCGTGACTTTCTATGCCTTTGCTCTGGGAGCGATCTTCGGCGTCGGCACTCTTTACGTGATCGCCTTCAATGGCGCAATGTTCGGAGCGATCCTCGCACTAACTTATCGAGCTGGTTTTGGCAATGATCTGCTGCTCGGCTTTGTCATTTCACACGGCGTGATCGAGCTTTCCTGCATCTTTATCGCCGGCGGCGCGGGCCTCTTGATCGGAACTGCGCTGCTGATGCCCGGCGATCTTTCTCGAGCTGATGCGCTGAAATCGCGCGGCCTGGAAGCAGTGCGTCTGATCGTTGGTTGTATCCCGCTTTTGGTCATCGCGGGAATTATCGAAGGTTTCATCTCGCCGCAACCAATTCCGGCGGTGATCAAAATTGGAATCGGACTGCTTACCGGAATCGCGTTGTATTTGTACCTGTTACTAGCAGGAAGAAATGGGTAACGGGTAAAGTAAAAGTCAAACTCCGTCGCAAGAGGGTAGTGGCTATTAGAAGTTGCTGGCATCAAAACTTCTCCCATCAGCATTTGATTTTCTTTGCCTTTACCCCTTGCCCTTTTTCTCTTCTTCTTCAAAGCAGGCCGCGCTCCTTAACCCTCAAGTACGTTTCCAATAATTTCGGCGCGAGTACTGCAGCAGTAACATCTAATGCCAATCCGCCCTGCGACTCAACCAAACGCAACGCTGCTTCGCGAAGGTGCATGATTTCTTCCGCAACCGATTGCGTGAACATCTCGCGTTCGTTCTCGGGGCTTTCGCGCACGACGGCTTTCAGATCTCGATCGGCTATGGTTACGACGAGCGGAAGATGCCGCGGACGAAGCAATTTCAATGACGAAAGCAATTCGCTCGACCCTTCTTCGTCCACGAGGTCAGTGATGATGACTACGAGCGATCTGCGCGTGCTGTTTGCGGAAATGAATTCGAAGGCCCGCGAGTAGCTGGGCTCGATCATTTCCGGCTCGACCGCATACAGGGCTTCCAGCGCCGCATCCAAATGTTCCGCGCCACGCTTCGGCGGCAGATAAGCTTGGATTCGTCGGCCGAACACCAGGAGCCCCGCGTTGTCGCCGGCCCTCGCCGCGGCCGACATCAGCGCCAGCGCCGCATGCACCGCCGAATCGAGTTTGGTTTCGTTTTCGATCCGCGCGGTCATCAACCGGCCCGCGTCCAGCGCAATCAGAATCGTTTGATCGCGCTCCATCTGATACTGCCGCGTCACCAACTTTCCGCGTCGCGCGGTTGCGGTCCACGAAATGTGACGCATCTCGTCACCGCGAACGTAATCACGCAGCGATTCGAAGTCTCGTCCTTCGCCGCGCCATTGCGACTTCCGTCGCGCTGCCACAAACGATCGCGCGCCTAACGCTTTCAGTTCAGCCTCGCGGGCGCGCCGCATGTTGGGATAAACCTTCACTGCGTTTGCTGCACCGACTCGCGCCTGCTTCCAGGCCAGACGCCAACGCGAAGGAAAGCGAACCGCGATCAAACCGAATTCGAATCGGCCTCGCTTCGGCGGCGTCAGCCAATACGCGAATGACGCAGCCGTTTGCGCATCGACAGTCAGGCGAGCTTCGCGTGCACCCGCGAGTTTCATCTGCGGCGGAAATTCATCTTTCACCACGAGCGACAGATCGCGCGGCGTGTGATTGGCGATTTCAATCCGTACTTCAGTTTCAGCGCCGACCGCAAAGCGACTGCCAAAGTGCCGCTCGATCATTACTCGCGACGGAAGTTTGCTGTTCAGCGCATCGAAGATTGCAATCGCGACGATAAACAGGTCATAGGTGAACGCGAGCCAGCGTAACATGGGGCGATTCCACGAAAGCGAAAGCGGAACCAATCCGACCGCGAGCAAAGCATAGAAGAGTTTGCTGAATACGAAACCCATTAGCGTGGTACTTCCGCGCTTTGCAGAATGTCAGTGATGACTGAATCAGGCGTGGCGCCGTCGAGTTCAGCTTCGGCGCGCAGCGTCAAACGATGACGCAGCACCGGACGTGCGACGTCACGCACGTCATCAGGAGTTGAGAAGTCGCGGCCACGAATCGCAGAAAGAGCTTTTGAGCAAAGCAGCAACGCCACCGCCGCGCGCGGGCTGGCGCCGTAATGGGCCGCGGCATGATCGCGCGTGCGCCGGACGATATCCACGATATAGCGTTGCACCCCCGGCTCGACCCTCATATTTTGTACCTCAGCGCGACAGCGTTGAATCGCGCCCGGATCAGCGAGCGGTTGAATATCAATCTCATCCAACCGGCGCGCATTGAATCCAGCGTCCCAGCGCGCAATCACCTGTTGCTCTTCATCCGCAGATGGGTAGGTCAGCAGAATCTTCAGGAGGAAGCGATCGAGTTGCGCTTCGGGCAACGGATACGTGCCTTCGTATTCGATCGGATTCTCAGTCGCTAGCACCGTGAACATCGGCGACAGCCGGTAAAGCTCGCCGTCGATTGTCACCTGTCGTTCTTCCATCGCTTCGAGCAAAGCGGCTTGTGTCTTGGGCGGCGTGCGATTGATCTCATCGGCCAGCAGAATA
>QHXI01000013.1:8645-35510 GCA_003222895.1 Acidobacteriota bacterium | reverse complement strand
TCAGGCGTGAATTGAATGCGGCCGAATCCGGCGTTGACGATTCGCGCGAGGGTCTTTACGGTTAGCGTCTTTGCGGTTCCCGGAACGCCTTCGATTAGCGCGTGACCTTCGGCGAGCAAAGCCACCAGAATTTGTTCGATTGGCTCTTCCTGGCCAACGATTATTTTGCGTAGCTCATTTTGAATGTGAGCAATTGTCGAGGAGACATATTCGGGCACTGGGTCAAAGGATGAAGGATGAGGGATAAAGGATGAAGCGGAAATATCTTCGGCCCTGTCTTCATCTCTCCTTTCTGATGTTAAGAGTTGGAATGGTCACGCCTGTTCGCTTTGTCGTGCGTCGCGCGCGCGACCCTGCAATCCAAGCGAGGCTTCGATCTGTCGCAGTTGTCTGACAAGTCGCAGCGTTTCTTTCGCGTTAGTCGGCGCGCCGTTGATGATATCTTCACAGCTTCGCATTAATGATTCAAGCTGGTTTCGATCTAGCTTTGAGCGCAATGCGACGCGCATCGCAATTTCGCCGCGCGGGCTGTTGTTATTCAATCCGGCGTGCCTCACAAGCACGCGCCGCACGCGCGCGTAGATATTTTCCAGGGCTAGATCGTGCGCTCTGGCACGTTGCTGCAACTCAGCCATCGACGTAACGAACTCCAGGCTTGATCGTCGATCGACCTGCGGCAGCGGCAAGGGTCGCGCGAACCGCGTACCGCGCGACCAAACGATAGCCAAACCAATCAGCGCCAGCTGCGCGCAAATCGCCAGGATCGGCGTACCTTCGAAATATTGAATTAAGGCATTGTGTGTTGACGCCCGCCCCTGATGAAATTCGTCGAAAGCAATCAAGCCGCCACCGCCGGCTACGACGTTGATCGCGAGTTGCAAATTATCCGCGCGATTGATGCCGTTGTTGGCGACGATGTAAGGATCTGCGAGCAGAACGATCCGGCCTTTGCCATGCGGATAATCAATCAGCAGCGCGCCGCGTTCATCAGCCACACTGACCACGGGAGCGGGCGAAAGTTTGGGAGCGTTGCTGGCAGTTGAATCTTCCGAAGCCGGCGGCGGCTCACTGAAAGAATCTTCATCTTCTCCTTCACTCGACGCGTTTGAATGGCCTGACTTTTGATTCTTTTTTTCGCGAGCCGCGATTGTGATCGCGCCGGCGAATCGCGATGGCATGATCTTATCAACGTCGCGCGCAAAGAATGTGGCTTGCGAAGGAACAAGCGACTTGACCCCGTTTGTCATGGCCTGGAAATCAGTTGGATCCAGCTCAGGCCAGGGAAAACTGATCACGTGCGTGTTAATTGTCCACTCGCCGGAATCAGGCAAAAGATTTCGATCAGGACTGCGATCGATCAGCACCAGGCGGCCACCACTTTCAACCCATTGAAGCATTTCTTTCGTTTCAGTTTTTGAAAATGGGATTCTCGTGTCGCCAATTACCACGACGGTCGCAGGTTTAGGACCGGTGTGACTCAACAGTGAAGCGGTCGAATCGCGCCAGCGCGCGACTTGAAACGCGGATTCGTGCAGGAAATCGTACAGCGCGCGGGTTCCGGTCGCCCCGGCATTGAACGTCGAACGGTCGGGCGCGGCTTCCGAGTCGGCGGTCGGTTCAACCTTCACGTACGACGCGGCATTGAGCAGCACCAACACAAGGACAACTGCGATTAAGGTGATGATGACGATGACTCGTTGTCGCATAAGAGCGGAAACTAGTGACAAGTGACGCGTGACACGAACCGATAACTAGCGAGGCGGCACGTTTCGGCCTTTCGCTTGTCACTGATCACCTGTCACTTGTCACTATTCTTCGGTAGCCATTCCGAAACTCATTCCAATCGTTTTCGCCGACGGGAACGAGGCCGTACCAATGAAGCTCGAAACTCTGCGTGAGCTGGCGCATCGAGCCGTACAAACCTGCCTTATCTCTGACTGAATTAAGATAGTCGCGATTCGTTTTGTATTGCGCGAGGCTGATGATTTTTCGATCGCCGAGTTCGCAGAGCAGAGCGATATAAGCCTTGCGAATTGCCGCGCGCAAATTTCCTTCGCGCGCCAAGGCTTCAGCTTGCGCCAGCAAATCCGCTGCACTCTGATCTGGTTCGAGCCGTTCGCCCAAAACAATTCGCGCTTCGCGTTTTGCTTTCTGCTTGCGACGGCCGCTTACCAGCCGTGGCCCATAACGCCAGATCAGCAGCGCAATCGCGGCCACACAAATTCCTACGATCAAAATTTGCGCGAGCATTGAGATGATCGGAGAGCCACCAGGTTGAATTGGCTTTGTTTTCGGAAAGAGACTGCTGAGCCAGCGAACGAATCTTTCGAGCAGCCGCTCCAGTGCGCTGCCTTCCGGAGCGGTCTGAATGTATTCAGGCCGCCGCAGGATTTCCGCGAGCCTGCCTTTGCTCGCATCTTTGTCTGATGAATTCTCCCGGTTGCCTTGCATTTCCTTGAGACGATCATCGATCGCGCGCAGACGTTCGGCAATGTGCGACAGCATCTCAGCTCTCTCGGCGCCGGGGTTTGATTTTTCAAAGTCAGCGAGATCTTTATGTAACCATGAATTGTCGACGGTGATTGTTTGACCGTTCATCAAAACGGATTCCTTCGGAGGTAGCAGCTCTCGAATTCGCTTGAAGCTCGTCGAGATGAACAAACTCGGCTCGGTGCTTTCGTCTTCGCCCGCGCCATGTAGTTCTTCGATCAAATTCGCCGCGGCGGAGACGCGATGCTGATACTCGCTCAATGTCGTCGCGTTCGCGCGCGTGACGCACATCAACATTACCGCGCACGCGCAGGTGGTAAGCCCAAACCTAAACGATGCTTTGCCTGAAACAATCATGGACAAATCAGCGCGGAATGATCGTTGTTTTCCCGGACTGAATCAAGCGAATTTGTTACGAGAGGGTTTATGACAGGTCAGTGATTGCGAAGCTTCCTCACTAGTTCACGCGCTTCGGCGGCGTAATCACCTTTCGGCGCGAGCCGAAGATACTCTTCGTATTCGACACCCGCGCGTTCCGACTCGCCCAGCTTGAGCAGGATATTTCCAGCCAGCAGATGCGCCTCAGCGAAATCGGGTTTCAATTGCAAAGTATGACCGATGGCGCCGGCGGCCTTCGTTGTCTCGCCGTTGTCCCAGTACAAACGGCCCAGCGTGAAGTATCCGTGCCAATTTTTTTGGTCGAGCTGCAGCCCCGCGAGCAATGAACTCTCGGCTTCTTTGTGCCGTTTCTCACGCCAATAAACTTCGCCGGAAGCGAAGAGCGCGGCCGGACTGTCAGGTTTGATTTCGAGCGCGCGATTTAATGCCGTCTCAGCGTTGGGCCAGTCGCGCAGATCCATGAACGCCATTCCCATCAGTAAATGCGCGTCGAAAAATTCCGGATAGATCGATAAGGCTTTGCGGAAATGCGCGATCGCATCGTTCTGATTTTTCTTTGCCAACGAATCATGACCACGCGAGTATTCTTCTTGCGCGGCTGCGGGAACACGAGCGTCGATCACGTCCCGCGAAGGAGCGCCAGTCGTCGACGTCCTATCCGTCTTCACCAGATTGAAAAGCAGGTACGCTTTGAACAGCAGCGTGAGATCGGCATCCTGCTGCGCGGGACCGAAACCCGCGGCGCTGATGACGACTTTGTAATAGCCGCGTTGGAGATTCGCAAAGCGAAAGCGGCCGCGGACGTCAGTGGTCATCTGATCGACGACGCCCCCGCTGAATCTTTCCAGACGCACCTGAATGTCGCGTACCGGAACGTTCAGGCCGGCGACGTTGACCTGGCCGGTAACCTCAAAGGTTTGGTTGCCCGGATTGTAAGTATCGCGATCGCGCTGGGCATAGATGCAGACCGCAAAGATTAGCAGAACAACTGATGCAGAAAACAAGCGCCGCATAATTCGATCCTGATCTATAAAGCAGAACCTCGGCGATGGTGTGAATGAAACAAGTCAAAGAAAACTGCCGGGCGATCGTTCAAGATCGCCCGGCGGAGAATTGTATCCGATATGCCGCTGATCGTCAGCCGATCAGTGCGTATAAGAGATCCCGAACTGAATCAGCCGCGCGGGGACGGCGGTCTCCAGAAGTCGCGTAAACGACGAGGTGCCGCCGTTGATATTCACGGACGTGCTGCCCGACGGAATACGGAACACGGGGTGATTGAACAGATTGAAAACGTCCATGCGCACCTGGAAATGTTCTTTCTCGCGGACCGTGAAACGCCGGATCAGCGAGAAGTCCCAGTTCTGTTGCATTGGACCACGGAACGCGTTACGCGGTGTCGTGCCCCAGCCGGTCGCGCCGGCGTTGGTTGTGATGCCGCTCGGTGGAATCGTGTTCAGCGGAATTATCGGCGCCGTACCGAAGCACGCCGGATTCAGATAGTGCGCAACTTTGTCGCTGGTGCTGCCCGTCGTGTAAGCAGACTGAATGCTCGAGCACAGGAACTGCGCAGTTCCGAGCGTCGCGCCATATATGCCGCCGGTGCTCGAGTCGGTGATTGAGAACGGCAGGCCGCTTTGATACGTAACGATTCCGCTAATGGCCCAATCGCGGAACACAACGTTATTGAGAAAACCGCTGTGTGTGCGCGGGAGGTCATACGTATAGCTGACGACCAAACGATGCGGACGATCAAAGTCACCGCGAGTTTTGTTCTGCTGCGGGCTCGATTGATCGTTGTAGATGTTCGCGCCGTTCTGACCGTTGCGCGTCGCGTTCAGCTCGTCTGTGCTGAGCGAGCCACTGACGTTGTCGTAGGTACGCGAGAACGTATAAGCCGCCTGGAAATACATTCCGTGCGTTAATCTTCGCGACACGGTTGCCTGGAACGAGTTGTAGATCGCGAACCCGATGTTGCCGGAGTAACGCGCGCCGCGCTTGCGCGACAAGCCGATAATCTGGTGCCGCAACTCTTCGTTGTTCACCGTGTTGTTGGTGATCGTGTAGCTGTTGCCATTCATGTCTCGAACGGTAAGAGGACTTGAAGTGCTGACGACGCGAGCGATGTACGGATCCCAGATACCGAGACCGCCGATGTAGTGCGAGCCCACGTAACCCATTTCAACGGCCCATCCTTTGCCGATCTCCCGTTGCAGCGTAGCATTCCATTGCTGTGTGTACGGCGTGTACGGATTCACGGGCACCGTCGTGAACGACGCGAGATTGATCGAACAGTTCGTAGCCGTGCCGCCGTAGTTCGTGCAAGCCTGGCCTGCTTCGTTCACAAAGATTGGGCCAACGTTTGGATCGTTGATATCAAGTGGTCCCGCCCCGGAGATACGACGCAATCCCGCAAACCGCGTGGCCTGCGGAATGAACGCAGTGGCGACCGCAGATGGTGGCGGAATCGTTCCCAACGGATTCGCCAACTGCAACGAGGTCGGGTTGGCGTTGCTTGAAAGAGGCTGGACGGTGAAAGGAGCCGCCAGCGAGTTCTGAAGAATATTCTGGTTCGAGAGCCGCTGATAATAGATTCCGTATCCAGCGCGAAGCACAGTTTTCTGATTGCCGTTGATGTCCCAGGCAAATCCGACGCGCGGCGCGAAATTGTTTCCATCGAAGCAACTCTTCAAAGCACAATCGGAAACGCCCGGCGTTCCGACGAATCCTGCAAGATTTACCTTCTCGGGAATCAGGAAAGGATTGCGACCTTGTGCGGCGAGCACCGGATCGTAGATGCCGGCGCGGAACAACTTGTCGTGGCCGAAACTCATGCCTTCCCAGCGCAGGCCTAGATTGACAGTCAGTCGCGGAGAGAAGCGATAGTCATCCTGGATGAAGCCGGCCCAATCGGTCGCGATAAAGTTCCGCGCGGGATCGCCGAACGCGGATTGAACCGCCGTTACGCGACCGCGCAAGAAGTTCTGAAACGCGGTGCAGTCGTTTGTATCATTTCGGCAATTCGCTAGCGCCAACGCCGCCGTGCCGGTGCCGCCGAAGGTGAGCGCGCCTCTTACTGCAAAGTTGTTGAAGCGATTCAGTTGATACTGGATGCGCTCACCCCCCATGCGGAGCGTGTGCTTGCCTTTGATCCACGACAAGGTCTCGACGATGTTGTATTGATTGGAAACCGTTCCGCGATCGTCGTTGACGCCAGTGCCCAACGACATCGAGCCAGTAATCGCGACACGATACAAGCCAGAGAATTGCGCACTGTTGCCGCGCGAGGCGCCAACGTCAGCGAGATTAATCGTGTCCGTCGGAATATTCGCGAACAGGAAGCGGCTGAAGCCCAAACGCAATTCGTTTACGATATTACTATTGAATTGGTGAGTCTCAGTGATCGCCAGGAATCGATTCCACTGCGTATCAGTGCGCGGGTTGGAGAGACTTGTGTCGGTGCCGTAAGGCTTGGCCACCGAACTTTCGTCCCAAAACCAACGACCGGAGATGGTGTCCTTGCCATGGCGCATGCTGCGATCATAGCTAACCACGTACTGGTTGTCCTTAATCGGCGCAATCGCCGAAAACTGACAAGTGAAAGTTCCAATTGCGCCGCCCGTTACCCCGCCGCAGCCCGTTTGGCCAAGACGCGGAATGAAATATTTTCCGCCGAAACGCGCGCTCTGAACGTTGAGAATGCTGAGGGCAACCGGATCGATCTGCGCCGGCGCTAGGTTAAATGACGTGGCGAGCAAAGCCGCGGAAGTCGAGCCGTCAGCGTTCGTCGGAAATGCCTGGATAATCGGCGAGAGCGTTGAGCCGGCGGGGTCAACCCCGTTACGAGCACGCACGCCCTGATAATTGAAGAACCAGAACCCGCCCAGCTTTGGTACTGGTCCACTGCCGCTGCCGCCAAAAACGTTCTGGAGCAGACGCGCCCGTTTGCTCAGGCCATTCGCATTGCGAAACCACTCGTTCGCGTTCAGCGCATCATTGCGATGCTGCCAATAACCTTCCCAATGAAAATCCTTTTCGCCGGATTTGATCACCAGGCCCAAAGCGCCGCCGCCCTTGCTTCCCTGCGAAGCATCGTAAAGCGACGTCGCGACCTTCATCTCCTGCAATGCATTTGGATTCGGCAAGGGCACAGTGTCAAAGTGCGCGAGGTTGAAGTCATTCACGTTGATGCCCTGCAAGGACACGCTGTTGTTGCTCGTGCGCTGCCCGTTGACAGTGACATCCGCGGTGCCGCGGCCCGCACTGCGAACATCGGTCGGCTCGCCGGTCACGCCGGTTGAGAGATTCAGCAGGAACAAAAAGTTCGGCGATGCGAGCGGAAGCGAGCGAAGCGTCTGCGCGTCCAGGGCCTGACCTGTCGTTGCGCTAGACGGGTTGATCAGAGTCGGGGTCGCTTCAACATTAACAGTCTCAGAGATATTGCCTGGCTCAAGCGAAACATCCTGGCGAGCCGTTTCGGTGATTCGCACCTGCACGTCAGCAATGATCGCCTTCTTAAAATTCGCAGCCGAAATCTCCAGCCGGTAACGGCCCGGAGGCAGCAGCGTTACTGAATATCCACCGTCATCGCTGGTGTTGACGGTGCGCTCGGCCTTCCCGGTGGCATCACTTACGACGACCACGGTCGCGCCGCTGACCAATGCGCCGTTTTTATCCGTCACCACACCGGTAATGCCGCCGGTTTGGTTCGCCTGTGCTGCGGCGACCAAACACAACGTCCCTAAAAGCAAACCGCTTGCTAAAAAGCGAATGACACTACGCATCGCTGCTTCCTCCTTTTCGATCGAAAACCTGTAGGCCAGTGCCGAGTCTGGGGATCGGCTAAATTCAGAGAAGAACTTTGGTTTTGCGTTAAGCAACCTATGTTCCCCTATCACTCTGCGAACTTTGTGCTTATGAAAGAAGCTTAAATGCTGAAGTGCTGCAGCGATGAGTCATGCGCCGCTCGACTGGCGAACGAAATTCCGTTGGATATTCGGAATCTTGGATTTCGATCGGGAGGCGAGATTCGCCACGAGTAGTCTCTACGATCCAATTTATTAGAACGGTTGACGACAAGCTGGGGGATTACTGGCGATTCGTTGTTGGGTAATTCAATCCGAGCACGCTTCCGATGGGCATTTGCGTTGGCGGCGGCGGAACAAATTTTGGCGCCCGCCCGGTAACCAACGCCGGCGCGAACGGCGATACGACATTTGGCAAAGTCGGCATCTCTGGCAGTTGGCGCGCGGCCATCAACTCGATGTCGTAACCTTCGTGACGCACACGCTCATCAACATAGAGGAGAGATAAGCCGAGCATCCAGATGGGCGCCAGCATGATGTGACTGCATTGCAAAATCACTTCGTAACCGATCGCGTACCACGTCGGCGAGTTTGATCCGAACGGCGAGAGATCGATGCCATTCAAATATCCATACCATCCCAGCGGAATCATCAAAAGCATCAAAGCCGAATACGTCGCGAAAAAAGTAAACAGCGCCATCGCCATCAGACGTTTCACGTTACCGCTTGCGAGTCCAAAGCTGCGGCCAATTGCGGCCAAGACGCCGCGGCCCTCCACCAACATCGCTTGCGGCACATAGGCCATTCGGCCCGCAAGCATGAAAAAGAGAATCAAGCCGGCAGTGATTCCGGCGACGGTTCCGATGCCGCCAATGATCGCTGTGATCCACGGCGAAATCATCGAGGCGAAGCCGATGGCCGCAAACAACACGACCGAAAAAAACAAGTACGCCATGAACGCAACCAGCGCTGCGAATGTGAGCCAACACGCAACCAGAAAGCTTGCACCAAGCAATCCCCAGAATCGCGACCTCACCGCGCGATAGGTGGTCCGCGCGCTGACGGGTTCATTCCAGATGAGATGCGAAACCAGGTTGCGCGTCGCCCCACCCATGACAATTACACTGAAAAGCGATCCGCAAACGATGACGAGACCGCCTCCCATGAGTATCAGGACATACAAAGCGACGCGAACATCACTCGAGGTCGAGCTGAGTTCGCGAAAGGCAATCGTAGTGATTGTCGATCCCAGCGCAGAAACGAGCACCGGCGGCGCCGCAATTCTGATCAGCGTCAGGAAGTGCTGACGATACAGCCGTACTGCGCGATCGATCAGATCGCCTGCGCCGAGAGGCGCGAGTGAAAGATCATTTGAGAGGGAATTCATGTTTATACAAAGTCTTGGATGCCCGCGTTTGGAAATTAAGTCCCCCTGAACGCACCTCAAGGCTTATTTCGATCGGAAGTAGGATGCCTGAGGGAGTGGAAAAACTTCGGCGGGCGAGCTTAGCTATTCCCCGCTTACGTCGAAGTCGCTGACTTCGAGATGCTGATTGAAAATAAATTTAGCGAGAGTCAGCGTCCATTCAGAAATTTGGGTCGACGCGCCAATCTGCTCCAGACGGATTTTGTAGCTGTGCGGCAGCGTGACTCCTTCTTCAGCTTTGAAGTCTGAGAATTCTTCCGTCAGTTCGTAAATCGTATTACTTTGACGGGCTGAGTTTTCGCCGACACTCTCTCTGCCACTGCCGGTTGATGCTGACGGAGCTGCCGAAACCCCACCAGGGCCACGACTAGTTGAACCGCCTCTGCCCATCTGCGCCGCGATCTCTTTTTTGTAAGTGGTGCGGACATGCTGAAAAGTTTCGGCGTCAAAGAAGAGGCTGATTCTCAGGTCGGAACCACCAGCCGGCCGATACCTAACTTCGATTAGTTCGCGCCCGCCGCTTTTCTTTGTTCCCGCCACCTCGAGTTTTGCTTTCCGGTTTGCGAGGTCCAGCAACGGCCAGGACGTTGACAACGTGCCGCCAAGCAAGCCTTCTTTGAACATCTCAGGATTAGTGCGGACAAAACTTCCCAAACTCGAGTAATCACCCGGGCGAAGTTGATAGGAGGTCACCTTGCTGCCGTCGTATCCGATCTTCTCGTATGGATATTGGGTGGAGGGAAATTTCATTGTCACCATGCTCTTCAATCCATCTGAAGCCAACACCGCGACCCCGTCGCTTGTCTGGGTGCCGCGCGCCTTAAACGTTACCTGCGTACTGCCGCTGATTACGCGCGCTCCTTTCGTTGCGCGCACATTCGGACCCAGCGATTCAAGATGCTTGGCGATTATGTCTTCGACGGTCATCTTGTCGGAAGGCAGGGCCGCGTCAACATGTCTACCGTGAGTCGATGTGCCGATTACAATAGCCAAAATCAAAATGCCGAATGCAAACAGTTTCATGAGTACTCTCCTTATGAGTCGGGATGAATTACGCGCATGTTTATTACAGATGCGTGCCACAGTCAACAAATAAAATGGGGCGCCTCTCCTATTAAAAGAGAGACGCCCCTGAATAACGGTCTGGGCTACGTCCTAGAACTCAAAACGTGCCGCAAACTGAACAATTCGGGCGGAATTAGCCAATTGCGTCATCCGACCGAAGGTTGTGCTGCCAATACTATAGAACTGAGTATCAGTAGCGAATTGGGTATGGTTTAGCAGGTTGAAGAATTCACCGCGAAGCTGAAGCTTCGTGCTTTCACTGATGCGGATGTTCTTGATTACTGAGGCATCAATATTGAAGGTTCGCGGACCATTCAAGAAGGCACGCTCCAGGCCGCTGGTAGTGCCGGGCAGATCGTTGAAGAAAACCTGTCCGACGAACGTGGGGCTTCCAAATCCGTTAGCGGCGCGACCGGTCGCTCCGGTCTGTAAGCTGCCATCAGGATTCCGGCCCACGGTGCTCGGGTTAAAGAAGTAAATTCCGTTTGCCGTTCGGAAGACACCCGTGAGCGCCTTAATTTGATCGGTCGTCAGATTGGTCAGTGCGGTTTGCCGAGCCGAGCGGGCCGCGCGATTGAGCGTTCCGCGTGGGTCGACGATACTTACGGGAGCACCCGTACCCACACGAACGATCGAAGTTGCTTCCCAGCCACCGACCAGCCGATCAAGCCAACTGCCAGCGCCTCCGAAGAAGTGCTTGCCTTTGCCGAAGGGCAGTTCATAGGTGGCCGACAGATTGAAAACCTGCGTCTGGTCATAGTCAGCACGTGCCTTTTCCAAATTCGGTTGGGCGTTATCGAGCAGCGCCTCAACGCGCGTTTGACCGGTTCCCTGACCATTGGTCAGTTCCTTCTCGAACGTGTAGTTGGCATTCATCCAAAGACCGTGCGAGAAACGACGGCGCAGTTCAATCTGCAGCGAGTTGTATTTGAAATAGGCATTGTTGTTCACCACGTCCGCGACAAAGATGTTCGGATTTGGATTGAACTTCACCGTGCCCGTCAGCGCGTTGATGATGTAAGTGACCGCCAAGTCCGCAGGTGTTCCAGCAGTTAGCTGGGAAAGGACCGTCGAATTGGTAAGCAACCCACCACCAGCGAGATTCGGGAATACCGTAAGCGGTTGACAACCGGCGGTCGTGCAAGCCGCGTTGCCCGTTAGATTGAAGTTGGCAAGTGCGCGATTGAAGTCGGCCGCAAAGCCATTGTTGCGAATGTCCACCTGGTTAAAGTCGGACGCGCGCATCAGATTGCTGCCACGGCTGCCAACATAGCGGATTTCGAGCACCGAGTTGAAGCCAATCTCGCGTTGGACACCGAACGAGTATTCCGACGTACGCGGAACCTGAAGATTCGGATCCACGGCGAATGCCGCCGCTTGCAGATTGCCAAATGCCGGACTGTTATTCAGCACATATGTGCGTGGATAAATAAACGTCGGCACCGGAATCGCCCTCAGCGCACTGGCGCGATCGTTCAATGATCCAGTGCCTGTGAGCGGATTGAGCAGGTTAACTGCCTGTTGCAGTCCGGTGTTGTTTGCCAGCGCGTTGTCAGGGGCGCGGACCAACTCGTCATTGACATAGTCCATGCGGAACCCGCCGCGGAACACAGTCTTGCCGTCGCCTACTAACTTGCCAAGCCAGCCGCTCTTCGCACGAGGTGCCCAGGCAACTCCAAGGATCGGAGAGAAGTTGTTTCTGTCGGGCCTGTTGAATACGCCTGGCTTCCTTGAGCAATAACCGGTTCCAGCGCGAGCCCGTTCGTCATCTTGAGCGGTGTCTGATAGTCATAACGACCGCCCAGGTTCAAGGTCAGAGTCGGTGACACACGCCATTGATCTGAGAAGTAGAACCCGTATTCTTTGAAGTTAAAGATGCGACGCTGCGTCGCGGCCGGGACGTAACCGCTGGTCTGGCTGGTCACGTTGAACGTCGTCGAGCCAGCACCTACGATCCCTCCCAACAGAGCCAGCAGGCTGTTCGCCGTTGTGCGTTGCGCGGTTGGTACGCCACCCGGAAACAGCGCGGTGTTGGTAAATTGAGCGGTGGAAATCTGCGGCGTGTTGACGTTCGTGCCCAATGTGTAAGTCGGGGTAGTGCCCGCATCATTGAAGGCGTTAATGTCAACATCCTGGAATTGTCCGCCAAATCGCAGCGAGTGGTTGCCCATTATGTAAGTGGCGTTGTCCTGAACGTTTTTGGTCAGCACGTTACGGCCCTGATCCAGGAAGGTAACTTCCGGATTGGTGACTAACGTCGGAACGATAAAGTTGTTGGTCTTGGCTGCTTCAGCACTGTGAAATACCGGCACGCTCCTAAAGAATCCACCAGTCAACTCGTTGGTCAGACGCGGTCCGAAAGTGCCACGGTAACCGAGCGACATGAAATTGTTGGTTGAAGGTTGTGTTGCTACGGGCGTCAGGTTGAACGAGTTGTCAATGTCCGTACGCAGGTTGCCTTCCTTCACGTGATTGTAGACACCGTAAATTGAATGGTTGCTGCTGATGTCATAGTCAATACGCGTGGTGAAGCTGTTGCGATCCTGATTAGCCTGTTGGCTGAAGCGATAGCCCGTCGTGTTGCGAGCGTCACCGGCTTCTGTGGTGTTGCCCAGCGGAAGTCTCGACAGAATTCTCGCTTGAATTGTCGGGTCGACCGCGGTAATGCCCGTGCCGAAAGCCGGACTCAAGATGTTAACCGTTTGCAGAGCGCCGGTATCTGAGCGAGTGTAAGTGAAATTACCTGCCGCAACGCCCGGTAACAGAGTAGTCGTTAGCTTGTTCGAGGTGACGCGATCTCGCAGTCCTTCGTAGTAGCCGAAGAAAAAGAGTTTGTTGTGGAGAATCGGACCGCTGGCCTTGCCGCCGAACTGGTTGCGATTACGGAACGGACGCGGATTCTTCGGTGTACCGGCTAACTTGATGCCCGCCAGGACGAGCGGATCATTAGCCGCGAAAACGCCTGTCGCGTTGTTGAAGAAACTGTTAGCCGCGAACTTCGAGTTGCGGTTGTATTCAAACGCAGCTCCGTGAAACGCATTCTGTCCGCGCGGAGTGGCCAGCGTAAGTTGGGCTGCTCCGAAGCCGGCGTCGGCTGAATTCTGCGATGAGATGGTGAACTCACCGATGTCATCAACAGAGGGACGCTGGGGAGCAAAGTCTGTCGCATTCGAACGGATAAAATTGTCGTTGATGTTGATACCATCACGAACGATGTTCGTGCTGGAAGTGCGCTGTCCGTTGATCGAGGTGTTCTGCGAAGGATTGGACGCGGCGCCTGACGAGGTAAGGATCAGTGCCAGCGGATTGCGCGTTAGTAGTGGCAGTTCCAATAATTGACGGGGGCCAATATTGGTCGCCAATTCGGGATTCGTATTATTAATAACGTCGGCGCCCGCCACAACGGTGACGTTTTCCTTCACATCGCCGACTTCCATCGTGACCGGCAACGAATACTCTTTGCCGACTTCGATCTTCACATCAGTCGATACGTGGGTTTTGTGACCCGCCGAAGTAACGGTCACCGTATAGGTGCCAACATCGAGGTTAGGAACGGTAAATCCTCCTTGCCCGTTGGTCTGCACTGTTTTCTCTTTTCCGGTTGCGTTGTCTTTGATGACAACCGTCGCATTCGGAATGACGCCGCTGGCGTCAGAGACAGTACCAACCAAATTTCCGGTGCTCGATTGGGCCAATGCCGCGACCGGAATGAGGCACGATACTATCAGGGTAAAAATCAATCTCTTCATGAAGTCTCCTTTACAGGTAAGTGGTTGCTAGCGAGAGCACTGCGGCCGCACTGAGCTTGAGCCGAAGGTCCTGCTTTGGAATGCAAATTTTTGGATCAACTCGAAACTAAGCCGAATTCGATGTTATCTTTCGCAATAGACGTGCCGCCCGGTCAATCGATTCATATCACGCAAGTTTGCCCATTTGTCGGGCAAAAGTTGCAGTTGGACCCATCCAGCCATTGGGGATTTTGGAGAGTTTTCCGAATCGCTGAATTGTCAATTTATTCGAAATTTTGGATCGACCAGGTGCTTGCGGAATCACCTACTATCGGATTTCGAAACGTACCTGCTGGGTGGCACTGCTAGCTGACACTCGGTCGATTGCTGTGAATAACAGGATATAACGGCCTGATGAAAAGCCTTCCAGGGAAATGTCCGCAGCAAAGGGCAGCCGGCGAAAATCTTCGACGCCTTCTGTGGGGATCGGCTTCAGACTGCTGGTTGCGACGGGCTGGTTATCTCTCAGTATTTGCACCTGCGTAACAACATCGGGCACTGACTTCGCCGGCGAAGTTGCGGCGTTATAGACAAAAACAATGTAGCGGAGAAACGAATCGCGACGAAAGTGTCTATCGATGTTCAGCCGCACCCCCTGTGCCAGAGAGAGCGCATCACTTGATTTCGCAGGAAGAGTCTCCGCCGATCTCTCGCCGACGATTAGGCTGCTCAAAGCCAGCGCGCGAGTTGAGAGATCAGGTATTTCGATCCAGCTATTCTCGCTGCCGGCGTGCCCACTCAAGGCATCGCGAGCCGCCACTCTTACCTGATATAGGCCGGGCTTCAAAATAACAGAGTGGTTATACGTAAGCTCGCGACCAGCAGCGCTGGCTTCGGGATTGTTTGGCGTCAAGGTGACTTTCTGGCCAAATCGATCATTCACGTGACCACTTAGATCAAAGACGGCGCCCGCCAAATCAATTTGGGCGCCTGCTTTGTTTTGACTGTCGAGCAAAAGGAACTCGCCGGGTACAAGCATTGAAATTGACAGGCTGGGGCCTTTCTCGATCGTCTCAAGATAATTCACACTCAGCGAGATCGGAATCTCACGATCGGGATAAGGAGACATGATCGCGGCCCGCAGTTTCGTCTCAGCGATTTTTTCAGCTGCCTTTTGATCCGGCGCGTTCTTATTGTTCTTAACTGTTGTTCGTTGAGGTTCGAGATCGAAGAAGCCGCGACGGACCCGCACGGTAAGTTCTGGCCGGCCAACGACCGAGACGTCGAGGCGGCGAAACTTGCTCGTATTACCTTCATGATCGGGACGCCACGCCAGCAGGTAATATGTGGCGGTTTCCTTCAGGCCGTTGTCGACGGCAATATGAAGGTCGTTAGTATTGAACAACGCACGACCGCCTGTGTCGCGCGCCAAAGCATTTAGACTATCTTGGGCGGAACCAATCTCGCCCTGGCTTCCGCGTGAAAGTCGGCCCGTCGGGTCGACTGCGACCTGATCACCGGCTTCGTCGAGGCGCGCAATCAGTCCGCGCGCATCGATGGAATAGATAACGGTCGCGGATCTGGCCGCAGCCGAAGTCAGAATCCACATTCGTTCTGTTGCGTGCGAATTCCGCGTGTCGATAAAAAATCCATCTGAGATCAGAAAGATCAATTTGCGGCCCGGGACCTTTGCGCATGATCGGACCAAGTCATCGAGCGATGAAAGCGTCATGCTGGTCAGGCTGGCAGCCTGTTCTAAAAGCATCAATGCGCGCCGGTGCACTTCGTCCTCGGCCGAGGGCCGAGTCATACGACTCTCGGCCATCACCGCGTCAACAAAGAACCCGAGCGTATCGCGATCGCCGCGGTCGATCTGAAGCCCCTGGTACTCGCTCATCGGCGGATGCTGCATGTCTTTCACAATGCCCTTGCGCGGTGACAGACTTTCGATAGCGGTGCGCAACACCTTCTTGTTGTCAGTGAGTTGTTGCAGGAATCCCAGCCGTCCACTTGCGGTCACAATCTCAGCCTGGTCATTTTGCTTGAGATCCTGATCAACAAAGCGCCTGAGTAATTTTCGAGTCTGATCAAGACTCTGGAGACCCATGTGCATGTCGTCAACAAAAAAGAAGACGGGGCGACCGCGGTCGAGTGGCGCCGATTCTCCCGTCGGACCAGGCTGTGAAGCGCCACGCGCTACCGCGAGTTGGGCATCCTCGTTAACGGCGCCGGCTTTGACGCGATCGAAGAACCTTAGGGGCTGGGTCTTTCCGTCGACACGCAACTCGAAATCTTTCTGGCCCAGCCCTTCGATGAACCGGCCCTGCTTATCAAAAACCATCACATCGGTTTGGACCAGTTCGGTCGTTACTTTGACGACATCAGCATCAGGTTGTTGCGATGGCCGGGTGCTTTGTCCCGCCTGCGCCGCCACCGGCAAACAGCAAAGACAGACGAGCAAGATTGTTTGGCTGAGCTTAAGCATGTCTAGATAGAAGACGTGCGCTGCGGGCGCCGGGCGCAGTCATGGCACTGCGATCGGGGCGAAGGTTATCACGCGATCGTTAGGTTACGCACTGCCGGAAGATTGCTTTGACATTTTCAGGTGCTGCCAGAATAAAAACGTATCGGATTGTCGACGGAGGTCCTTATTTCACAACTTGAAACTCGAATTGAAGTTCTTTGCCCCGCATCACGTTGCTTAAATAAAACTCCCAGAACTTTCGCGTGAAACGAAAGGCCGGCCAACGTTGGTCCAGGTTTACGATGAACTCGAGACCGATCGCGCGCCAAAGGTTCGCGAGCGAGACATAGGTGCGGATGGGCCGCAGCTTTACTTCTGTGTAGAACGGAAAGAGTTGCCGCTCGTCGACAAAACAATTGAATGAGTAGCTGTTGAAGTGGTTTCGGTGAGTTGGGTCCGTGGCCCAATCAGGATTCGAATAGTGTGGAGTCGTAATGCTGATCCTGCCGCCCGGCTTGGCTATGCGATGAAGTTCGGTAACCAGGGCCATGACGTCGGGAACGTGTTCAGCGACGTGACGACAAATGATTTGATCGAATTCGTCGTCGGGAAATGGATAAGGTGTGGCGCCGAGATCGTGAATTACATCCGCGTGGGTTTTCGGATTGGCGTCGATGCCAATTGCGCCCGGCGTTTTGTTCCAACCGCAACCGACATCGAGAATTTGTTTCGCCGGTGCGAGTTCGCTGGGGGTTATCTCGGTCATGGCTTTAAAACCCGGCGACAACTTAACCGGGCTCGCCGATTTCGCGCTGTGTCCCGGCGATGGATCCGTTCGCTAATAGAGATGCGAGCGAGGAAAAATCAAACGCGTAAAGCGGCACATCGAACTGTCGTTGCAGATCTTCAAAGCGCATCCCGTCAAGCATGATCGGCTCGTCACTCTTCAATGCGACACGGGGAATGATTGCGAAATCGCCGGTCACACGCGATCGAGCTGCAAGAAAATCGCCACCGGTAAGCAAACCCGCCACGCTGACGTCGCCGCCGAAATATTGATTTGCGACGGGAACGACATTCAAGCGAGTGCCGGATCTCTGATTGAAGTGATCGATCAATTTGCTCAATTCAGGAGCGAACAAGGTTCCCGTCATGATCGTGCCTTCGATCCAGCCTACCGGTCGGGCCACGGCCCCGCTTTCTCGTTTCAACTTTCGCACCAACGCTTCGAATTCATTTGTGAAGCTGCGCACCATGCCGATCCCATCTTCGATCTGCGGATAGTCGCCATAATGTTTCCGCGAGGGAACGTCCTGTCCGGCTTTCAAATAAATCTCGTCGCCCAGGAAAGCGAATGTTGTTCCGAGTCGCGCCCGCAAATCTTTTTGAATAATTGAAACTTCGTCGATCGTGTGGCGGCAGAACTCCGGCGTCACGGGCGTCAGTCGTTCATCGTTTAGATAACGCGTCAAACCAAGCGGCACGATCGCGACGCTGCTGACGCCGGGATGTAACTCCGCAAGATCGTAAATCGTGCGACGCAGAATATCTCGATCGTTGATCTTCGGACACAACACAACCTGCGCGTGAATCTCGATTCCCGCATCAAGCATCCGCCGCATCTTCTCGCTGATATCCGCGCGCTCTTGATCGATGCCCAGCAGGTAAGCGCGCACATCCAGGTCAGTCGCATGGACTGAAACATATTGCGGCGTCAGCCGCTGTTCAACCACGCGGCGCATTTCATCGTCAGTGATCGAAGTAAGCGTCGTGTAATTGCCATAGAGAAACGACAGCCGCACGTCTTCATCGCGCACGAACAGCGATGGCCGCGCGGATTCAGGATTGCCTTTGCAGAAACAAAACAGGCATTCGTTGGCGCATTGTCGCGGGACGATCTGCTCAAAACTGAGTCCGAGTTCTTCCGCTTCGTCGCGTTCGATGTTCAGCTCCCAATCTTCGCCGCCGGCTTTGCGGACATCGATTACGAGCTCGTCTTCACCGGCCGTCTGAAATCGAAAATCGAGATAGTCACGCACCACACGGCCGTTAACGCGCATCACGCGGTCGCCCGCTTCAAGTTCGAACTCAGCGCCGATAGACTCGGGCGCGACCTCGGTGATCACCACGCCGCGACGGCGGATCTGAGTTACGGCTGGAGTTACTGCGAATTCGTACATGAGCTTAGAAATGCACAGTCGGGTATTTTCGTGTCGGCGAAAACTGAAAGTATAGCAAAGCGGCCTGTATTTGTTTATTTGCGATGTCTTTGACAATCAACGGGGACCAGTCTTAATCTCGTTGTTACCGATGTAGGAACGTTCGCGACGCGTTACTCAAAACGCGGCTTTCTCACTCAGCACGAAAACTTTAGGAATGGATCAGCCACAATCGCTAAAATCGCAAACCGCGGAAACAGGTGATGATTCGTCGTCACTTAGATGCGTCCTCCTGGTCGAAGACGATCGTTCAGTGCGGCGCTATCTGGAAGTGACCCTGCAACGTTCGGGCTACAAAGTGATTCCCGCCGAAGATGGTTTGGAAGCCATGAAGGTCGCGCTCTCGTCGAAGATCGATGTCGTCGTTACTGATGCGGTGATGCCGAACATGGACGGGCAGCAGTTGGCACGATTCCTTCGCAATAATGCACAGCTCGCCGAGATTCCAATCGTGCTGCTAACGGGACAGGAGAATAAACCGGCCGCGGAAGGAGATAACCTGATTGACGCGTTTCTCTACAAACCGGTGAAAGTCGATGAGCTGAAAGCGTGCCTGACGACGCTGCTGTCTTAGCCTTCCAACAACTGATCCAGCGGCGTGTACTCTCTTCCTTGCGACAGCGCCACAGCTTGATAAGTTAGTTTGCCTGCGTAGGTATTCACCCCCGCAGCCAATCCCGGATCGCCCATCACTGCAGCTTTGAATCCAAGATTCGCCAACTTAAGCGCGTAGGGCAGCGTCGCGTTGGTCAACGCGAACGTAGAAGTGCGCGGCACTGCGCCGGGCATGTTCGCGACACAATAATGGAGCACGCCTTCAACATAGTAAGTTGGATCAGAGTGAGTCGTCGGATGAGTCGTCTCAACGCATCCGCCTTGATCGACCGCGACATCGACGATCACGGCGCCGTCGGCGACGTCCTTCAACATGTTGCGCGTGACTAAGCGAGGCGCCGATGCGCCGGGGACCAGCACAGCTCCGATGATTAGATCGGCAGTCATCAGCGCGTCGTGAATCATGTAAGCGCTCGAGGCCAACGTCGAAATCTTGGAAAGAAAAATATCGTCCAGCTCGCGCAACCGATCGAGATTGTTATCGATGATCGTCACGTGCGCGCCCATGCCGACGGCGATCTTTGCCGAGTTCGTTCCGACCACTCCGCCGCCGATAATTACCACCCGCGCGGCCGGCACGCCGGGAACTCCGCCGAGCAGAATTCCGCGTCCGCCGCTCATCTTTTCCAGATAATGCGCGCCGACCTGAATCGCCATGCGACCGGCGACTTCCGACATCGGCGTCAAAAGCGGCAGCGTGCCTTTGCGATCGGTGATCGTTTCGTAAGCAACGCCGGTCACTTTTCGGTTCAGCAGCTGCTCCGTCAATTCGTTGTCCGGCGCAAGATGCAAATAAGTGAAAAGCATTTGGCCTTCGCGCATGCGCGGATATTCGGGCGCGATCGGCTCTTTCACTTTCACGATCATTTCCGCTTCGCCCCAGACAGTATCCGCCAAATCGATAATCGTTCCACCAGCGCGCTCGTAGAGCTCATCGTCGAAACCCGACCCGACGCCGGCGTTTTTCTGAACCAGCACGCGGTGATTCGCATCTTTGAGCGCGCGCACGCCGGCCGGCGTCAAGCCTACGCGATATTCGTTGTCCTTAATCTCTTTCGGAAGTCCAATGATCACTGTTCTGCTCCATTCTTATGTGGAGTGCGCCGGCAGAGCGAAAGCGTCGACGGCGCTTTGATTAATTCACAAAAAATAATAGCGGCTTGGTTAACTTTCGATTCAAAGCGCTGTCGCCGCTTCGCTCTGCCAGCGCAGTCCGAATTATTAGGGTTTTCCTTTCGGAGTTGGCGAAGCTTTCGATTGTGAAGATTCGATCTTGATCGAGTTGCGAACCATGTCCCAGGTCGGCGTGGCGCGCTTCAAAGCCGCGTCCGGTCCAAACAAAGTCAGCACCACCACGCGATTCGTGAGCGGCAGCCAGTACACATCGGCCTCGCCCGCTTCTCCGCCCAGTGACGCTCGCAGTTGAACGCCCTCGGCTTCGATCTCGCCAACTTTTATTTTCGACGGTTTGCTTTCGGGCTTCGCGCCCATTTGAACGAAAGTATCGTTGACCGACTTTACGTAAGGATCGATGAATGCGGACTTCGCTTTCGCGAGTTTCTCTGGCGTGTCGACCTTTCCGCGATGAACGAAAACCCGAATCTGCACGTCGCTGTCGGCGCGGTTGAGCGTCAACTGTTGCGCGTCCGTATTGCTCTCATCGGTGATGGACCAACCGTTCGTGTAATCGAAAAGCAATCCATCTTTCGAAAAATGCTTTACGTCGCCCTGCGAAAGTGCGGTGGCGAAAAAAAGCAGCAAAGCCGCGCCAGAAATCAGAACACGTTTTGAAATCATCGAATCCTCCAACCGAAACGGGGCTGCATCTTAACGCATTTTCATCCAATCGATACAGCGCGCAAGGTGCGCACGCATCTGTTCGCGCGAATCATGATGTATGCGGCCATGGCCCGGCAATACCCATTCAAAATTATAGTCAAGCAGCTTTTCCATCGAACGCGTTTGTTCGCTCCATGAATACCAGCAAGCACTGCGAAACGCGATCAGGGAGTTTCGATTCGGCGACCACGCGAGATGATCGCCGGTGAACAGAAACCTGTCTTTGTAAAGCATGACCATATGCCCGCGCGTGTGCCCCGGAACCGGAATGGCGATCAGGTCGTCATCGATCCGAAGGGGATCACCGCCCGCGATCACTTGTTCGATACCGAGGCTTGTCGCGCCGTCGTCAGCATGCATGATCCTTCGACATCCGAACTTTTCGGCAAACCGTCGATGATCGGCGACATCATCCTTGTGTGTCAGAAACATCGTGCGCACGCCGCCCAGGGCTTCGATCTTTTTTACAAGTTGCGTTGCGAATCGCGGTGAATCGATCAGGACATTGCCGCCCTCTTGGTCTGGCCGAACAATCAAGTAGCTCCACGCGCCGAAACTCGATTCCGCGTTGAAGCCACAGTAGTAAATATTCTCCGCGAGCAACTCGGGAAACGCGTCGATGCCGATATGCGCATCGTGATGCTCGACTGTTCCAATCGAACCCGTGGGACAAGCGACCAACGCCATCAGCGCGCGCTTGGTTTCCGCTTCGTCAATCGGTTGATGAAACACGATCGACGCGTCGCCAGCTTCGGTAAAAACGTTAGGCGCAATTTGCCGGCAGGCATCGCAATCGATACACGTCGAGTCTACATAGAAATCACCGGGAACATTCCCCGGAAGTCGTAAAGCAACACTCGCCATTTGCTTTTTATGATGAGCCAACGCGCGAGCCGATTCAAGCGACGGACTAATGTGAAGCGTTGCGCTTGTGTCGGTCCGCGAATAACATCTCGCGCATCGAAATCTCTACCGCCCGGAGGATTTGTATGCTCGCGAGACGAACTGCTTTGGATCGACGACACCGCCGGGGCGGTGAGGATTACGAGCCGCGATAACGCGTTATGCAATTTTTGTTACAGTATGCAGGTGTGGCACGAAATGCTAGATTAGCCGGGAAATGCCTAAATCCTCCAAGAGGCAGAAGCGCTCGCGATATCTCGTATTTGTTAGCCACTCATCTGTAGATGCTTGGATCGCGAAGGTGATGGTGGAAAAGATCGAAGCTCTTGGTGCCGATTGTTGGCTTGATGAAAAGGATTTAGGTGGTGGTGATGTCATCGTCGAAGACATTCGTCGTGGGATCAACGCATGCGATGAAGCACTAATTCTCATTTCGCCGAATAGTGTTAAGTCTAAGTGGGTGCCTTTCGAAATTGGCGGACTGCGGCAACTGGAGAAACATGTAACCCCCATTTTCAATAATGTAAAGGCGCAGCAAATGGAGCCCCTGAAGGATATTAAGGGTATCGACCTTAACAGCTTCGACGAATTTCTGGCACAATTAAGACGGCGCATTTCTCAAGCGCAACGAAGGAAAGCATGAGGTTCAATCATGGCGTATAAGGTTTTCATTCACTCGTCATCGAAGGATATCGACATCGTCCAGGATATCGCGAGCAGGTTGGAGTTGGCCGGTATTGACGCGCACTGGGCCAATGAATCCGCCAAGTCAGACAAAACCATTTCGGCCACTAACAGGGCTTTGCGCGAAGCTGATGAGATTTTCGTCATACTGACGAACGAGTCGGTGGACGACCCCAATCTCATGGCTGCTTTAGGAGCAGCTTATTCCACGAGGAGGCACGTTATCCCCATAGTAGTCGGACTGCAAACGTGTCAAGTTCCGTCTCTAATCAAGAGTCTCAAATACATCAAATACCCGGACCTCAATCGCTATATCGTTGATTTGGCGACGCGAACGAAAGCGGCCTAGATTCAATTCCGTTCACCAAACTAAGAACTAACTAGCACCCAACGCCGATTAGTTACCAGGACATCATCACGATCGAGCCCGGTAAGCGTGGCGGCAAGCCATGCATTCGCGGCATGCGCATTACCGTCTACGATGTTTTGGAATACCTCGCTTCGGGCATGAGTCAGGAACAGATCCTCTCAGATTTTCCGTATCTCACCAAGGAAGATATTCTCGCTTGCCTCAGTTATGCGGCTGATCGTGAGAAGCATTTGATGGTGCGTTGAGCGTCAGGATTGAAGCAGAATCGCGAAGTGCCGGCGCAGATCTGATTCAGTCAGGATCGTCCGCACGTCGTCTTTCAAGACAAACCATTGCGGCGATCCGCTCGCTGAACTCACCAGCACCAGCTCTTCATTCAGGCGCGCGCGGCCCAGATGTTTGATGTTTGCACACGCCAGGCCATTGCCGCGCACGACACCGTCACGCGGTGCACGCGGCCAACCGCTTTCGATCGTCAAAGCGCGCACTCCCTTTCGCAGCGTCAGAAGCTTTCCCACCATCGTGGCTGGTCCGCGACGAAATCGATGCGCTGCTTCACGTTCGAGCTGAATTGCAGCGCCCGCGCGATTCGCGTCAGCAGCCAGCGAAGTGACGGCTTCGTGCAACCAATCCGTCGCCGCACGTCGCAACAGATCGTTTCGCCGCCGCAAATCCAGATAACGAAGCAGGTCCGCCCGCCCCGCGCCGCGCGCGCGCTGTGTCGCTTCGGCGAGAGCGATTTCCCATGCGTCTTCGAGATCGTGCACGAATCAGAAGGTAAGAATTAGGAGATGGAAACGCAAGCGGCAAACAGAAAGCAAAAGCGTAAGGAGAAACCAGAATCGGATCATTCACTGGGCGAGAAACGCAGTCTGCTGAATAATCGACTTGAAGAGTGAATTCTAACGCGGAGCGCCTAATCCTGCAGTCAATATTAGTCGATCACCGATTGCTCCAAATATGGTTTGGATATTCTAGTAATTTTATCCTCCATATGTTCATTCAACTTATCGGCGGGCGCCCCGACGGTCTCGAATCCTACATCTACCTTAATGTAGGGACATTCGCGAAAAACGAATGTTCTCGAGGTTCTGGTAGAAACACCGCCCTCAACTGAAAACGATCTCAGGAGATCTTTTCTTGTCATGCCAACTTTTATGGTCCGGATCTCTGCCAGACTTTGTGCGACCCATTCTGAATGACTTACGGGTTTTCTTTGCGTTTGGACGGGTCGCGCAGACATCATCATGACGAACATCGCAAATCATTCAGGCTAACCCTGCTTATCATTGGCCGCCTAAAACGTGTTGCATTTGACGTTCCTCATCGGAAAGATTGTTAGGGTCGCTGTGACCTGTGTCAATCCAAATGCCTTGTGTAAAGCTGGCCGACGCTGACCAACTCCAAGTCACTTGTCGAAGCGGAACCCATAGCGAAGTGCCAGCAACTCCCGCCGGCTTGAACATTAGCCACATCGTGGGGGTGCCTGACCGAAGCGGCATAGCCGCTTAACGTCAGTCAGACACTGAGTATTCCAGATACGGCTTGGATATCTGAACTATCTCGTCATCGAGGTTTTCGCGAGGATTACCTGTTGCGCCGGCTGGCTGAAATTGAATGTCGACTTTTATGTAAGGAGAACCTTTGTACACATATTTTCTAGACGTTCTACTGGAGAAACCGCCTTCAGTCGTAAACAGTCTCAGCAGGTCGCGTCTTTTCATGCCAACCTTAACAGTCTGTATTTCACTTAGACTGCGCGCCAACCAGTCGTTATGGTTTTCGCGGGGCATTCGTTGTGCCGTCATACCTGATTGAGTAGCTAGTACAAAGCCACAAACCATAAGGATCGCGATTCGATTTCCATTTCTATATAGTCTACTCATGTATCCTCCTTGCACGCTACGGGCGGCCCGACAATCGATATACTAGCCGATGGCTAACCGCGGACGTTAAGTCGCCACGGCCATTCATTGCATGGGATTTACGGTGGCAGACGACCCGGATTTTGTGACAGTGTATTTCCAGCTGCCATTCGCGTTTTGGGTCACCGATCTTATTATTGATATCGGTCCCGTCAGATTTACATAATTGCCTCCATTGGCACACGGACACTTGTATCGATAGTACTGAGTCGCGGTAAACGACGCCGCCGAAAACGGGCTAGCAAACGGGGGACCATAATGGTCGTCTTGCCCGCTGCCGCTCGTGGCTGATACATCAATTACCGTTGGACTAGTGCTCGATCTTGTAAATGGAGGGTGCGGCCAAACATACGGATTTGAACTGCCAGGATAACTAACGATCTCCCCAACTGTACATTGAGACAGATCCGCCAGGTTGCCGGTGCTGGATCCCCACTCGTAATCGAAGTGAAGAACGCCCCCGCTATCAGTTCCGGCACCGACTTGATGAAAGTTGGTGGGTACTGCGCAAACCACTTCTGCGCAACCCGAACCCTCCACCGGGTAAGTATTGTTATTATCGTAGCAGTCCCTTCCATCGTAGCCATAACTCTCTTCACGACCCATGTCGGCGGTAACGCAAGCGCTGCCTGGGAACTCACCTGTGAGTGTCGTCGTCTGCGCCGCCGAAGGGTTGAGCGACACCGCCGAACTGTCGGCCGTCCAGGCCGCCGAAGCTGCCCAAGTATAGCTGTAGCCGCTACCGTAATAAGCCGTTTCCCATGACGACGCATTTCCTGTCCCGGACACCAAAACGACTGGCGGTGGAAAAGGATTAAGGTCACCCTGATAATACGGAGGACAGGGATCGTTACAACTATAACTGGTACTGATTTGCTGAGAACGACTAACCATTTCAGCCCGTCCAATTAAGAGTAGCTTTCCGTTTGTAACGCCGTGAACCGCCCATTTGAATTGTCCTATGGAAACTTTCTGCGGCAGCTTATTGCCGGTGGTGTCCGAAGCTTGCTCGTCACGGAATTTTTCCAAGTCAAAGACCGCTGTTTCTCTCGGCGCTAATTTCCGCGGTTCGATAAGCACGTGTCCGCCCTGGTAGTTAACTTCACCGACAAACTCAGCTTGCTGGTCGCTAATGTTTGTAATGTAAACGACTGTAGTGAAATCATCGCCGATGTTCCAAGGATACGAACCCGTCATGGTGCGAACAAGTCCTGAATCACGCAAAGGAGCGTCATAGTTCAAGCCGGTCGCGTCGTTGATTCCATATAATGAACCAATGAGTGAGCCCGGCGCGGCCCAATTCGTAATTTCAATACTGACAACGTCTAGATCGTGTCCTCTCTGTGCTAGACGCAACAACGGCTTGAGATCAACTTCTCTGATTTCGTTGGCCGCAAGAGAAACCTGCGGCAACACGTAGGGGGAGCCGCCGGTAAGCGGTGTGAATTTTGGTTCAACTGCAATTGAATTCGAGGTGGTATTCTTCAGCACCATGTGCGGCGTTACACCTTTCACGCGAAAGCCGGTTGCATAAAGACTCGGCTGCTTCGCGCGCGTAGGATCATAGAAGCGAATCACGCTATTAAAGGAACCGTTCTTTGCCGTGATTATTCCGGTTGGCACAATGCTTCCGGCTGCTCCACTAACATTGATAGTGACTGATTGTGTGCCTTCGCTTTGCGATTCTTCTCTTACCAATTCAGTTGCGTGCGGCTGTAAGTTGACCGTGCGTGAATGACCATTGCCAAAGCCGACGGTCGCGCTTGTGGGCGCATCGCTAATGTTGCCTAACGCAATAATCGCCTCACTTTTCTCAGGCATCCACCACGCCGCTTCATAGACTTCTGATCGCGACTCATCCTTGACCGTAAAGAACTCGTCAATGTTGCTGCCGCCATTCACGCCAAGAAATCGGAACTGCGACCACATCTCA